>NZ_JBRJGE010000001.1:0-1032505 GCF_052983595.1 Psychroserpens sp. BH13MA-6 | reverse complement strand
TACCTCATAATCCGTCACAGCTGTTAATCCTCCAACTGTATAAGGATTGTCTGTCGTTGAATCTCCCGATCCTACTGGCTCACCTGTACCAATCGGCTGTACCGCAACCTCCCAAGTACCCTCTGTGCCTCCTGCTGTCCAAGATATATCAGCGCCTGTGGAAGTAATGTTACTTACTGTTATGCCCGTTGGTTCAGGACAACTTACTTCAAATATTGTTACTGTATCAAATGCGACACCTTCGTCTTCAACAGACGTGTCGGATCCAAATGCGACTCTCAAAATCACATTAGCTTCACCAGCCAATCCAGTAAGTGCATGTCGGGCAATCACCCAACCACCAGATCCAGAAGCACCTCTACCTGTCCAACCTACTTGTTGGCCACCTGGGTTTCCTGCGATTGTTCCATCATTGTACCAGTTATTCGGATCACCTAGAGCTCCTACATTTTGCCATGAAGCTCCTCCATCTATAGAGGATTGTAAAACCATACCATCCCAACTGAATTCAGAATTCCACCAAATACTCATTTCAATAGCGGGAGCACTTAACGCTGTTAAATCAAAAACAGGACTCACCACAAATGAATTTTCACTAGTATTGTAGTTTCCTGTCAAATTTGTTACCCAAGCATTAGCGCCAGAGTCTGCACTGTTTATCACAGCATTAGTTGGCGCTCCAAGAGCCCAGGTTCCTGCGTTGGTGTTGTCTGCAACCCAGCCTCCATCTCCAGATTCAAAATCTTCTACATAAGGGTACGACGCAATCTGCGCATCGACACACCAAATAGAAAAAACAAGGAGGAATGATAACGAGAGTATAATTTTTTTCATATTAATGAATGCTATTAAATTATTTTAATTAATTGACAGTTAGCGCCTTAAGTTTAGTCCTTTAGGGGAGTACGGACTATTCCCGACAAAATAAGTCCTTGCTATAAGACTTAAATAAGTAACCGAAGATAAAAAAAATGCCAGTTAACATACTGTTAACAATGTTATAATAGATAAAAAGCAATTATTATCGACAAAAAGAAAAGGAGTTCTAAAATCTTATAATTCAGTTACATTTAATCGCAGGTAAACTGGAAAATGATCACTATAACCTCCTTTGTATTTTCTTCCAACATAAGTTCTGAATGGTTGCCCTTTAAACTTTCCTTTGTACTGGGTCAAAAAAGCTTCATCAAATATATCAGCTTCATCAAATTTCAGACAATTTAAACCTGTTTCAAAAAAGTTCGTAGAACAAAGTATCTGATCAAACAAGTTCCATCTAAAATTGTGGTTTAAACTGCCTCTATTATATGATAGCAATGTTTCCATTGGATTAAATAGGTTACTGGCTTTAGTCAAATACTTTAAACTATCATTCGCTGGGTTATCATTAAAATCTCCCATCACTAAAATTTTAGCATCAGCATCCTCCGCTTTAATCTTACCAATGATTTCAACGACTTTTTTCGCAGCTGTCATACGTTTCAGTGATGATTCTATGACGCCTTCTCTACGCGAAGGCCAGTGATTCACAATACAGTGTATCTTTTCAGCATGTAATTCTCCCGTGACAACCAAAATATCTCGGGTATGATCTTGTGCGCCAATGTCATCCTCAAGATAAATGCTAAAGGTTTGAGAATGCTCTACCGTAAAAACAGTTTTATCATATATCAATGCCACATCGATTCCTCGCTCATCCTGTGAATTATAATGAACAAACCCATAATTATGACTCGCAAGTTCTTTGCTTTGAATTAAATCCCGAACAACGTTCTTGTTTTCAACTTCAGCCAATCCAACTATCGCTGGCGGCTTCACAGACTCCTTTGGACCAATTTTAGAAATGACCTGTCCTAGTTTGTAAAGTTTTCTTTCGTAACGATTTTTTGTCCAGCGTTTCTCTGAACCTGGCAAAAAATCGTCATCAAATTTTGAAGTATCATTATGTATATCAAAAAGATTTTCGAGATTATAAAATGCTATGGTATACGATGTTGTTTTCAAGTCTTTGGAATCCACAACACAAATTTAAGTTTTAAAAAGCAATGGGCGAAGATTCAATTATGTAACTTTGTTTTTTTATTTGAATATATGATTGAAAAGAAAGATATAGAATTAGAGAGAGCTGTTCTTATTGGTGTCGTTACCAGAGAACAAAATGAAGAACAGTCTAAAGAGTATTTAGATGAATTGGAATTTTTAACTTATACTGCAGGTGGTGAGGTCTTGAAACGCTTTACCCAAAAAATGGACATGCCGAACCCTAAAACGTTTATCGGTTCTGGGAAAATGAAAGAAGTGCAACAGTTCATTGAAGACCATGATGTGGGTACCGCTATTTTTGATGATGAATTATCGGCAGCACAAGAGCGAAATATCAGTAAAATTTTAGGCTGTAAAGTATTAGACAGAACCAATCTTATTCTTGACATCTTTGCACAGCGCGCCACAACTAGTTATGCCAGAACCCAAGTAGAATTAGCCCAATGCGAGTACTTACTTCCGAGGTTAAAAGGAATGTGGACGCATCTCGAACGTCAAAAAGGTGGTATTGGAATGCGAGGTCCTGGAGAAACGGAGATAGAAACCGATAGACGTATCGTTCGTGATAAAATCGCTTTACTTAAAGCGAAAATCAAAACGATCGACAAACAAATGGCTGTACAACGAGGTAATCGCGGCAAGATGGTGAGAGTCGCTTTGGTTGGTTATACCAATGTTGGGAAATCCACACTTATGAACGTGATTAGTAAAAGTGATGTCTTTGCCGAGAATAAGTTATTTGCCACTTTAGACACGACCGTGAGAAAAGTGGTCATTCAGAACCTACCATTTTTATTAACTGATACCGTTGGATTTATTAGAAAATTACCAACACAACTTGTTGAATCGTTCAAGAGTACACTAGATGAAGTTCGAGAGGCTGATTTGTTACTTCACGTGGTTGACATTTCACATCCTAATTTTGAGGAACATATCGATTCAGTAAATAAAATCTTAGGAGAAATTGATAGTGCTGATAAGCCTACTATTATGGTATTCAATAAAATTGATGCTTATCAACCTGAACCTTTTGATGAAGATGACCTGGTTACGGAGCGAACCTCATCACATTACACTTTAGAGGAATGGAAAAACACATGGATGAACCGAATTGGGAATAATGCCCTATTTATTTCAGCATTAAATAAAAAGAATTTAGACACTTTTAAAAAACGTGTTTATGATGAAGTCAGAGAAATTCATGTAACCCGTTTCCCTTATAATCATTTCTTATATCCTGATTATACGGAAGAGGAAGAATAATGTATTTTATTACAAAAAAAAGCACCTTTTAACAAGGTGCTTTTTTTAATATGAATACTGACTTTAGAATTTGTAAGTCAATCCTAAGGTGTAGTAAGTTTGTAAATCGTTATCAACACTTTCGAAAGTTGGAATATCGGCTGAATCACCATCAAATTGTGCTAATGCATAATTTAAAGCCTCTTGTTTGTTACTTCTTAAAGCAAAGTCAAAACCGACACCAATTTTCTTCCATAAGGTATAGCTAAATGAGTTCGTCCATGTAAAGTTTGATAAGTCACCACTCTCGTAGCTCTGGAAAGTTGAAAAGTTGGTTTTAAAGTTAATCTTGCCAATTTTACGTGTATAGTCGGCTACGATTTTGGCACCTAAAGATGATTCAAATACGGCATCGTTATCTGCAAATACGAAGTTGTAGTTTAAGGGGTGAATCACCACAATTAAATTCTCGATTGGCGTCCAAGTAGCACCAATACCAACATCCAAATATCCTGGATCATTAAAGTTATCGAGGATGGTGGTTCTGTATTCCATTAATGCCGAAGCCGCTAAAGTTTCACTTAAATTTCTACCATAAAGTGATGAAATATTAAAAACATCAGTCGTTGGTTCAAAGTTATCAGAATCTAAATCGGTGTCCTTGTTATCCAATTTCACCCAACTGAGATTTGTCGTTAATGAGTTTCTCCAGAAAAATTTATCCTCAATTAAGTTAGCGTAAGCATTAACGGTAAAACCTATGTTTCCAGAGGAGTTATTCGGTACGCCTTGAGCATACCAGTTATTGAAGTTAGACAAGCTACCACCAATCACTCCAAAAGCTCCAACGCGCCATCCAGGAAGCGCATCAATTTGAGCTTGTAAGGCATCAGCTTCTGCTTGTGCAGCATCTGCTACAGCTTGTTTTTCTGCCTTTTGTGCTTCTAATTCTTCTTTGGTTTGTGAATAACCAAAAACTACAGTCAATAAAAATATTGTAGATAAAAGTAACTTTTTAGTCATAATATTAGTTTTAAAGTTTTTTAATAATTCCATTGCAAATATAATTCATAACGTATTTGACTACCTATAAGTTTGAATTAATTTTACTTCTTAAAAATACTAATTTTTGTGTTTTAGACACTCGTTTTAGTAAGAGGTCACAAGATTTATAATTATTATTTTCTTTTGTAAAGTGGTACAGAAGAGCAGGCTTCACCAAACATGATAGACTTTGCCACTGGTTTTAGTCGTTTTGCCAACATTAAATAAGCATTTGTTGGGACAGGCTTATGAGAACACCCTTTTATGATAAGTGGTTTATCTGAATAAGGTTGCACATCCAGTTTGCCAATAATGTCTTGATAAATAGCTGTTTCTAAAGCTTCCAAATTGCCAAGCACCACTTTCTTAACGTATGGTTCCAATGCAATGGTCATCAGCATGTAGGCCCAAGCCGGAACAATAGCATCTGACGAACATGTCAAGGCCACGAATTGGTTTTGGTGTTGCGACCAGTCATAATCCTTGACGCGTTGTCTAAATTCTTTTTCTCTTAAAACAAACCCTTCATAAAGCCACTCCTTAATATCAAATACAAAGCGTTCTCCTTCTGGATAATAATCCTCAAGATCTACGACCATTAATTTACTCAAGGCGACTCTATTTACAATCTCTTCTGCCATAGTTCAAATTTAATCAATTATTTATTGGTAACCTTCCGCTTGCAATGCAAATAACTGTGCATATAGCTTTTGGTTACTCATGAGCTGATCATGGGTTCCTATCTCCAGAACCAATCCATTCTCCAGTACCAGTATTCTATCGGCTTGTCGAACAGTACTAAACCTATGAGAAATAATGATACTCGTTTTATTTTCAGTAAGACCAATAAAACGCTCAAAAACCTGACTCTCTGACTTGGCATCTAAAGCTGAAGTCGGTTCATCTAAAATCATGACTTTGGCATCTTTCATATAGGCTCTTGCTAAAGCTACTTTTTGCCATTGACCACCAGATAATTCTTGACCTTTATAAAAACGCTTACCTAATTGCTGGTCATAACCAAACTTCAACTCTGAAATAACCTCATCTGCCAAACTCAAGGCCGCCGCATTTTCTATTTTATCTTGATTGTCTATTTGATCAATGTCTCCAATAGCGATATTTTCCTTAACCGTAAATTCATACTTATAAAAATCCTGAAATATCACACCAAAAAACGCTTGGTATTCCGACTTCTTAAACCGATTAATATTGATCCCATCTAAGAAGATTGCACCAGAAGTAGGCTCATAAAACCGCAATAACAATTTAGTAAGTGTTGTTTTTCCTGCACCATTTTGACCAACAAAAGCCATCTTTTCTCCAGCTTTTATTTCGAAACTAACACCTTTCAATATGTCCGCTGTTGCATCAGGATAGGAAAACGTCACATCTCTAAATTCAAAGCCAGACTTTATGGATTCTGGAAGCGGCATGTCTTCATTATGTTTAGGTACTAAGGAAATATCTAAAAATTCGAAATAATCTTTTAGGTACAAAGCACTCTCAGTAATTCTCGTGAATCTAGAAAAGAAATCCTGAAGGTTTCTTGTTAATCTATTGAAGGAACCTGACAAAAATGTCAACTCGCCTAAGGTAATCACACCAGAAATAACCCTATAAATAATAAATACATAGGCGCCATAATAGCTTAATGTCCCCAATACATTAAACAAAAACCCCAAAGCTGACCGTTTTACAGCGAGCTTCTTATTAAGTTCAAAATAGTCGTTAGATAGCCCTTTAAAACGACTCACTACAAAATCGGTTAAACCAAATAATTTGATTTCTTTAGCTGTTTGGCTATTCGCTCCAATAAATCGTAAATAATCGAGCTCACGCCTTTCTGCTGTCCATCCTCTAGCTAAGGAATATTGTTTTTGACTAAACCATATCTCATTGATAAACGATGGAATGATACTCAGAATCAATAATATAATAAGATAGGGTTCGAAGTAAATAAGTCCAGCAATTAAGGTAGTTATCGAAATAAGACTTTGCACCTCGCTTAAGGTATTAGACATCAAACCAACACGACCTGTTGTTTGCGTTCGAGCGCGTTCTAACTTATCGTAGAACTCTGAGTCTTCCAACAAACTCATATCAATTTGATTCGTCTTTTTAATGATACTCACAGACGAACTGATGGCATAGGCATCGCCTAACAATCCATCGGTTAAAGCAATAGCTCTACTCACCAAATCTGAAAGAATAATAAGACCAAACTCAATACCAACGTATAGCCATAGTCTGGACAAATCACTAGTCTCGATATTCGTCTGTAAAATAATTTCATCAATAATGAGTTTCCCAACCCATAGCACAATAACAGGTAAAAGAGCACCAATTAAACGACAAAATGCAGATACAACAAACCGCTTTTTATTGGTTTGCCATATGTCTTTAAAAAATCTTGGGATAAAAATTAAGGCATTGAATGAATGCCTCAAATTCGTGGTTTGTTTGTCTTTTAAGGATTTAGGAGTATGTCTTGGCATTTAGGAGTTCAAGATTAAAGCATCCCGAGTTCCAACTTTGCCTCTTCACTCATCAAATCTTGGCTCCAAGGTGGATCAAAGGTGATTTCTACCTCTGCTGATTTGACGTCATTCAAAGACTTGACTTTTTCTTCAACTTCTAAAGGCAACGTCTCAGCAACAGGACAGTTAGGCGTTGTTAAGGTCATTAAAATCTTAACATCATAATCTTCATTCACCAAGACATCATAAATAAGTCCTAGCTCATAAATATCTACTGGAATTTCTGGATCAAAAATGGTTTTTAAAACGCGTACTATTTTTTCTCCTAACAGACTGGTATCTATAGTTGTATCACTCATAATTTTATCTATTTCGTTTCCATATCAAATGGTAACGTTTTTAATTTAATTGTGTTTGGTATGCAATGGCATACATCTTAATTTGTTTAATCATACTCACCAATCCGTTCGCTCGTGTTGGCGACAAATGTTCCTTGAGACCTATTTGGTCGATAAAATCGGTATTACTTTCAATGATCGCCTGTGGTTTTTGATCTGAAAATACCCGAATCAAAATCGCAATAATCCCTTTTGTAATGATGGCATCGCTATCTGCAGTAAACTGTACTTTATCGTCTTTCATTTCAGCATGAACCCAAACCTTACTTTGACAACCTTTAATAATATGATCATCATTCTTGTATTGTTCATCAATAAGCGGTAAGGTTTTTCCTAAATCTATCATATACTGATAGCGCTCTTCCCAATCATCAAACATTGAAAACTCATCAATGATTTCTTCTTGTATCTCTTCAATCGTCATAAAACTCTTAGTTTTTTTTGCCACACAACAAGGTGTGATATTCACTTTTCAAAGATACGACATCTCTATTGTTTTTCCATCATAGCTTTCATGGATAACAGCTTCTCAACAAGGGCTTTAATTTCTTTAGGAGGATTTTGATGATCAAAAGCATTCGTTTTGTAGGTCTCATCGCCCTTGGTCGCTTCAAAAGTTGCGATTGCGGCACCATCAAATTGATGCGATTCTGAAGGTGACTTGAGCTCTGAAAGCTTTGTCATATCAAATTGACTTGTTTTTTCATTTAATGCCGTACGTTGTTCTTCTGAAATTTTATGAGTTTTGACATCTTGTAGATTATAGTCATTAGTGTAAGATAAGGTATCTCCTTCAACCCATATTTTTAGAAAAAACCCTCGTGTGGCGGCTTGATATGTTATCTTATCAATCTCTTGACTTTGTCTGTCTGCCATTTCCTGAGATGCATTATTTACCATATCTTTTTGAGTTTTGTCACACTCTTTAGTTGTTATCAACATTAAAATGACACATATAATTAATTTCATAATGTTAGTTTTTTGAGTCTGATAGTAATATTACAAAAAAGAAGCCAAAGTTATTTAGTGCGTTCATTAAATAAAAAAAGGATGTCCGTTCGGACATCCTTTCATACAATATTGTTGCAATATTAATTCGCCATAGCAGCTCTTGGTCCACCACTTTGAAATATTGATCTCATACGTGTCTTTTGACCTTCAGAGAACATATACATACAAGCATCATCTACATAATCCATGTAATTCATCGTCATATCATTTGAACGACAGTTAACCGTTGGATACGAAGGGCATCCATAGTTTGGTCCGTCAGAGGTAGGCGTATCAGCCACATAGTCATCTCTATTACATCTTCCATCACCCCAAATATGGCGTAAGTTTAAGTAATGTCCTACTTCATGAGTTGTGGTTCTTCCTTCATCAAATGGCGCAGCAACATAACCTGTATTTCCAAAATACTGTGGTGATACAACAACACCATCTGTTGCTGAAGGTCCACCTGGGAACTGTGCATATCCAAGGATACCACCGCCTATGTTACATACCCAAATATTAAGATGTGTATCTGGAGTGATTGGAGGATAGGCTGCCTTCATGGCATCATTAGTTCCCCAAGAACTTCTAGAATCTGGATAACGGAATGTTCCAGCTAATGAAAATTGAATTTCACTATCTGCTACTAAACCAGCAAATTCATTAGGCACTTGATTGGCATCATTGTTAGTACCTCTAAAATCTTGATTTAAGACAGAGATTTGTGAATTGATTTGAGTACTTGAAATGTTCTGCTGTGAATTACTGTATATCACGTGTACATAAACAGGAATGGTAATCACACCGAGGTTATCAGTGGTGCCACCGCCTCCGCCACCACCAGTGTTTCCACCGCCGTTGCCGTTGCCGTTCCCATTTCCAGGGCCACCTTTAGCATTAGCTGCAAAAGCTCTTGATTGGTACTCTATATCATACATTTTTTGATACAACTTCGGGTCCTCTTCTAACAATCTATTTAAATTCGTCATGGTATGACAAGCGACAATACCATTCCTTTCATTCTCTCCATTATCAGAATCTGTATGCACGAAGAAATCGCTCATATCTATTTGATTTTGTTCTTGTGAAGTTCCATTTGGTTCAGATTCACAAGACGTGAAGATCAGGGCCAGAGCTGCAAAGCTCAACATCATTTTTTTCATACTTAATATGTTTTAATTAAAAATTCTGCTGAATATATAAATATTTAGGAAAATTTTAACTAAATGCTGAAGTTTTTCGATGAAAAACAGCTGTTTTGTAAATGGTAAAAAACAAAAAAACACCTAAAAAGGTGTCATTCAGAACCTTATATAATCAACACTTAAGAGAGCATCATTTTGGCCTTTTTAACACCTGCCACTAAGACATCTATTTCGGCATGTGTATTGTAAAATGCAAAAGAAGCTCTTACTGTTCCTGGAATTTTATAGAAATCCATAATTGGTTGCGCACAGTGATGTCCAGTTCTAACAGCAATACCCATTTTATCTAGTATCGTTCCAATATCGTATGGGTGTATCCCTTCTATATTAAAAGAAATAACCGAGGTTTTTTCTTTAGCTACTCCATAAATTTTCAAGCCTTCAATTGCTGCTAACTTTTCGGTAGCATAGACCAACAATTCATGTTCGTAAGCCGCAATATTGTCAAAACCGATTTGGTTCATATAATCTATCGCAGCACCGAAAGCGACACCACCAGAAATATTTGGCGTACCGGCTTCAAATTTATGTGGTAATCCAGCATAAGTTGTATGCTCGAAAGTCACTTGATCTATCATCTCTCCACCTCCTTGGTACGGTGGTAATTTTTTGAGCCAAGCCTCTTTTCCGTAGAGCATGCCTACACCAGTTGGCCCACACATTTTGTGCGCAGAAACCACATAAAAGTCGACATCCAAAGCCTGAACATCTGGTTTTATGTGCGGACAAGATTGTGCACCATCCACTAAAACAGCAGCGCCAAACTCATGCGCTTTATCAATGATATATTTAATGGGATTGATAGTTCCTAAGGCATTGGAAATATGGTTGACGAAGACCAACTTCGTTTTATCGGAAAGTAATTCATCATAAGCACTCATCACTAATTCCCCATGGGCATTCATCGGAATCACTTTTAGTTTAGCACCTGTGCGCTCACAGAGCATTTGCCACGGTACAATATTACTATGATGCTCTAATGCCGACACAAGCACCTCATCATCTTTTTGTAGTAAGGATGAAAACCCGTTAGCGACAAGGTTAATGCCATGAGTCGTTCCAGAAGTCATAATGATTTCATGACTGTGCAACGCATTAAAATGCTGTTGTATTTTGCGTCGTGCGTCTTCATATAAATCAGTTGCCTCCTGACTTAAGGCATGTACACCTCTATGAATATTCGCATTGTGGTTAGTATAATAATCTACGATAACATCAATCACCTGCTGAGGCGTCTGTGATGTTGCAGCATTATCAAAATAGACCAAAGGTTTTCCGTTGATTTCGCGATTTAAGATGGGGAAATCCTTTCTGATTTTATTGACGTTTATCATAGGTGCAAAGTTACAAGATGTTTGTCTAAAAAGGCATTTAGAAAAGAAAACTTATTATTTTTTTATCATTTTATAAAAATACATTTAAATAAAATGTATATTTGACATATGTATAGTAAAGAACTCACTAAAGGCACCTTACAACCCATCATTTTAAAGCTAATTAGTAGCAGAGAAAAGATGTATGGTTATGAGATTACTCAAGAAGTAAAAAAAATGACCTTGGGTAAAATAGATATTTCTGAAGGCGCCTTGTATCCCATACTTCATAAACTTGAAGCCAAAGGCATTTTAGAAACTGAAAAAATGTATATAGGAAAACGTATTAGAAAGTACTATATGGTTACAAAAGAAGGTAAGCAAGTGGTCACCGATACCACAAAAGAATTACAAGATTTTATAGATACGTTACGTATCATTTTTAATACTCAAACTGTCAAATCATGATAATATCTCAGGAACATATTGTATATATAGAAAACAACCTCAAACTTTACGGCATACAATCTAAAGATCTAAGAGATGACCTCATCGATCACATTTGCTCTTATTTGGAAACCAGCGAATCTGAGGATTTTGATAGTCTCTATCAAGAAGCGCTTCAAAAGTTTGGTGGTTATACCAGTTTTCAAAATTTACAACGAGAGACCAACATTCAGAAGTTTAGCAAGGAACTTACTGGTCTTAATAAGGTCAAGTTTATTATGAGCTGTTTAGCTACTTTAATAGCTGCTTCCAGCCTTGTATTTAAAATGATGCATTGGCCCTATGCGAATACTTTACTAATTGGTGCTATCGGATTTTTCGTTGTCGTCGTATTACCCATTCATTTTTATTATAGATATAGAAAATCTAATTATCAATACTCTTAAAATATATTAGCCATGAAAAAATCATTTTATGTTTTAGGTTTTTTAACCTTTTTTACTTTAGGAATTGGAGCTATGTTTGAATTTTTAATCTGGCCTTATAGAGGAGTCATCGTTTTTATTGGATTCTTACTCTTAAATTTCGGATTGATTCCAACCTATTTTTATCAAAAATATCACAGCCTAAAAACTAAAGGTTAAATCCAAGATTTACACCTAATTTATTGGCAATAATTTTGGTAATACGTTGTTTAATTTCTGGTATTTTCACGGAATCCAAAACGTTGTTACTGAACGCAAACATCAGTAAAGCTTTGGCTTCTTTCTCTGGAATACCTCGTGAACGCATATAAAACATGGCACTTTCATCCAACTGACCAATCGTACAGCCATGAGAACATTTCACATCATCTGCAAAAATTTCCAACTGTGGTTTTGTGTTGATAGACGCTTTGTCGCTTAGCAAAATATTGTTATTAGCTTGAAAAGCATTTGTTTTCTGAGCAATTTTATCGACGATCACTTTTCCGTTGAAAACACCAGTGGCTTTATCAGAAAAAATGCCTTTATAATCTTGGTGACTTTCACAATTAGGTTCCATGTGATGCACCAATGTGTTATGATCTACATGTTGTTTGTCACCAACAATTGTTACACCCTTGAGCGTTGAATCTATCCGCTCACCTTCCTGATAAAAATTCAAATTATTACGTGTTAATTGCCCACCAAAAGAAAAGGTATGCACAGACGTAAAACTTTCGCGCTTCTGTTTGATAAAGGTATTGTCAATTAAAGAGGCGCTTTGCTTATCGTTTTGGAGTTTGTAGTAGTCTACGATCGCTCTTTTATTAGCAAATATTTCGGTCACGCTATTGGTTAATACTGGATGGTCTGTCAAACTTTGGTGACGCTCAATGATTTGTACATGTGAATTTTCATCCACAACTACAAGACTTCGTGGTTGCAGCATCAGTGCCGATTCGTTTCCTGTAGCGAAATGAATTATCTGAATAGGCTTTTCAACTACTTTATTCTTTGGAATATGGATATACGCACCCTCTTGTGAAAAGGCTGTATTCAATGAGGATAAACTATCTTTAGTCGTCGCTTTATTAAAATAGTTTTCAATGATTAAACGATATTTTGGTTTTGTTAAAGCAGCAGACATCAAGCAAACGTCAATACCATCATGCGTTGTTTGCGATAAATGCGAAGAGTACTTTCCATCAATAAAAACGATTTTATACGAATCAATATCATGGATAAAATACTTTTTAACATCGCGATACTCCAAAGCATTCTCTTGCTTAGGAAATACGCTATAATCATGCTTCAACACCGAATTCAGCGAGGTATATTTCCAGGCTTCATCACGCTTTGATGGAAAACCTTTATCCTCAAACGTCTTTATAGCTTCACTACGTAAATCATGAACTGGTGTCTCAACGTCTACCGAGTTCTCGAATGCCATAAATGACGATACTAATTTATCTTTTAAATCCATTATTTCAAATCTTCCTTTTTAACTGCTTCCTTCAACCACTTTCTTTGTGAAATAGTTACTCGCAATTACTCATTTTAGGCGTTCACCTCTTCTTTAATCCAGTCGTAGCCTTTTTCCTCAAGCTCATGTGCCAACTCCTTAGATCCGGATTTAACAATACGTCCATTGTGTAGCACATGAACAAAATCAGGAACGATATAATCTAATAAGCGTTGGTAATGAGTAATTACTACAACCGCATTATCTTTGCTTTTAAGTTTATTGACACCATTAGCCACAATGCGCAAGGCATCGATATCCAATCCAGAATCAGTTTCATCCAGAATAGCTAATTTCGGTTCCAACATCGCCATTTGAAAAATTTCGTTACGCTTCTTTTCTCCACCTGAAAATCCTTCATTAAGCGAACGTGACAAGAATTTTCTGTCGATTTCTAATAACTCAGATTTCTCTCGGATCATTTTCAGCATTTCATTAGCTGGCATATCTTCAAGGCCTTTCGCCTTACGTGTTTCATTGATGGCGGTTTTCATGAAGTTGGTCACACTTACGCCAGGGATTTCTACCGGATATTGAAACGATAAAAACACGCCTTTGTGCGCACGTTCTTCTGCTGCCAATTCACCTATATCTTCACCTTCAAAAAGGATCTCTCCCTGATCGACCTCGTATTCTTCTTTTCCAGCAACCACATTGGCCAAGGTACTTTTTCCAGAACCATTAGGACCCATGATAGCGTGAACTTCACCAGGTTTCACTTCTAGGTTGATACCTCTTAAAATCGCTTTACCTTCAACACTTGCGTGTAAATTTTTTATTTTTAACATATGTATTAACTTCCTAATTTTACGATGTCGCTATCTTCTTTTGTGGGTTCTGATACCTTTAGAATTTCTTTGACTTCAACTTTATTTTCCCACTCGTTCGTAGCGCCTTCCTTTTTAAATATTCGAGCTCTTATGGTCACAGGCACCATTTGATACGGCTCTGTTTTATAAACTTCTACTTGTTTGTTTAATTCTTTCATCATGTCATCAACGATAACGCCATACATTTGCGTTGGTGTTTGCAACACTGCGGCATTGTCTTTTTCTACATAAAGAAAGTTACCTTGAATCGCGATAAAACCATCACTCTGTTTAGCTGTTTTACCATCTTCAGTTATGCTAGTTTGTTCTTCTACTGCAGAATCAGTAGTTGCTTTGTCATTTTTGCATCCGAAAGTTATCAATGCGATAACCACTACTAAAAACGTTTGTTTCATCTGTTTAATTTTGAAATGATTAATAGAACTTATCCAACAGAGCCTTCCAAGCTAATCTCCAATAATTTTTGAGCTTCAACGGCAAACTCCATTGGCAGTTTATTTAAGACCTCTTTACTAAAACCATTAACTATCAAAGCGATCGCCTTTTCGGTATCAATCCCTCTTTGATTGCAATAGAAAATTTGGTCTTCACCAATCTTACTGGTTGTTGCTTCGTGCTCTATTTGAGCGGATTTATTTTTAGCTTCTATATACGGAAAGGTATGTGCGCCACATTCATTTCCCATCAGCAAACTGTCACACTGTGAAAAATTTCTGGCATTATCTGCTCTAGAACTAATCTGTACCAATCCTCTATAAGAATTTTGAGATTTCCCAGCCGATATACCTTTGGAAATTATTGTTGACTTGGTGTTCTTTCCTAGATGAATCATTTTCGTACCAGTATCGGCTTGCTGATAATTATTCGTGACTGCAATGGAATAAAATTCTCCAACAGAATTATCTCCTTTTAAAATACATGATGGATACTTCCACGTCACAGCAGAGCCAGTTTCAACCTGTGTCCAAGAAATTTTAGCATTGGTCTCGCACAAGCCTCTTTTGGTTACAAAATTGTAGACACCACCTTTACCTTCTGCATTTCCAGGATACCAATTTTGAACCGTAGAATATTTGATTTCGGCATCATCTAAGGCAATCAATTCAACAACGGCTGCGTGCAATTGGTTCTCATCACGACTTGGTGCCGTGCAACCCTCAAGGTAACTCACATAACTACCTTCATCTGCAATGACTAAGGTACGTTCAAATTGGCCAGTACCTGCTTGGTTAATTCTGAAGTATGTTGACAACTCCATAGGACATTTCACGCCTTTCGGAATGTAACAAAAGCTGCCATCACTAAACACAGCACTATTAAGTGCCGCATAAAAATTATCTTTCTGTGGTACAACCGTACCGATATACTTTCTTACAAGTTCTGGATGTTCTTTAATAGCTTCGGAAATACTCATAAAAATGATTCCCTTTTCTGCCAAGGTCTTTTTAAATGTAGTAGCAACCGATACCGAATCTACGACAACATCCATGGCAACACCTGCTAACTTTTTTTGCTCATCTAAGGAAATACCCAGTTTTTCAAAAGTGGCCAACAGTTCAGGGTCTACCTCATCTAAACTATCGTATTTGGGCTTGCTGTTAGGCGCAGAGTAATATGAAATGGCTTGAAAATCTGGTTTTTGATAGTGCACATTTGCCCAATCAGGTTCCACCATTTCCTTCCAAATGCGAAAGGCTTCCAAACGCCATTCAGTCATCCACTCCGGTTCTTCTTTTTTCTTTGAAATGGCCATAACGATTTCCTCGTTTAAACCCACCGGAAAGGTATCGGATTGAATATCTGTATAAAAACCGTATTCGTACTCCTTGGTTTTTAATTCTTCTCTTAAGTCATCTTCAGTATACTTACTCATACATCGTTTTTAAAGTGAAAATGATTCTCCACAACCACATGTTCTATTCGCATTGGGATTATTGAATACAAATCCAGCGCCATTTAACCCTCCGGAATATTCCAAAGTGGTACCAATTAAGTATAAAAAGCTCTTTTTATCTACAATAATCTTGACACCATTGTCTTCAAATACTTTATCGTCTTCTTTCTGCTCTTTATCAAACTTTAGGTCATAGGATAAACCAGAACAACCACCACTTTTTACGCCAACGCGAATGAAGTCGGTAGTGCTGCTGAAGCCATCTTCATGCATCAATTCAATGACTTTCTTTTTAGCTGATTCTGATACTTTAATCATGGGTTATATAGATTTTATCTAAATAGAGTGCAAATATACGATATAAGTAGGTTTTTTCAATGAAACCTAACATTATATTAGCAAATGATGATATAAGTATTTCTAATGTTTAGCGCTCAAGCGCAATCAAGCTATTCTATAGCATTATAAAAAGGAAATTTGCTTCCGCCAATACTGATGGCTCAAAACAAATAATTGCTTAATCGCCGTTTTGATATCATGATTGTGAATTGGAAAACTGTCAAAATTACCATGATCGTCTACATGAACGATGGCTTGACAGGTTTTACATATGAATCGTTTTTGATGACTCATGCTTGAACATTCGAGATTATGTCCAAAAACTGAGCATGACAGCTCGTTGGTTGTGTAGGTTTGCATAGGGATGTAAAAATTTGGGATGACTAATTTAATGTATGTTTTGTAATTTATCGCTAAAACACTTATTTTTTCGATGAAATGCATTGTGTTGGCCTTTTTATCGTCTGAAAATTCATAGGATGAACAAGGCTCTTCAGAAAAAAGCTTCTATTTTTGCATTATGATAGAAGATAAAAACCCACAACGCACACCTTTAGAAGAACTGGGAGAGTTTGGTCTCATTGAACATCTCACCAAAAATTTCGATATCAAACATACCACGACGGTAAAAGGAATAGGTGATGATGCAGCTGTATTGGATTTGACTGCCAAACAAACAGTAATTACCACCGACTTATTAGTTGAAAATGTGCATTTTGATTTGAGTTATGCACCATTGAAACATTTAGGCTACAAAGCAGTGATTGTCAACTTAAGTGACGTCTATGCCATGAACGCAACAGCAAGTCAAATTACGGTATCTATTGCGGTCTCTAATCGGTTTCCATTAGAGGCATTGGAAGCGTTGTATGCTGGGATAGAAACAGCTGCCAAAATTTACAATGTGGATGTCGTAGGTGGTGATACCACATCTTCTACTACCGGACTCATCATTTCTGTCACGGCATTAGGTGAAGTGGACAAAAATGACGTGGTGTATCGCGATGGCGCAAAACCTAATGATTTACTAGTTGTTTCTGGAGACATCGGTGCAGCTTACATGGGTTTGCAGGTATTAGAACGCGAGAAAGAAGTCTTCAAAGTGAATCCTAAAAATCAACCAGATTTAGAGGCTTACACTTATATCATCGAACGTCAATTAAAACCTGAAGCGAGAAAAGATATTATTGAACTTTTAAAAGCTCTAGAAGTGAAACCCACAGCTATGATAGATATTAGTGACGGTTTGTCTTCTGAAATTCTTCACATATGCAAGCAAAGTGATGTGGGTGTTGAAATCTACGAGAATAAAATTCCATTAGATCCACAAGTGATTTCCACTTGTGAAGAATTCAATATTGACAGTACAACCATTGCTTTAAATGGTGGTGAAGATTATGAATTACTCATGACCATTTCGCAAAAGGATTTTCCAAAAATCAAAGGAAATCCAAATTTGACAGTGATAGGATTTATGACCGAAAAGAATCGCGGTATGCATCTAATAACTCGAGGAGAGCAAGCCATACCAATTATTGCAAAAGGTTGGAATGCTATGAATAATGCGGGCTAAAATCTAACAATGTTTCGTTAGAGATATGCTCCTTAGCCTCTTGCTTGGTAATTCTAGAAATTCTTTTATTGTGAATACGCTCCAATACCGAATTGATTTCTTTGTATTTGGGCGTTAATGGTGTCAATCCACCGTTACCACTTGTCGTGACTTGGGATTGACAATGTGTGCATTTGTATTCTTTAACGTGGTAAGTGATATTTTTTGAAACTTCATATTGATGTCCAAAAAAAGAGCAGTAGAGTCCTTTCACAGTATTAAAGTATTTTTTAGTTATTAAAATAGAGGATGTCTAAATATAAAAAAACACTTTTACAATGTGGGATTTTACGCTAATATATCGATGAACTGAGCGTTTTGTTCTTTAAACGAGACATTCGTCGCATGTAGATGTCTGCCAAAATCGCGTTAATTTCTTGGTACTTAGGTGTTAATTCAGTCAATTTACCGTTGCTACTTGTGGTTAATTGTCGCTTGCAGCATTTACAAGTGTATTCTTTTACATGAGATGTGACCTTTTTGGTCATCTCATAATTGTGTCCAAAAATATCGCAGTAAATCTTTAAAGGACCTGAAGTTTTAGTTCGTTTTCTCATGACATTTAAATTTGGGATTATAAACGTATTAAAAAAATATTAATAATACGTCTAAGAGTATTTAAATTCGACAAAACGCATTATTATGTAAGATAATACTGATAAATTCTCAATATGACTCATATGACCAAAGCCAATTTCTTCGCATCTAATAGTCGTTCCCCTTGTGTCATTCAAAATCCGTTGAGGATCTATAACTGGATCATCAGAGGCTATTATGATTAATTTCTCAGCATCCAAGTCCTGTAAAAACGCTAATTTATCACTGCGCTTTATCATACCTTCCTGAGCTGCAATATAACCTTGAACTGGTGTTTTTAGCGCTTCTAATAATGCTTCATCCAACGCTTTTTTATGGCTGACTCTACTTACCTCAGAAAATAAATTAGTAAAGGACATACGCACCATACTCTCAAAATTAGTTTGAACCATTTTATTAGCTCTTTTACGCAGTGCTTTACGCGCTTTATCATCGGCATAGTAAGTTGAATTCATCAAACAAAGTCCCTTTACTGAATCAGGTTGCTTTTCAGCAAGTGCTAACGCCACATAACCTCCCATAGAATGTCCAATCAACACATAGGCATTCATCGCAAGATGATCTAAAACCGCCAAAACTGCATCAGCCATGTCTTCCATGGTATGAATATACCCTAAGCAACCTGTTTGCCCATGACCTAACAAATCTATACAAACCACTCTGTGACTTTCTAAAATTTGAGGTTTTAACGTTTTCCACATCGATGAATTTTCTAGAAATCCATGTAGCAAAACCACCACAGGACCTTGGCCTTCATCCTCATAATACACCGGAACATTTTTATAGTCTAAAATCATTCCTACAAAGATATCATTTGCTAACTTTTCTCATCGCAACATGCATAAGTATTTACTATATTTGATTGAAATCATAAACCTCATAATTCCATGTTTTTAAAACGCATACTCTTTCTAGTACTGCTGGCTTTTTCAAGTACAAGTCATGCTCAAATATCAGAAGAACAACTTGACTCCTTGATTCAAAATACCTTGAGTACTTTTGAAGTGCCAGGCATCTCTGTGGGTATTTTTAAAGATGGTGATATCGTTTATGCTAAAGGCCATGGACTTCGTTCGTTAACAAATAAAAAAAACATGAATGCCAATACTCTCGTTGGCGTAGCTTCCAACAGTAAAGGCTTTACGTGTTTTGCATTAGCCATGATGGTAGATGAGGGAAAATTAAAGTGGGATGATAAAGTGCGGCAACACATTCCTGAGTTCCGATTGCACGATCCATGGGTTACCGAAGAATTTACCATTCGTGACTTAGTAACACATCGAAGTGGACTCGGGTTAGGAGCTGGTGATTTGATGTTTTTTCCTGAAGGCAATAATTTCACTACTGAAGATATCATTTCCAACCTGAAATATCTGAAACCCGAAAGTTCCTTCCGTAGTGAATTTCAGTATAACAATAATATGTTTATTGTTGCAGGCGAAGTTTTGGAACGCGTGAGCGGACTTACATGGGAAGCGTTTATTGAAACCAAAATCATGGCACCTGTTGGAATGACTAGTAGTAAAGCTTCTTATAATCGCATCACAGAAAAGTCCAACATCATAGATGCCCACACCATGGCAGATGGTGAGGTGATTCAAATTCCACACGATTGGAGTGAAACAGCCAATCCAGCTGGTGGTATTGTGAGTAACGTACCTGACATGTTGACTTGGGCACAATTTTTAATGAATGACGCCGTGACTTCCGACGGAAAACGTTTATTGAGTGAGGCTCAAATGCACGAACTTTGGCAATTACAAACACCATTACGTGTACGAAAAGGTGATTGGTATGATTCCAATTTCAGGGGTTATGGTCTTGGCTGGTTTTTAACTGATGTCAAGGGTGGACACAAACAAGTGTACCATACTGGAGGCCTTATTGGTACGGTAACCCAATTCACCATGATTCCAGATATGGATTTAGCCATTGTCGTACTCACCAACCAAATGAATGGCTCGGCTTTTAATACGATTACGAATACCATTAAGGACAGTTACTTAGGTTACGACAATCGTAATTGGCTACAATATTATGGTGAACGTAATACCAACTATATCAAATACAATGACAGTATCAAAACCCGTGTTTATGATCAGGTAAAGCGATTCAAAACTGATTCTTCATTACCTCAACCTTCTCAAATTGTGGGCACCTATTCAGACGATTGGTTCGGTGATGTCACCATTGCTTACGATGGAAAGACCTATAGTATTACTTGCGAGCGTTCTTCCAATTTGTACGGTGAATTATTGCCTTATAACACCACGACCTTTGTAGCCAAATGGGATAATCGCAGTTATGATGCAGATGTCTTTGTGAATTTCAGTTTTGATGAATCTGGAATGGCGACAGGCGCAACGATGAAATATATTGCTCCTATTACAGATTTCAGTTTTGATTTTCACGATCTCCAACTTAAAAAAACGAACTAATTGAATAGCCGAAAAGAACTTTTTATCACCAGCTTTGCGCTCTTCTCCTTATTTTTTGGAGCGGGTAATCTATTACTCCCTCCCTTGTTGGGTTACAACGCGGGCGACCAATGGTTTTGGGTAGCCTTCGGTTTTATGTTAACCGCTGTTGTGATTCCTATCATAGGAATTTTAGCGCATGCCAAACTGCAAGGCACCTTGTATGACTTCGGAAAAAAAGTGTCGCCACAATTTAGTCTCATCTACTGCATTATCATTTATGTGATTGCTGTGGCCATTCCGTCACCACGAACAGCTGCTGCTACACACGAAATAGCGATACATCCCATTTTTGGAAGTTCACCAATTATGACGAGTACCATTTATTTTGCTTTGGTTTTTGTCTTTGTCATGAACCGTTCGAAACTATTGAGTTTTATCGGCAAGTTCTTGACACCTTTAATTGTGATTATGCTTTTACTAGTCATTGGTATCGGACTCTTTTCCTCGGAACTTATCACTGGAACCTCTGAATTTAAAGCCCCTTTAGTGACTGGTATTTTGGAAGGCTACCAAACCTTTGATGCCATTGGTGCGGTTGTAGTGGGTGCCGTGATTATCATTTCCATTAATTTAAGACATTCAGGGAGTTTTGAAGACAAAAAAGCCCTCATCGCCAAATCGGGTTGGATTGCCGGATTAGGCTTGTTTATCATTTATGCTGGATTGATATCGGTGGGTGCTTATTTTAGTGCGGAAATTAATATCAATGACCAGTTAAGTAACGATATGCAACGTGCCAATCTCTTACGTGGTATAAGCATTGCTTCGTTGGGTGGTTTTGGGAATACCGTATTAAGCATTTTAATTTCCTTGGCGTGCTTTACCACTGCTGTAGGAATCATCACAGGAACTGCTGATTATTTTAAAGGTCTCATGGGAAATTCTAGACTCGTCTACGTCGTGACAGCTGTTTTGGGTTGTGTCTTGGGCGTTGTGGTTGGGCAATTAGACTTTAACTCCATAATCATTGTGGCAGTACCCGTGTTATTGTTTATCTACCCAATTACTATAGTACTGATTATTCTGAATGTGTTACCACCGCGTTTTTCAACACCTTTGGTTTTTCGTGCGGTGGTCTTAGTGACCTTCCTCTTAAGTATTCCCGATGTGGTGGGATTTGTGAATCCGTCCGATAACTTATCAAAACTTACCAGCTATATCCCTTTGGCCAACTACAACTTGGGCTGGGTGTTACCTGCGGCACTAACGTGTTTAGGGGTTGGGTTATTGAAAAAAATAAAAAGAAATTAATTCATCAACGCCTCAATCTCCTCCGCTTCAATAGGAATATCGCGCATTAAGTTAAACGGTTCGCCTTGCTCCTGAATCACAACGTCGTCTTCCAATCGAATGCCAAAGCCTTCATCTGGAATGTAAATACCTGGTTCTACCGTAAAAACCATATTAGCTTGCATCGGTTCTGTTAAAATACCATAATCATGAGTATCCAACCCAATATGATGCGAGGTCCCATGCATAAAATATTTCTTGTAGGCAGGCCAGTCTGGGTTTTCGTTCTGCACATCGGCTTTATCTAACAAGCCAAGACCTATCAATTCAGAAGTCATCAACTTACCAACCTCCACATGATACTGTTCCCATAGCGTTCCCGGCACTAGTAGTTTGGTCGCTTCATTCTTAACGCGATTTACGGCATTATAAACGGCTTTTTGGCGATCAGTAAACTTTCCAGAAACAGGGATGGTTCTACTCAAATCACTAGCATAATTAGCGTACTCAGCACCTGCATCGATTAAAATCAAATCACCTGCTTTACATTCTTGGTTGTTCTCTATATAATGTAGCACGTTGGCATTATTACCAGAAGCAATAATTGGTGTGTAAGCAAATCCTTTGGAGCGATTACGCAAAAACTCATGCATGAACTCAGCTTCAATCTCATACTCCCAAACGCCTGGCTTTACAAAATCCAAAACACGTCGGAAGCCTTTATTGGTAATATCGCATGCTTGCTGCATCAATTCCAATTCAATGGGATCCTTTACCGAACGTAAACGCTGCAAAATAGGATTGCTTTTCGCTACCGAATGCGCAGGATATTTGTCCTTCAACCATTTCGTAAAACGGTCTTCACGCGTTTCTGTCTCCACGTTGGCACGATAGTGTTCGTTGGTATTGATATACACGGTATCACATTGTGTCATCAGTTCAAACATGATTTTCTCCATGTCCTTTAACCAATACACCGTTTTTATCCCACTGGTTTCTAGTGCAGCTTCCTTGGTAAGTTTTTCCCCTTCCCAAACCGCAATATGATCATTGGTTTCCTTCAGAAACAAGATTTCACGATGCTTTTCTTTCGGGCAATCTGGGAATAAGACCAAGATACTTTCCTCTTGATCCACACCACTTAAATAAAAAATGTCTCTATGCTGTTGAAACGGCATCGTGCTATCTGCACTAATTGGGTATATATCATTGGAATTGAAAACCGCTAAACTATTCGGTATCATTTTCGACATGAAGTTTTTTCGGTTTTTTATAAAGAGTTGACGGTCTATTCTATCGTATTTCATGATGCGTTGTAATTTATAGCTTCAAAAATAATTAAAGAAAAACGCAATTCAGAACTCAAATGTGGTTTATTTATGAATTTCGTTCATTTCAAAAACTAATTCATCTCATAAAACCGGCTCTTAAACGCTATCGTATGTGTTAATGACCAACTTTAATAGCGCTGTTTCCGACAAATTGTTATATTTGTCCGCTGAAATACATATTTTCAACCCTAACTCTAAACTATACACATGAAAAAAACTACGCAATTACACCTGTTATTAGCAATCCTGCTAGTCGTATCATCTCAGACGTTTATCTCTGCACAAGAATTAATGTTTGAAGTACCTTTACAAACACAAGTCCAAGCGTCTTCACAAATTATTGAAGGCCGAGTTATTTCCAAAACTTCGTTTTGGGACGACAACCAACAAAATATTTATACCATTAATACGGTAGAAGTCTACAAAGTCTTTAAAGGGCAAACAACAAGCACCCTCGTGGAAATAGTGACACCTGGAGGAACTGTAGGTTTAGAATCTGAAGTCGTAACACCAAGTTTAACATTAAATATTGGTGATACTGGTGTATTTATGCTTCATTCAAACAACGTGGCTTTGAGCCAAGGAACAACGTCAAACAAGTTAATGCCTTTCGCCTCATCGCAAGGTTTTTATCAATACGACTTAAAAAATAACATCGTTCGTAATCCTTTTCAAACGCAACAAGGAATTACTACGGAGTTTTACAGTGCCATTCAATCACTTACAAATAACGCTGCCATAACGGAAATATCAGATTTTGATGTTGACACTGTTTATGAAAACCTAAGCGCTAACAGAGACAGTAATGGTGCGGTTTTCATTTCTGGTTTTTCTCCAACCACTGTGAATGGTGGTGTCAAGGATTTATTAGTCGTTGATGGTGGTGGATTTGGAACAAGTGGTACAATTGCCTTCAGAGATGCTAATTTTGGTGGTGTCGATAATATGTTTAATCCTGTGTATTATGACGCTTTAGATAGTCAAATCGTTAGTTGGACTGATTCCCAGATTGTGGTAGAAGTGCCTTCAAGAGCTGGAACAGGAGACATTAGAGTCACCCCTGATATTGGAGGTGAAGTTATCTCTGCTCAAACACTGACCGTATTTTATTCACAGATCAATCCCAGTTCAGGTACTGTAGACTTTCCTTCGCAGCACTTTGACACGAATGCAAATGGTGGTTATACTTGGCAAATGAATACGGAATTTGATGCGAATGCTGCTGCAAATGCGTCCTTTTTAAGAGCATTTGATACTTGGGTTTGCACGACAGGAATCAATTGGGAAATTGGTAGTGTGACGCCTATAGATGTGATTGCTGCAGATGGTGTGAATATCATACGTTTTGATAATGGTACCGAATTACCACAAGGTGTTTTGGGTCGTTGTACGTCTCGATTTGGATCCTGTGCCTCTGGTTCTCCAGGAGGAATTGATGTTGTCGTGACAGAACTTGACATTGTTTTTAATGACGTGTTTACTGGTGACTTTGCAGTCCTATCATGGGAGTTTGGTCCGGACACCGCTACCGGATTTGAAGTGGATTTTGAAAGCGTTGCCGTACACGAATTAGGTCATGGACACCAATTGGCACATATTATTAATGTTGGAGAAGTGATGCATTATTCTATCGCTAATTCTCAAAACAGTAGAGATTTGGGTGCTAGTGATATCGCTGGTGGTACAGATGTCATGAATAGAAATGTGGCAGATCAGGTTTGTGCACAAGACTTAATGACCTATTCTGCATGTTCAGGTCTAACATTGAGCCTTGACGAAGCAACAATTGAAACTCAAATTTCAATATATCCAAACCCGACGAAAGCCACTTTACATATTTCCAACACAGCCAATACAATTATCGAGAATGTCTTAATATACGACATGAGAGGTCGATTGGTCTTATCGAATAAGCCATCATCTAATGCTTTGAATAGCCTAGACGTTAGTCCATTAAACGCTGGTATGTATTTTATTGAATTCCAAATGGAAAATATCGCCATTAGCAAGAAATTTATTAAAGAGTAACTTTTTACTCCTATGGTTCTTAAAGACGCTCATTCATTTGAGCGTCTTTTTTTATTTGCAAACTCAATATTTATTACCTTTAGTGCAGATCAAAAACCAACACACTATGTTCAAACCATTTTGTTTTCTCATTTGCCTTGGAACTTTCATTTCCTTTGCACAGCAGCCAGCGACAAATCCACAAACTATTGAATCAGCTTTAACCAAAAAGCAACAACTCTCAGAATCGTCATTGGTGAAAAATGTCGCTTTTGAAAATATTGGTCCGACTGTCATGAGCGGACGTGTAACAGATTTGGCTGTCAATCCTGACAATCCCACAGAGTTTTATGTCGGTTATGCCTCTGGAGGTGTTTGGTATACCAAGAATAATGGAACAACCTTTGAACCTATTTTAGATAATTCCAACACTCAAAATGTCGGTGACATCGCAGTCGATTGGAAAAACGGAACCATTTGGGTGGGTACTGGTGAAAACAACAGTTCGCGTTCTAGCTACGCAGGAATTGGCATCTTGAAATCAACAGATCAAGGAAAAACATGGGAAAACATGGGACTCAAGGATTCCCATCATATTGGCCGTATTTTGATCAACCCAAATAATCCTGACGAAGTTGTTGTTGGCGTTACTGGGCACTTGTATTCTCCAAATCAAGAGCGTGGCATTTATAAGACGACAGATGGTGGAAAAACATGGTCTCAAAAACTCTTTGTAGATAACATGAGTGGTATCATTGATTTACAGACTAACCCCAATAATTTCAATCTAATGTTTGCTTCGTCATGGACGAAAGACAGAAAAGCTTGGAACTTCGATGGCAGTGGCAATAATTCAGCCATATATAAAAGTACCGATGCTGGTAACACATGGACTAAAGTGTCTACCGAAAAAAGTGGCTTTCCAACGGGTCAAGGTGTTGGTAGAATTGGATTGGCAATTTACGATGACAATATTGTCTATGCCGTGCATGATAGTCAGTTTCGCAGACCTTCCGAAGGAAAAAAAGAAAGCTCTAATGCTTTAACCAAGGAAGACTTCAAGTCCATGTCTACAGAAACTTTTCTCTCATTGGATAACAAAAAACTCAATGCCTACCTCAAAATGAATGGCTTTCAAGAAAAATATAGAGCAGACAATGTCAAGCAAATGGTTAGAAGCGGCAACGTGAAACCCATTGATCTAGCGAAGTATTTGGAAGATGCGAACTCCATGCTTTTTGACACACCTGTGATAGGAACTGAAGTATATAAAAGTACCGATGGTGGTATCACTTGGGAAAAAACTCATGAGGATTACCTCGACGACATCTATTACAGCTATGGCTATTATTTCGGACATATCTATGTCGCACCAAATAACGCTGATCATATTTACATTTATGGTGTTCCAATTGTGAAATCAAAAGATGGAGGAAAGTCGTTTAAGTCTATTAGTGCAGAGAATGTGCATGCCGACCATCACGCACTGTGGATTAACCCTAAGAATCCAGATCACCTCATCAATGGTAATGATGGCGGTGTCAATATCACCTATGACGATGGCGAGAATTGGATAAAGAACAATTCGCCATCTGTGGGTCAATTTTATGCTATAAATGTTGATAACGAGAAGCCATATAATGTCTATGGTGGCTTACAAGACAATGGCGTTTGGGTAGGTGCTCATAACGCTCGTGAAGATAAGAGCTGGCATCAAAGTGGACAATACCCTTGGAAAAGTATCATGGGTGGAGATGGCATGCAAATACAAATCGATAGTAGAAATCACCATATTGTCTATACTGGTTTTCAATTTGGAAACTATTTCCGACTCAATCTTGAAACTGAAGAACAAGTATACATTCAGCCAAAACATGAATTAGGAGACACACCTTACCGATTCAACTGGCAAACCCCTATATTATTATCGCCTCACAATCAAGATATTTTGTATTTGGGAGGCAATAAGTTAATGCGTTCCATGAATCAAGGTAATGATTGGACGGCTATTAGTGATGATCTCACCAATGGTGGAAAAAAAGGAAACGTAGCCTACGGAACATTGACCTCTATTAGTGAATCTCCATTTCAATTTGGATTAATTTATACGGGAAGTGATGATGGCTTAGTTTACGTTACTAAAAATTCTGGTGGAAGTTGGGCCAACATTTCTAGTACTTTTCCAAAAGATCTTTGGGTGAGTCGCGTGGTGGCATCACAACATAAAAAAGAACGTGTCTATGTGACACTTAACGGTTATCGATGGGATGATTTTAAAGTCTATGCGTATATGAGTGATGATTATGGAAAGACATGGAAAGACATTAGTAGCAATATCCCGTCCTCACCAGTCAATGTCATCAGAGAAGACCCAGAAAATGAGCACATCCTATATTTGGGAACAGATAATGGTGCCTATGTAACCTTTAATCAAGGAGAACGTTGGGAAGCTTTTAGTAACGGACTCCCGAATGTTGCTGTTCATGATATCGTCATTCAAGAAGATTCAAAGGATTTACTTCTAGGCACCCACGGACGAAGTATCTACAAAACGGATATTGCACCACTTCAGCAAATGACTGCCGAACTGCTATCAAAAGATATCAACTTATTTAAGGTAAAAGATGTCAGACATTCTTCCAGATGGGGAAGTTCATGGAGTAAGTGGTTTGAAGCTTTTGAACCTGAGGTAGCAATTACTTTTTATGCCAATGCGAGCAAAGAGCAATCTATTAAAGTCTATTCTGAAAAGGGGGCTTTACTCAATCAAATGGCGGTTTCTGCCGATAAAGGATTTAATTATACCAGCTATGATCTTACGCTAACGGACAACGGTAGAAAAGCATTGATGAAAGAGAATACAAGCATGGATATTAATAAAGCTAAAAATGATGCTTACTACCTTCCAAAAGGCACATATACTATTCAAATTGGTGATAAAAAAACAACTTTTGAGATAAAATAAGTCACTAAATATGAAGTTTTATTATAAACTCCCAAGTCATGAAAACTTTACAAATATTCGCTCTTTTGGTGTTAGTCCTAACAATCGCTTGCAGTAGCGATCAAGTTGATAATGTACAACCAGCCAGTCCTAAGCTTGTCATCAAGCTAAAATTTGATCCAAATCAAGAGCGTCTCAACAATTTAGGACAACCTGCAAGCATACCAACAGGGAATGCAGCCCAATCTCCTGATATTAATAGGATGAGTGCCAATTATATAGAATTTGCACCAACAGCAACCACAGCATTGGGTACTGGAGAAATTATCTATGAAGGTCCTGAAACCACCATGGGAGGCGAACAAGCCATTGATTTTCAAAATGCTATTTTTGCTGGCGATAATGAAACGTTCTTAAGTATCCCTTTGAGTGACATTTCGGTAGGTAATTATCAATGGGTAAGAGTATCGCTTGCCTATCAAGAGGGTGACATTAATCTTCTTGTCAATGATCAAGACATTACTGGTACTTTGGCCAGCTTCGTAGGCTACAACTCTTATATTACAAACTTCGACTTAAACGGTACTACCATTGAAGTCAATGAAAACAAAGCACAAGGATTTTGGGCATTTGAAACCCTAGGATTCACCACACAAGGACAGGCTCCAGAAGGTGCCACTACAGTGCCCAACCCATTATTTAATTCGTCGCCTATACCGCAAGGTTCTTGTGTTGTCACAGGCGAATTTGACAATGGTCTGACGATAACTGGTAGTGAAACACAAGACGTAATTGTAACATTATCCTTTTCCATTAACAACAGTTTCGAGTGGACCGAAGTTAACGCTGATGGAAAGTATGAACCTGAAGCTGGCGAACAAGTCGTCGATATGGGACTTAGAGGGTTGATTCCCGTCGTATCTAATTAAACCCATTCTAAATAACTAAAATAAAGTCTAAAATTTGTTGCTCATCCCTTTGAGCCTTATCTTTGTAGTACTTAATAATTAACTACAATTATAATGAGCGGAATTCTAAATTCGTCG
The DNA here is from genome assembly GCF_052983595.1 of Psychroserpens sp. BH13MA-6. Taxonomy (NCBI): domain Bacteria; kingdom Pseudomonadati; phylum Bacteroidota; class Flavobacteriia; order Flavobacteriales; family Flavobacteriaceae; genus Psychroserpens; species Psychroserpens sp. BH13MA-6. Next base: position 1,003,044 of record NZ_JBRJGE010000001.1, on the reverse strand, counting down.
ATTGGAAGAAAGTTTGCCATGGCACTTTCGGCATTCTTCCTGATGGTTTTCATTTTACAACACTTTTCAATCAACATTTTATCAGTCTTTAGTCCAGACACTTTCAACGAGGTCTCCCACTTTATGGGAACGTTCTGGGTCATCCAATACGTATTGCAGCCCGTATTAATTCTTGGAGTGATATTTCATTTTGTCATGGGATTTGTATTGGAAATCAAAAATAATAGGGCAAGACAAATCAGTTATGCTAAAAATAATGGTGCAGCCAATTCCACATGGATGAGTAGAAACATGATTTGGAGTGGTGGGTTTATTTTAGTATTTCTCGTGATCCACTTTATTGATTTTTGGATTCCAGAAATCAATACGAAATACATCGTTGGTGATATGTCTGGCACCTTACCAAATGGTGAATTTAGATACTACGAAGAACTGGTTCATAAATTTGAGCCTATATGGCGTGTCGCCTTATATTGTATTGGTTTTGTATTCTTATCATTGCACTTATTGCACGGATTTGATTCAGCTTTTCAATCGGTAGGCGCCAACAATAAATACACCAAAGGATTACACGGTTTTGGAAAGTTTTATGCAATTGTTATCCCGCTTGGGTTCATATTCATTGCACTTTTCCATCATTTTAATCACTAAAAAACACATCTAAATATGGCTTTAGATTCTAAAATACCAAAAGGACCACTTGCTGATAAGTGGACCAATCATAAAAACAATATTAATCTGGTTAATCCTGCCAATAAACGAAACATCGACGTGATTGTTGTTGGCACTGGACTTGCTGGTGGCTCTGCCGCTGCAACTTTAGCTGAGTTAGGGTATAACGTAAAAGCGTTCTGTTTTCAAGATTCTCCTAGACGTGCACACTCGATTGCTGCTCAAGGAGGTATCAACGCTGCGAAAAATTACCAAGGAGATGGTGACTCAACCTATCGCTTATTTTATGATACCGTTAAAGGTGGAGATTACCGTTCAAGAGAAGCTAATGTTTACCGACTGGCTGAAGTTTCTGCAAATATCATTGACCAATGTGTCGCACAAGGGGTTCCTTTTGCTCGTGAATATGGAGGACTCTTAGACAACCGTTCATTTGGTGGCGTTTTAGTGTCTAGAACATTTTATGCTGCTGGACAAACGGGTCAACAATTATTATTAGGTGCTTACTCCGCTATGAACCGTCAAATTGGTCGTGGTAAGATAAAAATGTACAACCGTCATGAAATGTTGGATGTCGTTATTGTGGATGGGAAAGCACGAGGAATCATTGCTCGTAATTTGGTGACTGGTGAAATTGAACGCCATTCAGCACATGCTGTGGTTTTAGGAACTGGTGGTTACGGTAATGTATTTTTCTTGTCTACCAATGCTATGGGTAGTAATGTCACAGCTGCTTGGAAAGCACATAAACGTGGCGCTTATTTTGCTAACCCTTGTTATACACAAATTCACCCTACTTGTATTCCTGTTTCTGGCGATCACCAATCCAAGTTAACCTTGATGTCGGAGTCACTTAGAAATGACGGACGTATATGGGTGCCTAAGAAAAAAGAAGATGTTGAAGCGATTCGTGCTGGTAAGTTAAAACCTACGGAAATTGCTGAAGAAGACAGAGATTACTACTTAGAACGTCGTTATCCTGCTTTTGGAAATTTAGTGCCACGTGATGTGGCCTCAAGAGCGGCTAAGGAACGTTGTGATGCTGGGTTTGGTGTGAATGCTACAGGCGAAGCTGTTTACTTAGATTTTGCTTCAGCCTTTATGCGCTACGGAAAAGAACAAGCTCATGTCAAAGGTTTAGATGAAAACGATGATGCCTTGGTTAAGAAACTAGGTCAGGAGATCGTAAAACAAAAATACGGTAACCTTTTCCAGATGTACGAAAAAATAGTTGATCAAAACCCCTATGAAACACCAATGATGATTTATCCTGCGGTGCATTATACCATGGGAGGAATTTGGGTCGATTACAATCTACAAACAACCGTTCCTGGACTGTACTGTATTGGAGAAGCCAACTTCTCAGATCATGGTGCCAACAGATTAGGAGCATCGGCCTTGATGCAAGGTCTGGCTGATGGCTATTTTGTTTTGCCATATACCATTGGTGATTATTTATCTAATGATATTCGAACAGGTCCAATTTCAACAGATACGAAGGAATTTGATGAAGCCGAAAAGAATGTTGTAGACAATATAAACCACTTGATAAATAATAACGGTACACATCCTGTGGATTATTTCCATAAGAAACTTGGAAAAATCATGTGGAACAAATGTGGTATGGCACGAAATGCTGAAGATTTAAAGTCAGCAATTACTGAAATAGCCGAGTTACGAAAGGAGTTCTGGAAGGATGTACGTGTGCCTGGATCTGCTGATGAGTTCAATGAAGAATTGGCTAAAGCTGGACGTGTCGCCGACTTCTTAGAACTTGGCGAATTATTTGCCAAAGACGCCTTGGAACGTGAGGAATCTGCAGGTGGACATTTCAGAGAAGAATACCAAACACCAGAAGGCGAAGCCATGAGACGTAAGGAATTCCAATATGTCTCTGCTTGGGAATACAAAGGTGAACCAAAAGATGCTGTATTGCACAAAGAAGATTTGGTCTACGAAAATATTGAAGTGAAAGAACGAAGTTATAAATAAGAGAAAGCTATGAATTTAACATTAAAAATATGGCGTCAAAAAAACGCCAACGATAAAGGGAAAATGGTAGACTATCAAATTAGTGATGTCTCACCAGATATGTCTTTTTTAGAAATGTTAGACGTTTTAAATAGCGAACTCATTTCTAAAGGAGACGAGCCCGTAGCATTTGATCATGATTGCCGAGAAGGTATCTGTGGTATGTGTTCACTCTACATTAATGGCGAAGCACACGGTCCAGACAGAGGTGTCACGACCTGCCAGCTTCATATGAGAAAATTTAAGGATGGTGATACTATTTACATTGAACCTTTCCGTGCAAAGGCATTTCCAGTTATAAAAGATTTGGTGGTAGATCGTAGTGCTTTCGATCGTATTCAACACGCTGGCGGATTTATTTCTGTAAACACATCAGGTAACACCATTGATGCTAATGCCATTCCTGTCAATAAACACGATGCCGATGATGCGTTTAGTGCAGCCACTTGTATTGGATGTGGTGCTTGCGTAGCGTCTTGTAAAAATTCGAGTGCCATGTTGTTTGTTGGGGCGAAAGTGTCTCAATTTGCGTTATTACCGCAAGGTCAAGTAGAAGCAACAGATCGCGTTTTAAATATGGTGAAGCAAATGGATGAAGAAGGTTTTGGTAACTGTACTAATACTGGTGCCTGTGAAGTGGAATGTCCAAAAGGTATTTCCTTAGAAAACATCGCCAGAATGAATCAGGAATACTTAAAGGCTAGTTTAAAAGGCTAATAAGCTCATATCTCAATAATAATAAAAACCCAAGATAGTCTCTTGGGTTTTTTGTTTTATGGTATCTACAAAAAAAACCCATTCCGATTGGAATGGGTTTTTTAAAAGAATAATTCTTAAGAATTTGTACAATTAAGCTTCAAATGGCTCAATTGATACAAAAGACTTTCCGTCTTTTTTCTTAGTAAATTTCACAACACCATCAACCTTAGCATGTAATGTGTGGTCTTTTCCACCATATACATTTTCACCTGGGTGATGCGTGTTTCCTCTTTGTCTTACGATAATGTTTCCAGCTACGGCAGCTTGTCCACCAAATATCTTAACACCTAAGCGTTTCGATTCTGATTCTCTACCGTTTTTAGAACTACCTACTCCTTTTTTATGAGCCATTGTCTTAAGGTTTTATATTGTTAAACTTAAATGGAATTATTTTTCAATTCCACCATCTAATTTGTCTTGTAATGCTTTAAGCTCGTCCCATTTACCATCAGCAGCCAATTTAGCTTGTTTTGGCCATGTATCTGTAACGATATGTGCCAATCTTGAACTTGCTTCAGAAAGCACATTGCTTAATTCTTCTGGTGTGGCTTTTGCTACTTTAGCAAATGTCTCATAACCAGCATTTACCAACGCTTCAGCTGCTTTTGGTCCAGCTCCTTCGATTTTCTTCAAATCGTCAGCCTTTCCTGTAGCCTTTTTAGTTGCTGCTTTTTTAGCTTCTGGCTTCGCTTCTGCCGTTTTAGGCTCAGCTTTTTTAGTTGCTTTCTTCGGCTCTGATTTCTTAGCTCCAGAAGAAACGATAGATTCAATAACGATTTCAGATAAGGCTTGTCTATGACCATTTTTTACACGGTAACCTTTTCTTCTTTTCTTTTTGAAAACTATTACTTTGTCACCTTTAAGGTGCTTTAAGACTTTAGCACTTACTTGTGCTCCGTCTATAGCTGGGGCGCCTAAAGTTACATTGTCACCATCGCCAATTAAAAGAACGTTATCGAAAGAAACTTTCTTACCTTCTTCTGTTGCTAAACGGTTAACAAAAACTTTCTGGTCTTTTTCAACTTTAAATTGATGCCCTGCTATCTCTACAATTGCGTACATAGCGTAACGTTTTTATTAATGATATTTTGTTAATAATAGTGCTAACTCTTGGGAAAGCGGGTGCAAATATACATCCTAATTAATTAATCTACAAACGATTTATGCGTTTTTAGCGAAGTTACGTTAGCTTCTGATAAAACAAATTTAATCAACGAATAGTGTCTTACACTGAAAAATATACATTGGAAGATGTATTTTAAAATTATTTTTACATCCAAAAGCTGAAAAAACGCTGTGTGATTGCTATTTTTGTAACAACAGTGTAACATAATTAGGTAAATTTATACTAATTGACACAGTTCAAAAACAATAATACAACTCACAAATTAATTTAAAACAAACTCACAATGAAAAAATGCTTATTTACTTTAGCTTCTTTGGTGTTGATTTGCAATGTTGCGATCGCCCAAAAAGTTGAATTTGAAGAGTATGATCTTGATAATGGCATGCACGTTATCTTACATCAAGATAACTCTGCTCCTGTTGTTACCACTTCAGTCATGTATCATGTAGGTGCAAAAGACGAAAATCCAGATCGTACTGGTTTTGCACACTTTTTTGAGCACCTTTTATTTGAAGGAACCAAAAACATAGAAAGAGGTGAATGGTTTACGATTGTAACCTCTAACGGTGGTACAAACAATGCCAATACAACTGACGATCGTACCTACTACTACGAAGTTTTTCCGTCAAACAATGTCGAGTTAGGTCTATGGATGGAATCAGAGCGATTACTACATCCCATCATCAATCAAATAGGTGTAGATACTCAAAATGAAGTTGTAAAAGAAGAAAAAAGATTGCGTGTCGATAATCAACCTTATGGTAGATTTATAGAAAACGTAAAGCTTCACATGTTTAAAAAGCATCCTTACAAAGGCACGACGATTGGAAAAATGGCTCATTTAGATGCTGCGACACTTGAAGAATTTCAAGCCTTCAATAAAAAATTCTACGTACCAAATAACGCTGTTTTGGTCGTAGCTGGTGATATCGATAAAAAAGAGGTCAAAAGAATGATCCAAGAGTATTTTGGTCCTATTCCTCGTGGAGAGGATATCGTTCGAGATTTTCCTAAAGAAGATCCTATTACAGAAACAATCAGAGCCAAAGCCTACGATCCGAATATCCAAATTCCTGCAGTTGTTGCTGCGTATAGAACGCCTTCTTTTAAAGAAAGAGATGCTTATGTTTTAGATATGATTTCCAGCTATTTAAGCAGTGGAAAAAGCTCTAAGCTTTACAAGAAAATGGTTGACGACAAAAAGATGGCATTCCAAGTGGGCGCATTTAATCAAAGTCAAGAAGATTACGGCACATACATTTTGTATGCCTTGCCATTGGGAGACGTTAAATTAGATGATCTCATCGCTGAAATAGATGAAGAAATTGTAAAAGTTCAAAATGAACTAATTTCTGAAAGAGATTACCAAAAACTTCAAAATGAATTTGAGAACAATTTCGTGAATTCTAATTCAAGTATTTCAGGAATTGCGAATTCTTTGGCTAGATACTATATGCTGTATGACGATGTTAATCTGATCAACAATGAAATTGATATCTACAGATCCATCACAAGAGAAGAAATTATGGAAGTGGCTAATAAATATCTCAAACCAAATCAACGTTTGATTTTAGAGTACTTACCAGAAGAGAAAAGTGAAAACTAAAAATTAGGACAACAATGAAATTAAAATTATCAATATATATCGTAGCATTTTTAATGTCGGTAAGTGCATTTGCACAAATTGACCGATCTAAAATGCCTGAACCAGGACCATCTCCAAAAATATCTTTGGAAAAGCCTAAAGAGTTCAAATTAAAGAACGGCTTGACGGTCTTAATCGTAGAAAATCACAAATTACCAAGAGTGTCTTATTCACTTACCATTGACAATAAGCCTATGACAGTAGGTGACAAAGCAGGCGTAGAAAGTCTCATTGGAGCGATGATGGGTAATGGTACAACCAATATTTCTAAAGATGAATTTAATGAAGAAGTAGATTTCTTGGGTGCCAGCATAAATTTTGGTTTTAGTGGTGCTTTTGCGAGATCCCTTTCTAAATATTCTGACCGTATCTTAGAACTTATGGCAGACGCTGCCATCAATCCTTTATTGACAAAGGAGGAGTTCGAAAAAGAAAAAGATAAACTTTTGGAAGGTTTAAAATCTCAAGAAAAAAGTGTGGAAGCTGTGGCTAGTCGCGTGGGATCTGCTCTGTCTTATGGAAAAAAACATCCTTATGGAGAATTTACAACGGAAGAGACAGTAAATAACGTGTCTTTTGGTGATGTCGTATCATTTTATGAGCAGTATTTCAATCCTAACAATGCCTATTTGGTTGTCGTTGGAGACGTGGATCAAAAGGATATTAAGAAGAAAATTGAAAAGTATTTTGGCCCTTGGGAAAAATCGGTAGGTGTGGACTATACCGTTCCTGAAGAAGCTCCAAATGCACAATACACACAGATCAATTTTGTAGATATGCCTAACGCCGTTCAGTCAAATATTTCCTTGACTAACAATGTGGATTTACAAATGAAAGATCCTGATTATCATTCTGTATTAATCGCGAATAAGATTTTAGGTGGTGGTTTCAACAGTTATTTAAATATGAATCTTCGTGAAGAACATGGTTACACCTATGGCGCACGTTCGAGCATTGGGACTGATAAATACGCCTCTCGTTTCACAGCGGGTGCCGCTGTAAGAAATATGGTGACAGATAGCGCTGTGGTTCAAACTTTGAAAGAAATTAATCGTATTAAGACAGAACCTGTTGAACAGGACATGTTGAAAAATGCTAAGGCAAAATACGTTGGTGATTTTGTTCTGGCTTTAGAAAACCCACAAACTATTGCTCGTTATGCCTTAAACATCAAGTTGAATGACCTTCCTGATGATTTTTACACGACTTATTTACAAAAGATTAATGCTGTAACAGCAGATGATGTTAATCGTGTGGCTAACAAATATTTCAAAACACAAAATGCACGTTTTATTGTTGTAGGAAAAGGAAGTGAAATTTTGGAAAATCTTGAAAAAACTGGAATTCCGATTAAGTACTTTGATAAGTATGCCAACAGCACATCAAAACCAAGCTATGAGATTGAAATGCCAGCAGATATGGATGCTACCAAAGTGATGGAAGCCTATATCGAGGCTATTGGCGGTAAAGATGCCTTAGATAAAGTGAATTCTGTATATATCACTGCTGAAGCTGAATTACAACCAGGAATGATGATGAATCTTGAATTAAAGAAAACGAAGAGTAATCAATATTTACAAATCATCAATACACCTATGGGTTCGCAAAAATCTGTGCTTGATGGTTCTTCAGGTTATACATCTTCAGCTGGCGTAAAAACTGATTTGAATGATGATCAAGTTAAAAGATTACAAAGCGAATCTTCACCATTTCCAGAAGTTAATTACTTAAATGGTGGTGTGACTCTTGAAAAAATCGAAATGATTGATGGTGAAAAAGCCTACAAAATTAATGTAGATGAAAACACAGCCATCTATTACAGTGTCGATACTGGATTAAAAATAAAAGAGGTTACTACTAGTGAAGCTGGATCGTCAACAACGTTCTATAACGACTACCAAGAGGTTGCTGGAATTAAATTTCCATTCACTGTTGGACAAACTTTCGGTCCTCGTCGCATTGATTTTAAAGTGAAAGAACTTAAAATTAATGAAAATGTCACCGATGCCGATTTTGATTAATCTAAAGCACATAACTTAGAGAAAAACCGAAGCCTGTATGCTTCGGTTTTTTTTATGATCGTTTTTTATTAGCAAGATAGACGCCTAATAATATGATAGCACTAGCCGTTAGTTGTAAGAGACCAAAAGTTTCACCATCTAAAACGCCCCATCCGAATGCAACAATAGGCATGATATAGGTAACCGAAGAGGCAAACACAGGCGTTGATATCTGTACGAGTGTATTAAATAATACTTTAGCTAAGGCTGTACCAAAAAGAGACAACACAGTTACATATACAATTGCCATCTTAAACTCAGGATGTTCAAAAGTAGGTTCAGAAAAAAAATCGGTGGCTATTAAAATAATGATGGCTGGAATAATAATGATGACATAATTACCTGTAGCAATACCCAAGGGTTTTACATGCTGTAAATGCGCTTTAATGATGTTGACATTTAAGGCGTACATAACCGTCGACAAGATCACAAATCCGGCATATAAATAATTTTGTTCAGGGTTGAGATTGGCTCCTGATAATATCAAAACACAAGTACCAATAAATCCAATAATAACGCCTACAAGTTGTTGTTTTGTAAATCCGATTTTAAAGATAGCAAGACCCAATAATATGGCATTTAACGGGACTAAAGAATTCAAAACGGAAGTGATAGCACTATCAATTTCGGTCTCAGCAATAGCAAACAAAAAGGCTGGTATAAAAGATCCTAAAAACCCAGAAGCCGCAATCCACTTCCAAGCACTTGCTTCAATGCCTTTTAAGCTCTTATAACCTACTGTAAATAGTAAGAGTCCAGTGATGATCGTCCGAAGCGCACCTAATTGAATAGGGCTTAATCCTAGTAAGGATTTCTTTATTAAAATGAATGAGCTTCCCCAGATAACCGATAATATCAGTAGATAAAGCCATTTTTTGTTAATTTTCCCCATATAGTATCCTAACTAATTCACAAAAATCGTTAATTTTAATACACAACACCTCAATATTTATTAAGTTTGTTCGAAATAATATCCTTATAAACTATGAGAACTTTTAAACATATTTTAGCCATTGTATTCATATCTACAGCGATTGTTTCATGTAAAAATGACCAAAGTCCTGAAGTAAAAACGGTTGAAACTAAAGCCGAAATCAATACAAATGCCGCTAAAAAATTAGATCCAAATGCTACTTACGCAAAAGCCGAATTTGGTATTGAAGGAATGACTTGTGCAATGGGTTGTGCAAAAACCATCGAAAAGAAAATTGCTAAAATGGATGGCGTGAAATCTGCCAAAGTAGATTTTGAAAAAGAGCTAGCCATGGTAGAGTATGACGAAGCAATGGTGACACCAACTTCATTGGAAGAAGCAGTTGCCAAAGCTGGTGACACTTACAAGGTAAAGGACATGAAAACAGTCACATCGTTTTCTTCAGAAAAACACGAGTGTTCTGCTAATTGTGATAAAACAACTTGTGCCAATAAATCAGAAGCTGAAAAAAAGGCTTGCGCTGAAAATTGTACAAAAGCTTGTTGCGCTAAAAAAGACTAATTAGAATAGCATCAAAATTTAAACCACTCTACGGAGTGGTTTTTTTATGACCAGGTTTTAAATGGCTGAAGACTTAACTGCGAGTTATAATAACGTGGATCTCCTGTAACTTCTTCTCCCAACCAATCCGGTTTTTCAAATGGGTCGTCTGGATGCTTCAATTCTACTTCAGCAATAACCAATCCCAGATTATCTCTTTCAAAAACGTCCACTTCAAAAAGATGCTGTCCAACAGAAATTTCATAACGCATTTTATCAATAACTCCTTTTTGACATAACGACAATAAATCTCTGGCATCTGTGCGAGAAATTTCCTTTTCCCACTCAAATCGGGATAAACCATCAACAGAGGATTTTCCTTTCACCGTGAGAAAACCAGTGTCTCCTTTTAATCGCACTCTCACCGTCCTTTCTGGATCTGTATTTAAAAACCCTTGTGTAATTCTCGTTTTTTTCTGCGCTTGGGCTTTAAAATCTTCGGAAACCACTAAAAATTTACGCTCTATTTCTATCATTGAAAAAGACATTTAATGTCTAAATTTACATCATGCTAGACGATTTACCAATAAGAAAAATTATTCATGTGGATATGGATGCCTTTTATGCTTCCGTGGCCCAAATGGACAATCCAGAACTTAAAGGTAAAGCTATTGCAGTAGGTGGTGGAGGCACACGAGGTGTCATAAGTGCGGCAAGTTATGAAGCTCGAAAATTTGGTGTAAAAAGTGCTATGTCTGGTAAGCTCGCCAAAAAATTATGTCCAGATCTTATTTTTGTTAAAACTGACTTTACACGTTATACCGAAATTTCTAAGCGTATTAGAGCCATTTTCTATGAATATACCGATTTGGTAGAGCCATTGTCCTTAGATGAAGCCTATTTGGATGTTACTGAAAACAAAAAAGGGAATCCGAGTGCTTCTTTGATCGCTCAAGAAATTAGACAACGCATCTTTAATGACATCGGGTTGACCGCCTCGGCAGGAATTTCCATCAATAAGTTTATTGCTAAAGTTGCTAGTGATTATAATAAACCGAATGGACAAAAAACGGTGAATCCAGAAGAGGTCATTCAGTTTTTAGAAGACTTAGATATTCGAAAATTTTATGGTGTTGGTAAAGTCACCGCAGAAAAAATGTACCAAAAAGGCATTTTTACTGGAAAGGATCTAAAATCAAAATCTTTAGAATATCTTGAGGAGCACTTCGGAAAATCGGGTCGTTATTACTATCAAGTTGTAAGAGGGATTCATAAAAGTGAAGTGAAACCTAACCGTATCCGAAAGTCATTAGCCGCAGAACGCACCTTTAGTGAAAATTTATCATCTGAAATTTTTATGCTCGATAAGCTTGAGCATATTGCTGAAGAAGTTGCGAAACGTCTAGTCAAAAGTAAGGTGTCTGGAAAAACTGTGACCTTAAAAATTAAGTACAGCGATTTCACGTTGCAAACACGAAGCAAGACCTTAGCCTATTACATAAGTGATAAAAGTATGATTCTTGAAACCGCCAAGGATTTACTGTATCAGGAATCCTTAAATAACTCGGTGCGTTTATTAGGAATTTCGATGTCTAACCTCAACACGGAAACCTCGAAAAACAGCGCAACAAGAGTAGATGAAAAACCTGTGAGCGTCCAATTAAAATTTGAATTTTAGTTCTATAGTCCTAAAAAAAAGCCGAGTTGTTTTATAGCCTAAATACATCGCGTTAGTGATTGCAGCGACATCCTTTTGCAATGATGCAAAAGATATAGCGGAAAGCACGACCCTTCGGGTAACGCACACATCTAAAAACTACAACTCGTGATTTCTGTCACTCTTAAGGTGTTCACCATCCCTTTCTCTTGGATAGGCATCGCTGCCAAACTAATAAGCATGTCACCAACTTCTAGATAGCCCTTTTTACACGCTATGGCATTCACGTCTTCAATAGTTTCATCGGTACTGACAAACTTATCGTAATAAAAAGCTTCTACACCCCAAAGCATGCTTAACTGTGTCAAAATACGTTTGTTTGAAGTAAAGACTAAAATATGAGCCTTTGGTCGCCAAGCAGAAATTTGGAAGGCGGTATAACCACTATTTGTTAACGTAGAAATAGCTTTGGCGCTTATTTCATTAGCCATATTTGCCGCGTGGTAACATATAGATTTTGTGATGTAACGCTTGGTCTTAATATGTGGAGGCGATTGTGGTACTTGAATTAAATTTGAATCTTCTACACTCTTGATAATGTTAGACATTTGTCTGATGACCTGAATTGGAAAATTTCCAACGGAGGTTTCTCCAGATAACATCACAGCATCTGCACCATCCATCACCGAATTGGCTACATCATTAACCTCTGCACGTGTTGGTGTTAAGCTAGTAATCATAGTCTCCATCATTTGAGTCGCTATAATCACGGGAATTCTAGCACGTTTGGCACGTAATACCAATTGTTTTTGAATAAGTGGTACTTCTTCGGCTGGAATCTCTACGCCTAAATCACCACGAGCCACCATTAAACCATCACAATATGCTACAATTTTATCAATATTTTCAACAGCTTCTGGCTTTTCAATTTTAGCTATAATTGGAATTTTATGGTCACTGTGTTCTTTAATCAATTCTTCCAGTTGCATAAGGTCTTCGGCGTGACGTACAAAAGACAAGGCTATCCAATCTACTTGCAAGCTACAAGCAAAAATAGCATCTTCGATATCCTTTTCAGTTAAGGCTGGTTGAGATATATTTGTATTTGGAAGGTTCACACCTTTTTTAGATTTTAGAGGTCCACCTTGCAGTACGCGGGCTTTCACTTCAGATTTTTTATCTGTAGATACTACCTCAAAGATCAATTTTCCATCATCAAGAAGAATGCGTTCGCCAGGTTTAGCATCCTGTGGAAAATTATCGTAGGTCATGTAAACACGATCTTTCGTACCTTCAAATCGCTCACCTGTTGCAAAAACAATTTCATCACCTTCATTGACAACAACTTCTCCTTTCATCACACCCACACGTAATTTCGGACCTTGCAAATCGGCAAGAATAGAGGCGTTAAATCCAAATTCCTCATTGAGATCCCGAATCATTTTTACGCGTTCTTCTACATCTTTATAATCGGCATGTGAAAAGTTAACTCTAAATACATTGGCACCTTCTTCCAGCATGCCTTTTAGGACTTCCTTGCTGCTTGTAGCTGGGCCTAATGTGGCTACTATTTTAGTTTTTTTAGTTCTTAGCATCAATCAAAAATTAAGTGGTCTTTAGCTTTTATTTGGTCAATGTCAACACTATAAGTGGTTATCACCTGAGGTATTGACTGAATATTATTTAATAGTAATTTCTCATTAAAATTTCGAGATTCATTGGAAATTTTAAGGAGGTAATCAACAGATTTTAATTCTGTGATTAAGTTGTAGGTTCGTGTAACATTAGATGGATTTTCGAAAAGTGATCCTGAGCTTTGGAGCGCCAACTCTTCTTTTTTACAAATGTTGGACACTAAGTTCCAAACGGTATCCAATTTGGTGTTTTCCCATTCGTAAATTGAATAGGAAGCTGCAAAATAATTGTAGTCCAAATCTTTAGGCTTACGAGCTAAATGAAGTCCGAGATGTTTATTAAGCAAATAGGCCAATCGATAATCTTCTAGCCTACAATGAATAGCCAAAAGCGTGAAAGAAGCATCATAAAAATCGTCAACAAGTAGCTTGTGTAATGCCATAATTAATCAACTACAAGTTGTAAATATAACACATAAATGCTATAATACTGTGAAGTTTTGGTTAATCTTAAGCCTTAGCTAAAACGAAAACGTTGTAGTTCATAACTTAAATTAATTGGAATATGGTTCGACTTACAATGCTTTACTTATTTCCTTCTGAAATGCAAAAAACGCACGCTTGGAAGCCTTTTCTTCGGCCTTCTTTTTGGAGGTAGCTCTAGCCTTAGCAATCACCTTATCATCTATGGAAAGTTTCACTGAAAAATGTTTAAGATCGTCATTACCAGTATCTTCATACACATGATAATCAAAGGTCTTCTTTTCTTTTTGACACCATTCTATCAGTAAGCTTTTATAGCTTATCACGCGACCTTCTAATTTTTCTATGTCTACATGAGGTTTTATCACACGTTTGTGTATGAATTTTTCGCAATACTTATACCCTTTATCGAGGTAAATAGCACCAACTAAGGCCTCAAATAAGTTGCCATGAATATTATTTCCGAAATTGGACTTCGGGATTTTACTTTCAACTAAGTCTATAAGTTTCAGTTCTTTACCTAATTCGTTCAGGTGTTCCCTACTCACCACTTTTGAGCGCATTTTTGTAAGATAGCCTTCATCTCCGTGAGGCACTTCTTCAAATAAATAGGCTGCAATGACAGCGCCTAGCATGGCATCACCAACAAATTCTAACCGTTCATAATTGATCGCGTTACCATCCTTATCCTTAATATTCATGGAGCGATGGGTAAACGCTTTGATGTATAAAGCATCATTTTTGGCTTTGTACCCAATAATTTCGTTGAGTATTAAAAAAAAATTCCCGTCTTTATCAGAACGGGAATTTTTTAGTATGTTACGAATGAAGCTCATTCGGGATTTAATCTATTTTTTTAAATAATACACAGGCGTTATGTCCGCCAAATCCAAAGGTATTACTCATAGCAACTTTAACGTCTCTCTTTTGAGCCTTGTTTAATGTTAAATTAAGTTTTGGATCAATATTCTCATCAACAACCTCGTGATTTATGGTTGGAGGCACCATGCCATGTTCTATCGACAATATCGAGGCGATAGACTCAATAGCTCCGGCAGCTCCTAATAAATGTCCAGTCATGGACTTGGTTGAATTGATATTGATATGTTCTGCATGGCTACCAAACACTTCAGAAATCGCTTTAAGTTCGGCCACATCTCCTAACGGAGTTGACGTCCCGTGCGTGTTGATATGATCAACTTCTTCAGGTTTCATTCCTGCATTTTCCAAACAATTTCTCATCACAGCCATAACTCCGATGCCTTCAGGATGTGGCGCCGTCATATGGTGAGCATCAGAAGACAAACCGCCTCCTACTAACTCCGCATAAATCTTAGCACCTCTAGCTTTCGCATGTTCGTAATCTTCAAGAATAATTGCTCCTGCTCCTTCACCTAAGACAAAACCATCTCTGGTGGCGTCAAAAGGTCTTGAAGCCGTTTCTGGGCTTTCATTTCTTGTAGATAAGGCATGCATCGCATTAAAACCACCCATTCCTGCAATGGTGACCGCTGCTTCACTTCCGCCAGTTACAATAACATCACAATGTCCCAAACGAATATAATTCAAGGCATCAATCATGGCATTGGCTGAAGAGGCACAAGCAGATACTGTGGTATAATTTGGACCCATAAAACCATTTTTGATGGAGATATTTCCAGGGGCAATATCAGCAATCATTTTAGGGATAAAAAACGGATTGAATCTTGGAGTTCCATCCCCTTCAGCATAACTTAATACTTCATTCTGAAAGGTTTCCAAACCACCAATACCTGCTCCCCAAATAACACCAACACGTAATTTATTTACTTTATCAAGATCTAACTTAGCATCTATGATGGCCTCATCTGAAGCCACCATAGCGTACTGTGTAAATCTATCCATCTTACGAGCCTCTTTTCTGTCAAGAAAATCTGTGGCGTTAAAGTCTTTTAATTCGCAAGCGAATTTCGTTTTGAACTTTTCAGTATCAAAATACGTTATAGGTGCGGCACCACTTTTTCCACTAACAAGCGCATTCCAATATTCATCTTTGGTATTGCCTATAGGTGTAAGAGCGCCTAAACCAGTAACTACAACTCGCCTTAATTCCATAAAAGTTTATTGAATTATTTTGCTTCTTCTATATAAGAGATCGCTTGACCAACTGTTGCAATGTTCTCAGCTTGATCGTCTGGAATTTGGATATCGAATTCTTTTTCAAATTCCATGATTAACTCGACCGTGTCTAATGAATCTGCTCCTAAATCGTTAGTGAAGCTAGCTTCAGTTACAACTTCGTTTTCATCAACACCCAATTTGTCTACGATAATCGCTTTTACTCTTGATGCAATGTCTGACATAATTTTTTAATTTTAAGTTTTAATTAGGTCGCAAAAATAAAAAACTTTATTTTAATACACACCTTTACGTTAAAAATGTGTCTGTAATTTACTAAATTACTTTGAAGAATTTATCTTTTACTTACTAATTGTTATTTATTATTCTTTTTTTTGTTTTTGAATAACACTAACTCTTTGTCTGTAAATGAAACGTATTGTAATCTTTGCGTCCGGAAGTGGCACTAATGCTGAAAATTTAATTAAGTTTTTTCACAACAGAGAAAATGCTTCTGTCATTCAAGTGCTTACTAACAATCCTCATGCCAAAGTTTTGGAACGAGCAAAAAAATTGAAAGTTAGTGCCTTGTCTTTCAACAAAATAGCCTTTACTGAAACAGATGATGTTCTGAATATCCTAAAAGCCGCTCATCCCGATATCATTGTATTAGCTGGATTTCTTTGGAAATTTCCAGAGCGCATATTAAATGTGTTTCCTAACAAAGTGATCAATATTCATCCTGCATTGCTTCCTAAATATGGAGGCAAAGGCATGTACGGTAAGCATGTTCATCAGGCTGTCGTTGATAATCATGAAAAAGAAACAGGTATCACCATTCACTACGTCAATGAGCACTACGATGAAGGCGCCATTATTTTTCAAGCAAGATGTGCTGTAGACGCTGCGGATTCCGCAGAAACTGTTGCCAGTAAAATTCATACATTAGAAATGGAACACTTTCCTAGGATTGTAACACAACTGTTAGATGAGTAAAAAGAAGAAAAAGTTTTATACGGTTTGGAAAGGTCATCATACGGGCGTATTTGAATCTTGGGATGACTGCAAAGCACAAATTAAAGATTTTCAAGGTGCCCAGTATAAATCGTTTGCCACTTTTGAAGCTGCAAAAAAAGCACTCAAAGGCAACTACAAGGATTATATTGGTAACAACAAAATTTTCAAAAGTGAGCTTTCCGAAGCGCAACTCAAAAAAATCGGAATGCCAAATTACCATTCTATTGCAGTGGATGCTGCATCCTCTGGTAATCCCGGAAAAATGGAATATCGCGGTGTTGATACCAAAAGCAAAAAACAATTGTTTATCCAAGGGCCATTTGAAGAAGGCACTAATAACATTGGAGAGTTTTTGGCAATTGTACATGGCCTGGCGTTTTTGAAAAAAAACAACAGTGATCGTATCATCTATACCGACTCCAAAACTGCCATGAGTTGGGTACGCAAGAAAACATGTAATACAAAACTAGAGCGTAATACTAAAAACAAGTCTTTATTTGAGTTAGTTGATCGTGCGGTTGATTGGCTCAAAAACAATACGTACAAGACCACTATTGTGAAATGGGAAACCAAAGCTTGGGGAGAAATTCCTGCAGATTTTGGTCGAAAATAAATTCGTTTAATAGTCTGTAAAAATCGTATATTTGCCGCTTAAAATAAATCGCTTACATGAGTAAATTAGTAATCGTAGGAACCGTGGCTTTTGATGCCATTGAAACGCCTTTCGGCAAAACTGATAAAATTCTTGGTGGTGCTGCAACCTTTATAGGTTTAGCGGCTTCACATTTTGATGTTGACGCTGCCGCAGTTTCAGTTGTGGGAGGAGACTTCCCTCAAGACTATTTGGATTTGTTATCTAGCAGAAATATTAATATTGAGGGTGTAGAAATTGTAAAAGAAGGAAAAACATTCTTCTGGAGCGGGAAATATCACAATGATATGAATTCTAGAGACACCTTAGCAACCGAACTCAATGTGTTGGCAGATTTCAATCCAGTAGTACCAGAAAGCTACAAAGATTCGGACGTGGTGATGTTAGGAAATTTGCATCCGATTGTACAAATAGGTGTTTTAGAGCAAATGACCAAAAAGCCAAAACTTGTCATTCTGGATACCATGAATTTTTGGATGGATTGCGCTCTTGAGGATTTATACAAGGTCATCAAAAAAATAGATGTCATCACGATAAATGACGAAGAAGCCAGACAATTAACTGGTGAGTATTCGTTAGTGGTTGCTGCACGTAAAATTCATGACATGGGACCTAAGTATGTGGTCATCAAAAAAGGCGAACATGGTGCTTTGCTATTCCATGAAGATCATATGTTTTACGCACCTGCTTTACCACTAGAGGAAGTGTTTGATCCAACAGGTGCAGGCGATACATTTGCTGGAGGCTTTGCAGGCTATTTGGCGAAAACTGAAGATTATTCTTTTGAGAATATGAAAAACGCGGTCATCTATGGATCAACCTTAGCATCGTTCTGCGTGGAGAAATTTGGTACGGAACGTATGGTGAACCTCACAAACGAAGAAGTTCACAAACGTATGGAACAATTCAAGCGATTAACACAGTTTAATATCGAATTAACATAAATCAACGCGCTCCATTTTGAGCGCGTTTTTTAATTATAAAAACACATCCAAAATAATTAATTTTGGCTCACTCAAAAACAACACAACAACAATGAGCGATGCTTTAAAACATGAATGCGGAATTGCACTCATCAGACTTAAAAAACCATTAGAGTATTACAAGGAAAAATACGGAAGTGCATTTTATGGCGTCAATAAAATGTACCTCATGATGGAAAAGCAGCATAATCGTGGTCAAGATGGTGCTGGATTTGCTAGCATCAAATTAGACACAAATCCTGGAGAACGCTATATTAGTCGTGTGCGCTCCATTGCACAGCAGCCTATTCAAGATATTTTTGCACAAATCAACCAACGCATCAATGAAGAACTTATAGAACACCCTGAATATCAAGATGATGTTTCGCTTCAGAAAAAGCATATCCCGTATATTGGAGAATTATTATTGGGACATGTTCGTTATGGGACCTTTGGAAAGAATAGTGTTGAAAGTGTCCATCCTTTTTTAAGACAAAACAATTGGATGCATCGAAATCTGATTGTAGCAGGAAATTTTAACATGACCAATGTCAATCAACTTTTTGATGGACTCATAAAGCTTGGTCAGCATCCAAAAGAAAAAGCGGATACGATTACGATCATGGAAAAAATAGGTCATTTTCTTGATGACGCTGTTGCTAAAATATATAAGAAACTCAAAAAGGAAGGCTATAATAAAAGTGAATGTTCGCCATTAATTGCTGAACGTCTTAATATTGCAAAAATTTTGAGAAAAGCCGCCAAAAATTGGGATGGAGGCTATGCCATGGCTGGATTATTAGGACATGGAGATTCGTTTGTTTTACGTGATCCCTCTGGAATTAGACCGGCTTATTTCTACGAGGACGAAGAAATTGTAGTTGTGGCCTCAGAACGACCTGTTATTCAAACTGTTTTCAATGTAAAATTTGAAGATGTTCAAGAATTGGATCCTGGTCACGCCATTATTACAAAAAAGTCTGGAGAGGTTTTTATTGAGCAGATTATAGAACCACTAGAACGTAAAGCCTGTTCTTTTGAGCGCATTTATTTTTCAAGAGGTAGTGATGCTGAAATTTATCAGGAGCGAAAAAACCTAGGAAAATTATTAATGCCTAAAGTTTTGGAAGCTATTGATAATGACACAAAAAACACGGTATTCTCCTACATTCCAAATACGGCTGAAACATCATTTTTCGGAATGATTGAAACTGTTGAAGAACATCTCAATGAGCAAAAAACAAAAGCGATTTTAGATGGTGATGGAAAATTATCCGCAGAGCGTGTCACTGAAATTCTATCTGAAAGACCTCGTATCGAAAAAATTGCAATAAAGGATGTTAAGTTACGAACCTTCATTACCGAAGATAGTAGTCGGGATGATCTTGTTGCTCATGTCTATGACGTGACATATGGCGTCATTAAGCCGACAGATAATTTAGTGATTATAGACGATAGTATCGTGAGAGGAACAACACTAAAGAAAAGTATCATTAAGATGATGGATCGTCTTAATCCAAAACAAATTGTGGTCGTATCTTCAGCACCACAGATTCGTTATCCAGATTGTTATGGTATTGATATGGCAAATCTAGAGAGTCTCATCGCCTTCCGTGCAATGTTGGAATTATTGAAGGAACGTAACAAATACCATTTAATAGAAGAGACCTATCAGAAGTGTAAGGCTCAATTAGCGTTGAAAGACAAGGAAGTCAAAAATTTTGTAAAGGATTTGTACAATGAATTTACCGCAGATGAGATTTCAAATAAAATAGCCCAACTCATTTCTGATGATTCGGTAAAAGCCAAGGTAAAAACCATTTTCCAACCAATTGAGAGCTTACATAAAGCTTGCCCAAAAAATTTAGGGGATTGGTATTTTACAGGAAATTACCCAACACCAGGAGGTAACAGAGTGGTTAACAGGGCCTTCGTAAATTTCTATGAAGGAAACAAGGAAAGAGCTTACTAGATAAACGGTTGATTTTTGGCACTTTATCCTAAAAATTATGCTTTTTATCTGATAAAAATGCATTTCGTCTAATATTTGATTACTCTTCTCGAATAAACGCATACATTGGTATCACCATAACATAAGTAGGTTAAGTTCATGGTAGATTTGGGGCAAAAAAAGGTGAACTCTTGTTCACCTTTTTTTATGGCATCAATTGAAGGTTTTCAGATTTCATAGATTTAAAAGATAGCGCTATCGCATAAAAACTATGACTTTCTCTTGTTTTATTTATTCACTTTCTTGCTTTAGGCCTTGTCTCCTTTTATCTTATAAAACTCTAAGACTATCAATTTTTTCCGTTTAAGCCAATTTATTTGTCGTTGGTCTAAAAAATTAACATATTAAATATAAGTGCTGTTATATTTGTTTCACCATAACATAAGTAGGTTAAGTTTATGGTAGATTTGGGGCAAAAAAGTCGGACTCTCGTCCGGCTTTTTTCATTTTAATGCGTTCTACAAAAACTCTTATCAGTTTAAAAAAAAAGCAAACCCTTCCTGAGTTTGCTTTTATCAATTTATAAGTTAACGAATCTTACTTCGCTTCTGCATATCTGCGCTCGACCTCGTTCCAATTAATCACTTTAAAGAAAGCGTCAATATAATCTGGTCGTCTATTTTGGTAATTTAAATAATAGGCATGTTCCCATACATCCAATCCTAAAATTGGATGTCCACCACAACCTACGCCTGGCATCATTGGATTGTCCTGATTAGGTGTTGAACAAACTTCAACCTTACCGCCTTTGTGAACGCACAACCAAGCCCATCCAGAACCAAATTGAGTTGCTGCTGCTTTACTAAACGCTTCAACAAACGCCTCTTTTGAACCAAATGCTGCTTCAATGGCATCTTTAAGTTCACCTGACAAATACCCTCTGTCTTCTGGATTCATTACTTCCCAGAATAATGAGTGATTGTAAAAACCGCCACCGTTATTTCTAACAGCTTTGTTTTCCATATCTAAATTCTCTAAGATATTTTCTATAGATTTTCCTTCTAAATCGGTTCCTTCAATAGCTGCATTCAACTTTGTCGTATAACCATTGTGGTGTTTAGAATGATGTATTTCCATGGTACGCGCGTCGATATGTGGTTCTAAAGCGTCATATGCATATTTTAATTTCGGTAATTCGAAAGCCATAATATTATTGGTTTTTTGTGTTAATAATTAATTCACTCAAATTTACGCATAATAAGGCGCAATTAAAAATATTAAATACCTATGAACTCATAGATAGATTTTATAATTTTAAGCGTGGAAAATCAATCACCATTTACAATCTATAATGCTTCCGCAGGAAGCGGTAAAACATTTACCTTAGTTAAAGACTATCTTAAAATCCTGTTCGACTCACATAGTAATTTAATCTTTAGGCAAATTTTAGCACTTACTTTTACGAATAAAGCCGTGAGTGAAATGAAGTCACGAATCATTGACATGTTGAAAGCATTTTCCAGCGCTCAAATATTACAGTCGTCACATCCCATGTTTAACGTTTTAGTGGATGAACTTGACATGACTCCAGAACAATTGCATCAAAAATCCAAACAAATTTTGGAACGGATTGTTCACAATTATGCCGCGTTTGATATTTCTACGATTGATAAATTCAACCATAAACTTATTCGAACCTTTGCTTACGACTTAAAACTACCACTCAATTTTGAAGTGGAATTAGACACGTCGGGTATTTTAGCCAAAGCGGTTGATCAATTGATAGATCAAGCTGGTTCCGATGACATCTTGACGAAAGTATTAGTCGATTTTGCCATAGAGAAAGCTGATGATGATAGGAGTTGGGATATTTCTTATGATTTTAATAACATCGCTCAACTGCTTATTAACGAGAATGATATTCCGTTTTTACAAACATTACAAGATAAAAACTTGAATGATTTTAAAAACTTGGATCACATCCTAAGATCACAAAAAAAAGATGTTGAAAACCAAATCAAACAATTAGCCGAAACGACATTAGCACTCATTAGCTCAGCAGGTATTGCATTCGAAGATTTCAGCAGACAAACTTTACCCAACCATTTTAAAAAAGCAAGCACTTTAGATTTTACAAATCTTTACGGGAATCAACTTCAAAATAATTTAGCAAATCGCACAAAAATCTACGGCACGAAGTTAGATGCTGATAAAGCTGCTCTCATCGACAGTTTATTACCTGAAATTGAAACCCACTATTTAACCATTAAAACCTTAGTTTATACGTCTAAATTCTTAACTAATGTTTTAAAAAATATCACACCTCTTTCTGTATTAGGTGCCATTAGTAAATCGCTAGAAACACTCAAAGAAGCAGACGATTTATTATTAATTTCTGAGTTTAACTCTATCATACATAATGAAATTCAAAAGCAACCTGCACCTTTCATTTATGAGCGAATGGGAGAAAAATTTAAACATTACTTTATAGATGAATTTCAAGACACTTCGGTGTTGCAGTGGGAAAATTTAATTCCTTTAATCAACAATGCAACATCTGGTCAAAACTTAAAAGGAGAGGTAGGTTCTGCCATGATTGTCGGTGATGCCAAACAAGCTATTTACAGATGGCGTGGAGGTCGTGCGGAGCAATTTATTGATTTATACACGAAATCAAAAACACCTTTGTCTGTTACACAGAAAGTTAAAGATTTACCTTCAAATTTCAGAAGTCACCGAACCATCGTTGAATTTAACAATCACTTCTTTGAGCATATTGCAGACATTGCCTTTTCCGACCCACAACATCAACTCATCTACAAAAAGGCAAAACAAGAAGTGGAAATTACTTCGGAAGGACTTGTAGAATTACAATTTTTAGATAGCAAAGACCAAGATAAAGATGCGTTGTATTGCCAGGCTGTTTTAGAGACCATACAGAATGTTTTAGCTAAAGGGTTTTCGCTGAATGATATTTGTATCATTGTGAGAAAAAGTAAAGAAGGAATGACTATCGCCAACTATTTGAGTGATCATCATATACCGATCATATCTTCTGAAACCTTACTTATTAATAATGCGCCTGAAGTAAAATTCATCAATCAATTAATAACTTTAAGCTTACAACCAGATAACAACGAGATCAAAATAAAACTATTGGAGTATTTGGCTGACAAGCTCAATATTGAAGACAAGCACTTGTTTTATCTCAGTCTTATTCATTTAAATACCAAAACGCTTTTTACTAAGTTACAGAGTTATGGCTTCACATTTGATGAGGAGCGATTTTCTCAGTTACCACTTTACGAAGCCGTTGAAAGCATCATAAGAAGTTTCCATTTACATGACGAATCTAACGCTTACATCCAATTTTATCTAGATGAAGTCTTTGATTACTCGCAAAAATACAATGCTAGTTTCTCTGGATTTTTAGAACATTGGGAACGGAAGAAAGACAAATTAAGTATCGTCTCACCCACTGGAAAAGATGCTATTAAGATTATGACAATTCATAAATCTAAGGGACTTGAATTTCCCGTGGTTATTTTCCCTTATGCCAATCAGGATATTTATTTCGATATGAATCCAAAAGCTTGGTTTCCGGTTGAAAAGACACATTTTGGAGGGTTTTCTAGTTTATTAGTTAATCTGAACAAAGATCTCGAAGAATTTAATGAGACAGGAGCATTCATTTACAATTCATACAGGTCACAACTAGAGTTAGATAGTATAAATTTATTATATGTGGTACTTACAAGAGCCATTGCGCAATTATTTGTGATTTCTGAATTTGATGTAGACAATTCACAAGAAGAACGATTAACACATTATTCTGGGCTGTTTATCAATTATTTGAAATCAACTGGACAATGGCGTGAGCATCAATTCGAGTATCGTTTTGGAACCTCGGAAAAAATGTTCAAAACTGATGAAATAACTACTGCTACTATCGATCAAAACCAGTTAATTTCAACAAAAAAAGAAGATCTCAATCTCAATATTTTGACACGTTCAGGATCACTTTGGGATACCGCACAGGAAAAAGCAATTGAACGAGGGAACCTGGTACACGAAATCATGTCTCATATTCACACCGAACAAGATGTCGAGTTTGCCCTGACTCATTTTATAGATGCAGGCATTATCTCAGAAGACGCCTCTAAAGAACTCAAAATTGTTATCAATAACATTATAAAACATCAAGACTTAATGGCATATTTTGATCAGGAGCTCACCATTTTTAACGAACGTGATATTATTTCAAAAAACGGAAAACTTCTGAGACCTGACCGAATTGTTATAAATCCAAAACAGCAAGCCACCATTATCGATTACAAAACAGGTCAGCAAGAAGCCAAACACAAGGAACAGTTATTTGATTATCAACATGTATTGGAAGAGATGGGGTATGACGTTATTAAAAAAATCCTTATTTACATTAATGAGGACATTGTCATAAAAGAAATTTAAATTTGTAAAAACTAAAATGAACTATGTACGGAAAGATAAAAGAACACCTCCAAAACGAAATTGAATCTATTAAAAACGATGGATTATTTAAAGAAGAACGCATTATTACCTCACCTCAAGGTGCAGAAATCACGCTAAGCACCGGACAAACGGTTTTAAATTTTTGTGCTAATAATTACCTAGGCTTATCAGCTCATCCTGAAGTCATACAAGCTGCTAAAGATACGATGGATACTCACGGTTTTGGTATGTCGTCTGTAAGATTTATATGTGGAACTCAAGATATTCACAAAGAGCTAGAACAAAAAATTGCAGATTTTTACGGTACTGAAGACACCATACTTTACGCCGCAGCATTTGATGCCAATGGTGGTGTTTTTGAGCCGCTATTAGGAAAGGAGGATGCTATAATTTCCGATTCTCTAAATCACGCTTCAATTATTGATGGCGTCAGGTTATGCAAAGCGGCACGTTATCGCTACGCCAATAACAATATGAAGGATTTGGAAGATCAGCTCATCGCTGCCAATAAGAATGGTGCTCGTTTTAAAATCATTGTGACTGATGGTGTGTTTTCCATGGATGGCTTAGTGGCACCTTTGGACAAAATCTGTGACTTGGCAGATACCTATGATGCCATGGTCATGATTGATGAATGTCATGCCACTGGTTTTATTGGAGAAACAGGACGTGGCACCTTAGAAGAAAAAGGTGTTTTAGGCAGAATTGATATCATTACAGGAACCTTAGGAAAAGCCATGGGTGGAGCTATGGGTGGTTATACCACTGCTAAAAAAGAGGTTATTGAAATTTTAAGACAACGTTCGAGACCGTATCTCTTTTCAAATTCCTTAGCACCAGCAATTGTTGGCGCTTCTATAAAAGTTTTTGATATGCTTTCAAATGACACGTCACTCCGTGATACATTGGAAAGTAATACGGCTTATTTCAAAAAAGGCATGAAAGCCGCGGGCTTTGATATTATTGACGGTGACTCGGCCATTGTTCCAGTCATGCTTTATGATGCCAAGTTATCGCAAACAATGGCTAAAATGCTATTAGACGAAGGCATCTATGTAATTGGGTTCTTTTTCCCAGTTGTACCGCGGGAAAAAGCGCGAATTCGCGTGCAACTTTCAGCGGCACATACGAAAGCACATCTAGACAAAGCCATAGAAGCATTCACTAAAGTTGGGGAAAAACTTGAAATTATTTAAAATTAGTCCAAACTCCCTATTTTTAGTGGTAATAACCAATATTTTTATATATTTGTCTTTGTTAATAAAATTTAACAACTTACTTTTGCCTGTAATTAACACTTAAAATTAAAATTATTGAATATGAAAAATCTTAGCAGATTATTTTTCGCTATGTTAATCGTATTAAGCTTCAACGCTAATGCGCAAGACGAAAACAACCCTTGGAAAATTGGCATTGGCGCAAACGCGGTTGACTTTTATCCTGTTGGAGAAGAAGCTCCATTAGGTGAGTACTTTGATGAGTATTTCAATGTAACTGATCACTGGAACTATTTACCTTCATTATCTAGAGTTTCTGTATCTAGATACTTAAGCGATGGATTTACATTAACTGCCGCTGGAACAATAAACAGAATAGATAAAATTGGAGATACTTCTGCTGATGATTTGTCTTACTATGGATTAGATGGTACAATATCTTATAGCTTTGCAAATCTTATCAACTCTGAATCCGTTGAGCCTTACTTAGGTGTTGGTGGAGGTTACACATGGGTAGATGATATCGGTGCTGGAACTTTAAACGGAACTTTAGGTATCAACTACTGGTTCTCTGAAAACATTGGTGTGACAGTTCAATCTTCTTACAAGCATTCATTCGAAGACTACTTAGCGAAGCACTTTCAACATTCAGTTGGTTTAGCTATCAAATTTGGTGGTAAAGACACTGATGGTGACGGTATCTACGATAAAGATGATGCTTGTCCAGATGTACCTGGTTTAGAAGCTTTCAACGGTTGCCCAGATTCTGACAATGATGGTATCGAAGATGCTAAAGATGATTGTCCTAACGAAGCTGGTTTAGCTGAATTCAATGGTTGCCCTGATACTGATAGTGATGGTGTAGCTGATAAAGATGATGATTGTCCAACAGTTGCTGGTTTAAAAGCCTTAAACGGTTGTCCAGATGCTGACAGTGACGGTGTTGCTGATAAAGACGATGAGTGTCCTAACGAAAAAGGACCTTCTGCTAACAAAGGATGCCCATGGCCAGATACAGATGGTGACGGTGTCTTAGATAAAGATGATCAGTGTCCTAACGAAGCTGGTACAGTTGCTAACAACGGTTGCCCAGAAATTGAGCCAACTGAAGAAGTAATGAAGCAGTTAAACGAATACGCAAGAACAATCTTATTTGATACAGGTAAAGCGTCATTCCAAGCTGAAACTGATGCTGTATTACAAGCAATGGTTGCTATCTTTAAAGAGTACCCACAAGCAGATTTCTCTATTGAAGGTCATACTGATAGTGTAGGTTCTAAAACTACAAACCAGTTATTATCTGAAAGAAGAGCTAACGCTGTTAGAGATTATTTAATCGCAAACGGTATTAATGCAGATAGACTAACTGCTGCAGGATACGGTGAAGATTATCCAATCGCTTCTAACAAAACCAGAAATGGTAGAAAAGAAAACAGACGTGTTGAAGTAAAACTGAAATAAAAGTTTCACAAACACACAAATAAATAAAAAAACGCTCCGATATTCGGAGCGTTTTTTATTTTTATACTATGATATCATTCATAGATGAAGTCCTTAAGGATTTAGTTGGTAAATCTTACACGCTTTCCCAATTGACATTTGTTTTGCCTAGTAAACGTTCAGGCACTTTTCTGAAGCATGCTATTTCAAAGCATGTCAATGACACCATTTTTTCGCCAAACATTTTATCTATTGAAGAATTTGTAGAAACCATCTCAGAGTTTCAATACACTAGCAACTCAGAGTTGCTCTTCGACTTTTATGACGTGTATTTAAAAAACACTCCAGAAAAAGATCTTGAATCTTTTGACAAGTTTTCTAAATGGGCTCAAGTTCTTTTACAGGATTTCAATGAAATAGATCGTTATCTCATTCCTCCTGATGATATATTTGATTATCTCAATGCCATAAAGGAAATAGAACATTGGTCTCTTGATGAGCAACCTACGACCTATATTAAGAACTACTTGCAATTCTGGAATCGTTTGAAATTCTATTACACGGAATTCAAAAAACATTTAAAAGTTCAGAAGAAAGGTTATCAAGGATTGGTCTATCGTGAAGCCGTCGATAATATAGAACAGTATTTGTCCCTAAATACTCATGAAACATTTATTTTTGTCGGGTTTAATGCCTTGAATAAAGCAGAAAATGTCATCATTCAAGAGATTTTAGCACAAGACTTAGGTCTGATTTATTGGGATATTGATGAGGTCTTTATAAATAATGACGTGCATGATGCAGGTCTTTTCCTAAGAGCCCATAGAAAAGAATGGACTTACTTCTCCAAACATGATTTTAATTGGATAGGAAACAACTACTCGCAACCTAAAGACATTCAAATTATAGGAGCTCCTAAAAATATTAGTCAGATCAAATATGTTGGTGAGCTGTTAGAAACTATTGCAAAAAAAGAGAAAAATTTACAAAATACTGCCGTAGTCCTTGGTGATGAAACGCTTCTATTGCCTTTACTCAACTCTATCCCTAAAGCTATTGGTGCCGTGAATATTACGATGGGTTTACCTCTAAAGGTTATCCCTCTTGCTTCCCTTTTTGAATCGCTTTTTAACATTCACAAATCCTCTAAAACACTTTACTATAAAGACGTGATTGGTGTGTTATCAAACCAATATGTGTCACAGTTATTTCAACAGACTACTGGAAATATATCAGACAACCTTATTAGCTACATTCAAGAAAATAATAAAGTTTACTTGCAATCTTCAGAATTAAAAGCATTGGCAATTGAACATAAAGAGGTTATCGGTCTCTTATTTGATTCATGGCAGGACTCGTCGAGCAAAGCTATTACATGTTGTACACAACTCATTTTAAAAATTAAATCTCAATTAGACCAAGATAAATCTGATCAGCTGTTGTCTCTAGAATACCTTTATCGTTTTCATGAGATTTTTAACACCTTAGCCAAACTCAACGCCTCGTTTTCACATATTAATTCCGTAACAACCCTTTTTACCCTCTACCGAGAACTTATAAAAAATGACACATTAGATTTTAAAGGCGAGCCTCTTAAAGGCTTACAAATCATGGGAATGTTAGAATCCCGTGTCCTTGATTTTGAAACGGTAATCATTACCTCAGTCAACGAAGGCATCTTACCCGCTGGAAAAAGTCATAATTCATTTATTCCATTTGATGTCAAGTTGCAAAATGACTTACCAACTTATAAGGAAAAAGATGCTGTTTACACCTATCATTTTTATCGGTTGATACAGCGTTCGAAATCTGCCTATATTTTGTACAATACAGAACCTGATGTTCTCAATGGCGGCGAAAAAAGTCGTTTTATAACACAACTGGAAGTCGAAGGTATTCACACTATCAACCACCAAATTGTTTCCGCTAAAGTGCCTGTCATTAATACCCAACTAAAAACAATAAAGAAATCGAAAGACATCATAAAAACTCTAGATGACTTAGCCCAAAAGGGATTCTCACCATCTTCGTTGACAAATTACGTGCGAAATCCAATGGACTTTTATTACGAAAAGATATTGGGCATCAAACAGTATGATGACGTCGAGGAAAGTGTCGCATTTAATACCCTTGGGACGATTATCCACAATACTTTAGAAGATTTTTACAAACCTGTTGTTGGAGAATTTCTGACTGAAGGTGTTGTGAATACTATGATTAAAAACATAAAGAAGATTGTAACGCATCACTTCAAAATAGAATATAAGGATGGTGATTTTACCAATGGCAAAAATTTGCTCATTTATGAAATCGCACAGCGCTATGTTGCCAACTTTTTACGTTTAGAACTCAAAACTCTTAAAAATGGCAATCAGATAAAAATTTTAGCTATTGAAACTAAAAACGATGTGTCTTTAAACATTGATGAGATTTCAAAAACGGTTAACCTAACAGGAAAAGTTGATCGTATCGATGAATACAACGGCACTCTAAGAATTATAGATTATAAAACGGGAAAGGTTGAGGCTGGTAAAGTTGAAATAGTTGACTGGGATGACATCACCACCGATTATACGAAATACAGTAAAAGCTTTCAAATTTTAATGTACGCCTACATGATGTTTAAAAGCAATCAAATTACATTGCCTGTAGAAGCAGGAATTATTTCGTTTAAAAATTTAAATTCTGGCTTTTTGAAATTTGCCATAAAGCCTTCAATAAAAAGTCGGACTAAAAATCATACGATTGATGAAGCGGTATTACTAGCCTTTGAAAATCAATTGAAAAAGCTCATCATAGAGATTTACGATGTAAATTTAGACTTTGAAGAAAAAGAGGTATAATATGATTTTAAAAAACCAAATTTTAGAAAGACCTGATAAGAAACCAATTGTTTGGGATGCCTATTTTAATCGAGATGACAAGCCCAAAACTCTGGTTATTTTTTCTCATGGGTACAAGGGGTTCAAGGATTGGGGAACATGGAACTTAGTTGCAAATGAATTCTCAGCAAGGCAGTATTTTTTTGTGAAGTTCAATTTCTCTCACAATGGCGGAACTGTAGAGAATCCGATAGATTTTCCTGATCTACAGGCCTTTGCTGAAAATAACTACACCAAAGAAATTGATGATTTAGACGCCATTTTGAATTATTTTTTAAATCCGAATTTCACCTATGCCAATCAGATTGACAACTCTAATGTGATCCTTATTGGACATTCACGTGGTGGAGGCATATCCATTATAAAAACAGCTGAAGACCCACGAATTACGAAGCTTATCACTTGGGCAAGTATTTGTGATTTTGGAAAGCGATCAGCGACTACTGGCGATTTAGAAGCCTGGCGAAACAATGGTGTAAAGTATGTTTTAAATGGTCGCACTAAACAACAAATGCCACATAATTTTCAATTCTATGAGAATTATATCAAGCATAAAGAGCGATTAGATATTCAATCTGCTATTAAAAAAATAAAACAGCCTATACTCATCATTCACGCCAAGGATGATCCTTCAGTATCATTTTCGGAAGCCGAGGAACTATTAGCTTACAATCCTAAAAACAACTTGGTGGCTATAGAAAATTCCAACCATGTATTCGGGTCGAGTCATCCTTGGGAAAAAGACAACCTACCTAAGGCTTTAACTAAAGTTCTTGAAGAAAGTTTACACTTTATTGACTAAGCTATTTTTAAAGAAGGGGCTTTATAACATTCAGTCATTTTCTTGAGTAACACGTCCTTTTGAACAGGTTTTGTCATGTAATCGTTCATACCAAGCTCCAGTACGCGTTGTTTAGTTTCCTGCATGGCATCTGCTGTTACGGCAATAATAGGAATATCTCCAATGCTTGTACCCAAGTCTCCACTTCGAATGATCTTGGTGGCTTCATAACCATCCATTACTGGCATTTGTAAATCCATTAATACAACATCATAGACGTCTTTACTCAAAGCTTCTAAAGCTTCTTTACCGTTATTCACTACTGCAAAACTGATATGTGACATGCTACTCAGCAATTTTCTCATCACCATTTGATTTAGTTTATTATCCTCAACAACTAAAACATGTTGCGCATTTGGAAGATTCGTTGAAGTATCAGCATCGGCGGTATCTTCCTTAGCAATGTATTTTAATGGTATTTCTATATAGACATCGGTTCCATGTCCTTTTTCACTTTCAATTTGAATACTCCCTTCAAAAAGTTGCACTAAATGTTTAACGATTGTTAATCCAAGTCCAATGCCACCAAATTGACGCTTATGATCTAATCGCATCTGATTGAAACTGTCAAAAACATTACTCTTTAACGTTTTGTCCATGCCAACTCCTGTATCTGTAACCTGTATATAGAAACGGGAAATTCCGTTAGGCTGCGCCAAACATTTTAGTTTGAATTTTACATGGCCACTGCTGGTAAACTTTATAGCATTACTCAATACATTATTGATAATTTGTATAAACCTTTCGGCATCTCCAATAGTAGTCGTTGGGATTTCAGGATCCATTTCAAAACTGTATTTCAAGCCTTTTTTCTCTGCCTCAATTTTCCAATTATTACTTATTTGATGCACTGCAATTGACGGGTTAAACTCTTCTTCCTTTAGTATTAATTCATTTTTCTCAATTTTTTCAAAATCTAAAATATCATTGACGTTACTCAATAAACTTAAAGAGGCATTTTTAATAATTTGATACTGTTTTCTGCTTTCTACAGAATTCCCTACTTGTGTTAATTCGCTTTCTGCGATACTCATGATGGCATTGAGAGGTGTCCTCAGCTCATGACTAATATTAGACATAAAGTAAGTTTTTAACTCACTGATCTCTTCCGATTTTTGAAGCGCTTCTTCCTGTGACGTTTCCTTGGCTTGTCGCAATTTTTTTATCAAATTAGTCATCGACAACGACAGAAAAATAATTTCAAATCCAGAACCAAATTTAGCGCTGTTCAATGTATAGAAATTGTTCGGGAGAAGACTTAAATTATTCATAACAAACCCAAGTAACCCAATAACCAAGAAGAATATACCAAATGAAAAATAAGGATCAATTTTCATTTTTTTGTAACGCATGGTAAATACCGTAGCCAAAATAAGTATCAAACTCAACAATCCGTTTAAATTGCTAATAGGGTATACCATTTCCAAGGTGGTTTCATTCACAAAAACCATGATAAACAATATGGCCAATATGATATAAATAGCTTTGAAAAGCTTTTTGAAAGTCGGCAATTTCGTGTCAACCTTTAAGAAGTATTCACAGTATTTCAACAGAAAGAAGTTTGATAACAGTGCTGTTATAAGTACAGCTCTACTATTAAAATAACCACCCTCAGGCAATAGAAACTCATAAATAAAACCATCCAATGCCGCTTGCATAAATCCTATAGAAAACACATAACATCCATAATATAAAAAGGTTTTTTCCCTAAGACTTGTGAAAAAGAAAAGATAAATAATGCCTGCCAATGATAATAAACCATAGAACAAACCTAAAAACAATTGCTGTTTGTAATTAACTTCCCAAAATGAACTTTCGTCATATAAGGTTAGAGGTATGTTAACCGTCTCACCATCACTACTTAAATTCAAATAAAATCGCTGCACTGAATTGGCAGGTAATTCGACTTTAAAAATGGTAGAACGATGACCAACTTGTCGGTCTTCAAATGCAATTTGATCACCACTTCTAAAGGTCTCAACGCTAGTTTGGCTTATTTGATACAAAGTAGCGACATCTGTTATAGGTCTTGCCGTTTCTAAATAATAAACATGATCTTGAGTAGTCGTGTTTTCAAGTCGAAAGTGAACCCAATAATTATCGGTTGTAAAACCGACACTGTGGTTTTCTGACTGAAGTTCTTTAAATTCTTTTGTGCCGCCATTGATAATATCGGCAATAGAAAAATTTTTATTGCCAACATTCGTATAGGTTGCATATTCGTAAAGTTGTCCTTTGCTGTGTTCTGGATCAAATGGCGTTAGGTCTTGAGCGTATAAGCCGAGACTTAAAAGATAGGTTAGTAGTAGTGTTAGTTTCATGTTGGGGGCAATTAACTGTGTGAAACATACGAATAAAAAATCGACTACGGTTTGCTATTTTGCTGGTTATTCGATGAATAGCGAATTTAAGCTTATGTAATTCATATTTTATCGTTGAAATGCATACGCCTTTTGCTCATTTTAAGTCAAAAACAGGAGAAAGCATAAAAAAACAGATGCTATAACATCTGTTTTTTTAAGTGGAGCATATCGGATTCGAACCGATCGCCTCTACGCTGCCAGCGTAGCGCTCTAGCCAAATGAGCTAATGCCCCATTTTTTATTTTAATCCGCTTAACACCAAAACTGGTAAGCTGGAACTATGAAAATCTTTTTTTAGAATGGTATTACTTTCCCATAATTTAGTAAAAAAGCCACGTTTACGTCTTACAACACACAATAAATCTGGTTTATTATCCTTATAATGTTCTAAAACACCTTGGAACGTCGTCGGATTTTCAGAATGTGTTGTTTTTGTAATTAATGACGCTAAATCTTCACTGACCTTAAAATCTTCTTCATTATGAAATGGTGTTTTCACGAGTAAAAGATTGACAATAGATTTAAACTGAAATTTAATATCCTTTAAAGGAATCAAAGCCTTATCGTTTTTAATAATTGCCGATTTCAAAGCCATTAAAATATAAACGATAGGTTTATATTTATAGCCTTCAGGTACAATTAATGCCGGAATATTAGTTTGTTTTACAATCTTTCCAGATGTTTTACCCAAATAAACCTCGTCCTTAATAGAATTGGTTCTCGGCTCCAACAATATCAAATCAACATCTAAAGCTTGACAAGCTAATTCCAATGTATCTACCAATTTACCTTTAAAAGTCTTTACAATGACATCAACCCCTTTTGTATCTATTTTAGATACGTGGTTATTTAAAAAAGCCAAGCTTTCTCGTTCCAAAATATGATCAACCTTAATCATGGTTCCAGCCTTAGTGTATACATTATAGATTTGCACGACATAAAGCTTAGCTCCAAAAGCTTTGGCAAAATCTACAGCGTACTGCAAATGACTTTCTGCATTTTTTGAAGATCCGACAGGAACAAGAATAGACTTCATATTCTAATTTTTAAAAGTAACTTTGTTTTAATTTTTGCAAAGGTAACTATTAATATGATACGTCAAGCAACACTTGAAGACATAGATGATATAATTAACATTACAAAAGCATGTGCAGCCCATATGATCGAACGACATATCTATCAATGGAATGCACATTATCCCAATAAAAAAGCCTTTCTTAAGGACATTGAACATAAGGAACTTTATACGCTCTCTTTAGAACAAGGAATCATCGGTTGTATAACCATCTCGAAGATGATGGATGTAGAGTACGAAGTCATTTCTTGGTTAACACCAAACGATCACAATATCTACATCCATCGCTTAGCGATACATCCCAATTACCAAGGTCAAGGATATGCACAGCAGCTCATGGATTATGCTGAAAATCATGCGAAAATAAACAAGTGTCACTCTGTGAGATTGGATACCTTTTCCCAAAACCCGAGAAACCAAAAATTTTATGAGCAAAGAGGTTACCAACGTTTAGGAAATGTTTACTTTCCAAATCAAAGTACTGAACCCTTTTATTGCTACGAACTACCGATTTGAAAACTGATATCACTTTAAAAAACATCAACAAACTTGCCGTTCCTGCTTTAATTGCTGGCGTGGCAGAGCCCATATTGTCATTGACTGATACTGCTATTATAGGTAATGTGGATTACAACGCTGCCGAATCTCTGGCTGCTGTTGGTATTGTCGGCACATTTATTTCCATGTTAATTTGGGTGTTCGGTCAAACGCGAAGTGCTATTTCATCTATTGTGTCTCAACATTTAGGAGCTAATCAATTGGAAAAAGTGAAAAACCTTCCTGCACAAGCCATTTTTATCATGACGACGATCAGTATTTTAATCATAGTCATTACATTACCTTTTTCCGCAGAAATTTTTAAACTCTACAACGCCTCAGAACTCATTTTGGATTATAGTGTAACCTACTACGGTATTAGAGTGTTTGGTTTTCCTTTTACCTTGTTTACTATTGCCGTATTTGGAACGTTTAGAGGACTTCAAAACACGTTCTATCCGATGATTATCGCAATTGTTGGTGCTGTCATGAATATCGTTTTAGACTTTGCCTTTGTTTATGGAATTGAAGGAGTTATCAGCCCAATGCACATCGAAGGAGCCGCTTGGGCGAGCGTTATTGCACAAATAATTATGGCATTAACATCCGCTTTTTATTTAATTAGAAAAACGGATATTTCACTGCGTATAACCCTCCCTTTTAATAAGGAGATAAAAACGTTCGGGATCATGGTACTCAACCTTTTTGTAAGAACCTTAGCTTTAAATGCCACCTTATATTTTGCTACACGTTTTGCAACCTCTTATGGCACAGCATATATTGCCGCATATACCATTGCCATAAACCTATGGTTTTTAGGAGCTTTTATCATTGATGGCTATGCAAGTGCTGGAAACATTTTGTCAGGAAAACTATTGGGTGCCAAAGATTACAAAAAACTCATCTCATTAAGTCAATTACTCATCAAATGTGGTATTGGTGTTGGCGCTATTCTCACAATCTCAGGACTACTCGTTTACAGCTTTATCGGTACTATTTTTACGAAAGATCCGCTGGTACTCGAAGAATTCTACAAGGTATTTTGGATTGTGCTAGCCATGCAGCCGTTATGTGCTCTGGCATTTATATTTGATGGGATGTTCAAAGGAATGGGTAAAATGCGATTTTTGCGAAATTTATTATTGCTATCTACTGGACTTGTGTTTATTCCTTTTCTATTTTTATTAGATAGCTTTGACTTAAAATTGTACGCCGTTTTCATCGCTCTAACTTTATGGATGATAGCGAGAGGCTTACCTTTAATCATAAAATTTCGACAACAATTTTCACCCCTTAGCCAAAACACGTAACTTTGACATCTTATTTACTAATGAGTTCCATGACACATCGGAACCCATTAGTAAGTCAATTTTTAATTTTAAAGTAAAAAATTTATGGATATCATGTCTTTTTTAAGTGGAAACGGTTTGTTTCTACTTTTGGGAATTATTCTTATCGTGGTGTATTTTTACAACAGAAATAAAAAACGTTAATCAGCGTGTTTTTAACCAGCCCGTAATACTCAAACGTTCTGTGCGAACAGGTTTTACCTCATGTTCTATGCGTTGACTCTCAAAAATAACGACGCGCCCTGGAAACGGATATATTGTTTTTGGAATTTCAATACCATCATCGTTTAAATAAAGGACTAGTTCACCACCATTCTCAGGCTGCCAATCTTCATCATTCAAATAACATACAAAGGATAGTTTTCTTCTATCATCATTCATGAATGTATCAATATGACGCTTATAAAAGGTACCTGTTGGATATAAGGCATAGTGAAATTCCTTATACATAATGCCCATAAAACAGGTTCGATTTAAGTACTGGACGAAATGATTGATTTGTTCAAAAAACAAACACTCGGTCGTATTTGCCTGTTGCTCATCAATCCAAAGAATCTTATCACCCCGAATCGATTTTTCTACGGTTTCATTCAAATGATTACCAATGGCCGCTTTCTTAAATCGGTTAGCTTCATGCTTAAGAACTAGAGCATCTCTTAACGCAACGATTGTCTCATTCGTAAAAAACCCTTCAGCAATAGAAAATCCTTTTGACCCAATGTCAAAAATGATTTGTTCGTAGAGCGGATTCTCTTCACAAGAAATTTCCGCAGAAATCAATGGTTCTACCATAAGTAATTTACTGTAAAACAATGATTTAATTATCAATGTTTTTTATAAAGGCTGGCAAATGTAATCTAAAAACCAATTGCTTTTACAAAATGAATATCTTTGTACTGAAAATAAAATTTAAATGAGCAACATTCGCATAACAAAACAGTTCTCTTTTGAAACCGGTCACGCCCTATATGGTTATGATGGAAAGTGTAAAAACGTCCATGGTCATAGCTATCGCTTAGACGTGACTGTTATTGGTAAGCCTATTGCTGATTCAACTCACGTGAAATTTGGAATGGTCATTGACTTTGGGGATTTAAAGAAAATTGTGAAGGAAGATATTGTAGATGTTTTTGATCATGCAACTGTCTTCAATAAAAATACACCTCATGTAGAATTAGCGAAGGAACTTGAAGATAGAGGACATAACGTATTATTGGTAGATTATCAACCTACCAGTGAAATGATGGTCATTGATTTTGCTAACAAAATTAAGTTACGTTTACCGCATAACATACAGCTACATTCTTTAAAACTTCAAGAAACAGCCACATCGTATGCACAGTGGTTTGCCTCCGACAATGACTAAACCAACCCACATAAAAATTCCGGAGGGAAAGAAAATTTACTTTTCATCAGATAATCATTTGGGAGCTCCCTCGAAGGAAGCTTCTAGACCTCGTGAAAAAAAGTTTGTGGCATGGCTGGACGAGATTAAAAAAGATGCGGCAGCCATCTTTCTTCTTGGGGATTTATTTGACTTTTGGATGGAGTACAGAAAAGTGGTTCCTAAAGGTTTCACAAGAACCTTAGGGAAGTTAGCTGAGATTAGCGATGCAGGCATTCCTATTTACTATTTTGTAGGTAATCACGATTTATGGATGAACGGATATTTTGAGGAAGAACTCCATATTCCTGTTTTTCATAAGCCAAAAGAATTTATGATTAACGACACTTCTTTTTTTATAGGGCATGGCGACGGATTAGGCCCAGGAGATAAAGGTTATAAGCGAATGAAAAAGCTCTTTACAAATCCTTTTTGTGTTTGGTTGTTTAGGCGATTTATACATCCTGATTTTGGCATGAGAATAGGCCATTATTTATCAGTAAAAAACAAAATGATTTCTGGTGATGAAGACGCTAAGTTTTTAGGTGAAGACAATGAATGGCTCGTGCAATACTGCAAGCGAAAACTCGAGCAACAGCATCGTGATTACTTTGTATTTGGCCACAGACATCTTCCCATGGAAATTGACCTAAATGATACGTCGCGATATATTAACCTAGGAGACTGGATCCAATATTATACCTATGGTGTATTTGATGGTAAAACCTTCGATTTGAAAAAATACTAGGATGCCTCCGAGTTATGCTTTTCAATATCTTCTCGTAAATCAAGTTCACTTAACGCCTTATTCTTCATTTTGATTAATACCACAATGATGAGTGTTACGGATCCGCCAAATATGACGGCTAAAGGCGCACCAAACAGTCTTGCAGCAATACCGCTTTCAAGAGCTCCTAATTCATTAGAAGAACCCACAAACATTGAATTTACCGCACCTACTCTACCTCTCATGGCATCCGGAGTTTTAAGCTGAAGAATGGTTTGACGCACAACCATTGAAATGCCATCGAAAACGCCTGAAAAGAAAAGTGCGATGACGCTTAACCACAACAATTTGGAGGCACCAAATATGATCATACAAACACCAAACCCAAAAACAGAAACAAGTAATTTCTTCCCTGTATTTTTTGTGATTGGTATGTAAGTAGTCGCTAACATGGTGATGATACTGCCCGAAGAAAGTGCGGCATTTAATATCCCAAATCCTTTGGGACCAGCATCTAATATATCTTTTGCGAATACGGCGAAAATTGCTACCGCACCTCCAAAAAGCACTGCAATCATATCCAATGTTAATGCCCCTAAAATCACTTTGTCTTTAAATACAAAGCGGATTCCTGCCTCTAAACTCTCCCTAACGGTCTCTTTTGACGATTTATTCAAAATAGGTTTTGGTGCTATTTGAAACACGAGTAGCAATGATAACATGACTAAAAAGAAAATAATACCAAGGGTGTAGTGGACGCCTATCCATGCAATAAAAAAGCCACCACATAAAGCACCAAAGACATTGGCACCTTTCCAAGTACTACTGCTCCATGTTGCTGCATTTGGATAAGCCTTTTTAGGGACTAAAAGGGCTATTAGTGAAAATATTGTTGGTCCAAAAAATGCTCTCAAGACTCCTCCGAAAAAAACGAGGGCATAAATTCCAAATAAAATAACATGGGTTTCCCAAGATGATTCTACTTTGTCTGAAGTCAATAGGAATAATCCAAAACTTATCAACGAAAATAGGGCAATACAAACTGTAAATAAGTTACGTTTTTCCTTCTTATCGACGATATGCCCAGCAAAAGGCGCTAGGAAAAAAGCTGGTAAAAATTCACAAAGACCAATAATTCCTAGTGACAATGGGTCTTCAGTTAACGCATATACTTGCCATTCTATAACCACAAACTGCATAGACCAACCAAAGACTAATGCAAAGCGTACCAACAGAAAAATGTTGAATTCTCTGATTCTTAATGCGGCATATGGATCGTTTCTTTCCAAATATTATGGCTTAATATCTCTCAATTTAAGTTGTAAACTAACTTGCCCTTGCCAATGATTTTCGTCAATGGAGTAGACGGCACTAAAGTAGTTATTCTGCTTTACTAAATCCAATTTATCACCTAGGTTAAATCCGATACCCGAAATTTTACACGCACCTTGTACCAAATCTAACTTTAAATGTTTATCATCGTCACCCACACATCGACCATAGCCATTGTCTCTTAAATTAGCTGTCATAAAAATTGGTGACATATTTCCTGGTCCAAAGGGAGCAAACTGTTTTAAAATCCTGTAAAATTTGGGCGTAATGTCGCTGAGGTTTAATTCTGAATCAATTTTAATTTCTGGCACCAATAAATTCCTATCAATCGTATTTGATACCTCATCTTCAAATGCCTGTTTAAATGCTTCGTAATTTTCCTCTTTCAAGGTCAATCCGGCAGCATATTTGTGACCACCAAACTGTTCGATATGCTCACTACATGCTTCTAAGGCATTGTAAACGTCAAATCCAGGAACCGAACGTGCCGATGCTGCCAATTTTTCGCCACTTTTCGTAAATACCAATGTTGGCCTAAAATATGTTTCCGTAAGTCGAGATGCGACAATGCCAATCACACCTTTATGCCACGACTCATCATAAACGACCGTTGTAAGCCTATTTTCTTCATTATTTTTTTCAATTTGATCAAGCGCTTCTTTGGTGATATATTGATCGGCTTCTCGACGATCTAAATTAAAAGAATTAATCTCCTCAGCATAAATTTTTGCTAAGTCTTCATCAGTTTCAGTTAATAAACTTACCGCATAATTACCATGCTTCATTCGACCTGCAGCATTAATTCTTGGGGCCACAATAAAAACAACATCTGTAATCGTAAATTCTTGTTTTTTGACCTGATCAATAATCGCTTTTATTCCTGGTCTAGGATTGGTATTGATTACTTGTAATCCGAAGTAAGCCAAAGCACGATTTTCTCCAGTAATAGGGACTATATCAGCGCCAATGGCAGTGGCGACCAAATCCAAATAGGTGCCAAGTTCCTCTATAGTTTGACCATTGTTCTTTGCTAAGGCTTGAATGAGTTTGAATCCCACGCCACAACCACAAAGTTCCTTGTAAGGATACTTGCAATCCTCACGTTTCGGATCTAAAATTGCTACAGCCTTTGGCAATGATGTGCCTGGTCTGTGATGGTCGCAAATAATAAAATCGATGCCCTTTTTTGATGCATAGGCTACCTTGTCAATAGCTTTTACACCACAATCCAAAGCAATAATTAAAGTAAAATCGTTGTCGTGGGCAAAATCAATTCCTTTAAACGATATGCCATAACCTTCATCATACCGATCTGGAATATAGGTTGCAACTCTGTTGGATCTCGTTTTTAGATATGAAGACATGAGTGCCACAGACGTTGTTCCATCAACATCATAGTCACCATAAACCAAAATATTTTCATTATTTTCTAGAGCAGTTTCAATACGTTCTACAGCAATATTCATATCCTTCATAAGATAAGGATCGTGTAAATCTGAAATACTAGGTCTGAAAAATGTTTTTGCAGCTTCATAAGTGTCAATGCCACGCTGAACTAACAGCTTAGCAATAGACACATCAACTTGCAATGCTTTTTGTAAAATATCGACAGATTGAGCATCTGGTTTCGGTTTTATTGTCCAACGCATACACAAATATAGATTATTTTCTCTATATATTATGATAATGAATAGATATCTCTATGGTCGCAAATTGTCTAAACATTTCCATCACGCCACAATATTTTGTGACGGAAAGGTCTACCGCTTTCTTCATTTTGTCTTCATCCAATTGCCCTCCATAAAAGTGGTATTCCACCTTAACTGAATGATAATATTTTGGATGTTCGTCTGTCAGTTCTCCATACGTGTCTATTCTAAAATCAGAGAAGGGTACCTTCATTTTCTTTAAAATTGATACCACATCTAATCCAGAACAGCCTGCCAGAGAAGACAACATTAAGGCTTTCGGTCTGAATCCAGAACCATGTCCTCCATGCTCAGCAGATGTATCGATTAAAAACGTTTTTTCACTTGGGTTATCTGATTCAAATTGCAAATTGCCTTTCCAATGAGTCACTACTTTATCTGCCATAATTTAATGATTTAAGTTTTCGGTTGCTTCTGTATATAAATACTATCTTAGTCAAAAATACTATTTAAAAAAACAAATTTCTATTACATATGGCATTAGTTACACCACTATCCGCAGATCATGATCCAGAAACAAAAGAACTTGCTAAATTCTTTAATGAAACACTCGGATTTTGTCCAAATTCCGTACTAACAATGCAACACAGACCTGCCATTTCCAAAGCGTTTATCAACTTAAACAAAGCGGTAATGGCCAATGAAGGCCGCGTGACATCCGCCTTAAAACGTTTAATTGCATGGGTCTCAAGTAATGCCACTGGCTGTCGTTACTGTCAAGCGCATGCCATTCGTGCAGCTGAACGTTATGGCGCCGAACAAGAGCAACTGGACAACATCTGGGATTACCGAACGCACTCAGCCTTTTCTGAAGCCGAACGTGCTGCATTGGATTTTAGTTTGGCCGCTTCGCAAGTACCTAATGCCGTTAATGCTGAAATTAAAAACAATCTATACAAATATTGGGATGAAGGTGAAATCGTTGAGATGCTTGGTGTGATTTCTCTTTTTGGCTATTTAAATAGATGGAATGATTCTATGGGAACTACGATGGAATCTGGTGCCATCGATAGTGGATATCAATATTTGGGCAAATATGGTTTCGAAGTTGGAAAACACGATGGTTCTCAATATTAACATTAAAAACTTAAACTAGTAATGATGGTTTTCGCTTAAATAAGTAGTGGGTTTGAATGACTTCGCTCACCCAAACACCTCCTTCACTCATTGATGGTTTTTAAAATGCTGATGCTCCTATAGTTTTGAACTATAAAACCATCAAGACATGAAAAACCAACCACTACTTTCTTATTTATGCCTCTTATTTTTATTGGCTTTTGGCACTACCATGGGTCAAAGCGGCATTGTCTCAGGAACTTTAACTTCTGAAACTGATGGACTACCATTGCCTGGTTTGTCTATCATAGTAAAAGGAACCTCACTAGGGACACAAACAGATTTTGACGGCAACTATAGTATTAAATGCCAAGTTGGCGACACCTTGGTATACTCATACATTGGGATGAAAACTCGTGAAGTAAGAGTTACCAGTGCCATGTTTGGAATCGATACCAACATTAATTTTATTGAACAAATCCCAGTAGAGACCGTTGAAAATAAAGCTTATGCAGAGGCATTGCGCCTTAGGTCTAACTCCATAATCAACATCCCAAGCCTAAACCAGTCCAAACACACGTACAAACAAAACAGCCATAGATTTAATGAAATCAAGTTGATTCGAATCACCGAAGACACCGTCCATTTCAAATATCATAATCCTTATGTATACTTAGAAGCAGGCTATAAGTACGCGTTTGGTGTTCAATTTTTTAAACAAGCTAATCGTCCAAAACTACAGAAAACCTATGCACAAGGAGCATCTCTTGACGGTAGCCTTATGTTTTTAGGGCCTGACACTAACACGCCTTTTTCCTATGGTCCTAAAGTAAACACTCTAGAGTTTGACGGCACAAATTATCCTTATGACATTAATGGCAGTTTAGTTCCGTTAGGAAGTGGTAATGGGCAAAGAGCTAATAGCTATGATAATGACCTTTTAGACACTTCCATAAATCATTCAAACAATGTTTTCGTCAATATTTCTACAGATAAGCTCCTTTTTGGGTTGGATTTCACAAACACCATTTCTAAAGACGTCTTTGATAGAGAGCAAAGAAAGCGAAACGAAATCACTTTATCTTTCAAACATAATGATGCAAGCTCACCTATTTCTAATTGGAATGCCTTCATTACTTATGGTAGCAGTGCAGATAGTCGTCCAAACATTAATGGTTTTATTAATAATGTTCTTTTAAATACATGGGCAACACCAGCAAGTTTCAGTAATAGACAAGGCATACGACTCAGCAATATGTCTCAGCGTCAATTTAACTCAAATTACAACAATCCACTTTGGCTTCTTCAAAATACGCGTAATCGAGAATCTCATCAGTTCCTTAACACGAGTTTACAAAACAAAATAGATTTTTCTAAATACACCTCACTTGATGGTATGTTGAGCTACTCTAGGACTACAATGCAACAAGATTTTGGCCAAGTTACTAATACCGTAGGATTCGAAAATGGCTATTTAAGTCATAAAGCTATAAAGACCAATACCATAAATGCCATCGCAAGGTTTAAAACACAAAACGACAATAGCTCTGATAATTATTTAACTTATAAAGCAATAGCTGATTGGTCTTTGGAACATCTAGATTATAATTTAGAAGAATCCATGGGGTTTGACGCTTTCTCATTTCATAACCCTAGTTTTTCAACGGATAGAATGCTTCAAATGCAACGCCATTCATTAAGGCTTCTAAACAAGGTTGATATGGAATTTGACAATGCTCATATTGGTGTTAGTATTGGTAATAATTCTTATGTGACCTCTATTCAAAAAAACGCATGGATACTTCCTTTTATCTCGCTTGACGTGGATATTGAGGACCTATTTAATATCAATGCATTCAACGAGCTTTCTTTAAAAATGAGTACCAATTTTGATGTGAAGGAACCTGCGCTTTATTATGACAATCAGAGTCATAACAGTCTTCAATTATTGCCTTCCGACAGTCAGAGCTATACAGCAAACAATGATTTATTTATCAACCAAGCACTGAGTTTAGAAAAGAAACGACATTATACCCTTGGCTTGACCTCTCGCTTCTATGCTTTTAATTCTAGCATCAATTTGGGCGTGAGTTATTACACTTCTGAAACTGATGATAGTGTGTTTCCTGTTTATGAAAATAACAGGTATCTATTGAAAAATGTA
This sequence comes from Psychroserpens sp. BH13MA-6, assembly GCF_052983595.1. Taxonomy (NCBI): domain Bacteria; kingdom Pseudomonadati; phylum Bacteroidota; class Flavobacteriia; order Flavobacteriales; family Flavobacteriaceae; genus Psychroserpens; species Psychroserpens sp. BH13MA-6. The sequence continues at coordinate 958,257 of NZ_JBRJGE010000001.1, read as the reverse complement.
GCGGATATTAGAAATAGGGGTCTTGAACTAGCTTTAAATACGACCATATATCTAGGAAATAATATACGCTATAGCCCGAAATTGGTGTTTTCTACTTACCGAACTAAAGTCATTAGGTTAATCGATGATACAGATCGCATCCCCATTGCTGGATTTTCAAATGTTTCTAAAAACCTAATAGTAGGAGAGCCAGCTGGCGTCATTATGGGTTCTGCTTTTGCTCGTGATAATCAAAACAATCTTATAATAGATGATCAAGGATATCCAGTTGTTGACAACCAAATAAGAGTGATTGGTGATCCTACTCCAGATTTTAATGTAGGATTTACCAACAGCTTTTATTGGAAAAACCTAAAATTAAGTGTTGTTGTCGATATTCAAAAAGGAGGAGATGTTTGGAATGGCACGCAAAATACGCTAAACTATCTCGGTAGATCTCAGCAATCTGCAAAAGAACGCGCCATTACCAATTATATCTATGAAGGTGTTGATGTAAACGGCTTGCAAAATACCATTCCTGTAGATTTTTATAATCCTGAAAATCCCGTGACAGATAACAGGTTTGTGAGGTATGGGTTTTCTGGTGTTGGTGAGGAGGCTATTGTAGACGGAAGTTATATCAACTTAAAAACCATCGACCTTTCCTACAAATTCGAATTCAATTACTCCAAACATATTCGAGAATTGGGTGTTGGCATCTACGCCAACAATCTGGCTACTTGGACAAACTACGAAGGCGCGTCTCCTTACAGTAGTTTATTCGATACCAATTCTGGACAAGGTCTTAACTTTTTCAATCTTCCTATCGCCAGTGAAGTTGGGTTTAAACTGAACTTAAAAATTTAATCGCCATGAAAACTATTACTCAAAGATTCACCTATACTGTATGCGCTATTTTAGCTGTTTGTTCATTAATGGCTTTCAAAGCATATCACAACGAGAACTCAAAGAATTACATTGAAAAAATATATACACAAACAGATAGAAGCTTCTATTTTCCTGGAGAAACTATTTGGTTCAAATCCTATGTAGTACTAGAGGATAATTCGGTTTCCAATATTAGTGATATTGTAAATGCCCAATTAATTTCACCAAAAGGTGCCGTTATAAAAACATTAAAACTCGCCATGAAAGACGGTTACGTATATGGCAATTTTCATGTTAATGATGATTGGCTTGGCGGTCAATACACATTAAAAGTGTTTACGAATTGGATGCGAAATTTTGGTGACGATCACCTATTTACCAAGAAACTTACCATTCAAAAAATTGTTAACCCGAACCTCTTACTCAAATTAAAATTTGAAAAAGAAGGCTATGGTATTAATTCTGAAGTTTTTGCAAACTTTGAAGTAAAAGACCTAAAGAACCAACCACTTAGCAATCATGAAATTGCTTATGTCGTATCAGTCAAAGGTGAAAAATTTATTTCAAAAACAATACTCACAGATGCCTCTGGAAAGGCCACGCCAAACTTTCTACTTCCGAAAGATTTAAACTCTACAGATGTCACTCTAAATATCCTCATTCCATATAACGGTACTACCGAATCCATTTCAAGAAGTGTCCCTGTAACACTGGATAATTTAGACTTACAGTTTTTTCCTGAAAGCGGGAAAATTATTGCGGGAACTCAAAACACCGTCGCTTTTAAAGCCATCGATGAATTTGGTAAACCCGTTGACGTTGCTGGCCATATTTTAAATGCTGACGGTCAAATTATTACTGAGTTCTCTAGTTTTCACGACGGCATGGGTTGCGTGAGTCTTCATGCTGAAACTGGCGAAAATTATGTGGCGAAATTAAAATCTCCTTTTGTTTCCGAAAGACAAATTAAACTTCCCAAAGTTTATAAAAACGGCACCAAGTTTTCGGTCAAAATTCATAAATCAGAAGCAGAAGTAATGGTGCATTCAACAGAAAAAAAGCCATTAGTTTTAGAAGTGACTAGTGCATCCAAAGTCCTGCTGCAAAAAAAGATTTCAACGAAACATCGAAGTTTCCGTATGGATACGGAATCATTTCCCATGGGTATTACAAAATTCAGCATAAAAAATACTTCGGGACATATTGAAGCAGAAAGATTGGTCTTTGTAAATGCCCACAAACAACTCTGTATCAATATTGATATTGATAAATCTACCTATCAGGCGCGAGAAAAAGTAAGACTAGCCATAACTACAAAAGATAGTACTGGCAAGCCTTTGCCTTCAAACCTTTCAATTGCAGTTGCAGACAATAAATTGGTGTCCTTTGCCGATGATCAACAAGACCACATTTTGTCTTATCTATTAATGTCCTCTGAATTAAAAGGAAACATACATAAACCAGGCTATTATTTTAATCCGAAAAAAGCGAAATCCTACGAAGCGATAGACTATGTAATGTTAACTCATGGTTGGAGAGACTACCAACATAAGTCTTTTGATAATGCTCAATATATGCCAGATCATCATGCCATACAAACTGGAACCATTGTAGACAAAAAAGGGAATCCGATGTTTGCTCGTTTGCTTCTACTCGATAATCACGGAAATCAAGTACTTCTATTTGAAACTGAACCCGATGGCTCATTTGCATTTAAGTTTAAAGAAAAAACTTCTCTTGTGTTATTGGCATTTCGAGACGATGGAAAACCCGTATTTATAAAAAAGACTGACCTTATTAATGCCAGCTATGAAAGTGACAATATGCTCATCGAACAAGAGAACAAAGAAATTCCAAGGCCATTTGATAAGTTCCAAAAACCAACAGACAAAACCATCAAAAAAAAGGCAAGAGTCGCTGTTTCAATGAACGAAGATACTAACAGTTTGGATGAGGTGATTATTGAAGCTTATAGTTTATCAAATAGCGCTTCTAAAACTACGGCTTCAGTTACAACGATTTCAGCAGAATCCATTGAGAATAGACCCTATGCCTCTGTCGCTCAAACGTTGCAAGGTCAAATTGCAGGATTACAAATAACAAGTGGATCAGGTCAGCCTGGAGCAAATACAACTGTATTATTAAGAGGGTCAAGTAGTATGAGTGGTCACAATGAGCCTTTATTTGTCGTAGATGGTGTTCCTATTAATCAAAAAATTATTGGACGATTGAGTGCTTCAGAAATTAAACAAATAACCATTATTAAAGACGCCTCAGCTACAGCCTTATATGGCTGCAGAGCTGCTAACGGAGTTGTGGTAATATCAACCAATACTGAAGGTTATATCAATAACTACGGAAAGAAAAAACTCAATAGTAAACGTTTCAACAATTACGCGATTCAACATTTTTATCACAGCAAAAACAGACATCTTGACAAGCCTAAGGCATTTTACATGCCTTTGTATGAGGGAGAAAACCTGCCGGAAGAGCGTACTGATTTTCGTCAAACTATTTATTGGAATCCGGTGGTACAAACTGATGAAAATGGAAAAGCAGAACTTGAATTTTACAATAGCGATGCTATAACCTCCTTTAATATACGTGTTGAAGGCGTTAGTTACAATGGTATGGTTGGACGCCAGGAGCTAAATTACGCTACAAAAAAAGCATTACATATTGATTTAAAGACACCCAATTATATGGCTTTGGATGACCTAGTGACCTTACCTTTAAGGATTACAAATGAAACCGATACAGCCATTGAAGCTGTCATAGAATTAAAATTGCCTAGCTATTTGAAACTTGTTAAACCTTTTAACACTCATGTTTCAATAGAATCAAATAGTTCTATCATTAAAAATATTCAAGTCAAACCTATTGAAAAGGTTAAAAAAACAACTATAGATCTTAAGGTACAATCTAAAGAATTTTCCGATGTCACCTCAAAAGAGGTCACCATAATAAGTCCGTATTTTCCAACTGAAACTTCCGTTTCTGGAACTAAGTCACAGGGGTTTGAATTTGATATTAATCACATGGTGGAAGGGAGTTTAACTGCAGATTTCAACATTTATAAAGATGTTATAGGTGATGTGATGCATGGTGTGGAATCCTTAATTCGTCAGCCTTCAGGATGCTTTGAACAAACCTCCTCCACGACTTATCCCAATATTATGGTATTAAAATATCTGAGAGAGTCTGGAAACAGTAATCCAGAGATTGAAGCAAAAGCACTGGCGTTTATTGAGCAAGGATATAAACGTCTCACCGGATTTGAAACCAAACAAGGCGGATTTGAATGGTTTGGAAATACACCTCCACATGAAACGCTTACAGCCTATGGTGTACTTGAATTCACTGAAATGAAGGAAGTGTATAACGGTGTCGACCAAGCTATGATTGATAGAACTGTTGATTGGCTTATGAGTAGAAAGGATGGAAAAGGCGGTTTCAAAAAAAGCAAGAAAGGTTATGACAGTTTTGCAAGCTCTCCTCAAGATATTGCAAATATCTATATCGTATACGCACTCAGTGAAGCAGACATTGATGTGGATTACCGTTTAGAATATCAGATGGCACTTGAAGATGCCTTAAAAAGTGAGGATGCCTATAAAAAGGCAATAATGCTACTGACAAGTGATAACCTCAACAAATCAAATCATGTTGACCAATTGCTGAATGATCTTAAATCGATGATTTCCGACAAGGGCTTTGAAGGGCTTCCTGTGGAAAATACCATCACTCGATCTTATGGCAATGCAAAAAACATTGAGACCACCGCCTTTACGCTTTTAGCTTTAATGAGAGAACCTCACTATAATGAAACATTGATATCGAAAGGGATTGATTTTCTTTTGAAACAAAGAAAAAACAATAGATTCGGTTCTACACAGTCAACGGCCATGGCACTCAAAGCATTAATTACCTATACCAAACACCATAAAAAGAAAATCATCAATGATGCCGATCACATCACTCTGGTTATTAATGGTAAGTCCCTAAAGAAAAACTTAAACGTCGATAGCAATGGTACTATTAGTATAGAAAATATCGCTTCTTATTTTAAAACAGGTAAGCAACAGGTGCTTGTTAATTATTCTAATGAAACTGTTAGTCTTTCTTATTGCCTCACATTAAGATGGGATAGCACATTACCAGATTCATCTAGTGAAAATCCAATAACAATGCAATCCACAATTACAGATAAAGCTTATCACGTGGGAGACAATATCAGTATGAGCATTGACATATCAAACGAGCAAGCAAATCCTACAGGCATGGTTACAGCTGTTGTAGGTATCCCTTCTGGAACGACGGTTCAACCATGGCAACTCAAAGAACTTCTGGAAGAAGAAAAGATTGCTTATTATGAGGTTTTCGATAACTATGTCGTCTTCTACTGGAGAACTTTTAGCCCTCAGGAATTAAAAACCCTCAGACTGGATTTAAAAGCTGACATTGCCGGAGAATATCAAGCACCTGCAAGTTCAGTGTATTTGTATTATGGAGATGAACATAAAACGTGGACACAAGGTAATACTGTAAAAATTATGAATTGATTTATTTTTGACCAGCAACAACAATCACTATTTCACCTTTTGGCGGTTTTTCGGTGTAATGTTGCAGCACCTCTTGGGCAGTCCCTCGAATAGTTTCCTCGTATAATTTGGTCAATTCCCGAGAAACAGAAACAAGTCGATCTTCTCCAAAATATTCGCAGAAATTGGTAAGGGTCTTAAGGAGCTTGTGCGGACTTTCATAAAAAATCATGGTACGAGACTCTTCGGCTAGTAATTTTAAACGGGTTTGTCGTCCTTTTTTTACAGGTAAAAAGCCTTCAAAGACAAATTTGTCATTTGGCAATCCTGAATTCACCAATGCAGGAACAAATGCGGTAGCACCAGGTAGGCATTCTACTGAAATTTGATGTTCAACACAAGCTCTCGTTAACAGGAAACCTGGATCTGAAATAGCTGGAGTTCCCGCATCACTAATAAGTGCTAGAGTTTGTCCACTTTTTAGTTTTTGAATAAGCTGATCGACCATTTTGTGCTCATTGTGCATATGGTGACTTTTCATTGGTGTTACAACATTATAATGTTTCAACAGCTTTCCAGAAGTTCTAGTATCTTCCGCCAATATTAAGTCCACTTGATTCAACACTTCAATAGCTCTAAAAGTCATGTCCTTTAGGTTTCCAATAGGTGTTGGTACAATATAAAGCTTACTCATTACTCCATGTTTTCATTTCAAATTTACAATGTTTTAAACGATATTGACGCAACCTTTTCCGATATTTAGCATCTCAATAAAAACAACCACATGCTTAGAAACCTGTTCCGCTTGCTTTCATTTTTATGCATTATAAACCAACTTACTGCGCAGACAACAGATGTTTCTATCGTGGCACAAGCTCAAAATACTTCTGGTGCTAGTGTGTCACAAGTAGCTATTTATGAAGATTTCCAATACATCGTAACAATTATTAATTCAGGAAATGCTGTCACTAATGCCAGTTTCATGATTACTATGGATAGTGACTTACAAAATTTGAATTTAGATGGCATAACATCTCAAAACAATACTGGAGGTGCGACAGATGCCAGCAATCTTGTTTTAAGTGGAAGTACTTTAACTGGTGTACTTGCTAATCTGCCATCCGACTCAAGTCTGGAAATCAAAATTGAAGTGACTGCGCCACCAGAAGTAGGTGGCATCGCCATTAATGCGATTATTTCTCCACCTGAGGGCACCACAGACACTAATGAATCTAACAACCAATCCCTTATTTCTATTGATGTTATTGATGTTCTCATTGACTTTACTGTTAGTCATTCTCAAACGTCACCAGCCGAAGGAACGCCAATATCTGCCTGGAACGATACCGTAACCTATCAGTTTACCATTACGAATAACAGCAGCATCGATTTCCCTTTGAGTAGTTTCAAAGCGGAATTAGACTTACTTACCGATATCGATTTTGGAAGACCAAATGTGCAACTCGAATCTTTAGAATGTCTCGGTGCCACAGCAGGAACAGAATGTCCTGATGTTTCAGGAATAACTGCTGGAACACCAGTACTAATAAGTGGTGCAACCGAAATGTTTTCGTTTGCAACTCCTCACATCTATACGTCAGGTGGATCCGTTACTTTCGAACTAGTTTACCGATATGTTGACCCATCTTGTGCTGTAGAACTTGATGCCATCGCTGTATCGAGTATTATTAAAATAGAACTCAGCCATGTCAACGAATCTCCCAATACATCCAATACCGTTACAACGAATCTTCTGGAATCTGAATTATGTCAAGTCACAGATATATGCATTGATACCGTTCAAATAGATCCAGATCCTGCTACGATGGTGAACTGGAATGAACCCGTCACATTTCAGACAACCGTCTGTAATAATGGTCCGTTGGATGCTAATATTGCTTTTTTCCTCCAAAATCTTTCACCTACTATTGATTGGAATATTATTTCCGTGACTTGCATAGGAACCACAGGCACGATAGATTGTGATGATTTTATGATTAATATTGAAGAATTGTATTGGGTAAGTACTGCCTTTGTGATGCCTGTTGGTGCCACTATCACCATCGAGACCGTTGTCGAATTTATTGAACCTGAATGTTCAGCGAATACTGATAATAATTTAGCGCACATTAGAAGCGGAACTAATGTGTTAGAAGCCAATATTTTCGATTCAGTCATTGAAAATAGCGCACAAAGTGATTATGTGTTGTTACCTCCAACAGACGAATGCCCTAACAGCGATTTGAGTGTTACAAAAATACAAGTGATCCCAGATTTACCATCGGGTGGAACTCCAGAAAATCCGACTCAAGCGGGCAATATTACCTATGAAATTACAGCAGCTAACTTAAGTGATCTCGACACATTTATAGCCCTTAAAGATTTTACAAATGCCTTGAGCGGTGTTGCAACCACTGGAACTCTCATTTCTGTTGAATGTATAGGCACGACTGGCTCCGCAGAATGTTTTACAATTAACACGGCTAATATTGGAATTCCTTATGATGGCGTTCCACAGGTAGGTGAACCAGATACCTTTTGGGAAATTACAGAAGATGACAACTGGAGTCTGCCAGCCAATAGTTCTGTCACATTCTTGGCGACTGTCTTTTGGGAAACAGATTGCGATATTCTCTCCATTCCGGTCAATAACTCTGTTGAAATTAGTCATACCAATGGCGCGCTCGATAATAATTTAGCCAATAATACTGCAACGGTCATCACCTATTTTGCACCATGTGTAGATTTAGTCGTGCAAACATTTCCTGAATTTACACAAGTGAATATCAATCAGACTTTCGACTGGATTATTGATATTACCAACAGTGAGACAAGTTCTAACGCGATTAACATCCTATTTGAAGATACCATCAATGACGTATTTACCATCACTGGAACACCAACATGCACCGTTACCAATGGTACGGCAACCTGCGTTAGTGGAATTACGACGACAGGTAATACTATAACAGGCACCATAGAAAATATGGAAGCTGCATCCACTATTCAAATTAGAATTCCTGTCACAGCACCTAATTTTGGTGGCGCCTATAATAATATTGCCGTAGCGACACCTAATGAAGAAGATCAGTTTGAGGTATCTCCTGAAACGAATACGTCTATAAGTAATATCCAAGTCGTTGCTCCTATATTAGATAAAAACTATAATCCAGAAACAATCATGATAGGTGAAGAAAGTACGCTAACCTTTATCATTACGAACTTACCTTCAAATCCAGCGCAAACTAATATCGCATTTACAGATGTCTTTCCGCCCGAAATTTCCTTGGTGAGCGCACCAGATTGGGTGTTAAGTAATGGCTGTACCGCAACATTTGTTGGTAATACAGGTGATAATTTTGTGGGAGTAACCGATTTAACATTTCCTGAAGGTGTTAATACCTGTTCATTTAGTGTGGTTGTGACTTCCAATACTCCAGGTGTGTATCTCAACGATGCTAATAATTTTGAAAACCAAAACAATATTGATTTCTCTCAAACCAATGCTACACTAACCGTTTTAGATGACGATTCGGATGTCGATATTAGTATTGCAAAAGAGGTGTCTCCTCAAGATGTTGCTATTGGTGATCAAGTAACGTTTACTATCACAGCGTCTAATATTGGATCAACGGAAGGAACAAATATTTCTATATCAGATCTGTTCCCATCAGGAATGGATTTTATTTCGGCTATAACCTCAGAAGGAAGTTTTGATGCCACTAGCATGTCATGGTCAATCGATGCTTTACAAAGCAATCAAACTGAAACTTTGACCATTGTGGCACTTGTTAACTCCAACAACAATCTCCTCAATATTGCCACATTAGCATCACTGGATCAACCAGATAGAGATGAGACCAACAATACTGATAGCGCTGAAGTCTTTGTAGATGAATGCTTGTACATTCCACAAGGATTCTCTCCTAACAACGATGGAATAAACGATGTTTTTTATGTACAGTGTCTTGAAGAATACTCAAATACACATCTAAAGATTTATAACCGCCTAGGGGTACAAATCTATGAGCAGCATAATTATGAAAACGATTGGAACGGTAAACCAAATATGGGTATTCCTACCACCGATAAACTCCTTCCTACAGGAACCTATTTCTATATATTGGATTTAAATACGGGTGAGAAACCAGAAATTGGTTGGCTCTATCTTAGTTACTGATGTTTAGTCAAACTTTTTCTCAACAATAGCAAGAAAACGGGTCTCAAATTCTTCTTTCCCTACCCAGTTATTGTAATCTGGTTTTACAATATCATTGATTAAATGCGAAGCTTCTTCATAAGAGCTTGTCGTTTTTAGTTGGGACAACACACGTTCATAATCTTCAATTTTACCATTGAATAAGTGTTTGATAAAGGCCAATTTATCGTTGAGCCCGATATTGAGACCGCCATTTTTAAGCTTATCATTTAATGATTTTCTAAAATTCTCATTCGCCTTTGCATCTTCAATAGGCTCAAAAACTGGAATTTCTTCAAAACCAGCAGTAATATCTTCGAGATGCGTATTTTGTTTTGACTTTTTTGCAACAGCAATTTCCAAGAGGTCTTCTGAGTCTTCATCACCTTGAGGCATCTGAGCAACCATATCTTTAATCTTTGACATCACTGGTTCATAGATATCGTCTTGTTCCTTCTCATCAAGGTTGACATAAATTTTATCTTCGATTTCAATATTATCGCTCACTTTATTATTGAAAGCGGTATCCAACATTCCAAAGAAGGACGAATCACTACCAATCGTTGGCATATCCCCTTCAAAATTCTCATTAGCAAACTTGAGAACACTGAGTTTTTCATACAACGCTCCTGCTTCTGCATGCAACTTCACCACATCCTCTTTGCCTTTTAGCTTCAAAATTCTATGTGCGATGCTAATTAAATCTGCTTCCAGCTTCTTCTTCATAACTTTTATTTTTTATTCCCAGTTAGGTTTTTGATTTTTAATAAATTTACGCCACCTTTATACAAAACGAACGGCTCGTTGGTTTTAGTGTTAAAATTACAAAATGTTTCTCGAAAATACAGTAAATCATAAAGAACAATTTGGTTGGATTGAAGTCATTTGCGGCTCCATGTTTTCTGGTAAAACAGAAGAGCTTATTCGTCGCCTTAAACGTGCAAAATTTGCAAGACAGAAAGTAGAAATCTTTAAGCCTGCTGTTGATGTGCGTTATGATGAAGATATGGTTGTCTCACATGACGCTAATGAAATTCGGTCCACACCTGTGCCTGCAGCTGCCAATATTCCAATTCTAGCTGATGGCTGTGATGTTGTTGGTATTGATGAGGCCCAATTTTTTGATGATGAAATTGTGAGAGTTTGTAATGACTTGGCTAACAAAGGAATTCGTGTGATTGTCGCAGGATTAGATATGGATTTTAAGGGTAATCCGTTTGGTCCTATGCCTAACCTTATGGCAACAGCAGAGTATGTGACGAAAGTTCACGCGATTTGCACAAGAACTGGAAATTTAGCCCAGTATAGCTATCGTAAAGCCACCAGTGAAGCTCTAGTGCTTTTAGGTGAAGTAGATGAATACGAACCTTTAAGTAGAGCGGCATTTTATAAAAGCATGCTTCGAGATAAAGTAAGACAAATGAAAGTAAACGACCCAGAAGAAGTGTCTAATAAAGACCCTAAAACGGATGCCAAAAGCTAAGGAAACAGTTTTAGAAATAGATTTAAAAGCCCTCAAACACAACTTTGAGTATCTTAAATCCAAGCTTCAAAATAACACGAAAATACTGGCAGTGGTTAAAGCCTTTGCTTACGGAAGCGATGCCAATGACATTGCTCATTTTCTACAGAATTTAAAAGTTGACTATTTTGCTGTGGCTTATGTCAAGGAAGGTGTTGCGCTTCGCGATGCAGGAATTACCACGCCCATTTTAGTATTACATCCGCAGGCTGTCAATTTTAAAACACTTATCGATCGTTGCTTAGAGCCGAGTTTATATAGCTCGAAAATATTAAATGAGTTTATTGCTGCAGCTTCCGAAGCGAAACAAACCCATTATCCAATTCACTTAAAGTTTAATACAGGACTTAATCGTTTGGGTTTCTGGGAAAAGGATGTTGATCATATTTCTTCAGTGTTAAAAACAACCCAAGCAGTTAAGGTAAAATCGGTTTTTTCACATTTGGCAGCAAGTGAAGATTTTGATGAACAAGACTTTACACGTCTTCAAATTGAAACCTTTAAGGGTATTGCTGACAATATAACTAAATCGCTTGGATACCAGCCCATGTTACACATGGCAAATACTTCTGGTATCTTGAATTATCCCGAAGCTCATTTTGACATGGTACGAACGGGTATCGGATTATATGGTTTTGGCAATTCTGAGGAAGAAAACAAGCACTTGACGCCTGTCGCAACCTTAAAATCTGTAATCTCACAAATTCACTTAATTGAAAAAGGAGAAACCGTAGGCTATAACAGAGCTTATACCAGTTCAGGATTTGAAAAAACAGCCACCATTCCCATCGGTCATGCAGATGGGATTGGCAGACAGTATGGCAACCAAAAAGGATACGTGACCATTGGAAACAAAAAAGCACCAATTATTGGCAATGTCTGTATGGATATGTTAATGGTAAATATTACCGGAATCGATTGTCGAGAAGGCGATGAAGTTATTTTCTTCGGAACCAACCCAACAGCTTCAGAATTTGCAGCCACAGCACAGACCATTTCTTATGAAATTATAACAGCGATTTCACAGCGCGTCAAGCGCATCATCCTAAAATAATCTAGCCTAGTTTTTTAACATATTACTTTTTTATTTAAATTAGAGACTTAATAACTAACTTAAAACATTTATTATGCTCAAAGAATTTAAGAATTTTATTATGACAGGCAATGTCATTGATTTAGCTGTGGCTGTTATACTTGCGGGTGCCGTAGGAATGGTCGTAAATGGTTTTGTCACCGATATTATGATGCCAATTGTGGGTAATTTCGCAGGCGGTGTAGATTTTGCAGATTTAAAATATGTTTTATCTCCAGCAACTGTAGGAGCTGATGGTGAAATTACAAAACCTGAAAATGCCATTATGTATGGTAAATGGGTGAATTCCATTATCAATTTAATTATTGTAGGACTTGTGCTTTTCGCAATTGTTAAAGCCTATAATAAAACCAAAAAACCAGCAGAGCCAGAGGCTCCAGCAGGACCTTCTGAAATTGATTTGTTAAAGGAAATTAGAGATGCTTTGAAAAAATAATCGCTACATTATATATTCTAACGTTAACCGCCTCAAAAAAGAGGCGGTTTTTTTTATTTTTCATGTTTTGAAATTGAATTAATACCTACATTTGTTGTTCACTTTTGAAAATTCAATTACTCATGAAAGTAGCTGTTGTAGGAGCCACAGGCTTAGTAGGCCAAGTGATGCTTAAAGTTTTGGAAGAACGTCACTTCCCAGTTTCGGAATTAATCCCAGTCGCCTCGGAGCGCTCAAAAGGGAAATTGATCCATTTTAAGGGCACAGACTACAAAGTGGTTGGGCTGCAAGACGCGATTGACATGAAACCAAATGTTGCTCTCTTTTCAGCAGGTGGTAGTACCTCTACGGAATGGGCGCCTAAATTTGCAGAAGCAGGTATTACGGTTATTGATAACTCTTCGGCTTGGCGTATGGACCAATCGAAAAAGCTCGTAGTTCCTGAAATAAATGCCTCACAATTGACAGCAAGTGATAAAATTATTGCTAACCCTAATTGCTCTACCATTCAAATGGTGGTTGCCTTGGCTCCGCTTCATAAAAAATATAAAATAAAGCGTATCGTTGTTTCCACCTATCAATCCATCACTGGAACTGGTGTTAAAGCCGTACAGCAATTGGAAAACGAAATGGCAGGAGTTTCTGGGGAAATGGCCTACCCTTATCCTATTCATCAAAATGCCATTCCACATTGCGATGTTTTTGAAGATAATGGCTATACCAAAGAAGAAATGAAATTGGTAAGGGAAACTCAAAAAATTTTAGATGACAGGACGATTGCAGTGACGGCAACGGCTGTAAGGATACCAACAGCTGGTGGACACAGTGAAGCTGTGAATGTGGAGTTTTACAATGATTTTGATTTAAGTGACGTAAGGCAATTACTTAACAATGCTGAAGGTGTTGTTGTACAAGACAATATCGATGTAAATACTTACCCAATGCCAATTTATGCCAATGGAAAAGATGATGTTTTCGTCGGTAGAATACGAAGAGATGGCTCGCAACCAAACACCCTGAATCTTTGGGTTGTTAGTGACAATCTCAGAAAAGGTGCAGCGACCAACACCATTCAAATAGCAGAATATTTAAAGATCAAAAATCTGCTTTAGTATTTCTTTCTTCATATGGTAGGGTTTTGATGGTTTAAGTTGTTTTAGTATTAGCGATACACGAGTGTTCGTTATTACAAATATTCTTCTTGTTGTCTGATAAAAAGTGTATTACAACTAATTAATTATTTGTATTGATGACATTGTGATTATATTTACTATCCAAATTTTACTATAAATGTTAAAAAATTACCTAAAATTATTTGGCATATTTACACTATTCCTAGCTTATTACTCTTGTAGTGACGACGACAATTATGTGGCAGTGACTATACAAGCCAATAATGATAGTGTTGAGGTTCTTCAGAATAATAGTATTTCTATTGCTGTACTTTCAAACGATACGAATATACCTTCAAGTGGTACATTGTCAAGTACCAGTCCACAGCATGGAACAGTTGAAGTTTTAGATACTGAAGCAACTCCAGAAGACCCTTCTGATGACACCATTTTATATACGCCAAACTTAGACTACAATGGCGCTGACAGCTTTCAGTACACCATATGTAATAGCAATGGCAGTTGTGCTACCGCTACGGTTTCCATCACAGTTTTACCTGTTTCACCTGTAGTGGTAGATTTAGAAAATATGCCTTATGGCACGCTCTCCGAATATCATTTTTTTGAAGGGGACTTAAAAGATCTTAATCCTGTTTTCGGTGTCCTTCCGTACGATATTAATTCGCCGTTGTTTAGTGACTATGCTCATAAAAAGCGATTTGTCTGGATGCCAGATGGTACAAAAGCAAATTACAACAGTGATTTTACGCCTCTCGATTTTCCAATTGGCGCGGTGTTAATCAAAAATTTCTACTACGATAACGTCCAGCCTAGCAACGAAACTAGAATTATTGAAACTCGCTTAATGTATATGACTGCAGAGGGCTGGGATTTTGCTAAATATGTTTGGAATGATGAACAGACAGAAGCGTCTTTCTCCAATGCTGGAAGCTTTACGAATATAGAATGGATCGAAGATGGTGCTACCAAAACTGTGAATTACAGAATTCCTTCAAGAAATGAATGCTTTACTTGTCACAATAAATTTGGAACGCCTGTTCCGATTGGACCAAAACCTCAAAATTTAAATAGGGATATCACCTATACTGATGAAACCATCAACCAGCTTCAAAAGTGGATTAATGTTGGCTATTTGCAAAATAATCTTCCAACTAATATCGTATCGACCGTTAATTGGGAAGATGAGTCATTGGATTTAAATTTAAGACTGCGGTCCTATTTAGATATAAACTGTGCACATTGTCACTCAGAAGAAAGTTACTGTGAATACAGACCAATGCGTTTTGCCTTCAATGAAAATGAAGATGATACGAATAAAGGGGTTTGTGTCACACCAGATACACAAATAAACGGAACTTCTTTTATTGTTGTTCCAGGAGATATAGAAGCATCTGTACTCAGATTTAGAGTTAATTCTGTTGAAGAAAATAACAGAATGCCGCTTTTAGGTCGTACCCTTAAACATGTTGAAGGTGTACGACTTATAGAAGATTGGATCAATTCTCTAGAAGGAGTATGTGAATAAATTAAACTAAATGTTATGAAATCAAATTTACTATTTTTAACGAGCTTGTTTTTGGTCTTTTGCGCATCATCCTTTGGGCAACCTGCCAATGACGATATAGCTGGCGCTATTCCAATCACACCTTCTCCTGAAGGAACCGGTTGTGCTACAGCAACCTTTGTTTTACCTTTTTCCACAGACGGTACTACCGATAGTGGTGTACAAGGTGGATGTAGCCTATCTGGATTAGATCAATTTTTTACTTGGACTGCCACAACCAATGGGTTATTTTTTGCTTCCGACGATCCAGGAAACCCAGGAATTGTGGTTTGGGATGCAACTGGTACAAATGAGATTGCCTGTGCCACTACATTTTCTTCTGAATCGCTGAGTGGTTGGACTATAGGTGACGATTTAATCATTCAAATTTATGATTTTCAAGGTACAGCATTATCAGATGTTGGCTTTTGTTTAGAAGCGATTGATTTCGTTGCACCTCCACCAATCCCAGTGACATTTACATCACAAGCATCTAATACCTCAGGTAGTTATAGAGTGGCTGTGGTGGATATGAATGGTGATTTCCTAGATGATATGGTGTCTATTTCGGAGACGAATGTGAATATTAGAGAGCAAAATCCAGGAGGAACCTTCACTACAAAAAATATAACGACCACTCAAGCTGATTATTTACCTACTTGGAGCTTAGCTGCCGCTGATTACGATGGAAATGGCTACACCGATTTACTTTATGGTGGCGGAAGCGGTGTTACTTTTATGAAAGCGAATAACTCAGGAACAGGATTTACTGAAATATCTGGACCAGAGGATATCTTCTCTCAACGTTCCAATTTTGCAGATATCAATAATGATGGGAACCTCGATGCCTTTGTATGCCATGACGTGGCACCGAATGTGTACTATTTGAATGATGGTTCAGGAAATTTAACCTTTTATCAATCCAATGATCCTAGTGCTCCTTACAACTTAGGCGATTATCCATCAGGTGGTGATTACGGATCTATATGGATCGATTATGACAATGATAGAGATTTGGATTTATTTATTGCGAAGTGTGGTGGTGAAACTGCTAGAAGAACGAATCGCATGTATACGAATGATGGTAATGGTAATTTCTTTGAAAATGCTGTGGCGCTAGGTTTGGATGACCCAATGCAAACATGGTCTTCTGCTTGGGGAGATTTCGATGGTGATGGTGATATGGATGTTTTTGTTGGAGCTAGTTCAGGTGCTCACAAATTGATGAGAAATGATGGCGGAACATTTGTAGACATCACGGCGGGTTCTGGAATAAGTACCTTAACTACCAATTCAACTGAAACAGTCACCTTCGATTTTGATAACGACGGAAATTTAGACTTGGTTTCCGGTGGCAATATTTTATTTGGACATGGAGATATGACATTCGACATTTATACTAGTGTCTTTCCGGGTTCAGGTTCATACGGTGACTTAAACAACGATGGTTATATTGATGCCTTCAATTCTGGTAACATGTTTATCAATAATGCAGACAGTAATAACAATTGGATTAAAATTCATACGGTAGGAACTGTGAGTAACATCAACGGAATTGGCGCACGAGTAGAAGTTCACACAGCTTCTGGTGTTAAAATTAGAGATGTAAAAAGTGGTGACGGATTTAGATACATGAACTCTTTAAATACGCACATTGGCATTGGCCAAGAAACAACCATTACAAGTGTCGTGGTCTACTGGCCTTCTGGTATTATTGATACCATAAATAATCCATCTATAAATGCACCATTGGAAATCATTGAAGGAGACACCTTAAGTTTAGTAAACTCCCTCACGAATGATTTAGTGATTTATCCTATTCCTGCCACTGAAGTTTTAAATATTAACACTTTAGATATTTCAGAAGATACTGTTTATACCATCTTTGATATCACAGGAAAACGCATACATAATTCTAAACTGCAATCTTCAGTTATTGATGTGTCTCAACTGTCACCAGGAAATTATATTTTACGATTAGTTTCGGGATCTTCAATAAAAAGTCAAAAGTTTATTAAAAACTAAACAAAAAAGCTTCTAAATTAACACATTAGAAGCTTTTTTCTTATTTTTATGCACTTTCTTAACAAATAAACCATATTTATGAAAAAAATTACTCTTGCATTTTTTCTTTTAAGTGCCTTGTTTGGTTTCTCTCAAACATTAAACCAGCCTGCGAATTGGCCTAACACTAACTGGTCATTAACTGGAAATTATTTGACGGATGCGAATGTCTTAGAGGCTAACCCTCTTCTCGTAGATAGATTTGCTTATGATGATGACGATGCTCAAAACAACCACATAGATAATATTGCTGCAGAATCTCCTGTTGTTGATTTAACTGCAGCCTTTAATGCTAACGAACATTGGATAACTGTTGGATCGAGTTATGTATTTCGTGATATCGGAGAAGTTTTGATTGTCCAATATTGGGATGCAGACGCCAACACTTGGAATGACTGGGGAGCTGCTTTAGACGGCACCACCAATGCTATTAATGATAATTTTTGTTCAGGTAATTATGTAGCCTTTGGTTCAGACCCATTAGATATTTCAGGGTTTACTGCCAACCAATTAAGTAATTTTCAATATAGAATTTCATACGATGATGCCACTGCTGGAGGAAACTGGGGATGGGGATTTTGTTTCCAATCTCCCACTATTAGTTCCCAACCTGCGCCACCTTGTCCGAACATATCTAACTTAAGTGTCGCTAATATCTCTATAAATTCAGCAGATGTTTATTGGCAAGCTGGTAGTTCAGAAACCATTTGGGAAGTGGCTGTGCAGAGTCCAGGCTCTGGAGTTCCTACGGGTTCAGGAGTTGCAACTTCAGCAAATAACCCTTATGCTATTTCATCACTAAGTCCAGGCACTTCTTATGAAGTTTACGTTCGAGGATTTTGTGGAGGAAGCGATTACAGTAATTGGATAGGACCGGTAGCATTTACGACACTAGCGCCTGCTCGTGTCAACTTTATTAGTCAATCATTCCCATTAGGTGGGTACGATTTAACAGTTGTAGATATGAATGGCGACCATTTAGATGATATTGTTTCTGTAACGACCACGAATGTTAATGTGCATTATCAATTGCTAGGTGGTGGTTTTAATGAAGTAGATATTCCAACACCTAGTGCCGATTTTATGCCAACTTGGAGTATGGCAGCAGGTGACTTCGATAGAAATGGTCATACCGATTTATTATACGGAAATGGTTCTGGTGTTACTTTTATGAAATCAAATAGTACAGGTACCGGATTTACAGAAATATCAGGATCTGAATATGTGTTCTCGCAACGTTCCAATTTTGCAGATATTAACAATGATGGCCATCTCGATGCTTTTGTTTGTCATGATGTGGCTCCTAATGTTTATTATATCAATGACGGCTCTGGAAATCTAACCTTTTACCAATCAAACACAGCTGGAGCGCCAGTGAACTTAGGGGATTACCCTTCAGGCGGTAATTACGGTTCTATTTGGATTGATTATGATAATGATCGTGATTTAGATATGTTCATCGCAAAATGTGGTGGTGAAACTGATAGAAGAAGAAACAATATGTTAACAAACAATGGTGATGGCACCTACACTGAAAATGGTGCGGCACTTGGTTTAGATGACCCAATGCAAACTTGGTCATCATCTTGGGGTGATTACGATAATGATGGTGATATGGACCTCTTTGTTGGCGCAAGTTCAGGATCTCATAAATTGATGAGAAATGATGGCAATGGCGTTTTTGTTGATGTTACGGCTACAGCCAATGTGAGTAGCGCACCTACTGGCCATGAAAACGTGAGTTATGATTTCGATAACGATGGCTTTTTGGATATCGCTTGTAATGGGATGATTTTATATGGTAAAGGTGATATGACGTTTGAAGACTTAGACGATACACAAATCAACTATAAAAACGGCTCTTTCGGAGACTTGAATAACGATGGATTTATAGACACTTACTACAACGGTGTCATCTATATGAATGCCACGACTCCTAACAACTGGATTACAATTAATACTGTTGGTGTTGCTAGTAATATTGATGGTATTGGTGCACGTGTAGAGTTATACACCAATGCTGGTGTTCAAATTCGAGACGTCAGAAGTGGTGAAGGATTCGAATTCATGAGTACTTTAAATACGCATTTCGGAATTGGAAGCGAAACAACCATTAACAGTATTGTTGTTTATTGGCCTTCAGGTATTATAGATACTATTAGTAATCCTACGATAAACACCTCTCTTGAAATTGTGGAAGGTTCAACCTTAAGTTTAGAAAACTCATTTGTAAATGATTTAGTGATCTATCCAAATCCAACGAAAGATGAACTAAATATATCTAGTACAACTGGTTTAGATAACGCTGTTTATACGGTTTTTGATATCAATGGAAAACGCGTTATGAACGCTAAATTGACCCAAAACACTATTGACGTGAGTGAATTACAAACTGGTAATTACATCCTAAGAATTGTTTCTGGGAATTCAATAAAAAGTCAAAAGTTTATTAAGGAATAAACTCTTAACGTTATATTAAAAAAAGCCGTTGCAATCTCATTGCAGCGGCTTTTTCATTATTTTTGGAATACAACTAATCAAGACAAACACATTATGAAAAAAATTTCGTTATTACTCACTTTAATTGTAGTATTTAGTAGTGCTTGCAAAGAAGAAGTCAAAGAACAGAAAAAAGATATCGCTGTGAACTACCCTGAAACAAAAAAAGTTGATACTGTTACCAATTATTTTGGAACTGATGTTAAAGATCCTTACCGATGGCTAGAAGATGATAGAAGTGCCGAGACCGAAGCATGGGTAAAGTCTCAGAATGAAGCGACTTATGGTTACTTAGACAATATTCCGTATCGCGAAGAATTAAAAGACCGACTTTCCAAGTTGTGGAACTATGAAAAAGTAGGCGCGCCTTTTAAAGAAGGTGATTATACGTATTTTTATAAAAACGATGGACTTCAAAACCAGTATGTTATTTATCGTTACAAAACTGGTGAAGATCCAAGCACCGCGACTGTTTTCCTAGATCCAAATACTTTTAAAGAGGATGGCACCATTTCGCTTGGAGGCGCTAGTTTCTCAAAAAACGGTAAAATCTTAGCGTACGCTATTTCAGAAGGTGGTAGTGATTGGCGAAAAGTGCTTGTCATGGATACCGAATCTAAAGAAATCATCGAAGACACACTAAAAGATATTAAGTTTAGCGGCATGTCTTGGTATAAAAACGAAGGGTTTTATTACTCGAGTTATGACAAGCCTAAAGGAAGCGAATTATCTGCAAAAACAGATCAACACAAGGTTTATTATCATAAATTAGGCACACCTCAAAAAGAGGATCAATTAATTTATGGAGGCACGCCTGAAGAAAAGCATCGCTATATCTATGGTGGTGTTACTGAAGACAATCGCTATCTTCTTATTTCTCCAAGAATTTCTACTTCGGGAAATAAATTGCTTATCAAGGATTTAACGAAACCAAATAGTGATTTTATCACCATTCTTGATCACACAGACAGTGATACTTATGTTATTGAAAACGATGGAAGTAAGTTGTTTTTAGTGACGAATCTGGATGCACCAAATCAACGAATCGTCACTGTAGATGCGGCCAACCCAACTCCAGAAAACTGGGTAGATTTTATTCCTGAAACTGAAAATGTTTTGAGCCCTTCAACTGGTGGAGGTTACTTTTTTGCAGAATATATGGTAGATGCCGTATCTAAAGTACTTCAATATGATTACAACGGAAAATTAGTAAGAGAGGTTGAGTTGCCAGGTGTTGGCAGTGCTGGCGGTTTTGGGGCAAAAAAGGAAGAAACATCACTTTACTATTCGTTCACTAATTACGTCACTCCGGGAAGTATCTATAAATATGATATCGAAAGTGGCACTTCAGAACTTTACAGAAAACCACAAATTGATTTTAATCCTGAAGCTTATGAAAGTAAACAAGTCTTTTATAACTCTAAAGACGGTACTAAAATTCCAATGATTATTACCCATAAAAAAGGCTTAGAACTCAATGGAAAAAACCCAACCATACTATATGGTTATGGTGGCTTCAATATTAGTTTAACTCCTAGTTTTAGTATTGCCAATGCTGTTTGGATGGAACAAGGAGGTATTTATGCAGTGCCGAATCTCAGAGGTGGTGGAGAATATGGAAAAGCATGGCACGATGCTGGGACACAAATGAAAAAACAAAATGTATTTGACGACTTTATAGCAGCTGCCGAATATCTCATTGATAATAAGTATACCTCATCAGATTTTCTGGCAATTCGCGGTGGCTCTAATGGTGGATTATTAGTTGGTGCTACTATGACCCAACGACCAGATCTAATGAAAGTGGCACTACCTGCTGTTGGTGTTTTAGATATGTTACGTTACCATACATTTACTGCTGGTGCAGGTTGGGCTTATGACTATGGAACTGCGGATGATAGCAAGGAAATGTTTGATTACTTAAAAGGGTATTCACCTGTACACAACGTCAAAGAGGGTGTAGAATATCCAGCCACCTTAATTACTACTGGAGACCATGATGATCGGGTTGTTCCAGCTCATAGTTTTAAGTTTGCAGCGGAATTACAAGACAAACAATCTGGAACTAACCCTACCATCATACGCATTGAGACCGATGCTGGTCATGGTGCTGGAACTCCTGTTAGTAAAACCATTGAACAATATGCCGATATTTTTGGATTCACACTTTACAATATGGGTTATGACGTTCTTCCAAACAAAACAAAGGAGAAAGTTAAGGGCTAATTTCATGAGTCATAGAAGTTGAAAATTGAAAGCCGTTCCTTATAGAACGGCTTTTTTTATAGTACTTTTGTAAGACTATGCTCGCAATTAAAAACCTTAGTTTTTCATATCGTAAAAAATCACCTGTTTTGAATGGAATTTCATTCGTGGCTAAACAAGGAGAAAACTTAGCGATTATTGGTGAAAGTGGCTCAGGAAAAAGCACACTTTTAAAATTGATTTATGGAACGTATGATTTGCTTGAGGGTCAAATATTTTGGAAAGACACCGAAATTCTCGGGCCAAAATTCAATTTAGTCGTGGGTTATGATTTTATGAAATATGTGGCTCAGGAATTTGATTTGATGCCTTTCACAACTGTCGAAGAAAATATCGGTCAATTTTTATCTAATTTTTATCCGAAGGAAAAAGAAAAACGAACAGCAGAACTTTTAGATGTGGTGGAATTGACCCCATTCGCAAAGATAAAAGTGAAGTCGCTATCAGGTGGTCAAAAGCAACGTGTCGCTTTGGCCAGAGCCTTGGCAAGTGAGCCTGAGATTATTCTGTTAGATGAACCCTTCAGTCATATTGATAACTTTAAAAAGCAATCACTGAGACGTCGTGTCTTTCACTATTTGAAAAGTGAAGCTATTACCTGTATTGTTGCAACGCACGATCGTGAGGATGTCCTTGGGTTTGCAGATCAAATGATTGTACTTGATCAACAAAAAATAAGGGAACACGATACTCCAGAAAATTTATATCATCAACCGAAAACTTCACTCATTGCGGCATTTTTTGGAGAGTATAACCTTATTGAAAACCAACTGGTTTACGCACATCAATTAAAAAAAGTGGCAAATTCAGATTTTAAAGTAGTCGTCGTAAGAAGTTACTTTAAAGGACCTCATTATTTAATTGAAGCGCACTGGAATGAAAAAAGCATCTTTTTTGAAAACTCAAAAGCCATCGACAAAGATACCGTCGTTTGTCTAAGTGTTTCTAAATAACCGAATTGTTCCAATTGATACCGTTCACTCATTAGTATACAAAACCTGAGAAACGCCCGCAATGTGTTAAGGAGAGATGTATCGGCATTTTTCTTGAGGCATGATAGATTTCAGGTACGCCTGTTTCCGTCTTTTCGATTGTCAGATTTTTAACCTCCAAACCTGACGCCTGAGAGAACGATTTTAACACTTGAGTCTTCAAAAATTCACTTTGCTTCTTATAAGAGGAGATTTCCGATGTAAACACAGATGAGTGAACTTTCTCTCTATGGTCTTGAGTCGCAATAGTATAAATATAATCTGTGTGTAGTTGTGATGTCGTTGTATATACAGAGTCATTTATGGTCACCATTCCGCAAGATTTAGACAGACCTTGGCATTCTATACGTTTAGGATTGAAAAAACACTCACCAAATTGTTGAACATTACATTTATAAGCCGCCTCCTTGAGACTCCATAACCACCAAACGGCTTGATGCCGATCCTTAGCTTCATGAATCAAGGCTTGTTCGCTAACTGTAAAAACTTTATCTAAAAAACCAGGTCTTTCCCAATGAGATATACGCTTAATGTATGTTAAGTCGACTATGTCATTGCCAATCATTTTTCAGCTAGTTTTTCATTGACAATGGTCATGGCTGCCTTAACTGACGTCATTTTTTCCATATCATCATTTTCAATTCTTATATCGAAAGCATCCTCCACATCTAAAACAACATCGACTAAATTTGCCGAATTGATCTTTAAATCATTGATAAAATCCGTGTCTTCTGAAAGGTTCGCAAAGGCCTCTTCATCTTGAATATAAGGTTCAACAATCGATTTGAGTTGCTCAATTAATTCTTCTTTAGTCATAACTTAATTATATCTTTTAAAGATAATACAACCATTGACATCCCCAAAACCAAAACTTGCTTTTGCGGCAATCTGTAAATCTGTGTGTAATATACGTTTGGCGATTTTTTCTTCGGAAATTAGAGATGCGATTTCCGGATGTACAACTTCGCAGTTTAAATTTGGGAAAACAAACTGATCCTTTAATTGCAATACCGTAGCCACAGACTCGATACTTCCTGAAGCTGATAAACAATGACCCACCATCGATTTTAACGAATTGATGAATGGAAAATCCTTCCCTTTTCTGTTCAGAGCTTTGGTCCAATTTTCAATTTCGAGGCTATCTTTGGAGGTCGCTGTTAAATGTCCGTTGATGGTATCAATATCTTTGGATGAAATATTCGCATTAGCAACCGCTTCTGAAATACAACGTTGCACAGCTTCAGCGTTTGGTGCTGTCATTGTTCCTCCATGTCGTTGTCCTCCTGAATTTATGTGGCCACCTAAAACCTCAGCATAAATTCTCGCGTTTCGCTTTAGAGCACTCTCTAAAGATTCAAGCACCAACGCACCTGCGCCTGCGCCTGGAACAAATCCGGAGGCACTAGCGCTCATAGGTCTTGAGGCTTTTTCTGGCGCATCATTATGCTTGTAGGTCATCACACGCATGGCATCAAATCCACCCCAGATATATGGACCATCGTCACTACAGCTCCCAACAAGCATCCGTTTCGCCTGTCCGTGAGCAATACGATCATACCCCATCATAATGGCTTCAGTACCCGTAGTACATGCCGAAGAATTTGTAGTAACTTGGTTGCCCAACCCTAAGATACCACCTAAAAACGCACTGATACCACTAGCCATAGTTTGCACTACCACAGTGCTACCAAGACGTTTTACATCACCTTGATCAAGTTTGTAAATCGCTTCTCTGAACTTTTCAACACCAGAAGTGCCAGTTCCAAAAACAGTACCACTATCGAAATCTAATGTGCTTTCAGGATCGACAGTAAATCCAGCATCTTTCCACGCATCGATTCCCGCCATGCAACCGTACAAAATACCTGAACTATTAAAATTTCGCAACTGTAGAGGTGTTAGATATTCTAATTTTTTTGCTTCAGAAATTTCAGGGATACCACCTATACAGCACGAAAAATTTAAGTCTGCTAATTGTTGATGAAACCGAATTCCTGAATGGCCCTTTTTAATGGCTTTAGAGAACGCATCAAGCCCAACACCATTGGGTGCTACAACGCCTAAACCTGTAATAACCACTCTGTTTTTCATACGCTTATCATACCTGATAAATGACCTCTGCAAATAAGATCACCTTCGTTATTAAGCATCTTAACCCGACACTTTAATTTATGAAATCGAAAGACTTCTTTTTCTGAAACTACAGTGACTTTATCACCTGGAAGCACGGGAAGAAAAAAATCCACTTGTGCAGATGTAAAGGCTATTTTAGTCGCCTTACTATTGGCTATGGTATCTTTCAGTATATAAATGCCTAAACTTACCAACCCTATTTGTGCCATACATTCTATTAAAATCACACCTGGTGTGACTGGATTATTTTTAAAATGACCTTTATAAAAATAATCATCATGATGAAACTGATAAGTTCCTGTGATTCCTTCCGAAGACATTTCAGAAAGTTCATCAACAAATAAAAAAGGCGCTTGATATGGTAATTGTGCAATGATTTCTTGACTATTCATAGTAACTTAGAGTTGTATTAAGAGATATGTTCACCGCCATCTACTGGAATTACACAGCCATTGATCCAGCTAGCTTCATTTTTACTTAATAGATAGACGGCATTAGCGACATCTTCCGGTAGGGTTAAGCGATGATACGGATTGCGTTTTAAACTGTGCGCTTTAATTTGATTACTTCCAGGAATCATTCGTAAGGATGCGGTATCAGTGACACCAGCTTGAATACAGTTGGCTCTTATCCCATGAGTTGCGAATTCCAAAGCAATATTTCTTGTAATGGCTTCTAAGGTCACTTTGGCGGCAGAAACAGCTGCGTAGTTACGCCAAGCTTTCGTGTTTCCTTCACTTGTAAAACTGATAATTCTAGCATCACTGGCAAACAGTTTTGCCTCGAATATCGCCTGAGTCCAATCGTACAAACTTATTGCCATAGCATTGATGGTGAGATTAAAATCATCATTTTTTAGTGTTGGCACTCCATCACCAATCATTGGTTTCAAGTTGCCTTTAGCAACACTATGAACTAAGGTTCTGATACGTCCGTTTTCTCCGAGTATGGTTTTTAATTCTGAAATAACGAGGGCTCGTTTTTCCTCATTCAAGGCATCTAAATTATAGGCTTTAAATTTAATTCCTTCGGCTTTGATGTTTTCAAATGCTTTACTAATGGCTTCCTCCTGAGTTCTTGAGTTTCTATGAAGGATACAGATATGCATGCCATGTTTAGCCAGTTTTTTTGCTGTTGCTAATCCTAATCCACTGGAACCTCCCAGAATGAGAGCCCAATAATTTTTATTTTCAAAGTCTTTTACCATTCCAATAATATACGTTGTGCTGAAAATCCAGGACCAAAACTCAACATTAAACCTTTATCGCCTTTTGGTAATTGTTTATCCATAAAGCGTTCTAAAACGTATAGCACTGTAGCACTGCTCATATTCCCATATAACTGCAAAACGGCCTTGGTGTCCTCAATAGTCTTTCCTAAAGATCCGAATAAATCTTCAACTGTTTGAACTATTTTCTTTCCTCCTGGATGAAAAATCAAATGGTCAATATCGTTAATTGTTATGCCATTACGTTCTAAAAACGGATGGATAATCTTTGGAAAATGAGCTGAAATAGTCTCTGGCACTGCTTTGTCCAAAATCATTTGCAGTCCTGTGTTCACCAATTTAAAGCCCATCATGCTTTCAGCGTCGTAAAAATGGTACATAGCTTCATCGAGAATTTGAGGTCCTGAATCCTCTTCGTACGAAGATAAAATGACACTGGAAGCACCATCGCCAAAAATGGCTGCACTCACAATATTGACCATGGAGTAGTCATTCAATTGAAATGTGGCTGTTGGTGATTCTACGGCAATGACCGCAGCACGTTTATTGGGATTAGCCTTCAAAAAATTCTTGGCATAAATGATCCCAGATACGCCTGCAGCACATCCCATTTCGGTCACAGGAAGCCTCACAATATCTTGTTTCATTTTAAGATTGTTGATAAGATAGGCATCCATAGAAGGAATCATAATTCCGGTACAGCTCACGGTAATAATATAATCGATATCCTGAGGTTGTAAATTGGCTTTGTCTAGAGCTTTTACCAAGGACTGTTCTGCCAATGCGACCACTTCCCGACTGTAAATATTGTTTTTCTCCTCAAAAGAGGTTTTTGTAAAAACGTCCTCAGCGTCCATAATTGAATACCTTCTGTCCACTCCAGCATTCTCGAACAGTTTGATGACCTTCCGTTGAAAGCGTTCCTCTTGTCCAGACAACCACACATTCAAATAGGGAATAATGTCTTTAGTTTCCCGTGTATATTTTGGTAGTTGTTTAGCGACTGACGTTATTTTTACATTCATATTTTTTTGGGCTTTAGAATCCACTGGAATCGAAATGCCCATTTCCATTTAATTCGAAAATCGGCATCTAAATTTTGTGAAATCTCTTCTAATTCTTTTCGTTTAAATCCTCGCAAAACTGAGGTAAGACCATCCTCTATGATGGTTCTATTTTTTATCGTAATACATAATAATTTAAATAAATAATAGGCGAGTTTATGTCGATGTAAATCATTTATCACTACACCAATTTTTGCCTTTTTTACGACGGGACTCAACAAGGTGATAAGCGCCTCTTTATCAAAATGATGCAAAAAAAGTGTTGCCAAAACGACATCATACTGTAAAGCATTAAAATCCTCCGAAAACACATCAATAGTTTCAAATGTAATCGTATCGAAAGCTTCAGATTGCCGCTTCGCATAAGCCACCGTATGAGGATTTGCATCAATGCCCAATAATTGAAATTGGTACCCATGACGTTTGCCATACTTGGCTATTTCCCTCAAAATATCACCACTACCACATCCTACATCGACAATAGTTACAGGCAACTCCTTTGGGTGATTTGCCAACAAAATTTTGAGCCCATTTATCGTCACCTGATTGCCTCCTAGCCAGCGGTTTATCTTAGCCAGTTTATCTAAGGCATCGTGAAGCACTGGACCATGATAATTTAAATCGTCCATGATTTCTTCCTTATTGCTTCTGTATGTGGTGTTAACCAATAAACTCATGGTACTTGCATTAATTCGCCGTGGGTTTGTTTAATGATATAAGGTAACAGGCTTGGAAACCATTTTAATCCTCTTAGTGCTGCTTCAGAAGCTTTAGGTGCATTAAAGACACGAGCTATGAGCTGACCCGTTTTTAAGCGTGACTNTGCTGCTTCAGAAGCTTTAGGTGCATTAAAGACACGAGCTATGAGCTGACCCGTTTTTAAGCGTGACTTAAAATTGGCGGTCCAAGCTTTGGTGTACTGCGTTTCCAACTTATTCCTAGTAAAATCTTTATCTCTGTAATATTTCAAAATCAATTCAGAAGCTATTTGAGCGCTTCGCATGGCCATACTCATTCCATTACCACACAAAGGATGGATTAATGCGGCAGTATCGCCACACATCAAGATATGATTTTCTATCGGTTTTTTGGCTTCAAATGAAATTTGACTGATGGTTAGTGGTTGCTCAAAAACAGGATTCGTATGATTAAACAGGGTTTCTAGGTGATGGTTCTTGTATAATACATGTTCTTGGAACTCTTGAATATTCTTATGTTTTTTAAAGGCTCTAAAATTTGTAATATAGCAGAGATTGATATGATCATTTTCTACTTTAGACGCACCACAATAACCGCCTCTAAAATTGTGAAGCGCAACGACATTCTCTGAAAAGTCGCCCTCAACATGTGTTTTAACTGCCAAATATGGTGATTTACTCGCTATAAATTTACGTTGTAATTGCCTATCTAATTGGGCGCGTTTTCCATAGGCACCAATCACTATTTTTGCTTGAAACACACCTTGATCTTTGGTTTTGACTGAAAAAAGGTCATTCTCATACGTTATATTTTCAACAACACCCTCCAATAAATTTGCACCAGATTCAATAGCATGATTAGCCATTGCAGCATCTAAACAATAGCGACTAATGCCAAAACCACCCAATGGCAAGCTGGTTGAAAGCAGTTTGCCGGTTGTGCTTGACAATTGAAATTCATTAATGTGTTTGGCACCGAGCTGAAATACGTCCACACCCAAATAATTGAGATATGGTAGCACTTCGTTAGAAATATATTCTCCACAAACTTTGTGCTTAGGGTAGCTATTTTTCTCAATAACTAGCACATGCAGTGCCTTTTTTGATAAGTGAATGGCACTAGATAAACCTGCCAATCCACCACCCACAATGATCACATCAAATATTGGCGTTGTAGTATTCAACTTCTTTCTCTAAATCTTTTTTTAAAGATACAGATATAAGCGTTTAAATAACGTTAAAATAATGGCATATATTCTGAATATATTAAACCATTTGGTAATTGAACAGATGAAAATTCTAGAGGTGATTCATATTGATATTACAGGTATCTGTTCAACTAAAGCTAAATTTATTTGCTTTTTTCAAAAAATTATAATACTTCGTATTATGTGCTCAAATTTCCAGGGTTTTGAAAAATAAATTTTGAAAATTCAAAAATTAATCTCAATCTTTGCATCGCTTTCAACCAAAAATACCGTTGAATAAAAATTAGAAATTATGAGTTTATTTATCACATATCAAAATCGACCGAAAGGAATTCTACCTTTTGTGCTGCTTCGTGATTATAGATAGATCAACTTTTCAATTACCAATGAAAAATCCGAAGCAATTAAAAAACTGTTTCGGATTTTTTGTTTTCAGTTATTAGCATACCTGCTAAACAATTTCCCAAACAGCAATTACAACATCGAACTTCTCTGTCGCATTGCGCACAGTCGAAACGCGTCATTTAAGTTCCAAATCAATTATTAAAAAATAAAACAATGGACACGAATTTGTTAAACAACTACGTGTTAAAAGCCATAGATGCTTATCCATACGATTTAGAAGAAACCGTAGAAAATCTGAACTATGCCTTGTCTTACGAGAGTGATAATGCCTATGCCTTATATCTCATGGGACGCTTGCAAGCTGAGCAGTTTGGAGATTATGAAAAAGCCAAATTCTATTTTGCTGAAGCATTAGCGAATAAAATGGACTTTATAAAAGTTTATCCAAGATACATCTCGGTGTTACTTTGGAATCATGATTTCGATGAAGCGCAAAAATTGATAGCGTTTGCAAAAACAGTAAAAGCGATTCAAAAAGGCGAAATTTTAGTATTGGAAGCCCAACTCTTCGAATGTCAAGAAGCGTATAAAGAAGCATTGAAAACTTTTAAAAAAGCGAAGTTGTTGGTTTACAATAACGATTAAGCCTCGTTTATAGATGCAGAAATTAGCAGAGTTAAAAAGAAGGTAACATCAAAGAAGAAAAAGAAGACTTCTTCTAAAAACAAAAAAAAGCGTAAAAAAAAGAAGAGATAATTTTAACTACGTAAAAAGATTGCGCAATAGGGTGACTTGCAGTGTAATCATAAAGAAGTCTTATTAGTTAGACTTTGGTAGTAGTGCTCCATCAGTCAAAGGAACTGGTGGAGCTTCATAAAAATTTAAAAACAATATCTGGGAAGATAACGATTGGTTGTTTACTCGCTTTGGATGCGAGAGGTTGCAGGTTCGAATCCTGCTTCTCAGACTAAATGGTGTAAAAATGACATATATGAAAACAAAAATTACTGGACACGACTTAATAGCCTTAGGATTTCAACAAGGCAAATGGATGAAAGAGGCCATAAGTTATATTAATCAACATGAATTAGAAGGAAAGGCCATGGATACTTACTTGGAGCAATTCAAATCTCCAGATCCCATCGCATTACATGAATCTCCTGTTGCATTTTCAATCAATATCAAAGCCGAAAATGAACTGGAAAAAGAGAATGTGTCTAAGGTTATCAATTCCATGCAAACGCTCATGAAAACACCAACTTTAGTGGATGGAGCCATCATGCCTGATGCTTGTCCTGCTGGTCCAGACGGTACCATTCCTGTAGGTGGTGTCGCTGTTGCTAAAAATGCCATACACCCAGGAATGCATAGCGCTGATATTTGTTGTTCCGTGATGCTCACCGATTTTGGTAAAACAGACCCTAAAACGATTTTGGATGCCGCACATGCAAATACACATTTTGGTCCTGGCGGACGAGATAGAAATAGCCAGTTCCGATTTCCAAAAGCACTGTTAGAAGCTTTCGAGGCCAACTCCCTTTTGAATGATGGTCAGATGATTCAAATTGCGAGATCTCACTTAGGAACGCAAGGTGATGGTAACCACTTCTTGTTTGTTGGTACGTCTAAAAAAACCGGGAATACGATGCTCGTCACACATCACGGATCCAGAGGTCCTGGTGCAAGATTGTATATCAAAGGCATGAAGCTTGCAGAACGTTTTAGAAAAGATTTATCTCCTGAAACTAAAAAGCAAAATGCCTGGATTCCTTTTGATACTCACGAAGGACAATCCTACTGGGAAGCCTTGCAAGTGATTAGACAATGGACAAAAGCGAATCATGAGGTAGTGCATAATGCTGTCGCTGATACTTTAAATATTTCCATTGAAAATCGCTATTGGAACGAGCATAACTTTGTATTTAAAGATGGTGATTTGTTCTACCATGCGAAAGGAGCCACACCTTTAGATGCTAAGTTTATGCCAGACATTACTGGTCCGAGATTAATCCCGTTAAACATGAGTGAACCTGTCTTGATTGTTGAAGGGCATACCACTAAAACCAATTTAGGTTTTGCACCACATGGTGCTGGTAGAAATGTGAGTAGAACGCAGCATAGAAAACAAAAATCAGGAACCACGATGCAAATCTTTAAAGAGGAAACTAGAGGTTTGGATGTTCGTTTCTTTTCAAAAGAAATTGACATAACGGAGTTACCTTCTGCTTATAAAAATGCCGAAGCCGTTAGAACACAAATGGCTGAGTTTGGCCTAGGAAAAGTGATTGACGAGGTGATGCCTTATGGTTGTATTATGGCTGGCGATTGGCAGAAGAACGCGCCATGGAAGATTCGTAGAGATAAAAGAAAGCGTAATAGAACGTAGGTTTTAGAAAAGTAAAAGCAGATTAACTTCGGTTGGTCTGCTTTTTTAACTCCGTACAAAACACTATTTTCAATGGAAGATTCAAGCACATGAGTAAGCAGAGAAATAGAGGAAAAAACAATAACGATGATCAGCTCTTTGGAGGTGATCTTATGCAACATAAAATAAAGCAAGCGGTGGCAGATATGCAGTATTTGCTTTCAAGAGGCTTTGCAGAAAAATCATCATTACAGTTAGTGGGAAATCGCTATCGCCTGAATGTGAGACAACAAAAAGCCGTTCAAGGCATGAGTGCATCGACGGAGCAATTACATCGTCGTCAAAAACATGAACTGTCCTATGAACAGCTCAAATCAGAAACTATTATCATTGACGGCTTCAACTTACTAATCATTTTAGAGAGCGCTTTATCTGGCGCTTATCTCTTCAAAGGCTTGGACAACGCTTATCGCGATTTATCTGGCGTACATGGGACTTATAAACGCGTCCAACAAACCGAAAAAGCATTACGCCTTGTAGGTAATCTCCTTTTAAAGCATCACGTCATTTGGGTGTTTGATCAACCGGTGTCCAACAGTGGAAGACTTAAAACCTTGCTTCGTGAGACAGCAAAAAAACACGACTTTCAATGGGAGGTGATCTTAGATAATAATCCAGATAAACGCTTAGCGGAAAGTGAACATGTCGTCGTAAGTTCGGATGCTTGGGTTTTGGATCGCTGTGCCAAATGGCTGAATCTCGGTAAACTCCTTATTGAATCTCATATCGACACATCTTTAATTATAGAACCTCAGTGATTTTGAAAGTATTGGACCTAAAATTAATGTTATCTCCTGTTGACTTTCCCAATAACAATTGTCCCATAGGAGTGTCTGCTGAAATCGCATAATAGGTGGTCTCATTGACATGCAGTTCACCTACACTTACAGCGATATAATAATTGGCATTTGTGGTTAAAACAAGACTTCCAAGTCCTATGTTTTTTGAAGGTTTGATTCGCTTAATTTGAGACAGAATCCGATTAGATTTTTCAATTTGAGCTAATTGTTGTCCTGCTTTTTCACGTTCTAATTGTAACATCGCTCGACCTGTTTCATGCTTATCTCCTGCAGAACTTTTGGTTTCTGAAGCTAAAGATTCCTGAATATCCTTAATTTTAGTTTCAACAGCTTGGAGCCGAAGGTCCACGGCATTTTGACATAATTCAAAAAGCTGGACTTTTAAATTATTTGTTGTTTTCATCTCTCGTAGGATATTTAAGTGGACCAAAGTAGTGCATTTGTTGGACGATCCAAGTCTTTCGACCTTCAATATACGTAGTCGCAGGATGCGCTTTATAGCGTAAAGGGCTCGGTAATATCGCTGCGATAGCAGCCGCTTCTCTTTTAGTTAAACGTGCTGCCGGTTTTTGAAACCAATAGGCTGATGCGGCTTGTGCACCATAAACACCAGGACCCATTTCAATACTATTGAGATAGACTTCCATGATACGTTCCTTACTCCAAACGAGCTCAATCAAAAACGTAAAATAGGTTTCCAAGGCTTTTCGAAACCAGCTGCGTTGCGGCCACAGAAAAACATTCTTAGCCGTTTGCTGACTAATGGAGCTTGCGCCTTTCAAACGTTTCCCTTGTTTATTACTCTTATAGGCTTTTTCTATAGCTGCCACATCAAAGCCATGGTGCTTTAAAAAATTTTGATCTTCGCTACAAATAACAGCCAATTGAAGTTCTTTAGAAATATCCTCTATAGGCACCCATTCGTGTTTCCAAGTACGTTTTTCTTTGTTAGGTTCTTCAAAATTTCGAATGACCATTAAAGGCGTCATTGGTACTGGAGCCCATTTAAAAACAACGACTATAACAATTGAAAAGACAAATAACCAAAACAGTGTCTTAAAAATGAATCTAAAAAAACGTTTGATAAATCTCATACAAGGGTTATACTAAGTCTGCTAAGTCTCTACCAATTAAACTTCCTATGGCTACACCCATACCTCCCAAACGCGCACCACAATAGACGTTATTGCTCAAGGCTTTTACAACGGGTGTTTTTTGATTACCAACACCCATGATGCCACTCCAACGA
This sequence comes from Psychroserpens sp. BH13MA-6, assembly GCF_052983595.1. Taxonomy (NCBI): domain Bacteria; kingdom Pseudomonadati; phylum Bacteroidota; class Flavobacteriia; order Flavobacteriales; family Flavobacteriaceae; genus Psychroserpens; species Psychroserpens sp. BH13MA-6. Next base: position 923,954 of record NZ_JBRJGE010000001.1, on the reverse strand, counting down.
TGATCGATTTCAAATGCGGTATTCGGTAGAATAGTTGTTGATAATAGTCTTTCCAGTTCATTTTGTACCAAGGCGGTTTGGTTGAACTCCGTGGTCTCTTCAGTTTTAAAATCAAGTTGTCTACCACCACCCAAAAGAATACGATTATCAATATTTCGAAAATAATAATACCCTTGATCCAAATGAAACGTTCCTTTGATGTGTAAATCTTTTATAGGTTTTGTAATTAATACCTGCGCTCTTGCTGGTTTCACCTTAGGGATATTTAACTGGCCTGCAAAACCATTAGTTGCTATGAGTAATTTAGAGGTTGCAAATTCCATCTGATTTGTTTTTACCTGCACTTCATGCAGACCGTCAGAAAATTGTTCAACGACTATATTATTTAAGATTTTTACCCCTTTATCTTGGACCTTTTTCAGCAAAGCTACCATCATTTTACCAGTGTCTATTTGACCTTCAAAGGCATTGTAGGCTATGTTTTTTTGACAATTTTCAAAACCGAAAACGAGATCTTTAAAGTGAAATACCTCAGCACCAAACAGAGGCATAATCAAGGCATTGATTTGGTGCTTTTGTGTTCTGCAAGCCTCTAAAATTTCTGGATCTTTAAATAATTCGTAGCCACCTAATTCTTGATAATCAATCGCGCTGTCCCCTAAGGTTGAACGTAACATACGCAATCCTTCTAGGCGTTGATGCACGAGTTGATACACGGCTTCTTCACTATGGGTTTTTAGATCGTCTAAAATTTCACTTAAACTGCCGAAACACGCAAAGCCTGCATTTTTTGTACTTGCACCTTGTGGTAGAAATCCTTTTTCTAAAATCAGAATATTCGCTTTAGGAAAACGGTTCTTTAATTGTAAAGCACAGTTCAAACCCACAATACCACTACCTACTATGGTATAGTCTATTTGACTCAGCCAAGATTTTATTTCCCAATAACTTAAATTCATCAACCTAATGTACTATTTTTTGTGTTAAGGATGGCGCCATTGTTGGAGCTCCTCAAAGAGAGCGACTGGTGGCAGCCTGGTGTACTATAGTGTAACGGAAGTACAAACACCCAAATAATCATAAAAAAACTCCGAAACATAAAATTTCGGAGTTCATTGTTAATCTTCTTCTACGGGTTGCATTTCAAAATCCTCCATAAACTTGGTGGTATAATTACCTGCCAAATAATCTGGATGATCCATCAATTGCCTATGAAAAGGAATGGTTGTTTTGATGCCTTCAATCACAAACTCATCTAAGGCACGTTTCATTTTATTGATGGCCTCTTCCCTTGTTTGGGCTGTTGTAATGAGCTTAGCAATCATAGAGTCGTAGTTTGGCGGAATCACATAACCTGCATAAACATGCGTATCCAATCTAACACCATGTCCTCCTGGAGCGTGCAAAGTTGTGATACGTCCTGGTGATGGTCTAAAATCGTTAAATGGATCTTCGGCGTTAATACGACATTCAATAGAATGCAAGTTTGGTGTGTAGTTTTTTCCAGAAATTGGCACACCAGCTGCCACTAATATTTGTTCACGGATCAAATCGAAATCAATCACTTGTTCTGTAATTGGATGTTCTACTTGGATACGTGTGTTCATTTCCATAAAATAGAAATTACGGTGTTTGTCTACCAAGAACTCCACAGTTCCAGCCCCTTCGTATTTAATATACTCTGCTGCTTTTACAGCAGCCTTACCCATTTTATCACGCAAGGCCTTGGTCATAAATGGCGACGGCACTTCTTCGGTTAATTTTTGATGACGACGTTGTACAGAACAGTCACGTTCTGACAAGTGACAAGCTTTACCTGTAGAATCACCTACAATTTGAATTTCGATATGACGTGGTTCCTCGATGAGTTTTTCCATATACATATCGTCATTTCCAAAGGCAGCTTTGGATTCTGTTCTGGCAGACTCCCATGCATTCTGAAGATGTTCAGGTTTCCAAACGGCACGCATACCTTTTCCACCACCACCTGCTGAGGCTTTGAGCATCACAGGATACCCAGTTTCTTCGGCTAGTTTTTTACATTCCTCGAAATCTTCAATAATGCCTTCACTACCAGGAACACAAGGTACACCAGCTGCCAACATCGTGGCTTTTGCATTTGCCTTATCTCCCATACGATCAATCATCTCTGGAGAAGCACCTATAAATTTAATATCGTGCTCTTCACAAATCTTCGAGAACTTCGCGTTTTCTGACAAAAACCCATAACCAGGATGAATAGCGTCTGCGTTTGTAATTTCCGCAGCAGCGATGATATTGGATATTTTAAGATAGGATTCACTACTTGCAGGAGGCCCAATACAAACTGCTTCATCAGCAAACTTGACATGCAAGCTTTCTGCATCAGCTGTTGAATAAACAGCAACCGTTTTGATGCCCATTTCTTTACAAGTTCGAATAACACGCAGTGCTATTTCTCCTCTATTAGCTACTAATATTTTTTTAAACATAACGTCTTAAGATTTAAAATTTCAAATTCCAAACTCCATGATTATAGGAATTATGCTTTGGAACTTTAAATTTGGTTATGAAGGGTCTACTAAAAACAAAGGTTGATCAAACTCAACTGGAGAGGCATCATCTACTAAAATCTTAACGATTTTTCCGGAGACTTCAGATTCAATCTCATTGAAAAGTTTCATTGCCTCAATAACGCAGAGGACATCACCTTCACCTATAGAGCTACCTACCTCAACAAACACAGGTTTGTCTGGAGATGGCTTTCTGTAGAACGTCCCAATAATTGGTGACTTAATGGTAATGTATTTTGAATCTTCGGTAGCTGCTGGAGCAGCTTCGGTAGCGACAGGTGCAGCTGGTGCCGCAGGAGCTGCAGCAGGCATGGCTTGAGCTACTGGAGCATTCATTGGTATCTGTTGAACATAAGTGGTTGAATCCCCTTTGTCATCAGCACCAGTTCTAATAGTGATTTTAACATCATCCATTTCCAATTTAACCTCACTTGCACCTGATTTGGCGACAAATTTGATTAAGTTTTGAATTTCCTTAATATCCATAATTATTAGTCTTATTAATTAGTTAGTTTCAATTGATTAGGAATTGTAAGCCCATGTTAAATAAATAGAGCCCCAAGTAAATCCGCCTCCAAAAGCTGCGAATATAATTTTATCGTCTTTTTTTAGTTGTGATTCATAATCATGCAACAACAATGGCAGCGTAGCAGAGGTGGTGTTTCCATATTTATGGATGTTCATCATCACCTTTGTTGGATCCAATTCTACTCTGTTGGCTGTTGCTTCAATTATGCGCTTGTTTGCTTGATGCGCTGCCAACCAAGCGATATCGTCATTCGTTAATTGATTTCTTTCCATAATGCGTTCAGTCACATCTGCCATATTAAAGACAGCGTTCTTGAATACGGTTCTTCCTTCTTGGAATACATAGTGTTTTCCTTCTTTAAACGTATTTTCATTTATTGGATACGAGGATCCTCCGTAAGTCGCCTGAAGAAATTCACGTCCTTCTCCATTACTTCTTAATAGCTCGTCTTGTAATCCTAAACCTTCTTGGTTGGGCTCAAATAAAACAGCACCTGCGCCATCACCAAAGATGATACAGGTTGCTCTGTCTTTATAATTGATAAATGAAGAGTTTTTATCGGCTCCAATAAGTAAGACGTTTTTATACTTACCTGATTCTATATAGCGTGCAGCGACAGACATTCCGAATAAAAAACTGGAACATGCGGCTTCCAAATCAAAAGAGAAAGCATTGGTTGCACCAATATTCGTTGCTGTATAAGCCGCTGTTGATGCTGCTTTCATATCAGGTGTTGCCGTGGCAACAATAACTAGTTCGATATCTTTTGGATCAATCCCTTTCTTATTGATAAGGTCTTGAGCGGCTTTGATCGCCAAATAAGAAGTTCCTTTGCCGTCTTCCTTTAGTATTCTGCGTTCTTTAATTCCTGTTCGAGCGGTGATCCATTCATCATTAGTATCAACCATAGTCTCTAGAATTTGGTTAGTTAATACATATTCAGGAACATAAGCGCCTACTCCAGTAATTGCAGCTGTGATTTTACTCATATTGTATTTTTAAAATCGTCTCCAAAAAGACAAAAATCGTCAAAAAAAGGTAAAATTTTAATGAATTTACTAAATTTTGAACGAATACGATGCAAATTAAGTCGTTTTTAAGACTTTGAAAAATTAATCATAAAAAAAACGCTCATTGCTGAGCGTTTTATTATATGCGTGCATAATAGTTATGCTAAATTTTCTTCTTTTTCTGAGTTATCAATCAATACTTGACCTCTATAATATAATTTACCTTCATGCCAATGAGCTCTGTGGTAAAGGTGTGCTTCTCCTGTTGTAGGACACGTTGCAATAGTAGGAACTGCTGCTTTGTAATGTGTTCTTCGCTTATCTCTTCTTGTTTTAGAAATCTTTCTTTTAGGATGTGCCATTTTATATGTTATTTATCCGTTAATAGTTTTTTTAATGTATTCCAACGAGGGTCAATCTCCTCTGATGTTTCTTCTTTTTCTTCTAAGCCTTTTGGGCTTAATTCTTCTAGTTTTTTAAGTATGTCTGAGTCCAATGTGCCATCTTCTACTCCAGGATGCACCCGTTTGGCAGGCATAGACAATATGATTAACTCATAAATATATTGAGCAACATTTATTTCGTACTCGCCATGTGGCAATATCACGATATCTTCAAACTCATCATTATATTCATCTCCAAACTTAACAACCAACTTAAACTGGCCATCAACGGCTTGATTATAGGGCTCGTTTGTAAGGTCACAGTTGACATTAACACTTCCAGAAACTTCAAAATGCAACTCCAATAGTGTTGATTTTTTTTCTAAAAGCAATGTTGTCTCTACAGCTACATCATTAAAATCATCATACTCAAAATGTTCAAAGAACTTTTTATCAATCTGATAATCAAAATGGTGCTTTCCAACTTTGAGACCAACATACGGTATCGTAAATTCCTTCAAGGGCTTCATCATCGCATTCATTTTGAGCCTGCAAATATATAAATTTTAATTAATTAAACGAGGGTTATAAACAAAAAATGTTTATATCTTTTTAGGTGCCTTTTTTAAAGGGTTCTTAGAGTATTTTTTATATTCCTTTCTGTTTTTAAAGACTTCGATCGCAGTAAATACCGCTGCCTTGAACGACCCGTTATCTGCGTCTCCTTTACCCGCGATTTCAAAGGCAGTTCCATGGTCTGGCGACGTTCTTACTTTTGTGAGACCAGCCGTGTAGTTAACGCCATGACCAAACGCAATCGTTTTAAAAGGTATTAGGCCTTGGTCGTGATATGCTGCAATGATGGCGTCAAAATTTTTGTAGTTACCCGAACCAAAAAAACTATCGGCTGAGTAGGGACCATATACCATTTTTCCACTTTCCTTAATTTTTTGTAGGGTAGGTCTTAACACCGTATCATCTTCCTCACCTATTACACCGTTGTCTCCAGCGTGTGGGTTAATCCCCAACACGGCAATTTTAGGTTTACTTATGCGGAAATCAGATTTTAAGGAATTGTAAACAGTGTCTACTTTCTCATTAATAAGCTCCGTTGTAATATACTGTGGCACATCTTTTACGGGAACATGATCTGTAAGTAAACCCACTTTCAAAGTTTCAGTGACCATGAACATCAAGCTCTTTCCACCTAATTTTTCTGCTAGATAATCGGTATGTCCCGGGAATTTAAAGCTATCTGATTGAATGTTGTGTTTATGAATTGGCGCTGTCACCAAGACATCAATAACGTCATTTTTTAAGGCTATTGTTGCTGCTTCCAACGATTTTATAGCAAACGCTCCAATGGTTACATCTTCTTCTCCAAAATTTATAGTGACATTGTCTTTCCAAACATTCAGGACGTTTACTTTACCATCCAATATTTGGTCGGTATGATTAATTCCATGGAAATTAATACTGCTTTTAAAATGCTTCTTAACAAAAGACATGGTCTTGATAGATGCAAAAATTACTGGCGTACAAAACTCTAACATTCTGGTGTCTTCAAATGTCTTAATGACAATTTCAGAACCTATGCCATTAAGATCACCAATCGAAATTCCCAATATTATTTTTTTGTCTTTTTCCATTTAGATGTTATCTATTGTCCGTAATTTTATATTTGCAAATTTAACCAATTATTCGACACTATGTTTACAGGAATTATTGAAGATTTTGGCGTTGTCACCAACCTAGTCAAAGATCAAGACAATTTACATATCACTGTTCAAAGCGACATGACTCCAGCATTAAAAATTGATCAAAGTGTTGCGCATAATGGCGTTTGTTTGACTGTGGTAGCCATAGATGGTGAAAATTACACCGTTACTGCTATCCAGGAAACAATACGAAAAACCAATATTAGTGACTTAAAAATTGGTGATATCATAAATTTAGAACGTGCCATGAAACTCGGTGATCGCTTAGACGGTCACATTGTTCAAGGACATGTGGATCAAATAGGGACGTGCGAAAACATTAAAGAAGCCAATGGGAGTTGGTTGTTTACATTTAGCTACGACCAAAGTTTAGGTAATGTAACTATAGAAAAAGGTTCGATAACCGTGAATGGCGTAAGTCTAACCGTTGTCAATTCTGGTAATAACACGTTTAGCGTTGCAATTATACCCTATACTTATGAGCACACAAATTTCAAACAACTTAAAAACAACTCAAAAGTTAATTTAGAGTTTGATGTCTTAGGGAAATATATCAAAAGGTTATATGAAGCTAGACTGTAGTGATCTATTCTTCAGAGGTGTTCTTCAATGCTTTTTTGATTCCTAAGATACTACCTAAAATTAGAGCAATAGTCGTAAAACCATCAATTGGTAATCCAGGTGGTGGTGGTGGCATTGGAGGAGGTGGATCTCCACCTTGAGCAGCACATACAAAACTTATTAACACAAATAAGATAGAGGCTAGCATTTTCTTGTTTTGTATTCTCATTAGGCGTAAATGTATAAAAAAAAAGGTCTCAACAAAATTTTATAGCAAAAAAACATCCATAAAACGCAAAAAAAATCGACCAAATACCGATTGTAGGGGTTTTTGCGTTAAATAAATACTAAAACCAAATATATGCTTTTTTATGATATTCTAAAGAAAAAGTCAAAATTTTTAGTTTTAAATAATTGTTATGTTGCGTTTTACAGCTATACATACGTAACTTTTTTCAATGCGGTTTTAAAAAATAATAAATGACATTGCACTTTTATTTAGCGATGCATTTGGTCTAGGACCTCAATAACCTCCGTCTTTTTTCGAACAGAGACTGGAACGTTTTCTCCATTTTTAAGCATTAAGTAACCGCCATCCGTTTTTATAAAGGCGCTGATGCATTGCATATTAACCAAATGACTTTGATGCACTCTAATAAATCCACAAGGTTTTAAAAGGTCTGCAAAATACTTTAGTGTTTTAGTCACAAAAATCTTTTGACCGTTCTCCAAATAAAACATCGTGTTGTTGCTATCGGATTCACAACGCACAATATCATCTAAACTGACAATGATAATTTTATCAAGCGTATGTAAAGAAATTTTATCTGGTTTTTTTTCAGGTGCTGACAAAGTCTCCTTGAGAATTTCCAAGCGTTCCTTAGATGGTTGAATATGTTGCTTAGCCCTTTCAATCGCCGTTGATAATTCTTCATTTGAATAGGGCTTGAGTACATAATCAATAGCTGCAAATTTGAAAGCTTTAATCGCAAATTCATCACTAGCAGTGACAAATATAATCTTGGACTTTAGGTTTGGAAAAATCTCGAGAATATCAAAACCAGTACCATCACCTAACATGATATCCAAAAAAAGAATGTCTGGCTGAGTCTTTCTCAAGAGTTTTGCCGCCTCTACCACACTTTGTGCCGTATCAATGACGTTAATATCTGGATGCTGCTGCTTGATATCACTTTTTAAAAGTGCCAAGGCATCCTTCATGTCTTCTATTATAATTGCTGTCAACATATTTAATAATCGGTTTCTAATGGCAATTGAAATGATATCCTTGTACCACCTATAGTGCCATCCTCATTCTTTATTTCTGAAATTTTTAAAGCGCCTTTTCCTGAAATAGATTCAAGTCGTTCTTTGGTAACCGTAAGTGCCATTGACTGATGATCTGTTTTTTGTTTTTGCTCTTGTGATTTAAAGATTCCTACACCATTATCAATAATGGTTACGTGCAAAAAGTTAGATGCTTCTTTAAAATGCAAGGTCAGTTCACCATCTCGAGGACTATTTAAAATGCCATGTCTTATCGCGTTCTCAACAAACGGTTGTATGAGCATAGGTGGTACCAAAAGTTCCTCTGGATCAATTTGAGAATCTAATACGATGTCATAAGAAAATGAACGTTCTGACATGAGTTGCTCAACTTCAATGTAATGCTTTAAAGTGCTAATCTCTTGATCTAGACTTATAAGGTCTTTTCTAGAATTCACGAGTGTTTCCCGAAGTAAGGTTGCAAAACTATTAACTGTTTTATTCATTTTGTCGGGTTTTGACAAAGCCATCGCTTTAATTCCATTAAGGACATTAAAAATAAAATGAGGATTCATTTGCAGTCGCAAAGCTTTTTGTTCTAATGATAATAAATGGTTTTCTAATTTTAACCGCTCTTTTTCCTTGGCGTTTTTCCTTTTAAGCCTTTTAACGTATTGAAATACCAAGAAAGCAATAAAAAGACTAACCATGGCAATGATCACCCATTGAAACCATGGTTTTTTATACATAGGTGGTTCAATGTAAAATGAGAAGCTTATAGCATCACTTTGCTTCCACCTATAGTTTCTGGATTGTACCATAAAGTTATAAGCACCAAAATTAAGCTCTGCAAAATCTTGTGTTTCGTTAGTCGTCCATGGACTCCATTCATTGTTATTTAATTTGTAACGATATTCTACGCCATTGGGATGATCTAAATCTATCGTCTTATAGGAAAAGCTAATTTGTGTTTGTTCAGGAGGTAATTTTAAAACTTTGTCATTATTAGTCCAGGTCCCTAAGTTCAGGGAGTCTAAACTCTTATAGGCTACTTTTACATCCTCTAAATACAGTTCTGGTTTTTTCGTGTCTTGTGTGCTCTCCATTGGTCGATATTCAGTAAGACCATACAACGCGCCAAACCATAAATGACCTTTATTGTCTTTATCAACGGCATTTAAACAGGTTTCCATTCCTAAAAAACCGTCATTTCTTCCGAAGAAAAAAGCGTCCTTAATGATGTTGTCCTTATCGAGTTCTAACTTATCAACACCACGTTCTGTACCAACCCATAAATAGCCTTGGTTATCAAAAATGAGCTGATAGATATTTTCAGAAGTTGTTTTTTTAATACCTGTCAGTTTTTTAAAGTTGGAAAATTCATCATCTCTAGACCACCAAATACCTTTTCCAGCGGTACCAAGGAACACCGAGTTTTTATCGAACAGTATGGTATTAATTGGAGTGCTTTGATTCAACACATTCCCTAAATGCGTAATGTCGTTGTTTTTTAAATATCCTAAATGTCCATTCTGTGTCGAATACCAGAGTCTTCCTGTTGGATCTTTCACCATATCTTTTATGAATAAATCTTGAATTCCGTCTACTTTGGCATAGATCTTTTTAATCGTCAAGCTATCCGTTTTTGGGTTATAGTTAAATTTTACAATACCACTTGAGTAGGTGGCCGCATAAATAGCATCTTTATCTACATGAATTTTTCTAATCCAATCATAAGGAAAGCCATTTTCAGTATTTAATACTTTTGAGACAAACACTTCCTTGGGCAATTTCGACTTCCTGTTTTTTAGTGTATCAACCACAAGAGAGTCTTTAATATAGCTTCCGTGGAATAATAATCCGCGACCATCAGAACCAGCCCATAAGTTTCCTTTTTGATCAGAGGTGATGGTTTTTATTTTTACCTCGGAAAACGTTTGAGGTATGTCTATATCATGAACGCCAAAATTATCAATCCGCATCAGTCCGCTTTCAGAATTGGAAATCCAAATAGCATTGTTATCATGATGAACCGCATACACGCGATTGCCATTGAGTCCTGTTTCTGTATCAAAATGCTTAAAATTATTCTGAAAATACTTGTACAATCCACCACCTGAAGTTCCTATCCATATATTAGATTGCCGATCCTGAAATATTTGTCTAACGTTTGGTACTGAAAGTCCGTTAGCACTATTTAAAAAGAACATGTCGTTATATGACTCTGTATTCAAAACCGAAATACCCTGACTATCTGTAGCAAGCCACAACTCATCACTATTTAAAAGGGTCGTACTATTAATTCGTAAGGGCTCACGTAATAGCAATTGATCATCAAAACTAGAAGAATCAAAAATGATAGTTCCATCGTCAAACGTCGATGCAAAGATTTTTTGGTTCACTCCTAATAATGCTGTAAAATCATTCCGTTCAAGCTTTTCAAGCGTATTCGCTTTATCTTTTAGACTTTTGAAACGCCATAAACCATCTTGGCTCGCTATCCAATACTGTTGGTCGTAAAACATAAAATCCTTGATAGATATGTCATCGAGTTCTGAGTTCAGTTTAATTTTTTCTGCGGAAAAAGCCTTGTTGACTAAGAATATCCCATTTACTGTTAGGGCATATAAATTTCCTTGTACCACACATAGTTTGTTCACTTCTGGCAAATCGATATGCTCAAACCGGTTGTTTTTCAATTTTACCGAAACCCCTAATTGTGAACCTATATATAAAGTATTGTTATTAATGACCAGAGACGAAATATAATTAGATGCTAAACCATGAGTTTCATTAAACACCTTAAACTCGGTACCGTCAAAACGCGCTAAACCACCACCTTGAGTTCCAACCCACAGGTATCCTTTCTCGTCCTGGACAATTGCATAAACCTGTGATTGCGGCAAACCATCTTCGAGGGTATAGGCGCGTAATTGTTTGTTTTGGGTGAACGCTAAGCACAATATTCCGAAGAAAAAAGAAAGAAGAAGATATGTGGTTTTATTTTTCAACACAATTTATTTATGGTATTGCAACTTACAATTTTGAACGCATTTTATAAGGTTGAAGTATCTACAATTTTTATGAATGTCAAAAAGCGCTGCACTCCATAAGAAGGTACAGCGCTCAAAACATGAATTACAACATCAACTCATTATTAATTATCCAATTCGCAGGTAAACGCATAGCTTTCTTTATCTGACTTTACTTTTTCCAAAGCAACCAGTGTAGAGGTTTGCATGAGTTTATTATTCTTAAAAACGATAAACGAAGTGGTTTTTTCATCATTACAAGGTTCACCTTTGGTACTGCAAAGACTAATCACATCAACGCCGTAGGTATTGGCTTCTCTATCAATGAGATTGACTAAATCATGTGATAAATCTTCCGACTTTACAAATATCTTGTCAAGTTCTACGCCATTTCTTACAGCTCGAAGTTGGAAACGTTTGTATCCTTTATAATCTTTACCAGCCTCTCCAAATACAAATTTTATCTCAGGATTGATCTGACTGACCATGGTTTTTTGAGAGATGAGTCCTCCCCAGATCCAACCCACTTGCGGACCCATTTTTATTTTATAGAATCTGCTAGTCACGCCATTAATGGTTTGAGGATTTTCGCTTTTTGCCAATAATCTTACACGAGTTCCAATAGTAATGGTCGTTAATTTTTCACAGTGCACAGAGGCACAATCACGTAATGCCACATCATCTGCCATTAAATATTGTGTGGCTTTAGTAGCAGAGTTCGTGTACACATCAAATTCAACTTCTTTTGATTGTCCGTAGATATCTGAAGCGATTAAGAATACGGCTACTACCAATATGCTTTGGAAGATTCTCGCCATGGTGTTTTGATTTTTTTCAAGTGTTTGGGTGTTCTTTAAAGTTTTCATAGTATTCTGTTTTAATGGGTTTATACTTATTTGATACTTCAAAGATAGCTGGAGACTCCAGTGAAATTTGGACGCTTTTAGTATTCGTAGGGAATGGATTAGAATTCGTTCTAACCATAAAAAAAGCCTCACATTGCTGTGAAGCTTTAGTCTTATTAAAAGTGGTCCCACTTGGGCTCGAACCAAGGACCACCTGATTATGAGTCAGGTGCTCTAACCAACTGAGCTATGGGACCAATAAGGCTGCAATATTACTACATATTTTAATACTCTACAAGAAATTTACAGCAATATTATCCGTCGATATCTTGACATAACTCAATGAGAACGCCATTTGTCGCTTTGGGATGTAAAAATGCAATCAACTTATTATCTGCCCCTTTTTTGGGTGTCTCATGAATCATTGTAAATCCTTCGTCTGTTAATCGTTTGATTTCAGCTTTAATATCGCTTACCGCAAAGGCTATATGGTGAATGCCTTCGCCCTTTTTTTCAATAAACTTGGCTATCGGACTCTCCTCCGAAGTTGCCTGCAAAAGTTCAATCTTATTTGGACCCGATTTAAAAAAAGAGGTCATGACACCTTCACTTTCAACGGCTTCTATTTTATAATGTGGTTTACCAAAAAGTGCAGCAAATAGTTCATTTGACGCTTCCAGATCTTTAACGGCTATTCCAATATGCTCTATTTTCTTCATGTTATTTCGATTCATTTTCCGAAGAATTGTCGGAAATCATAGGATAAGGTATGGATTTTGTTATCAAAAATAAAATATTCATCTAATATCAGCTACTTTTGCAGATGATATTAAATAATAAGTATAAAGTCGTTATATTGAAATGAATACTGATGATGAAAACGGCTTAAATTTTTGATTATGGAAGAAACACAAAGACAAAAAAAAATAGGAGGTATCCTCCAGCAGGATTTAGCAGAAGTATTACAAAAGGCCGCAACCGATGGTGGCCTGAGAGGTGTTATTATCTCGGTAAGCAAGGTGAATGTAACCACCGATTTATCAATTGCTAAAGTATACCTGAGCATTTTTCCCAACAAGGATGGAAAAGAGCTACTCAAAGGGATTCGATCTAATACGCCTTTAATTCGTCACGAATTAGCACAGCGCACCAAAAACCAACTTCGTCGTATGCCAAATTTGGAATTTTTTATTGATGACTCCCTAGAATATATTGAAGGCATAGAAAAATCACTTAAAGGCGAAGACAATCCTATTAAAAACGAAACGCTATTAGATAAACGCAAAAAGAAATAGGTGAACGTTGCCCTCTACATAGCCAAACGCTATCTGTTTTCCAAGAGTAGTAATAACTCCATAAACATCATGACGCTTATTGCGGCTTCGGGCACTGTTATTGCCTCTGCTGCTTTGTTTATTGTCCTTTCAGGTTTTGCTGGTCTTAAAAATTTTAGTCTTGAATTTTCTTCATTTGTAGATCCCGATTTAAAAATAGCACCTTTAAAGGGTAAATCATTTACCCTGTCTGAAGAAGAATCTTTAGCCATCAACAACATTTCGGATATTGCTTCCTATTCTAAAACAATTGAGGAACGTGTGATTCTAGAGTTTGACAACAAGCGTCAAATCGTGACGATGAAAGGGGTAGATGAAAATTTCACAAAAGTCACGGCCATTGATTCTATGGTTTACTACGGAAATTGGCTCGAACACGGCACCGATCAAATCGTTACTGGTGGTGGTATTGCCAACAAATTATCCTTTGGTGTTCTAGACCTTACGCGACATCAAAAAATTTATGTACCTAAGCCTGGAAAGGGGCAAATAACCTCTGTAAAAGGGGCTTTCAATTCCATCAATGCCTATAATATTGGACTCTTAGATGTGAATGAAGATATTAATAACGAATATCTTTTCGCTGACATCGAAACCGCACGTTACTTACTGAACTACAACAATGATCAAATATCTTCCATAGAGTTAAAATTAAAAGTGAATGCTGATGAAGCTCAAGTGAAAACCAACTTAAAAGCCATCTTTGGAGATACGGTCATCATAAAAGACAGAACCCAACTCAATGATGCGCTTTACAAGATGCTAAACACCGAAAATGTAGCAGTATATCTTATTTTCACATTAGTAATTATCATCGCGCTTTTTAATGTGGTAGGCGCTTTAATCATGATGATTCTAGACAAAAAGGAGTCATTGAATACCTTATTTAATCTAGGTGCCACTACTAAAGAAATTCGACGAATTTTCTTTCTTCAGGGGAGTTTAATGACTGTTTTATCTGGAACGATAGGGTTGCTATTAGGTTTTGTGCTTGTTTTTCTTCAGAAACAATTTGAATTCATCATGCTTACGCGATCGTTACCGTATCCAGTCGCGTTAAAACCTATCAATTTTATGATTGTCATTGTTACGATTTTCGTTCTGGGAATTCTAGCATCAAAACTAGCCTCACAGCGCATTACAAAAGCATTGGTTAAGTCTTAAGCAAATTGGTAATCTTTGAATTTTTCCAATACCTCATCAAAGGCAGCAAATACATCTTTGGAATCATCACTAGTCACCATTTTCATGCGATACTCCTTGAAGTTAGGAATCCCTTTGAAGTAATTGGTATAATGGCGACGTGTTTCAAATACTCCTAGCTTTTCACCTTTCCAATCAATAGACATCTGAAGGTGTCTTCTAGCCGCATCTACGCGTTCAGACATGGTAATTGGCGCTAGGTGTTCTCCTGTTTCAAAAAAATGCTTGACTTGTTTAAAAAACCATGGGTTTCCGATGGTAGCTCTTCCTATCATACAGCCGTCTAAGCCAAAGCTATCGCGCATCAGCATGGCCTTTTCAGGTGAGTCTACATCGCCATTTCCAAATACAGGAATATGCATTCTTGGATTATTCTTTACAGCAGCGATGGGTTTCCAGTCGGCTTCACCTTTATACATTTGGGCACGTGTTCTACCGTGAATTGAAATGGCTTGACAACCAACATCCTGAAGACGTTCCGCAACCTCCACAATTTTGATAGAATCGTGATCCCAACCAAGTCTCGTTTTTACAGTCACTGGCAAGTTGGTGCGCTTGACCATTTCCGCAGTAAGGCTTTCCATCAAACAAACGTCCTTGAGAATTCCTGCACCTGCGCCTTTACTAACCACCTTTTTTACAGGACAACCAAAATTGATGTCAATAATATCAGGATTAGATTTTTCAACGATATCAATGGTTTGAAGCATACTCTCCATATTGGCACCAAAAATCTGGATGCCAACAGGACGCTCTTTTTCATAAATATCTAACTTCATAACACTTTTAGCTGCATTACGAATTAGACCTTCACTTGAGACAAATTCCGTGTAAACAACATCAGCACCTTGCTCCTTGCATAGGGCTCGAAACGGTGGGTCACTAACATCTTCCATCGGTGCCAAAAGCAATGGGAAATCAGGAAGCTCTATATCGCCAATTTTTACCAAACTCAATTTATTTTTTGCAAAATTACAGCTTTTTAAATTCTATTCAAGTGTCGACTGTTTAAAACCCACAAACCATAAATGCCCAAGAACAATTCGGCAACCGTTCCGAAGAGATATCCAGAGGAAGGTAGCCCATCTAATAATAAGCTTAACAGTCTGCCCAACCCAAGACCAAGCATAAAAACCATATTCGTGATGATGGCTGTTTTGAGATAATGAGGTTTTACAATCCCTAAAGCCCAAATCATTGAAAAGCCCAAATACAATCCCATAATGGCTTTGTGAAAGTTATACTCGTCCATGGTCTTAGGGAATAATTCAAATTGCAAATCTGGAAAGAACCCATATAGAAACGCCACAGGTATGACAATGACCAATGAAATTATCAAATGGATTTTTGTGATGATATCATTCTTAGTAATAAGCATCGTGTCTAAAACTCCAAGTCGGCCTCCACTTCTGAATCACCACGTTTAACAGTGACTTTCGTTTTATCGCCAGAGTCAAATACCGACAATGCGCGCATATAACTCATCATATCAGTAACTAGGCTATCACCTAATTTAATCACAATATCCCCTTTTTGTAAGCCTGCCTTCTGTGCTGGTTTATCTTCACTAACACCATCAATACGCATTCCTTTGCCATCAAACAAGTAATCTGGAATAACCCCTAAACCAACTTTAAACCTAGGAACATCTTCACTCTCATTTTTCGTTTTTCTAAAAGGCAGTTTTCCATTATCGTCTAAATCTGAAATGATATCAAAAATATAGGCAGAAATAGTATTCATACCCTCAAAATTTAATTTTTCAGTATCATCACTAGGCTTATGGTAATCCTCATGCTGACCAGTAAAAAAATGTAATACAGGCATCTCACTGTTATAAAAAGACGTGTGATCACTTGGACCAACACCCGATTCGTTTTCAATAATTTTGAATTTTGAATTGTTGGCATTTACAACCTGTTTTAAAATAGGAGAGGTTCCAACACCATAAACGGCAAGTGTGCTATCCTGTTTTAAGCGCCCTACCATATCCATATTGATCATGTAATTGGCTTTTGATAAATCTATGGTTGGGTTTTTAGTAAAATAGTTGGAGCCCAACAATCCCATTTCTTCACCAGAAAAAGCCATAAACAAATAATTATTGCCTGTGTTCGCAGATTTTAGCTTTTCAGCAAGATTCAACATGACGGCAACACCGCTGGCATTATCATCAGCGCCATTGTGGATTTCATTGTTTTCTCCTCTAAATAAAGACCCTTCAGCGCCATAACCTAAGTGGTCAAAATGCGCCCCAATAATAATGGTGTTTTCAGCCTTGTTATCCAAAAAAGCGACCACATTAGTTCCTGTGATTGTGCTATCGCCATCCTTAACTGTATAATTCACTTCTTGATGTGGATCTGTTTTCGGCTTAAAGGAGAAGGTTTGAAAATAACCATTGGTGCCTTTAGCGCCTATGCCTAATTCTTCAAATCGTTTAGCGATGTAATCAGCAGCCTTTTTCTCACCATCACTACCTGTCTGACGTCCTTCAAGTTTGTCATCAGCTAAAAAAGTTACGTCCTCCTTAATGGTAACAGATTTTACTTGGCTTTTAGGCTCTGATTTACAACCCATCAAAACCGTCAAAAAAAGTAGAAATATTAAGTTTTTCATGTCTATTAATCTTAATTTTGTACAAATTTAGTCAATAATACCATGAAACACCTATTACTTTCCATCATAACATTAACCATTCTAAGTTGTAAAGATCAAAAACAAGTAGTTACCGAAAAAAAGATAGAGACCTCAGTCGTTGAGGTAGAAGTTGACTCTTTGATCTATCCAGAAGAAACACATTTTAAGTCTATTCGTCAAGTGACTTTTGGAGGTGATAATGCTGAAGCCTATTGGAGTTTTGACGATAAGCAACTGGTGTTTCAGTCTAATAATAAAAAGTGGAACGTTGGTTGTGACCAAATGTTTTTAATGAATGCAACTGATACGTTTACGGATAGCATTGCTCCACCCATGATCAGCACAGGAAAAGGTCGTACTACCTGTGCTTACTTTCTACCCGATAATCAGCATATCATTTATGCGTCGACGCATTTAGAACAAGACGCGTGTCCCGAAACACCATTGCGTAAAAACGGTAAATACATTTGGCCAATTTACGATAGCTATGACATTTTTGTTGCCGATTTAGAAGGTAATATTGTCAAGCAATTAACAAGCGAACCTGGCTATGATGCAGAACCCACCGTTTCACCAAAAGGTGATAAAATAGTATTCACTTCTACAAGAAGTGGTGATTTAGAATTATACACCATGAACATCGACGGCACAGATGTCAAGCAAATTACCAACGAACTGGGTTATGATGGTGGTGCCTTCTTCTCTCCCGATGGAACTAAGTTGGTCTTTAGATCATCACGCCCAAAAACCGAAGAAGAAATCAAAGCCTACAAAGATTTGTTAGCCGAAGGATTAGTTGAACCTACTGAAATGGAACTTTATATCTGCAATGCCGACGGTAGTGATTTACGTCCGCTTACCGAATTGGGTAACGCCAATTGGAGTCCGTTTTTTCACCCTTCTGGAGAAAAAATCTTGTTTTCATCTAATTTTGAGGCGGATCGTGGTTTTCCTTTTAATCTTTATTTGATAGATCTCGATGGTAAAAACATCGAGCGCGTCACACACGGCGAAACTTTTGATGCCTTTCCTGTATTTTCTAACGATGGGAAGTATTTAGCGTTTTCATCTAACCGTAATAATGGTGGTGGTAGAGATACCAACCTGTTTATTGCTGAATGGCAAGATTAGACCAACACGTTTGTGCTTATTTAATACGATCACGCTCTTCTAAATCTATGCTGCGTGCATTTGTTTGAAGTTTTGTGTTTCCGAATTTATAACGGAAACCTAATCTTATATAGCGATCATCAATATCAACAAACTGTTTACTAAATTGGTTTTGGTATTGCGTACGAACTGCAAAGTCATGTTGATTAAACAAATCGCTCACCGATAATGAAATAGTCGCTTTTTTCTTGAAGAGACTTTTGGAGATGGCAAATTCTGAAAACAACCTGTTCTCAACAACTTGAAACCCTTGCAGGTTTTTACCTACCCAAGTGAGTATTAAATTGGCGTTTAGGCTATTGTCTTTAAGAAAATTAAAATCATTTTGTAAAACCGAATAGTTCGACCATTGATTATTGGTAACGACCCCTTGTCCAAAATCTGCTTGCTCTTCTATATTATAAAAGGATGTCACGGCATAAACAGACCAGCGGTCAGTGACATTGAAACTCGTTAAAAAATCAAATCCAAATTCGACAGTTTTATCAAAGTTCACGGAGATAAACTCAATAATATTGGTATCGTTATTTTGTCTTGGGATTTCATGGATAGCACCATCATAATTTTTATAATAGGCTTCTACCGTTAGAAGATCATTAAATAATGAACTTCCCAAAACATAATGATCTGTAAATGTTGGCACTAAAAAAGGATTTCCAGAAACCACATAATTTTCATTAATAAAAAACCGAAACGGGTTTAATTCAGCATAGCCTGGTCGAGCAATACTTCGCTTATAATTCGTGTATATACTGTAACCTTCTTTAATATTGTATTGAAAACTGACGTTGGGAAATAATTCTAAATAGTCTTGACTATTAGTTAAACCAGTAAGTGGAGATTTTCCTTCAAGATTTGTTTGCTCTACACGAAGTCCAGCATTCAAACTGAAAGTGTCCGTGTTTAAATCGTAATTCATATAACCAGCATAAATATACTCATCATAATTGAAGGCATCAGAATTAGCAGCATCCAAGGTCTCATTCCCTGTGTTTAAATTGATGTCAAATTGAGCAATATCGCTTTCCGTTTGAATTGAAGAAAATTTTAATCCTGTCTGAAAATTAGAATTATCATTGATAGGAAGGCTATAATCTACCTTCGTAGCAAGGATTCCTGTATCCTGATTTGCCAAGGTTTTAAAGGACGAGGCGGTTGTAAAGTCATTATTTTCATCAAAAAATTCACTCAAAACACGTTGGTTCCTTTCGTAATTGTAAGTCGTGACATGTGCGTTAAACGCTAGCTCACCTTTTTTGAATTGGTGGCTATAATCGAGATCAAATCCCAAATTGTATTTATTATCTCTAGATAAATTATCAGCAGTAAAACGAGATAAAAAATCGCCATTGACATCCGTAATATTTGTGGCATTCGCTATTTTATATTTAAAATAGGGCAAGTATAGCATGGTTGAAGAGAAGCTCAACGTATTATGATCATCAATAAAATAATCGAAATTAAGATTGAGGTTATGAGTTTCAGACCAAGTATTTCTATTAATGAGAGAACGCCAAGACTCGTCTAGGTTGTTTGAAACATCTAAATAATTAATGGTATTATCGCCATCTCTATTGATCTTATCTTTGGCGTAAGAATAATTCACATTAAAGCTAATGTCCTTATTCTTAAAAAAATGACTTGTTCCTGGATTGTATCTCGGAAAAACACCTTGCGTATAATTTGTAAAAATGCTTCCTCGATATCCTGTAATCAAATTTTTGGTCATGATAATATTGATGACCACACCACTTTCAGCATCGTAATTTGCTGAGGGGTTGGTGATCACCTCCACAGATTTAATGCTGTTAGCGGAAGATCCCTCCAATAATTGGTTGAGGTCGTCTGCGGATAAGTGTACTTTTCGATTATTGATATAAATAGTTGGTGTTGAATTTTTCACTGAAATGTCATCACCCATAACCAGCACACTTGGAGTGCTTTTGAGTACTTGAAGCATATTACCTTCAACCAATGCGGTGTTTTCAATGTCAAACACTAACCGATCTGCTTCTCTGGTCAATACAGGTTTCTTAACATTGATACTTACCTCATCTAATTGTTCCGAATCTTCAGCAAGCACAATAAATTTAAGGTCTAAATGCCCATTCAAATCAATAATTTGACGGTATTCCTTATAGCCTAAATAGCGCACATTAATAAGGTAAGTATTGGCTCGAAGATTCTTAATTTCAAAGAAACCTTTGTCGTCTGTTGAAGTCCCCTTTAACGCCTCACTTCCATCTTCCGTCATGATTATCACATTCGCAAACTCGATGGGTACGTTGTTCCTGTCTACAATGGTTCCTTCTACTGAAAAATCTTGACTATAGCTCAGTACTGAGCACATCAAAAAAGGAATTAAATAAAGTAGGGTTTTCAAATTAGTTAGGGTTTTATCTTGCAATATAACATTTGTTTTTAAAATGTATTTACGGATTTTCCACACTTATTAAGGTTTTTGTAAACATTAATAGCGTTTTATGCATAATAATTCAATTATATTTGCAAATCTTTATTGAGACGAATTTAGAGGTTATGAAGCACATTAGAAATTTTTGCATTATTGCACATATTGATCACGGTAAAAGCACACTTGCTGATAGACTGTTGGACTATACTGGTACTGTTACAGCAAGGGAAAAGCAAGATCAGCTTTTAGACAATATGGACTTAGAGCGTGAGCGTGGTATTACCATTAAATCCCATGCTATTCAGATGGAATATGTTTTTGAAGGACAAGATTATATTCTGAATTTAATTGATACACCAGGCCATGTCGATTTTTCTTATGAGGTATCTCGTTCTATTGCGGCTTGTGAAGGCGCTTTGTTGATTGTTGATGCTGCTCAAAGTATTCAGGCTCAAACCATTTCCAATTTGTATTTGGCCTTAGAGAATGACTTGGAAATTATTCCAGTATTAAATAAAGTGGATTTGCCGAGTGCCAATCCAGAAGAAGTAACCGACGACATCGTTGATCTTCTTGGCTGTGATCCAGAAGAGGTGATTCATGCCAGTGGAAAAACTGGTTTCGGTGTTGACAATATTTTAAAAGCCATTATTGAGCGTATTCCTGCTCCAAAAGGCAATGTGGATGAACCCCTTCAAGCACTGATCTTTGATTCGGTTTATAATCCTTTTAGAGGTGTCGAAACGTACTTTAGAGTGATTAACGGTTCTATTAAGAAGAACCAAGAAATTAAGTTTATTGCCACAGGAAAAACGTATGGAGCCGATGAGGTTGGAACACTTAAACTCAAACAATTTCCTAGACAAGAAATCAAAGCCGGAGATGTAGGTTACGTCATTACCGGAATAAAGGAGGCCAAAGAAGTTAAGGTAGGTGATACCATCACGGATGCTAAAAATCCAACTACTAACGCTATTGCGGGTTTTGAGGATGTGAAACCCATGGTATTTGCTGGAATCTATCCTGTTGATACTGAAGATTATGAAGAGTTGCGTGCCTCTATGGAAAAGCTACAACTGAATGATGCCTCTTTAGTTTTTACACCTGAAAGTTCTGCTGCACTTGGTTTTGGATTCCGTTGTGGATTCTTAGGAATGCTACATATGGAAATTATCCAAGAACGTCTGGAGCGCGAGTTTGATATGACCGTTATTACAACGGTTCCCAATGTGTCTTATCACGCTTTCACAAATAAAGATCCTGATGAGATTGTCATCGTTAATAACCCTTCCGATTTACCTGAGCCATCTACCTTAAATCGTGTAGAGGAACCTTATATAAAAGCAACGATTATTACAAAAGCCGATTTTGTAGGAAATGTGATGTCCTTGTGTATTGAAAAACGTGGCGTCATTACCAATCAAACCTATTTAACCACAGAGCGTGTCGAATTAAATTTTGACATGCCATTGGCTGAAATCGTCTTTGATTTTTATGATCGTTTAAAAACAGTCTCTAAGGGTTATGCCTCTTTCGACTACTCTCCTATCGGAATGCGTGCGTCAAAACTAGTACGTGTTGATATTTTATTAAACGGACAAACAGTAGATGCACTCTCTGCGTTGATTCATGCAGACAATGCCTATCATATTGGTAAGAAAATCACGGAAAAACTGAAAGAATTGATTCCTAGGCAACAGTTTGATATTCCAATTCAAGCGGCTATTGGCGCTAAAATTATCGCACGTGAAACCATCAAGGCGTTACGAAAAGATGTGACCGCTAAATGTTATGGTGGTGATATCTCACGTAAACGAAAACTGTTAGAAAAGCAGAAAAAAGGTAAAAAACGAATGCGTCAAGTAGGGAATGTTGAGATTCCACAACAGGCTTTTATGGCTGTTCTGAAGCTTAATGACTAACTTTCAATAGATAATAATAAACCGAAGCACAGCACTTCGGTTTTTTTTGTACTTTTAAATATGAGGAATTGGGGACACTTCATTGGTTGTGCTTTACTACTCGTATCTTATTTCAGCTCAGCCCAAATCTCGTCAATATCTGAAATTGATTCGATCTTAAAAAAAGCACATGGGTTTTTTAAAACGGATCAAGATAGCGCGCTTTATTATGCCAACATAGCCTATAACAAGAGTTTGGAACTGAACGATACTAGTGTAATTGCCAAGGCTATCATTCATAAAAACACTTACCTCATCACCCAGAAAAAATACGAGGAAGCTGAAGCGCTTTTTAACTACAACTTCAAACACATTGATGCGCTTTCTGAAACACTCAAGGGAGAAACGTATTATAATTTTGGTTCTGTAAAATACCTCAAAGAGGAATATGATCTAGCACTAGAGAACTATTTCAATGCGATACTTCACTATAAGAATGCCGAAGCTGAAAAAGGTCTGCAACGTTCCTATTTGCAAATTGGTGTGATCTACAGCAAACGCAATCGAAATGATTTAGCCGACTATTTTTACGAAAAATCAATGGCGTCTGGTGTTGACAGTCATCATATAGGAGCCAATGATAAGCTGCCAACTGCGCATCACGACAGTGAAAAGTTGGCCATGTCTAAAAAGATGTTGTCGGGAATTGATGATAAAGACCATTCGCGACTAGCTGCCATTATTTATTACAATATGGCGCAAAGTTACTTAGATCTAAAAGATTACGAAAATGTCATTGCCTATCACCTCAAATCCATAGCAGTCAAAGATCGTATACACTATAAATCACATCAGGATAAAAGTTACGCCTTTATTGGTGAGGCTCATTTTAAATTAGGAAACTACAGTGAAGCCATTGTCTATCTCAACAAAGCTTTAGAGGTTTCTAGTAAGCGTCAATTCAAGCTAAATGTGAGCAATCTTCTTTATAAGGCTTATGAACATGTAGGAGATTACAAAAACGCTTTGAGAGTTTCCGTGCTTCATAATTCCTTAAAAGACGCTTTAAACTTAAAAGAAGAAAATGAACGTATTGCTAAAATAACGGCAGAATTTGAAACCGAAAAACAGGCACAAGAAATTAAAATTTTGGCTGCCGACAATGACTTAAAAGCAGCGCAATTGAGCAATCAAAAAACGGTTTTAATCGCTGCAGGTGTTGGTGTGGTATTGCTGCTAATAGCCTTGTTTTTTGCTTATAAAACTTACCGAACGAAACAAAATCTTCAATTTTCGGAACTCACCCAAAAGCTGTTACAAATGCAGCTTAATCCCCATTTTTTATTCAATGCTTTAAATGGTATTCAATATTTTATCAAAAAAAATGACGTCACAAAATCTACAAAATATATCAGAAGTTTTAGTGGCTTGATGCGACATATCCTTGAAAATTCAGTTGAAAAATTTATCTCCATTCAGGAAGACTACGAAACAATTAAAGAATTCCTAGAACTACAACAATTAGTAACTAATCATACCTTTGATTATAACATACACATCGATGAATCTATTGATAAATCTCGTACTTGTATTCCACCTATGTTTACCCAACCATTTGTAGAGAATGCTATTATCCATGGTGTTTCCAACGTAAAAGAGGGACAAATAACTATCAATTATCTTTTAGAAGATACGCACGTTGTTGTTGAGATTATTGATAATGGCAAGGGCATTTCCACACCTAAAAATCAAGCTAATAGTTTACACAAATCTATGGGAACATCTATCACCAAACAACGGATGAATAACCTGTTAAAAATGGAGCGCTATTCCATTGATTTAGAAATTATTTCAGAGAACAATAACAACGAAAGTCAGGGTACCAAAGTAGTCCTTTCATTTCCCATTAAATACCTGTAATTCAATGACACACCGCTGTTTGATTATTGAAGATGACGCTTATACTGCCAAGGATGTAAGGGATACTATTGCGTCTCATTTTGATAATATAGAGGTGTTAGATATTGTCGATAACACCAGTGCCGCAAGGATAATCATTGAAACCCAGCATCCAGACATTGTTATTTCGGATATCAATCTAAAAGACGCTACCGTTTTCACCTTGTTACGGGAGTTTAATTCAATTGCATTTAAAATTATTTTTATCACCTCATATAGTAAATACGCAGTTGAAGCCTTTAAATTTAGCGCCTTAGATTTTTTGGAAAAACCGTTTGATGACGAAACCCTAATTTTGGCTGTACAAAACGCCATGTCTATCATTGATCAAGAAAATTACAACAAACAAATTCAGGCCTTTTTCCATAATTTTAAACCAAATCAAGATCGTAAAAAGCTCGTCTTGAAGAACATTGAAGCTATTCACATTGTTGATATTCAAGATATTGTCTACATAAAATCGGATAATAATTATTCTGAAATCTTTATCAATGACGGACGTAAAGTTGTGATGTCTAAACCTCTTAAATTTTACGAAACTCAACTTCAATCTTATGCATTTTTCAGAATTCATCAATCGTTTTTGGTGAATGTTAGTTTCGCTAAAACCTTTCACAAGAAAGACTCTGTTTTAGAACTCTCCAATCAATTGCAATTACCGGTCTCCAGTAATAAAACAGCCGCGTTAGTACAATGGCTGAGTCAACAGGGATAATTCTAATTGATACCTTTCAAATTCTCAAGTAGCGTATGTCAATTCTAAACACTTGCTTTTAAGAAGCATTTCTTCCCTAGTTTCATAATATCAAACAGACCAACTTTCAAATTCAAATATTATGAAAACCAAACCAATTTTTACCGTTTTATTGACCCTCATTGTCAGTTGTTTCTTTATAACATCAGCAAGTGGACAACATCTTATTGACAATGATCATCCACTTGATTTATTTGAGTTGGAGTCTGAAACTTTAGACATAAGAACGTATGAGGTGTCCCTTGATGACAACATTCAATACAATTTTGAAGATGCTCCCAAAAGCATCATGGCTAATGATGCTCAAGAACAAGCCGCATTTGTCCTTTCGATGCTTTCGTTTGGAGCAGGTGTCGGGTTTAATGATATTGAAACACTCTGGTGTTTAAGAGCAGAATATTATCTGAGATTGGCCTTACTTAATCGCTCAGCTGCCTATGGCAGTTTAGGTCTTGGCTATGATGGCTCCAGCGGTGATTTCTTCACAGCCACAGTTTTTAATGTGACCCTAAAAATGCTAATGTTTACACAACTCGTTAGACAATTTCAGCAAGTGCGTTTCATTTACGGGTTATTAGCTCAATATGGTTTTGGGAATTATAAATATGACGATGGATATAAACCAGACATTACGCGTTTAACCATTGGTGCTTTAGTAGGCTTTCAGATATTATTATCGCAAAGATGGTCCTTAATGCTTCAAAGCAATATTCTCAGCTATAGAGAGCAAACCACCAAATTTGACGGCGGAGAAGTCAAAGAAAATTCGACAGTTGGCTTATTTAACAAGCAGAACATCTTTTTCCTAACACTAGCTCTAAGTCTGGATTAACAAAACATTTTAAACATTTAAATTCAAAAAAAATGAAAACCATAAACATTCTCAGAAAAGCCATCTATCTCCTTACTTCTGTTTTACTAATTTCATTGAATTCCAGCTGTGCAGCAATTTTTGATGCTGAACTCAACGGTAATCAGAGCATTCCTTTTACACAGGAAGGGCTTCTCGATTTAAAGGCTATAAGTGATCGCTTGGATCAAGTTCAGAACAATCAGCTAGGAATTCGATATTATCCAAATCAATTTATTGACGCCTCTGCAGGATTTGGATTAAACGCAATTGAAGGTCAGAGCGAAACCTCCTTTTGTTTTGGCGCTGGCTATAATTATCGGTTATCTGAAGACAATTACAATCATGCCAGTTACGTAGGTGTTCATGGTGAGTACCTGAGTCAGAGCGCAGATCAAAGTGACCTCAGCCTTTTTCGAGTTGGCGCCAACTACACCTACTTCGATCGCATCACAAAAAATGGTGAAGTGGACTTAACATATGGTATTAAAGGCTATTATGAATCTGGAAATCAAGAGTTTTCAGGCTTCAAAGAAGCGATTACAGGCTATGGCGCCAATTTAGTTATTGGAGCAAATTATAATGTTTCTGACAATATCTCAATTGGTGTAGAGGTTCCATTTTTATCATGGTCTCAACGTACTTTTGAGTTTGATGGCGGAGACTTCGAGCAACAAAGTACTTGGCTAGGACTAAATAAAAACAATATGGTGATGGCAACGGCCAGATTCGGGTTTTAAGAATCGGCAACAGCTGTAACTTCATAAAACCTAAAGTATTAAAATTGATGACTTTGAATTTGGTCTTAATGAAGAGGTTTCGGTCTAACTTGAAGCCTCTTTGTTTTGCACATTTTCTACGTCAAATGGCTTTCCAAGATATACAAGTTGATAATCCTTTTTAATATCATTAATATTCGTGCTATATGATGAGATAATATGAAGTTCTCCCTTATTGTCTTTAATAAACAATGGAATGATATCTATGTCTTTGTTTGTAATTTCAATAAGACTCTCGTAATGTGCTTGATCTTCAAGCTCAATTTCCTGAATGGAAGGATAATTACGTGTCACTTCCATCAATCGGTTGTAATCATCGGTATGTGAAAACAAACCCTCTTTCGGATTATCCTCCGGGTTGTTCATTTCCGAAGCCGTCACTAGCCTAAAGGAACCGTTTTCACCAAAATCCTTACTAAACTTATTGATGGCATATTTATTAATTTCAGAATTACCAGTCATCGCCATCAAATAGCCAACATCATTTAACTCAATGTTATCCATTAAACTGTCTGAATAAATATTAGTACTTAAAGCTTCCAAACCTAACTCCTTCGCTTTAGCAATGTTGCTTTGGTTACTATCAATAAGCACCACATGACGGCCATTAGATTCTAAATAATGTCCGAGTAATCTCGATACTTTGGAGGCGCCAACAATTAAAATACCATTTGACTTGGTTAAAAATACACCGACTAATTTTGCAAATAAACGCGCAGTTGTCGCATTTAACAAGACGGTACCCAATACAATAACAAACACTAATGGTGTGATATATTCTGCATCGGCAACACCTTTACTTGCAAGCTTCAATCCGAAAAGAGAAGCAATACCGGCAGCTACAATCCCTCTTGGACCAACCCAACTCACGAATAGTTTTTCATTAAGTTTGAGTTTAGAACCTTGAGTGCTCAAAAATACACCTAATGGTCGGATTAAAAACACAACCACTGCAAACAGAATGGCCGTCTTCCAATTATAAATGAGTAATAATTCGTTAAAATTGATATTCGCGGCAAGGAGTATAAATAAGATTGAAATAAGCAAGACACTCAAAGACTCTTTAAAATACAGGATATCCTTGAGATAAGGCGATTTTGAATTACCCAGAACCATTCCCATCACTACAACGGCTAATAACCCAGATTCATGAGCAAATACATCTGATAGCACAAAAACACCCAATACTGCGGCTAAAGAGAATACATTCATTAAATAATGTGGTACCCACTTCTTATTTAAAATAAAGTTGACGGCATGTGCAAATGTAAATCCAAAAGTAGAACCAAAAAGGACAATTTTACCAAACTCAATAAGTGCTGTTTTTGTAAACTCTCCTCCAGCATCGACACTTATAAATTCATAAACCAATACCGCAACCAAGGCACCAATTGGATCGATGAGAATACCTTCCCATTTCAATACAGCAGACACATCTTTTTTCAAAGGAATGTTTCTCAAAATAGGCGTAATCACGGTTGGACCAGTAACTATAATTAGGCCAGCAAACAAAAAGGATATTTCCCAGCTTAAGTAGAATATAAAATGTGCGGCAACCGCTCCACCAAAAAACGTCACAATGGAGCCAATCGTTATCAGTTTTGTAATGACTGGGCCAACATTCTTAACCTCACTCAACTTTAGCGTTAAACCTCCTTCGAAAAGAATAATACTAATCGCTAACGACACAAAATAAAATAAACTTTCCCCTGGAAAAAGACCTTCGTTACCATTCCAAATAGGTTCTATCCATTTGGTACCATCACCTGAAAGAAATTCTGCGGCAATGGGTCCAACTAATAAGCCAATTAAAATAAGAGGTAAAATGGCAGGAATTTTAAATTTCCATGCAACCCACTGCGCTAATATACCTAAGATGATGATTCCTGCTAGTTCTAACATGCATTTTATTTTTGAAAGTTAAATATAAAAGAAACTATGATAACTCTTTCAAAAAATGACAGATTTCTACTACTCATAAGAAACCCACAGCTAATCATTCTTTTTACTAACTAAGCTCGAATTAATTTAATTTGGAAATTTACTGCATATAGTACGAACAACAAATACTGAGAATCCTGGAGCCTGATATAGCGCAAAGTCTTATGTGTCATCCTCGGTTTCAACTTTACCATACAACAAGAAAATTTAGAAAACATCAGAAATAAGGATCATCTGATTTTCAGTGCTAATACAATGAAAGATGCGTTATTTCTGGATGATTTCTTTTACCTTGAAACGAAAGAAGTTAGAGGTGTTTACAATGCAGTTCGAAACCATAACAAGAATTGAATTAATTGTAATAGCGTTTTGTAAAGGTGAATTTATTATCATAGAGGCGATTAGTACTTTTAGGTTGAGGTAAACACTTAAATTCTGTTATTTCTTAATAAACTGCTAAAAGGCATTTCATTGACCATGGTATTTATTATTTTGCAACTATGAATTTATATCCTATTAACGCTGGAAATTTTAAACTTGATGGCGGTGCTATGTTTGGCGTAGTTCCCAAGTCATTATGGACAAGAACTAATCCTGCCGATAACAATAACATGATAGATATTGCGGCACGCTGTTTGCTCATTGAAGATGGCAATCGATTGATTTTAATCGATACTGGTATGGGAAATAAGCAAAGCGATAAATTTTATGGCTACTACTATCTTTGGGGTGATGACTCCATAGATAAATCATTAGAAGCCCATGGTTTTCATCGTGATGATATTACCGATGTTTTTATGACGCATTTGCATTTTGATCATTGTGGTGGAAGCATCCAATGGAATAAAGACAGAACAGGTTATGAGCCAGCTTTTAAAAATGCCAACTTTTGGAGCAATAAAAATCATTGGGAGTGGGCTACTCAGCCAAACAGACGAGAAGCTGCCTCTTTTTTAGAAGAAAACATCCTACCCATGCAGGAGAGTGGTCATTTAAAATTTACAGCGCTTCCAGAAAAAGATGTCTTAAAAAACTCTGAATTAGGTTTCGATATTTTTTTTGCTGATGGTCATACTGATAAACAAATGATTCCTATGATTCAGTATCAAGATAAAACCATTTGTTTTATGGCAGATCTACTTCCTACTGTAGGTCATCTACCATTACCCTTTGTCATGGGTTATGATACAAGGCCTTTACTCACATTAGACGAAAAGGAACGATTTCTGAATATGGCTGCCGATCAAAATTTTTATCTTTATTTGGAGCATGATGCCCACAATGAGATTATTACCGTTCAACATACCGAAAAAGGTGTGAGACTTAAAGACACATTTAAAACTAACGATATTTTTAATTAAACATTATTATGAAATACTATTTTAAGCCCTTATTGTTTTCAATTTTCGCCGCAATTATTCTACTTGGCTGTGGAAGCTCTTCTGGTGTCATATCAACACCTATTGAAAATATAGACTCGTCACCGTTAAAGGTATCACCTCTTACGGATAGTGAAAAGAAAACGTGGTCTCATTTGGATTTAGCAACAGATACCATTCCGGGAATGAGCGTTGAAAAAGCCTATAAAGAGATTGTAAAAAATAAAAAAGGTCAAACGGTTATTGTCGCAGTTATAGATTCTGGAACAGATATCGATCATGAAGATTTAGACGATGTGCTATGGACAAATGAGGATGAAATTCCTAACAATGGAAAGGATGATGACAACAATGGGTATGTAGACGATATCCATGGCTGGAATTTTGTTGGAGATGGTTATAATGAACAATTGGAGTTTGTGCGTCTTTTGGCTTCAGGAGATAAAAGCAATCCGAGATATGCCGAGGCCGAAGCCGAATACAAGTCTGAATATCAGAAATATACTGGGTATAAAACGCAATATGAACAGATTCTAACACAAGTAAAAGCTGCTGATGATATATTAACCAGTCACTTCGGAAAAGCAGATTATACCAAAGAGGAGGTTGCTGCCATTAAAACTGAAGATCAAAAAATAGATCAAGCAAAACAGATTGCCCAGTACTTCTATAGTAATGATATTGAATCCCTAGCTTCCGCTAAAAAAGAATTGTCTGATGGTTTAGTGGAAATCAATGACCGCCTTAACTACAACCTTAATAAAAACTTCAGCGGACGTAAAACAGGAGATGATCCAAATGACATCAATGACATGCCTGGTTATGGTAACAATAATCCGAGACCCTCAATTAAAAGCGAAAGCCATGGAACTCATGTCACCGGAATTATTGCGGCAGAGCGCAACAACAGTATAGGCATGAATGGTGTAGCTAACAACGTTCAAATTATGGCCATCCGATCCACGCCTAACGGTGATGAATATGACAAAGATGTGGCATTGGCTATTAGATATGCTGCTGATAATGGTGCTAAGGTCATCAATGCAAGTTTTGGTAAGTCTTACTCGCCTCATGGCGAATGGGTACGTGATGCTATTAAATACGCTGCTGAAAAAGATGTCCTTTTTGTTCATGCAGCAGGTAATGATAGTGAAGATATTGACGTTGCTAAAAACTTCCCAAATGATGCTGTTGGTACAGGTCCAGAGGTAGCAGATAATTTTATCACTGTTGGTGCTCTTACTTATGATTATGGTTCTAATATGGTGTCAAGTTTTTCAAATTATGGAAAAGTCAATGTGGATGTATTTGCTCCTGGGAGTGATATCTACTCAACCATGCCAGAAAATGAATATGACTTTAACAGTGGTACATCGATGGCTGCGCCTAATGTAGCTGGTGTGGCGGCTCTAATTCGGTCTCAATACCCTAGTTTATCTGCTAGTCAAGTCAAAAAAGTTCTAATGGATTCTGGACTTCCTATCACGACCAAGGTTGCCATAGGTGAAAATAAAGACGTGAAATCCTTAGCTGAAATCTCTAAATCAGGAAGAATTGTAAATGCCTATAACGCATTAATTTTAGCATCTCAAATGGCTAATTCGAAATAATTCTACCCAAATAAATAAACTATGAAATTTAAATTAACCTCAATATTGTTTGTGTCTTTGATATGGCATTCTTTGAGTGTCAATGCACAAGAACAAACCATTATCTACAAATCAGATGGCTTTTGGCAACAGCAAGCTGATTATAAAATGGCTATAGATATGGATGTTGAGTCCTATCAATACGATGGAAAACAAACCATTACTTACACAAATAATTCACCAGATGTCTTAAATCGTGTGTATTATCATTTATACTTTAATGCCTTTCAGCCAGGAAGTGAAATGGATGCAAGATTGCAAAGTATTGTGGATCCAGATTCCAGAATGGCCAACAATATTGGAACTAAGGAAGCACCGGTATATGAGAGTCGTATTGCAAAACTCAAAGACGACGAGATTGGATTTATTAAGGTAAATAGCCTTAAAAAAGATGGTAAGCCTCTTGATTATACCGTTGAAGGTACAGTCATGATTGTAGATTTAAATGATCCTATTCAACCTGGTCAAACCGTCAATTTTGATATGGATTTTAAAGGACAGGTGCCTGTTCAAATTCGTCGAGCGGGACGTAATAATAAAGAAGGTGTGGCATTATCTATGACACAGTGGTATCCTAAACTTGCCGAATATGACAATGAAGGATGGCATGCCGACCCTTATATAGCGAGAGAGTTTTATGGCGTATGGGGAAATTTTGATGTTAAGATTACCATTGACAAAGATTATGTTCTTGGTGGTACAGGTTACCTTGAAAATGCAAACGACATTGGTTATGGCTATACCGATGAAAAAGTTAAAAAGCCCAAGGGTAAAACACTCACATGGCATTTTATAGCGCCAAATGTTCATGATTTTACTTGGGCAGCAGATCCAGATTACAAGCATGACACCATGCAAGTTCCAAATGGGCCTTTGCTTCACTTTTTATATAAGAAGACGATGCCTAAGGAAAATCTTGAGAATTGGAAAAAAATGCAGCCTAAAACCGTTGAACTAATGCAGTACTTTAGCGAGCATATTGGTACATATCCTTATGATCAATACTCCGTAATTCAAGGAGGTGATGGTGGTATGGAATATGCTATGTGTACACTTATCACAGGAATGCGCAGTTATGGTAGTTTAGTAGGTGTTACTGCCCATGAAATGGCACACACCTGGTTTCAATTTTTATTAGCCACTAATGAGTCTAAACATGAATGGATGGATGAAGGGTTTACAAGTTATATTTCAGACTTAGCAATGAAGGAGGTAATGCAAGAGCAAGGGAAACCATTGGAAAGGGCATTCAATCGATACCTTTCATTGGCGACTTCAGGATACGAGCAGCCATTAACAACACATGCCGATCGTTACAATTACAATCAAACCTATGGTATATCAGCGTATAACAAAGGTGCTGTGTTCTTAGCACAGCTTGGCTATGTTATTGGCGAAGACCATTTAAAAACAACGATAAAAAAGTATTATAAAGATTTTGCTTTTAAACACCCAAAACCTCTTGATGTCATTCGTACTGCTGAACGAGTCTCTGGACTAGAATTAGACTGGTATCTTATGGATTTTGCACAAACCACAAATATCATTGATTATGGTGTCACGAA
The DNA here is from genome assembly GCF_052983595.1 of Psychroserpens sp. BH13MA-6. Lineage (NCBI taxonomy): Bacteria > Pseudomonadati > Bacteroidota > Flavobacteriia > Flavobacteriales > Flavobacteriaceae > Psychroserpens > Psychroserpens sp. BH13MA-6. The sequence goes on along the minus strand of NZ_JBRJGE010000001.1, from coordinate 890,521 downwards.
CATTGATGATAACAAAGTGACTTTAGAAAGAAACGGTGCCATGCCAATGCCTATTGATTTAGTGGTTACTTATACCGATGGCACTACAGAAGCCTTTTACATCCCATTGCGAATGATGCGTGGTGAAAAGCCTACATCAGCTACTGTGTTGGAAGATTGGGCTTGGGCATTTCCAAACTATACTTTCGAAGTTTCGAAATCTGTAGATTCAGTACACATTGATCCGAATAATGACATGGCTGATGTGAATAAAGAGAATAACGTCTTTTCGGTTTCAGAATAACTCATAGCCACCTTAACGGAAAGCCTCATCGAATGATGAGGCTTTTTTAATACCAAATTTCAGATTTGTAACTATTTGTCTTCGAAGTGCGTTCCCTATTATGTAATACGAGATATTTGAAACTTATTTGCCTATTTCTATATCCTAATAAATGAAAAATAGACTTTGCATAAAACCTTGCAATTCCCAAGTTCACTTTTAACCCGTTTTTATCGGAATTTAACCAAGAAATCCCAGGAAGAATCGCGAGTAAATTATCAAATTTTAAGCGTCTTAAAATTGCCGAAAGAAACAGTATGAAGGGTTGAATCGGTCTAATGATAAAAAAACCTTCCGCGCCTTTCGGTTGGTACAACGGCATAAATAATCTAGCGCTTACTGGTGATGTGATTTTTTTGCCGTCACATACAGCGAGCAATGTGCCCTTTTTTACTGGTTGAAAACTCTTGAAACCAGGTTCCATTGTAAAGGTTTCTCCTTGTTTGATTTGATGTAAATAAGTGACTTCAAAAATTTTAGCTATGGATTGCGCATTGCGCTGTAAGTTCTGGTAATGATTAAGAAATTGTGGACTGTTTTCTTTTGAGAGCATTTCAGTAAATACCAATGACAAATGAATAAAGGTAACACAGTTATCTACAGCTTCCTTCTCATCATGCTGACCTGATTCAAAACCCAATGACACGTAGCCTAGCTCATTTATATAACTCAATAGAGGACCATTTAAGTATTCTTCAATTCCTAAAACAATGGGTACGGGAAAAAGCTTTGAAAACTTTCTATTAATCAAAGCATCATTGATGGTAATAAATGGAAGTGTCTTACTAGAAGTCGTATGAAAATCTATAAAATAAAACGGTCCTGAATTTGAAGCAATAATAGCTTTCAATACCTGAAATACGTCGTTTCTCTCTATTTCTTCCGAATTCAATTCTGAATGACTTTGTCGGGCTTCTAGCTGTGATTTTGTCCATAATCTATTCAAATCTACATCCAAGTACCTTTGGTTTTTTTCTAGTGCCTTCAAATTACCGGAAACTCCATAAATAGTACCATTAATAATTTCAGGATTGAGTGTCTTTAAAGTGGCTTCCAGTGCAAAAACACCTGCGGTTTCATTACCGTGTAAACCGGCAAAAAAGACCATTGTAGGACCTTTAGAAGTTCCTTGCACATGATGAATAATACGACCGACTAATATGGTCTTATCAAGCGCTTTGTTTTTGACTAATGTCATAAAATTTATAAATCGTTCGTGGTGATTATTCCTATTAATTTTCTATTCTTAACCACAGGCAAACAACTGATGCGATTCTCAACCATAAGTGTTTTTGCCTCTTGTAATGATGCGTCTTGGTGAATAGTGATGACCTCATCTTGCATGAACATTTGGACGTTTTTGGTGCTTTCTTCAATTTCGTTGATATGATTTTTTATATCAGACCAGCTTAACAAACCAATAAGGTCTTTGTTCTTATCGATGACTGGTATATGATGAATGTGCTTCCATTGCATGATATGTAACACTAATTCTAAGCTGTCTTTGGCATCTACCGTGAGTAAGTCTGTGGTCATGACATGCAATACTTTTTTGTCGATATCAAATGTGGTATGGTCATTTTCATTTAACTCTCTCCAGGTTGAAACAGGAAAATCATGTTCCTGCTTTAAATACATATTAGCCGTTAAAACTTGCAGTGCCTCTTGGCGTTTTTTAGACTTCAGAAGGTTTCTATAACTTTTTATAAACCATTGGGAGCCATTGTTACTGTTGACTCTGTTTTTGATCACTGTTAAATAATATTCAGCGTCTTTTGGCGTGATTCCAACTTTATAAAGGCCTCTGTAAGCCATAGGTAAAAGTTCGTCCAGAATAAGTTCTTGGCTAGAAATGGTTTGGCCCTTCCAGTGAAATTGTGCTGCCATTCCATAGCGAGCGGCTGTAAAAAAATTGGTCTTCACATCCTTAAAATCCATAGTCTTATGTATATGATCTTCTGTTTTTGTTCGACCTACCATAATGCCTACCCAAAACATCATATTAGCTATCTCATCGGTCATTGTTGGTCCAGAAGGTAAGTATCTGTTTTCAATTCTAAGATGAGGCTTTCCATCTCCAACACCGTAGCACACGCGATTCCATCTATAAACAGTTCCATTGTGCAGACTTAAGGCCTTTAATTTTGGAATGATTCCTTGTTGTATCATTTCCATACTGTCTTTGGTAAATTCTGAGGTGAGAAGACTTCTAAATCTTGATATATTATCTTTAAAAATATCTGTAATGCTTCCTGTTTCCCAGTGATCTCCAAAACTCACGCGAGATTGCTTTTCATTCAGTAAAAATGAATTGGCTCTAGTGTCTACGCTTTGTGTGAATAGTGCGATTCGTGTTTCACTCCACAGTTCCTTTCCAAAGAGCATCGGTGAGTTTGTACAGACACTTAAAACTGGACCTGAAATAGCCTGAGCCCAATTATAGCTTTTAATAAAATCATCTGGATCTATTTGAAGATGGGTCTGAAAACTCGTATTGCAGCCTTCCAGCATCACGGTGTCATGTAGTAAATTCAGTTCATCAACGCCTTTAATGTGAATATCAAAGTCCTGTTTTCTGGATGCCTTAATCGCTTCATTCAACACATAATAACGCTGAATAGGCGTCATGTTTTCAATACCAATGTGCTTTAAGGATAACGTTGGCAGAATGCCTGTTAATGCAATTTTGGTGTTGAGGTTATTAGCTGCTGAAATTGCTTTTGATAACAACGTTTTCAACTGTTCATGTAAAAGGGAAAAACAATTAGAACCTAGTTCTAGTGGGTCTAAATTTATCTCGAGGTTATAATTTCCAATTTCCGTTGTAAAGTGCACATCATCGATTGCTTTCAAAAGTTCCAAAGCGTTATTGTTCGGTAAAAATTCAGGAGTTACTAAACAAAATTCCTGCTCCGCACCTATACGAATTGGTGTTTTTTCAATCATATCATGATCAATCATATAATCCAGAGCTTCAATATCCTTAGTAAGTTGATGGATATAATTGGCTTTATCCTTCTTTTTAGAAAGTTTAGTCACGTGTAAATGTCCCATAATAACGCGGTATTTATGTTATTAAAGTTACACCAATGTTAGCGCTTAAAATATGATTTTAATCATACAGCAATGGAATATATTGAGAAAGAATACCACAAATGTTTGAATTTTAATTACATTTATCACCACACTCATTATGGAATCTATAAATCAAAAAATAGCCGCGATAATTCACCATTTTCACTTTAATAATTATGCGTTTTCAAAACGTATTGGTGTTACTGGAACTACCATTGACAGTATTGTTAATGGGAGACCTCAAGCAAATGGTACTCGGAAAAAAACCAAACCAGGATATGATGTCCTTTCATCTATTATCAATGAGTTTGATATCAATCCTGATTATCTCTTCGGAAAAAGTAGCATCATGCTCAAAGCCGATCTACCTAAAAACCCAACATATTCTGGAATGCCGAAAATCATCGCCTCTTCAAACGATGATATCGAAAACATTATTTATGTTCCTGCAAAAGCTAGAGCGGGTTACTTAAATGGTTATGGTGATCCTGAATTTATGGAAAGTCTACCTAATTTTCATATGCCACAACTCCGCAATGGCACCTTTAGATGCTTTGAAGTTCAAGGGAATTCTATGCTATCCACTTTTTATGATGGTGATTTTGTATTTGGTACTTATGTAGAAGATTTGAAAGATCTTCGAGATGGTAGGGTTTATTTGGTCGTTAGTAAAAATGATGGTATTGTATTAAAACGTGTTATTAATCGCATAAAAGAAGAGGGTAGCCTTATTCTAAAAAGCGATAACCAAGATGGAAATTATCCAGATTTTAAAATTCCGGTGGAGGATATTCTCGAAATTTGGTATGTAACCATGTACGCATCAAAGCAAATGCCAGAACCTTCAGATGTTTATGATAAACTTAAAGATTTGGAACACAAAATCGCCAATCTCGAACATTTAATACCGAAAAACTAACATGTCGTTTTCTTACCCAAAAAAGGAAAAACTGAAAAGTCAAAAATTAATTGAGTTATTGTTTTCCGAAGGGAAATCTTTATCTGTTTACCCATTGCGCATGGTCTATCTCAAAACTGAATTTGACGAAGACACCCAATTCAAAACAGGGGTTTCAGTAAGTAAAAGACATTTTAAAAGTGCGGTCGATAGAAATCGCATCAAACGCCTGTTAAGAGAAGCTTACCGACTGAATAAAACCGTACATTTTAACAACATTTCGTCTTGTTATGCGTTAATGATTTTGTACATTGGTAAAGATGGAACAGATTTTGATTCCATAACTTTAAAAATGAATGAACTTTTAGCTGCTTTTTCTAAAAAAGTTGACTAATGATAAATGGTTGTAAATCATGAAAAAACTACTACAAAAAAGGCTAATCATCCCTCTTGTCGCCTTAACTATCTTCTTTAGTGGAACCGCTTTTAAAAGTGATTTCTTTGAGATTGCTAAACAGATTGAAATCTTTACAACGCTTTTTAAGGAGCTTAACATGAATTACGTGGATGAAACGAACCCGGGTGACCTCATGGATACCGCTATCAAAAGCATGTTGAATGATTTGGATCCTTATACGAATTATTACAATGAACAAGATGTTGAAGCTGCTAGAATTAATAACGCTGGAGATTACACAGGAATTGGAGCAAATGTATTAACACTTAAAGATAAATTAGTAATTGTTGAGGCTTACAAAGACTATGCTGCAGATAAAGCAGGTTTAAAGGCTGGTGACGAAATCATTAAAGTTGATAATGTCACAGTTGCCGATTTTAAGGATGATGCCGGAAACCTATTGCAAGGAGCTGCTGGAACCACCGTAAATGTGACTTATATCCGACAAGGACAAACGGAAACTACTACGATAAATAGAGAGGCTGTTGATATTCATGCCGTGCCTCATTTTTCAATGGTAAGTGATAATATAGGTTATATTGTTCTGAGAAAATTTAATGAAAAAACGTCTTCTGAAACCATTAGTGCCTTGCGTTCCTTAAAAAGTCAAGGTGCCGAAAAATTGATTTTAGATTTACGTGGTAATCCAGGAGGTTTACTGCGAGAAGCTGTAAATGTCACAAATATATTCGTGCCGAAAAATCAGTTGGTTGTGACTACTAAGTCCAAAGTAAAAAAATATAACAAAACCTATTACACACAAAAAGAGCCAGTCGATACGCAAATTCCATTGGTAGTTCTTATAGATGGTAGTAGTGCGTCTGCGAGTGAAATCGTTTCAGGTGCGTTACAAGATTTAGATAGAGCAGTTGTTGTTGGTGCACGTAGTTTTGGAAAAGGACTTGTACAACGCCCTAAAAAACTGACCTATGGTACCCAAATGAAAATAACCATTTCAAGATACTACACACCTTCTGGACGTTGCATTCAAGCATTAGACTATTGGAATCGTGATGAAAATGGTAAAGCAACACGTGTAAAACAAGAAAATTATAACGCTTTTAAAACCAAAAAAGGCAGAACGGTGTACGATGGTGGTGGTGTACAGCCTGATCTTGAATTAGATGCAACCAAACTCAGTACTATCACCAAAGCAATCATCAATGAAAATTTGATTTTTAAATATGCAACCGAATACTATTACAATCATCCTGCGCCTTCAGACTTAAAAACATTTGAATTACGGGATGCTGAATTCAATAGTTTTAAAAATTTCTTAATCGATAATGATTTTAGTTTTGAAACCGAAACCGAAAAAGCATTTGCTACAGCTTTAAATGTGGCTAAAGAAGAGCAACTAGCTGGCGAAATTAACGAGGACTATGCGAACTTAGTAAGCGCTTTGAATCAATATAAAAGCAAAGCTATTGACGCCAACAAAGCACAGTTATTATCATTACTTTCAGATGAAATCGTCAAACGATATTTCTATAGAGAAGGATTATATGAATACTATGTGGCGAACAATTTTGAAATTCAAAAAAGTGTGGAAATACTCAAAGATCCTACTAATTATTTAAGTTATTTGAACTGATAACAGACTTAATATTTGACGAAAACTTTAAAAAAACTATATTTAATTCCTGTTTTCGATAAAAAAATGAAGAACATACTATTAATATCATTTCTATTCACGCAACTTTTGATGGCTCAAGAGGAAATGCGTCATGAAGTGTATTTTGAGACAGATAAGTTTGAAGTGCCTCCTACTGAACACAATAGGTTGCTATTATTTTTATCCCAAATAGAGAGTATGGATATTGCAAAGGTTTCCATTTACGGATTTACAGACGATAGAGGTAGTGACAACTATAACTTAGTATTATCTCAAGAACGTGCCAATTCCATCAAAACTATTTTCTCAAATAATGAATTTGATGAGTCCGTAATTACCAACGTTGATGGAAAGGGTAAAATCTTATTGAAATTAGTAAAGGAAGATGATCTTAATAAAATTCGTGGTCTCAACCGAAAAGTAGAGATTATTGTGTCTTCAGTATTTCCTCCTAAACCAAAAGATTCTCCTGAAATTGTTGAAGCTAAAAAGCGTGAAGCCAAAGAAATTTTAAGAGGTGAATTGAAAGCTGGAGATAAATTTGAACTCAATAATATCCTATTTAAAACAGGCTACAGTAAATTACTACCTGAGTCTAAAGAAACACTCAAAGAGATTGCAGAAATCCTGGTAGAGCGAAAAGACATTTATTTCACCATTCAAGGTCATGTGTGTTGTACGAAAAACAGTCGTGATGCGATTGACCGTAAAACTAAAAAACGAAATTTATCTGTTGCTAGAGCTAAATATATCTATGATTATCTAGCAAAAAAAGGTGTTAGTACAAGACGTATGAAGTATGTAGGTATGCGTCGTAAATTTCCCTTAGGTGGTGAACCCAAATTAGATAGACGGGTGGAGATTTTAATTACCTATGTAGGCGATAGTAATTAATTCCTTCTAATCATACCAATATGTGGGATGCCATCCTCAAGATAGGGCTCTCCTACTTCAAAAAAATTAAGATTATTATAAAATGTCTTTAGGTAGGTCTGAGCTGATATTTTAATGTGACCGTCACCATAGGCGTCTCTTATCGCCTTTATAGATGCCTTCATTATAGCATAGCCATATTGATGATGGCGTTCATTTTCACGCACCACTACTCTACCAATGCTGGCGTTTTCAAAATAATCTCCTGGAGAAAACACGCGTGTATAAGCAACGAGATGAGCTTCTTTATAACCTAGAATGTGCAAGGCATTTTGATCTTTACCATCCATATCTTGATAGACACAATCTTGTTCCACTACAAAAACTTCACTGCGTAGTTGTAATAGCTGATACAGTTCTTGAGTAGTCAATTCTCCAAACGATTTGATTTTGATGTCTAATACCATAATTAAAATTTTAGACGATTAGTCCTGAACAATAACCTCTTTAGGATCTTCTTTATTGAATTCAGGTTGAATGGTGACATGATTAATATTAAATTGTTCATGTAAGATCGTTTCAATATCTGTAAGTAACTCATTAAACATGGTGGTTGTGATGTCTTCTTTAAGATCTAAGTGCGCTTCTAAGTGCAGTTCATTGTCACTCAAATTCCAAATATGCACATGGTGTAATTTACTCACTTTAGGCAATTTGTTGACGGCTCTCACAACTTCTTTGATATTAATGTCATCTGGAGTGAACAACATGAGCATTTTAGTAGACGTTTTTAACAAATCAAAACCTACCCAAATTAAATAGAGAGCTATCAGTAAAGTTAAAGCACTATCCACCCAAAATAACTGATAGTATTTCATAAGTAATCCTCCTATCAAAACAGCGACACTCGCTAACATATCTGTTAGTAAATGTAAATAGGCAGATCGCATATTAATATTATTTTTTGCATCGTTTTTCAACAATAACACACTAAATCCATTACCTAAAATAGCAATTAAAGACAACCAAATAACTAAACTAGAATCTATAGATTGTGGATTTTGAAAACGTTCAATTGCTTCAATAATCAGTAAGATGGCAACAATGATAAGTGTCGCAGCATTCACGAAAGCCGCTAAAATTTCCGCGCGTTTATAACCAAATGTTTTTTGTAGTGAGGCTTTTTTTTTGGAAAGCCTGTTTGCTACATAACTCACTATCAAAGATAAAACGTCACTAAAATTATGAAGGGCATCACTTAAAAGTGATAAACTACCAGATACTACACCACCAATGACTTGGGCCACCGTAATGATTATATTTAAAAGAATGGAAATTATAAGATTTCTTCCCTTTAAATCTTCGTGAGAATGATTATGGTTATGAGCATGTCCCATCTATGAGCAAGTCACAGGAATTTTATCAACGCGGTTTTGGTGTCTACCACCTTCAAACTTTGTATTTAAAAATGTATCTACAATTTGGATGGCTTGCTGTAAGGCTGTAAATCGCGCAGGAATACAACAAATATTAGCATCATTATGTAAGCGGGTTAACTCTGTAATCTCTTTAGACCAACAAATACCAGCTCTCACTTTTTGATGTTTGTTGGCAGTCATCGCTACACCATTAGCACTGCCACAAATCAGAATTCCAAAGGGTACTTTGCCTTCTTCGACATCTGTCGCTACGGGATGAACAAAATCTGGATAATCCACACTATCATTGGTGTCTGTACCATAGTTATTAACAGTATAACCTTTAGCTTTTAAATGTGCTACAATAGCTTGCTTATACTCGGTTCCAGCATGATCATTACCTATAGAAATTGTCTTCATATCAACGTGTTGTTTAAAACCCTAAAGTTACTAATTGCTGATAAATAATAGTGTCAAAAACATCATAACTTATTCAATTGATTTAGATTTAACTCACAATAGTCACTAAAGGCATTGTTAACTACTAAAGGGTTTTTATCTCATTACTTGTTAATATCTCATTGTAATTTGTAACAACTTTTTCTTGCGTTATTTAATTTATTTTTCAAACAAAAACAGGAATATAATAACCTAAAAAATTAGTCATTTTTTTTAGTGAAGTTATGAGCATCGAACTTAAAAGATACCAACATCAAAATTTTAAATAGTTATCAAATGTAAGTTGTCAACATCAGTTATAAACAGCTGTTAATAGCATTTGAAATTCGCTTAAAAATGAGGAATTTAAATGTAAAATTAATGTTAACTAAATATGAAGTAAAAGTCATAAGTCATATTTCAAAATAAAAGTTAAAAAAGTTATACCTCTATTAACAGCCTATAATCATCATCATTTATTTTTTAAAATTTTAAAAGAAAAAAGATGATATGTATATATATGTTGATAACCAAAATTGAAACTATAGAAAGTAGGATGTACAGATATTTTCGTTCCTAAATTTAGAAAATTAAAAAAATGATATTGCTTTCGTTAGCATTGTGAGGGTCGAGACAGTTTCAGATTAGTCAGGTTATCAACAAAGATTACTTTGTTATTTTAGTTGGTTTAACAATTGATGGAGATCTTATAGCGACTGAAGGAATGCATGATACACACGTTTAGATCACGGTACTTATGCAGATGAAGCTAATCCAATTCCGCTGAATTCCAATGAAGCATACGCTCATATTATGAGTCGTAAAAATATGTAAAGCCTTGTCTTATTTACATGGCTTTTTTTATTAAATTAACACTAATTAAACACTAATAAATAATTAAAGCGTAGATTTGTAGAAACTTAATAGCTTCTCTCCTCCTATTATTAAGTTGATTAAGAAAGAATTCCTAACACTTTTAGGAAACGAAAATGATTACAATTAAATAAATGACAAGAAAGAAAAAAAGGAAATCCTCAAACAAAAAGATTTCCAACCTTACAAATACTATTCTAAGTATTCTAAAAAAAGATAGAAACCAAACTTTTAACTATAAACAAATTGCTGCCAAGATTGGTGTTGATGATGCGAGCAGTAGAAATCAAATTATTAAAAAACTTCAGCAGCTAAAAGCGAAACAAGAAATTGAAGAAGTAGATCGTGGTAAATTTAAAGCGGTTGTTAATACAGAATACCATGTAGGAAAAGTTGATATGGCCTCTAGAGGATCTGGTTATATCATTAGTGATGATTTTGATGAAGATGTATATATAGCTTCCAATAATATGAACAAAGCACTTCATGGTGATGAAGTTGAATTTTACGCCTATAAGCGCAGAAAACGTGGTAAAATTGAAGGTGAGATTACCAATATTATCAAGCGTGCTAAAAGTGAATATGTGGGTGTCATACAAATCCATAAAAATTATGCCTTTGTTGTAGCCGACGGAAATAAAATGTACACAGATATCTTTGTACCTATTAACAAAATAAATAAGGCTGAGGAAGGTGATAAAGTTTTGGTTTCTTTAGAAGATTGGCCAGAAAAAGCGGATTCTCCCTATGGAAAAGTACTGAAAGTTCTCGGTAAACCTGGAGAACACAATACTGAGATCCATGCCATTCTGGCCGAGTATGGCTTACCAATGGAGTTTCCACATGAAGTCGAAGCATTTGCAAACACATTAGATACCTCTATTACCAAAGAAGAAATAGCCAAACGTCGCGATATGCGAAAGGATCTCACCTTTACGATAGATCCTAAAGATGCTAAAGATTTTGATGATGCTTTATCGTTTAAAGTATTAGATAATGGTTTGTTTGAAATAGGTATTCATATTGCCGATGTATCGCATTATTTGAAAGAAGATACGGTTTTAGATGATGAAGCTTATGAACGGGCGACCTCTGTTTATTTAGTAGATCGAGTCGTACCAATGCTTCCTGAAATTTTATCGAATGGTGCTTGTTCTTTAAGACCTCATGAAGAGAAATATACCTTTTCTGCAGTGTTTAAAATGAATGAAAAAGCCGAAATAAAAGATCAGTGGTTTGGAAGAACTGTGACCTATTCGGATGCGCGTTTTGCTTATGAAGAAGCTCAAGCCATTATTGAACAAAATAAAGGGTTACAATTGGTTGATGTATTAAAGCAACCTCAAAAGATTGATCAAACCATTCCGAAGGATGTATCCTTATCTGGAAACAGCTATCAAACAAGTCAAGATATTGCTCAAGCGACCTTGGCATTAGATCATTTAGCGAAGATCATGCGTCGTAAACGTATGAGTGCTGGTGCTATTTCCTTTGATAAAGTGGAAGTGAAGTTCAATTTAGACGAAGAAGCGAATCCTATTGGTGTGTTTTTTAAAACCAGTAAAGATGCGAATAAGCTCATTGAAGAGTTCATGTTACTAGCAAATAAAAAAGTGGCAGAATTTATAGGAAAACAAAATCCGAAAAAAACGTTTGTCTATCGTGTACATGATGAGCCTGATGATACTAAATTAGCAGCGCTTCAGAATGTGGTGGGTCGATTTGGTTATAAACTTAACTTTAAGGATCGAAAGAGTATTTCAAATTCACTAAACAACTTATTGAAGGATGTCAATGGGAAAAAAGAACAAAATTTAGTAGATACGCTTACCATTCGTTCTATGAGTAAGGCCGAATATACCACACATAATATTGGACATTACGGATTAGCTTTTGATTATTATACCCATTTTACATCACCCATTCGTCGTTATCCAGATGTCATGGTTCATCGCTTGTTACAGCATTATTTGGATGGTGGTAAATCAGCTAATGAAGAGGTTTATGAAGATAAATGTAATCATTCCAGTAATATGGAAAACTTAGCGACAAAAGCAGAACGAGATTCTATTAAATATATGCAAATCCGATTTATGGAAGACCATAAGAATGAGGAATTTGTTGGTGTGATTTCTGGTGTGACTGATTGGGGCATTTATGTAGAAATTATAGCAAATAAATGTGAAGGTATGGTAAGTGTGCGTGATATGAAAGATGACCATTACCAGTTTGATGAAGACCATTATGCTTTGATTGGTAAAAACTCTAAAATCATGTACCAATTAGGCGATGAAGTTGTTGTAAAAGTGAAGAGTACCGATTTGGTCAAAAAACACCTCGATTTTACGTTGATAGGAAAACATACATCTAACTAAATTGTAACGTTTACATTAAAAGTGATACTTATTTTAAAAAATAAACCATCATGATTTTAACCACAACAAATACTATTGAAGGCTTTAAGATTACCGAATATAAGGGTATTGTTACCGGAACTTCTTCAGAATTAAAAACAAAATTTTCATTCAAGTCTGATAAGAATATGAAAATTATTGAGGACTTAATGAATGAGGCTAAAGAGCAAGCCTTTCAGAAATTAAAAACGAATGCCATCAATTTAAATGCTAATGCTGTTGTTGGTATTAGCGTAGATATTGAAACGGCAGCTGGTTCGTACTTTTTTGTTTCTGTAACTGGTACAGCCGTTTCCGTTGCTTAAAGGTTATTTTCTTCTGAAGTGTAACAAATGTTGATTTATCACATCTTTATGATAATGATTAACGTAACTATTATAAACACGATTCAGATGAAAACTTTTTTAACACTTACCTTATTGCTCACAACAGTCTTACTTTCTGCTCAAAACCCAAAAGAACAATCCGTTGGAGATTTTAATGAAATTAAGGTTTACGATTTAATTGCCGTTAACTTAATAAAGTCCAACACCGCAAAGGTAGAAATAACAGGAGATGATATTGAAGATGTGGTTGTAGTGAACAAAGATGGCACCTTAAAAGTTAGAATGAAGACTGATAAAATTTTTAATGGTGACCGAACTTTTGTGTCTGTCTATTATACCTCTTTAAGTGTTGTGGATGGTAATGAAGGTGCATTTATAACCGCTAATGAACTTATAGAACAGAATCAAATTGAATTACGTGCACAGGAAGGCGCACATCTCAAAATAGGATTAGATGTGGATCGTGTCGATATTAAGGCTGTTTCAGGTGGCATCATAGAAACGAGAGGTAAAGCTATTTCACAAGATATCACACTAAACACGGGAGGTGTGTATGAAGGAAAGGCATTTGAAACTAAAAATACGACGGTGAATATTAAAGTAGCCGGAGAAGCCGATGTAAACGCCTCAAAATCTGTAGATGCAAGAGTGACGGCTGGTGGTGACATCAATATCTACGGAAATCCAGAAAGCGTAAAGGAAAAGACCACTTTAGGAGGTCGAATAAAGCGTATGAACTAATCAATTGTTCATTAGGTATGTTTGCCGCTTCTTTTTTATTAATTTTGTGGCAAAGCTATTTCCTATATGTTTGATGATATTTTAGCGGCAATCCCATTTGGAATCATTTTAGCATTTACCATAGGTCCTGTGTTTTTTGTATTACTCGAAACCAGTGCCACCAAAGGATTTAAAAGTGCTTTAATCTTCGATTTAGGTGTTATCTTAGCTGACATAATTTTCATTCTTTTAGCATTTTACAGCACCAATAACCTCATTGGTAAAATTAAAGATGATCCCAACTTCCTTATTTTTGGTGGTGTATTATTAGCTGTTTACGGATTTATTTCTTTTATAAAAACATCAAAATCTTTTCGCTCTATCGTTAAAGAATATCATCGTGTTGAGATTCAAAAAAATGCCTATGGAAAGCTCTTTATTAAAGGGTTTTTGCTGAATTTTATCAATATTGGTGTGTTGTTAGGCTGGTTAGGATTTATTGTTATTGGGAGCTCAATTACAGAATCCGATAATGGTGTCTTTATCTTTATTGTAACCATGCTCACCGTCTATTTTCTAACCGATTTGATAAAAATTGCCCTAGCGAAGCGATTAAAGAGCAAACTGACACCACGACTTATTTTTAAAACAAAAAAAATAATCGCCTTGGTAATTCTGGGCTTTGGAATTTTATTATTAACCCAAGGGTTATTCCCAGATGTTTATGAAAAAAGTAAGGAGCAAATTGAACGCGTAAATCCTATAGGAAACTAATAATAATTACATTTGAAAATATCCAACCGAATCGCGACATTACCATTAAGACTGGCACTTGTGTTATTCCTTTATGGTATCTTGTTTAGAGTTATGCACTGGCCTTACGGAGAAGAAATTATAGTGTTTTCTGGCGTTGCGATAATGATTTTATATGTTTTTAGGTTTTTGTTGAAAGCGGAAAAACAACGATTGGATTATGTAAAATTGGGACTAGTATTATTTTGGATGATGAGCTATATAGTCGATTTAACGCATCTTATAAGTGTCCCTTATATGTTTCAAATTATTTTATTAGGACTATTTATTTGGTGGTTCATTGAAGAAGGTCCTCGGTATTTTCTTAAACGCCAACTTAAAGACAATGGGTTTTTAAAATTCTTTTATTACGGGTTTGTTATTTCCGCTGTAGCTTTGATACTCATGGGCATATTGTTAAAAATTCAACACTGGCCTTATGGTTCAATCATTTTTACCTTAGGGATATTACTAGCGAGTTTGCTCTTAATTGTTGATTACTTCGTGATTAAAAAGACATAAAAAAAACCTCTAATAGGTAGAGGTTTTTGAATAGCAATGATATTTGCTTTAAAATTCACATAACACTAAAGTGAAATTACCATTCACAGTACTACCAAATTGCCCTCTAGCAACAACCGTACCTTCCATAATTCCAGCGTCTGCATCGTAACTAGTAATTTGAATCGTCCCACATTCTGCCAATTCAACTTCAGTAACGAGACCTGTTTCTGTATTCGTTATTCTGTTGAAGTTTAAGGTGTTTTCTCCAAATTCTTCCAAAGTAATTGTTTGGGCCTCTAAGGATGGAATTGGAAAAAGAATGATGTCTTGATCACCTGCAAACGTTGGGAAACTACAATCAGAATCTAAATTTTCCTTCACGTATATTTCTCCTCTTATTGACGTTGTCTCACCAAATGTTAATACTTTATAGAAGGCTTCTGGAGACACAAAATCAGTACCTCTAAAACTACCTTGTACAGCTTGATCTACGTAATCGACACATGAAGACCCACCATCTGAATCATCATCTGAACATGACATTACAATAGAACTTGAAAATAGCATTACAAATGCTAATAATTTAATCGCTTTCATTTTGAATTTTTTAAAATTAGATGGCAAATATGCTATTTTTAAACTAATAATAAGAAGTTTCATACAAGAATATCGTGAAATTTTAAGCTTTATGATAGACATTTTTGAGGAATGGACATAAAAAAAGAGATACTATCAGTATCTCTTTTTAAGAGGCATCTAGCGGATTCGAACCGCTGTACAAGGTTTTGCAGACCTCTGCCTAGCCACTCGGCCAAGATGCCAGTAAACTTGCTTTTACAAACAAGGAAGGCAAATGTATAAAAAATTACCATTTTACACCATAAACCCTTAGTTTTTTCGTCTTTCGGTCATTTTTATCGTTACGCTTTCAACATCACCGCCAATAGGTGGATTTAATTTACTCACACTCACCGTCGCCGTTGTTACTAAATGATCCTCTGCTAATATACGGTTTAATATACGTTTCGCAACGGTCTCTAATAATTTCGAAGGTTTTTGCATCTCCTCTTTGATGATTCTATTTAAAAATACGTAATCTACCGTATCGCTTAATTTATCCGTTTGAGCTGATGTCTGTAAATCGGCTTCGACTTCTAAATCCACCCGATAATCACTACCTATTTTGGTTTCTTCTTTTAAACACCCATGATAAGCAAACACACGAATGTTCTCAACTTTAATGATACCCATGCTTAGTTGGTAAAAAAGTCAAAGACGTTACTAATGGCACTGGTTTTGGTTTTAAAGAACTCAGTATATGTGCAGCGTTCACAAGTAACACTAGTGAATTTTTGGTTTTGAACATCAAAGATTTTAGATAAAGTGCCGCCTGTAGCACGCATCTGACCAGTTTTGTAAGTTCTGTTGTCGCATTTCGGACATTTGTAGTTCATATGTTCCATAAATTTAAAATTTCCATAAAATTACATAAACTGAAATAGAATTATAGCTTACAAAGCTCAGAATTACTTAATTTTGTGCTTTAATTTGTCCATATGACTGAAGAAACAAAATCACTCAATTTTATTGAGCACATCATAGAGGAAGATCTTAAGAATGGCTTAGCAAAAGATAAGCTGCGTTTTCGTTTTCCACCAGAACCTAATGGCTATTTACATATTGGCCATACCAAGGCCATTGGAATTAGTTTTGGCTTGGGTGAAAAATACCAAGCACCTGTAAATTTACGATTTGATGATACAAATCCAGCGAAGGAAGAACAGGAATATGTAGATGCCATTAAACGAGATATCGCCTGGTTGGGTTATGAGTGGGCGAATGAGTTGTACTCCTCAGATTATTTCGAAACGCTCTACAATTGGGCCATTCAACTAATTAAGGATGGGAAGGCTTATGTAGATTCACAATCGAGTGAAGCTATGGCAATGCAAAAAGGAACGCCAACACAACCAGGTGTTGACGGACCCTATAGAAATCGCAGTGTTGCAGAGAACCTCGATTTATTTGAACGTATGAAAGCTGGTGAATTTGAAGAAGGGACGCATATCTTACGTGCCAAAATAGACATGCAACATCCAAATATGCTGATGCGTGATCCTATCATGTACCGCATCTTGAAAAAGGACCACCATAGAACTGGAAATGAGTGGTGTATCTATCCAATGTATGATTGGACACATGGTGAAAGCGATTATATCGAACAAATCTCACATTCGTTATGTTCGCTTGAATTTAAGCCGCATAGAGAGCTTTATGATTGGTTTAAAGAGCAAGTGTATGTTTATGCGTCGGAAAGACTTCCTATGCTGCCTAAACAACGTGAGTTTGCACGATTGAATTTAAGTTATACCATCATGAGTAAACGGAAATTACTCAAATTGGTTGAAGATCAAATTGTAGCAGGTTGGGACGACCCGAGAATGCCAACTATTTCTGGACTAAGAAGACGTGGGTACACGCCTAATTCTATTCGAAATTTTATCGAAAAGGTGGGTGTTGCGAAACGTGAAAATGTGATTGATGTCTCTTTATTGGAATTTTGTATTCGTGAGGATTTAAATCAATCAGCACCAAGGGTTATGGCTGTTTTGGATCCTGTTAAATTGGTCATCACCAATTATCCCGACGACAAAGAAGAGTGGTTGGAGGCTGAAAATAATCAGGAAGATCCCTCTGCAGGTTTCAGAAAGGTGCCTTTTTCCAAAGAACTTTATATTGAACGTGCCGATTTTAAGGAAGAAGCGAGTAAAAAGTTTTTTAGACTGCAACTAGGTGGTGAAGTTCGATTAAAAAACGCTTACATTATCAAAGGTGAATCTGTTGTTAAGGATGCTGATGGACGCATTACTGAAATACATTGTAGCTATTCAACCGATACTGAGAAAAAGGTAAAGGGTACCTTGCATTGGGTGTCTATCAAACATGCAATTAAGGCAGAGGTTCGTGAGTATGACCGTTTATTTATGGACGAAGCGCCAGATAGTCATCAGGATAAGGATTTTATGGAGTTTCTGAATCCGAATTCATTAAAAACCATAGAAGCTTTTGTAGAGCCAAGTTTATTAGACGCTACCAATGGCGATCGTTTTCAATTTCAACGCATAGGATATTTCAATGTTGATAATGATTCAACAAAGGATCATCTAGTGTTTAATAAAACGGTAGGTTTACGAGATTCCTGGGCCAAACAAAAACCAAAGCCGCAACAACAAAACAAACAACCGCAACCACAACAAAAAAGACCTGCTATTGATGTCATCAAGCAATTAGGTAAAAAATACACAAACCTGCCGGAAGCCAAACAACAGAAATCAAAAACTGAGATTCTAAAATTGGCGGAAGAGGTGAGTTATGATGAGTTACAGCCGCTGTTTAACACGGCTGTTAAAAAAGTAGGTACGCGAATTGCAACGATTTTAGCGCTTAGTGTTTTGCTTAAAAATGGCCAAAATCGCAATGACGATATTGATGCTTTTATAGAAAAAGCAAAAGCGGATAGTCATGAGCTCTTAGTGGCAGAAGCAAGCAAGCTTTAAAACCATCATAACCTTTTTAATTGGTCCATATAACAATCCTTATATGGGCTTTTTTAATGCAGAGCCTTCGTGTAAATGTTAAAAAAAAGTGGAACACTTGCCATTTTCCATTATATTTATAGTACTAACTACAATCAAAACATATTATGGAAATGAATTATTTAGCAGTTGTTGTGGCTGCAGTGATCCCATTAGTCATGGGGTTTATTTGGTACAATCCAAAGGTATTCGGAACGGCATGGGCTCGTACAGCCGAAATGACTGAAGCAAAAATGAAAAGCGGTAATATGGCCGTGATTTTTGGTGTTTCACTCCTGCTGTCGTTCCTTCTTTCTTTTTTCGTGCACTTTTTGGTGATCCATGAAATGGGTGCATTTGGTATGGTAGAAGGGGATGTGTCTTCTGCAACTTACCAAGCATTTATGGAAGAGCATGCAGGAAAATATCGTTCTTTTAAGCATGGTGCCTTACATGGCGCTATGTCTGGAGTTTTCTTTGTATTACCTGTTTTAGGAATCAATGCTATGTTCGAGCGGAAAAACTGGAAATATATTTTAATTAATGCAGGCTATTGGATTATTACACTTGCTATTATGGGAAGTATAGTCAGTGGATGGACCGCTTAATTTTTTAAAAAATTTAACTTAATTAAAGGCTGAGAATTGTAATTTTCAGCCTTTATATTTGCTATTGATACACCTAAAGATATATCATTCGGTTGCTGAATTACCCCATTCTTGGGACCAACTTTCAGTTCAAGACCTCTTCTTAAAATCGAAGTTTTTAAAAGCTTTGGAGGATTCAAGTCCTTCGAATATTAGCGCTTATTATGTAGGTGTTTTTTCTTCGGAAGTCCTAGTAGGTATCGTAATTTTACAACGTGTTGAAATGTATATGGATGATGTCTTTAGGAAAACATCCCATCAGTTTTTTAAGCGCTGTGGAAAATTTTTTTTAAAGAAAATAGTCAAAGGCAATGCCTTAATCGTTGGAAATTTAATGCATACGGGACAGCATGGTCTATTTTATGATTCAGATAATATCAGTCAAGATGAATTTCTTCAGCAAGTGTCCAAAAGTATTAAAATACTCTCACAGCAAATTAAGGAAACAACCAGAAAGAAAATCAGAATCGTCGCTTTTAAAGACTATTTTGAAAAGGATCCAATACATAGAAATTTAGCTTTTTTTAAAACAGAACGGCTTTATAAGGCCCAAGTTCAACCCAATATGATTTTTGACGTCAAACATACTTGGCAGTCTCCAGCAGATTATGTGAGTGCATTTAATAAAAAGTACCGAAGACGCTATAAAACGGCCAGAAAGAAGTGTCAAGATTTAACGCGACAGGAATTAAGTTTAGAGGATATAAAAAATAGTTCTGATCAACTTTATAGACTGTATGAAAATGTGTCTGATAATGCAGGAATCAATTCTTTTAAGTTACATCAACAACATTTTCTTCATATGAAATTACAACTTGGTGGTGCATTTAAAGTTTTTGGGTATTATTTAGAGGAGCAATTAGTGGGTTTTTATACGTTGATTCTAAACGGTAGAGATTTGGAAACGTATTTTTTGGGTTATGATCAAAAGTTACAGCATCAGTATCAAATGTATCTAAACATGCTTTTTGATATGGCATTTTTTGGAATTGAACACCAGTTTGAGCGTGTCATTTATGCCAGAACTGCCATGGAAATCAAAAGTTCCATTGGTGCAAAACCTTTTCCTATGCATATTTACGTCAAACATACCAATAGTGTTATAGCAAATACGGTCTTAAAGCTTATTGTGAAGTACGGAAATCCAATTCGAGAATGGGAGGAAAGACACCCATTTCGTGTTTAAAATGGGTTAAAACTAGGTGTTTGTTTGAGTTTATGCGCTTTTTTCAATAACTTCAGTAAAAATCAAGACATATGAATAACGATAAACAACGAAAAGTATTAACTGAAATAGCGACCGTCACCAGAACTATTGAGGATTCGTATCCTGAATTACAGAAGTATTTGGATGAAACTCGAAGCACACTACCTCATGACAATGATGAAGGAAGTTTAGATTTAAAAGACCTTGAAAACTACTTGCAAGAACTGAAATCTATGATTTCAAAATACGAGAATAAGCATTAAAAAAAGCCTTGAAACAATAGGTGTCAAGGCTTTATTATAAATAACAAAGTTTGCTTACTCTTCTTTCTTCTTTTTAGCATTCTTCATCGCTTCACCAATTTGGTTGCTCGCCGTAAAACTAGCAACCATTTCATTAAGCATTTGACTACCTGCTTGAGGAGAATTTGGTAATAAGATAAGGTTGCTATTGGTTTCTTCACCTAAAGATTGCAACGTATCATAGTGTTGTGTTACGACAATAAGTGCTGAGGCTTCTTGTGAATTGATACCAACACGATTTAAGACTTCTACAGACTCTTCCAAACCACGTGCAATCTCACGACGTTGATCGGCAATACCTTGGCCTTGTAATCGCTTACTTTCAGCTTCTGCCTTGGCTTTTTCTACAATAAGGATACGTTGTGCGTCTCCTTCAAATTGTGCCGCAGTTTTTTCCCTGTCTGCAGCATTAATTCTGTTCATAGCGGCTTTTACTTGCGCATCAGGATCAATATCCGTCACTAATGTTTTGATAATGTCATAACCGTATTCCAACATCGCATCATTTAATTCTGCTTTAACAGCAAGCGCAATATCATCCTTTTTAACGAACACATCATCCAATCTCATTTTAGGAACCTCAGCACGCACAACATCAAAGACATAAGAAGTGATTTGATCATGAGGATAATCTAACTGGTAAAACGCGTCATATACTTTATTCTTAATTACACGGTATTGCACGGATACTTTGAGTCTTACAAATACATCATCCAAAGTTTTTGTTTCAATAATGACATCTAACTGTTGAATTTTTAAACTGAGTTTTCCAGCGATACGATCTACCAAAGGAATTTTTAATTGAAGCCCAGATTGCCTAATACTTTGGTATTTTCCGAAGCGCTCAATCACGGCAGCTGTTTGTTGTTTTACAATAAATAATGACGAAATCAATATGATTAAGCCGAAGAAAATAATTGGTATTAAAATAAATTGTCCCATAACAAGTTTTTAAAAATGGTTAGAAAAGAGTCTTATTTTGATGGATTCGATAATTTTGATTAATTTACCTATGGGTTCTATTGAAATCCTGGTAGATACAAATAATCAGTTACTAAATTAAGTTATATTTGCTCAAATCACACATTCAACTCATGCAAAAAAAGCAATTTATTCTATTAGTAGGTTTTTGTATTGGTTTTGTTACAGTTTCAGTAGCACAACATACACGATACACTATTAAAAATGGTATTGGCATCATAGGAGGCCTTACGCAATTTGATATTACTACAGATAACTTTAAAACAAAAACTGGGAATGGATTTACAGGAGGTATGATTGCAACTGTTGATATACCACATAAATGGTATACTGTAAGTTACGGACTTCAATTTTCACAAAACAACTTGGAAATTACAGGTCGCCCAACTCTTGCAACCATTACACAGGTGCCTGTAGATTATAAATTGATGGCTGTGCAAGCCACTTTTTTATTTCACTTAAAACTTTTGAGTGATCATTTAACACTTGATGTAGGACCTCAGTTGCAATATAACGGTCAGTTAGAACTAGAAAATGACAATCAACGTAATTTTGTGATTCAAGGCTATGATAACCTATTTGCTGAGGATATTAGTGGCATTTCACAATTTAATGCCAATGGCGTTATTGGTGCTTCCGCAGGCATAGGCAATTTTAAACTTAGAGCAACCTATAGCTACGGTTTTACAAACATTTTAGGGAAGCTTAACGACAATGATTTTAATCTCAATAATGGCGATCGTTTTGAGGGCCACCAAAATATGCTAGCATTTATGCTAATGATTACCTTTTAAATATTATTGAGCCATTAAAGCATCTATTCGCTTAATGGTTTCTGCTTTACCAATCATAAACATAATATCAAAAACATCAGGCCCTTGCAGCGCTCCTACAAGCGCTAAACGTAATGGCATCATAACTTTTCCAAACCCAATATTATTGGATGTAATCCATCCTTTTATGGTATTTTGCAAATGGTCTACCGTATAATCATCTAGACTTGACACTAATGATTTCAGTGTTCCCAAAATCTCGTTAGTATCATCTTTCATAGCCTTTTTAAAGGCCTTTTCATCATAGGCTGTTGGCGCCATAAAAAAGAAATGGCTCAGTTCCCAAAAATCGCTAATAAATGTCGCGCGTTCTTTGATTAAGGCAACAACCATTTCAATGTATTGAATGTCAATATCTGCCAAGAGAACGTTTGTTTTTTGAAATGCTAGCGCCAAAGCGTGATTCTCTTGTTCCTGCATATAGTGATGGTTAAACCATTTCGTTTTATCAGGATCAAATCGAGCGCCAGCTTTATTAACACGCGCGAGATCAAAGGCGTCTGTTAACGCGTCTAAACTGAAAATTTCTTGCTCAGTTCCTGGATTCCATCCCAAAAATGCTAAGAAATTAACCATGGCTTCCGGAAAATAACCGTCTTCTCTGTAACCTCGAGAAATATCACCTGTGTTAGGATCTTTCCATTCTAAAGGAAATACAGGAAATCCTAACTTATCACCATCACGCTTGCTTAACTTACCTTTTCCTGTGGGTTTTAGAATGAGTGGTAAATGTGCAAATTCTGGTGCATCCCACCCAAAAGCGTCGTATAGTTGATAATGTAAAGCTAGTGAGGGTAACCATTCTTCACCACGAATGACATGCGTAATTTCCATAAGATGATCATCTACGATATTCGCCAAATGATATGTAGGCATACCATCACTTTTAAACAAAACTTTATCATCCAAAATATTGGTGTCTATTTTGATATCACCACGAATAAGATCTTGCAAATGAAGTGTTTCATCTTGTGGTGATTTAAATCGAATCACATAATCCTCTCCTGCATCTAACTTCGCTCTAACTTCAGACGCTGATAGCGACAAAGAATTGCTTAACTTTAAACGGTTGTGCCAATTATAGATAAAGGTTTTACCCTTCGCTTCGTGATCTTTTCTATGGAAATCTAAGGTGTCTGCTGTATCGAAAGCATAATAAGCGTGACCTTTAGCGATGAGTTCTTCAGCATACGCTTTATACAGATGTTTACGTTCACTTTGTCTGTAGGGACCAAACTTTTCATTTTTATTAGGACCTTCATCAAAAGGAATTTGACACCATTCTAAGGATTCTTTGATATACGCTTCGGCACCTTCTACATAACGTGTTTGATCGGTATCCTCAATTCGGAGTACGAAAGTACCTTGATGCTTTTTAGCGAATAAAAAATTAAAAAGGGCGGTTCTAACACCTCCAATATGCAATGGTCCAGTTGGGCTTGGCGCAAAACGAACGCGAACAGGTTTGGTCATGATCTTCAATTTACGTTCGCAAAGATAAAACGATATTTAGGAATAGAAACAGTTAAGTTAAAATCATTTCCTTCGGAACGCGCTTGTTCATAATATGAAACCATAAAGGCGGAATCATGGCTAAAACCATAGAAGTAGGATAGCCATAGGGCATTTGCGGACTCTCAGCATGACATTCTAAAACTTGATATTTTTTTGAACTTTTATAATGATGGTCACTATGTCTTGTAAGTTCATACAGAACAATTCTTCCAATCACATGATTAGAATTCCATGAATGAATTTCCTTCACACGCTCATAACGTCCTGAGGGCATTTTTAATCGCTTAAGACCATAGTGCTCTATATAGTTGACAGTTTCAAGTAAAATAAACCCGATAATGGCTGAAGAAAAAGCGAAGAGTAACCCTGTTTTTCCGAAGAAGAAAAAAACAGTAATTAAGTAACTTAATTGTAGAAAATGATACCAAAACAAGTCATTTTTAATTGAAAAAAAGGATTTTTTGGTGTTTTTGAGTAATTTTTTCTGAATGCGCCAAGCGCTCACATATTGTCTAAAAGTGGAAGTGATCCAAAACGAATAAACCGATTGATTATACCTTGCTGTTGCTGGGTCTTCAGGGGTAGCGGCATGAAGATGGTGTCCGTAATTATGTTCAATATAAAAATGCATGTATAAAGACGGTAATAAAAGAGCTTTACCCAAAAACCGTTCATTTGATGATTGTCTATGTCCCAATTCGTGACCAACATTTATGCCATTAACACCGAGTACAATTCCCACAGACACGAGCATTCCAACAAATTCTAACCTTGTAATAGAAGTTGATGTTACCTCAATGAGAGCAAACACAACTAAACTGTAAACAATGGGTAAGTTGAGGTATAGTAGCCAGTCAAAAAGGCGCAAGTTTGTTTTCGAATCGATTTCTTCTGTGGTTAAGTTGCGGTTGTCTTTAGGAACTATTAGTTCTAGAATAGGTATGAAGACGAAAGCGTAAACAGGCGTTATATATGAAAAAGGTCCTTTTAAATAGACACCAATAAAAGCGGCTACTGGAATAGAAAAAGCAGCAAGATATTTAAGGTTTTTCATGATATGGAATTATTGGTGGTCTTTAATTTTAACACATCTCCTCGAAATTAACAGAATCTTACCAGAATTAAGCATTTACAGACAAAAATAAATTTTATATTAGTGAGTTAATTAGTTATATGGTGAGCAATTTCAAACAAATTCAAGGCAAATTAGAGCAATTTATTAAGCGCTTTTACACAAACGAGTTGTTAAAGGGCGCCATCTTGTTTTTTGCGATAGGACTGCTTTACCTTATGGTGACCTTGTTCATTGAATACGTCTTGTGGTTGGGACCAACGGCTCGAACCATTTTGTTTTGGGTGTTCATTGCTGTGGAATTAGCCTTGTTTACAAAATTCATCGCCTTCCCATTAGCGAAGTTATTTAAGCTTCAAAAAGGTATTAATTATGAAGAAGCTTCACAGATTATAGGGAATCATTTTCCAGAAGTCAATGACAAGCTGCTGAATGTGCTGCAATTGAATGAACGTGGTGCACAATCAGAATTATTAGAAGCGAGTATAGAGCAAAAATCCGCCGAATTAAGCCCAATTCCTTTTAAATTAGCGATTAATTTTAAGAAAAATGCCAAATACTTGAAGTATGCGGCAATTCCAGTCGCGATTTTACTATTGTCGGTTCTTACGGGTAAAATCAATTGGTTTAGCGACAGTTATGAACGTGTGGTTAATTACAAAACGGCTTATGAACCACCAGCGCCTTTTCAATTTTTTGTGATAAATAATGAGTTGAAGGCTATTGAGAACAAAGACTTTAAGGTGGTCGTCAATACCGCTGGAGATGTGGTGCCTGAAAACGCCCAAATACACTTTAATAACCAATCATTTTTTATGCAGCAAACGGCTCCTGGACAATTTGAGTTTGTTTTTGCGCAACCTAAGACAGCCTTATCATTTAGTTTATCTGCCAATGGCGTTGTTTCGAAAGACTATCAATTAGAGGTGATTAAAGTACCCACTTTGGTCAACTTTGAGATGATGCTTGATTATCCAGCTTATACTAAAAAACAAGATGAATTGTTAAAGAGTACTGGCAGTGCAACCGTTCCAGAAGGTACCAATGTGACCTGGAAAGTGACTACCAAGGCCACTGAAAGTGTTGCGCTTTATGCGACAGATACCCTCAATTTTGATTTGATATCGGAAGGACAATTTGAGACAACGAAGCGGATTTTCAGTACAACAGATTACAGTATCAGCACAAGTAACCAAGCGTTAAAAGATTATGAAAATTTGTCGTTTTCCATAAAGGCTATTAAAGATAGTTATCCTGAAATGAATGTCAAGATGGAAAAGGATTCTTTGGACAACCAATCACTGTATTTTTTTGGTCAAGTAAGTGATGATTACGGTTTGAGTAAGTTGCAGCTGGTATATTATCCAAGTGATAATCCTGATGCCAAATCTTTTGAAATTATTCCTGTTTCAAGATCTAATTTTGATGAGTTTGTTAGCGCTTTTCCGAATCAATTGAATTTAGAGGAAGGTGTTGATTACGAGCTTTATTTTCAGGTATTTGATAATGATGTGCTCCACAATTACAAATCGGCTAAAAGTTCGGTTTATAGTTATAGGAAGTTAACCAAAGATGAAGAGGAGCAAAAGCAATTACAAGAACAGAACGAAACGATTAAAGATATCAGCAAAACTTTCGATAAGCTTAAGGAACAGGACAACGATTTGAAAGAGCTTTCAAAAACGCAAAAGGAAAAGAAGGAATTGAACTTTAATGACAAAAAGAAGTTTGAAAATTTCATTAAGCGTCAGAAAGAGCAGGAGCAACTCATGAAAAACTTCAATAAAAAACTCAAAGAGAATATTGAAGAATTTCAAAATGAGGATAAGGAGAAAGATCAGTTTAAGGAAGATTTGCAAAAACGATTAGAGGAGAATGAAGAACAACTCAAAAAAGACGAAAAGCTATTGGAGGAGTTGGAAAAAATGAAGGATAAAATAAATAAGGAAGAATTTACTCAAAAACTTGAAGAACTTGCAAAGCAAAATAAAAATAAAGAGAAGAGTTTACAGCAGCTTTTGGAATTGACAAAACGTTTTTATGTGGCTAAAAAGGCGGAAAAGCTGATGAAAGAACTGGAGAAATTGGCTGAGGAACAAGAAAAGCTGTCTGAAGCAGATAAGGAGGAAAATACTAAAGAGGCACAAGAAGAACTCAATAAAAAGTTCGAGGACTTTCAAAAACAGATGGAAGAACTTGATAAAGAGAATCAAGAGCTTAAGAAGCCAATGGATTTACCTCAAGACAAACCTACAGAGGCATCTATTAAGGAGGATCAAAAAGCCGCAACGGAGGCTTTAGAGGAAATGGAAAAGCAAGATGCACAAGAAAAGGAACAGCAAGAACAAAACGCATCTACACCTGAAGCATCACCTTCAGGACCGCAGCAAAAGGCTAAAAGTAAACAAAAGCAGGCCGCTCAAAAGATGAAACAAATGAGTCAGAAAATGGGCCAAATGATGCAAATGGGAGGCGGACAGCAAATGCAAGAAGATATAGATGTGCTGCGACAAATTCTTGATAATTTGGTGTTGTTCTCATTTGATCAAGAGAACTTGATGAACCAGTTTAAAAGTATTGAAGTCAACCATAATGAATATGGTAAATTTTTAAGGAAGCAGAATAATTTAAGAGAACATTTTGAGCATATCGATGATAGTTTATTTTCACTGTCTCTTCGTCAGCCAGCGATTTCAGAACGCGTTAATACCCAGATAACAGATGTGTTTTACAATATTGACAAATCTTTGGGTCAACTTTCTGAAAATCAGATTTATCAAGGTGTCGCTTCGCAACAGTACACGATTACTGCGACAAATGAATTGGCTAGTTTTTTAAGTGATGTTTTGGATAATATGAATATGCAAATGAACCCATCTATGGGTCAAGGTCAGGGACAAGGCGATCAACAATTACCAGATATCATCATGAGTCAAGAAGAGCTCAATAAGAAGATGGAGGAAGGTATGAAGAAAGGTGAACAAGGAAAGAAACCCAAGGATGGAGAAAAGGGTGAATCTGGTGAAGGTGAAAATGAGCAGGAAGGTAAAGATGGTCAACCTAAAGGTGGTAAAGAGGGCAAGGAAGGGAAAGAAGGTGAGAAAAAAGGTCAAGGTGAAGGAGAAGGTCAAGGCGAAGGTGAGGGCGACAGCGAAATGCAAAATGGCGAATTGTATGAAATCTATCAAAGACAACAGCAGCTGCGCCAGGCCTTAGAAAATAGATTAGGCAAAGACGGTAAGAAGGGATTAGGAGGTGAACTCATAAAGCAAATGGAAGAAATAGAATTGGATCTAATTAATAAAGGATTTACCAATCAGACTTTGCAAAAAATGATGGATTTACAACACCAATTGCTTAAGTTGGAAAATGCGACTTTTATGCAAGGACAGGATAATAAGCGGAAGTCAGAATCTAATAATAAGGATTTTGACAATACGGTTCCAAACCAAATTCCTAAGGCTAAAGAATATTTTAATACGACCGAAATTTTAAATCGACAAGCACTACCTTTGCAACAGATTTATAAAAAGAAAGTGCAAGAGTATTTTAAAAAGTCGAATGATCAGTTTTAATTACGAAACCGATTTTCAATTAGAAAATCAGAAAGTGTTATCTGAATGGATTACAAACACCATTCAGAGTGAAGGTTGTAAAGCGGGCGAAATCAATTATATTTTTTGTGATGATGCCTATTTATACAAACTTAATCTAGAGTATCTAAATCACGATACACTCACCGATATTATAAGTTTCGATTATTCCGTAGGAAAAGAGCTACATGGAGATATTTATATTTCAGTTGATCGTGTCACTGAAAACGCGAAGGATTTTAAGGTAAGCTTTCATGATGAATTACATCGCGTGATGATTCATGGTATATTACATTATTGTGGTTATAAAGACAAAACGGATAAGGAGGCAGAATTGATGCGAAAAAAGGAGGATGATTATCTCAACACACTTTCCAAATAATATTAAGAATTCAACGTATATTTGCAAACTGAAAAATTTTAATAATCAATGTTCCACGTGGAACAATATATATAAGCATGTTTAACGAAGTATATGATGTCATTGTAGTTGGTGCAGGTCACGCTGGAAGTGAAGCTGCTGCTGCTGCTGCAAATATGGGAAGTAAAACACTGCTCATTACCATGAATTTACAGAACATAGCACAAATGTCCTGTAATCCCGCTATGGGTGGAATTGCAAAAGGCCAAATTGTACGAGAAATTGACGCCTTAGGTGGTTACAGTGGTATTGTAAGTGATACATCAGCTATTCAGTTTAAGATGTTAAATAAATCAAAGGGTCCAGCTATGTGGAGCCCTAGAGTTCAAAGTGACCGTATGCGTTTTGCTGAAGATTGGAGATTGTTATTGGAGCAAACTAGAAATTTGGATTTCTACCAGGAAATGGTATCTGGTTTGATTGTAAAAAACCATAAAGTTGTTGGTGTTAAAACATCACTAGGAATAGAAGTAAAGGCCAAAACCGTGGTTTTAACGAATGGCACTTTTTTAAATGGCTTAATTCATATCGGTGATAAAAACTTTGGTGGAGGTAGAGCAGGTGAACGTGCGGCAACGGGTATTACCGAACAGTTAATCGACTTAGGATTTGATTCTGGTCGAATGAAAACAGGGACACCACCACGTGTGGATGGAAGATCTTTAGATTTTTCTAAAATGATTGAGCAACCAGGAGATGAGCAACCCGAGAAGTTTTCTTATTTAGAACACATCAAGCCGTTGAAAGAACAACGTTCTTGTCATATGACTTACACGAGTCCGGAAGTCCATGATTTATTACGTGATGGTTTTGATAGGTCACCAATGTTTAATGGACGAATCCAAAGTACTGGTCCAAGATATTGTCCGTCAATTGAAGATAAGATCAATCGATTTGCAGATAAGGATAGGCACCAATTATTTGTAGAACCCGAAGGTTGGAATACGGTTGAATATTACGTCAACGGCTTCTCTACATCCTTACCAGAAGATGTCCAATTTAAGGCACTGAAATCAGTCGTAGGATTCGAGAATGTTAAGTTTTTCAGACCAGGATATGCGATTGAATACGATTATTTTCCGCCAACACAATTAAAGCATACTTTGGAAACAAAATTGGTGGAGGGTTTATTTTTTGCAGGTCAAATTAATGGTACAACAGGATATGAGGAAGCGGCATCTCAAGGGCTCATGGCTGGAATTAACGCAGCGCTTAAAGTTCAAGAAAGAGAAGAATTTATACTAAAGAGAAATGAAGCTTATATTGGTGTTTTAGTTGATGACCTTATTACAAAAGGAACTGAAGAACCGTATCGCATGTTTACCTCACGAGCAGAATATCGCACATTGCTTAGACAGGATAATGCCGATTTTAGGTTAACACCTAAAGGCTATGCATTAGGTTTAGCTAGTGAAAAGCGATTGCGAAGAATGGAAGAGAAGCAGGCCCAATCTGAAAATTTTGTAGAGTTTTTTAGACAAACAAGCATTAAGCCTGAGGAAGCGAACCCTGTTTTAGAATCAAAAAATTCGTCATTAGTGAAACAGTCTGATAAGATGTTTAAATTGTTTTCTAGACCTAATATTACCATTGATGACATGCGTCGTTTTGAAGCTGTGGAATCTTATATTCAGGAGCATAATTTAGACCGTGAAGTCATAGAGCAAACTGAAATACAAATCAAGTATTCAGGATATATTGAAAAGGAGAAAAACAATGCTGATAAGTTAAATCGTTTGGAGGATGTGAAAATCCCTAAGAATTTTGATTATACCATATTGAAATCTATGAGCACTGAGGCTATTCAAAAATTATCCAAAATACAGCCTGTGACGATCTCCCAGGCCTCGCGCGTTTCTGGTGTATCACCAGCAGACGTTTCTGTACTTTTAGTGTATTTAGGTCGATAGTTATTAGTTGGATCCAAAGTGTTCCACGTGAAACAATGGCCATATGTCTTTTAAAATATTATGAAACTGCATGAATTTATATCTGTGTTTCAGCTGAATATTTTCAAAAAAGGTATACAAGGTTTTAACTCTAAACGATACCTTTGATTTTTAATTATTGAATATTATTCGTGTGAAAAATCCTGCTGAGAATCCCTCTTATTTAAGCGTAAAAGACCACACCGTTTCTGGTGAGTTATTTCAATTAGTGCTAGATGCTGAATTGGACATGTTAAAGACATATCCACAACCATCAGCACAAGAACTTCCGTTGTATTATCAAAGTGAGGATTATATTTCGCATACAGATGCCAAAAGAAATTGGTTTGAGAAAATTTATCAATATGTCAAATCCATAGCCTTAAAGCGAAAATTAAAACTTATCAATTCCTTTGATCTTGAAAGTCAAAAACTCCTTGATATTGGATGTGGCACTGGAGATTTTTTAAAAATCGCTCAAGAACATGACTGGGACGTTTTCGGTATTGAACCAAATAAAGATGCTCGGGATTTAGCGAACACAAAAACGGGATCAGTAGTTTTTGAAACTCTAGAGATGTCACAATTTAAAGAACGTAGTTTTGACGTGATTACCTTATGGCACGTTTTGGAACATTTGCCGAATTTGGAAAATCAAATCAAAGCCTTTGAAAAATTACTCAAGCCTAAAGGACGCTTAATAATTGCGGTCCCAAATTTTAAGAGTTATGATGCTCGTTATTATAAAACACATTGGGCAGCTTATGATGTGCCTCGACACCTTTGGCATTTTTCCAGAACAGCTATCTCTAAGCTCATGCAGATGCACAAGATGGAAGTGATAAAAACTTTACCGATGATTTTTGATGCATTTTATGTGTCTTTACTTTCAGAAAAGTATAAAACTGGATTTATGAATCCTGTTAATGCATTTTGGAATGGTATGGTGTCAAACTTTAAAGCCAAGCGCAATGGAGAGTATTCTTCACTCATTTATATCATTAAAAAGACCTAATGCTTATTTTTAAATGTTTTAAGCGCATTTCTCTATGTCGCATGACGTTGGAGTAGGCTATTTTATAAACGCGTAAAAAAGGCGCAAATAAAGACTTAAAAAACTATAGTGAATAAAAATATAAATTCTTTTTTGCATAAATTATACTTATAGTAGTCTTTTTTTGCAAAAAAGCGTTTCACTTTTATACATTTGCAAAAAATAAATCAAAATCGAATATGAAAAAAATAGTAGGTGTACTATCGTTTATCTTAGTGTTGACTTCTTGTCAAGAACAACAAAAAATTGCTTTTGTAGATAATTCAAAAGTGGTTAACGAGTTTCAAAAGAAAGTGGACTTTGAGAAAAAGTTTCAAACGAAAGTTGACAAATTCAATAAAAAGGCAGACAGTTTAGATAAAGCTATTCAAATGGAAGCTCAATTATTTCAGACGAAAGCAGCTAAAATGTCTCAAAAAAATGCCGAGGCAGAATACCAGACCTTAGTTCAAAAAAAGCAAATGCAAGACTATCAATTAAAATCTGAAGAACAAAGTTTGCAAGCTGAAGGTCAAAAGCAAATCGATACCTTAATAAAAGAGGTGAAAGCATTTGTTAAAGATTATGGTAAAAAGAATGGTTATACCTATATCTTAGGTGCTAACGATGCTGGTAGCGTAATGTATGGTGCTGAAAGTAGCGATATAACCGACCTGATTATTGAAGCCTTAAATGCAGAATCTAAGAAAGACGAATAAATTGTAACGTCTTTAAACATTTTAACTTAGCCGATTATGATATTTAATCGGCTTTTTTATGCAGCAACCTCGTCAATTTAATTGAAAGATCTGTTAAAACGATTTTAGAGTTCCCATTGCGTTCAATGTGATAAATAGCATCTTGTATTTCATTGGAAATTTCCATGATATTATTACCGTGAACAAAAGGTGCAAATTTCTCTAATTTAAAAGAGGATTTTGGCTCCATAAAAACAAGCGCATCCGCTTTGTAATTCATCAAGAGGGCTTGTCTAAAAAAATCCAGACAAAAATTTAAAAACTGCTTTTGTGTTTCACGACCTGTTTTCGCAATAGTCTCACTCCAAGAAATTAAATCGTGAATGGCACTTTTGTTACCTTTTGCTTTAAATGCTGATCTAATCCAAAACACGAACCATTCTTCAAATTGGGTGTCTTCACTATCACTATAAACTAAATCACAGGCTTTGTTATAATTGCCATTAGCTTGATGCGCGATTTTAATGGCATCTGGCTCAGGGATTTGATAATTTTTAATAAGAGCATTTTTAATAACCTCTTCTGCTAAAGGCGGAAAATGTAAAACTTGACAGCGAGATCTTATGGTGTTTATTATTTGCTCTTCGTCTTCAGCAATAAGAATAAATATGGTTTTATTTGGTGGCTCTTCAATGAGTTTTAATAGTTTATTTGCTGCGGAAGTATTCATTTTTTCCGACATCCAAATGAGTATAACTTTATAACCACCTTCATAAGATTTTAAGGATAGGGCTTTGACGATATCGTGAGCTTCATCCACACCAATTTGCCCTTGTTTATTATCGATTCCTAAAATACGATACCAATCAAATAAGTTTCCATAAGGCTGCCGATCAATTAGTTGCCGCCATTCTTCCATAAAATGATTTGATACCGGATGCTTTTTTACTTTATCATTGGTAGCAACCGGAAAGGCAAAATGCAAATCAGGATGAGATAGGTTATTAAACTTCAAATTACAAGCCTCAATACCGTTGTTGTTTTCGCCATTACTGTTTTTACACAAGATATATTGTGCATAAGCAATAGCCATTGGCAATGTTCCTGAACCTTCAGGACCAACAAATAATTGCGCATGCGGAATACGTCCAAAATCACAACTTTTAGTCAGGTGATTTTTAATATGTTCTTGTCCTAAAATCTCAGAGAATAGCATACGGCAAACCTACATATTTTTTTTAAATGTTTCAGTATTGTCGTTATGCAATCGTTTTCGCTAAAAAACAGCTTTTTTCCGTCTCTTTTATTGGTTACATTTGTGTAATTTATTACTAAAACAACGAGAGATGAAAACCTTAAATGACTATAATTTTGAGAATAAAAAAGCGCTAATACGTGTAGACTTTAACGTGCCTTTAAATGATAACTTTGAGGTGACTGATGCTACTCGGATTGTTTCTGCAAAACCGACAATCATTAAGATTTTGGAAGATGGCGGCAGTTGTATATTAATGTCTCATTTAGGTAGACCAAAAGGAGAACAGCAGGAGTTTTCATTAAAGCATATTGTAAGCAAAGTTGAAGATGTTTTAGGAGTTAATGTGAAATTTGTTGAAAATTGCGTCGGTGCTAAGGCAGAGGAAGCTGCTGAAAATTTAAAGCCAGGAGAGCTATTATTGCTAGAAAACTTAAGGTTTCACCCTGAAGAGACGTCGGGTGACGTCAATTTTGCTAAAGCATTAGCAAAACTCGGCGATATTTATGTCAATGATGCTTTTGGAACAGCACACAGAGCACATGCCTCTACGACAATTATTGCGCAGTTTTTTCCTGAATCAAAGTGTTTTGGTCATTTATTGGCGCAGGAAATTGAGAGTATCAATAAAGTCATGGAAACCGGAGAGAAACCAGTTTTAGCAGTTCTCGGAGGAGCAAAAGTATCGTCTAAGATTACAATCATTGAAAATATTCTGGATAAAGTAGACCATTTGATTATAGGAGGTGGAATGACGTTTACTTTTATCAAAGCGCAAGGAGGACAAGTAGGTGATTCTATTTGCGAGGATGATAAAATGGCCTTAGCATTAGAGATCTTAAAACAAGCCAAAACTAAAGGCGTTCAAATTCATTTACCTGTAGATGTTATTGCGGCTAACGATTTTGCTAATGATGCAGATACCAAAGTGATGGATGTTACTCAAATTCCAAATGGTTGGCAAGGGTTAGATGCTGGACCACAATCTATAAAAAACTTCCATGATGTTGTCATGCAATGCAAAACTATTCTATGGAATGGGCCATTGGGTGTCTTTGAAATGGAGAATTTTGCTCATGGTACTATTGCTCTAGGAAATGCTATCGCCGAAGCCACTAAGAATGGTGCTTTTTCACTCGTTGGTGGAGGTGATTCTGTGGCTGCTGTTAAGCAATTTGGTTTTGAAAACCAAGTGAGTTATGTAAGCACAGGTGGTGGTGCTATGTTGGAAAGTCTAGAGGGGAAAACACTTCCTGGTATTGCCGCCATTTTAGAATAGATTCTAAACATGACGTCTTTTTTAGGTTTCAGAAGAATCTTACAGCGGTTGTTAAATTGTCTTATCAAACTTTCATTTTAACCAAAAAAATACGATTTTAGCTAACCTTATCGTTTAGATACAAATATGTAATCAATGAAACCAAAGCTAATTACTTTAACTCTCAGCGCTCTGTTGTGTGGCTATTTAAATTTTGGTCAGGACTCCATTCCGAAGTCGACCGAAACAAAGCGCATTACAGAATCTGAATTTGTTGAAGGAGAGACCTACGTTGTCGATACTATTATTGACGATAAAACCTATTTCAAAAAGCACCTTAATATTAAGCCTGTTATTGATTCCTCAAAAATTAAAAATTTAGAGGATCATAAGTTAGCCTCTGAAATGGATGAAAGATGGCTTGAAGAACTTTACAGCAATGTCTTATTTGATAGTATTTATGAGTCGGTAACTGAACTAAAATACGACCCTGTTGATTATCCTGAATTAACGACCGATACTTTAATCGCCAGACTGAATCGCTTGAATGCTAAAACACCATTCAATATTGCCTATAATCCTTCATTAGAAAGTGTCATAAAATCGTATTTAAAACACCGTCGTCATTCCTTGTCGAGACTCATGTCTTTAAGCGATTATTATTTCCCACTTTTTGAAGAATCTTTAGATAATCATGATATTCCATTAGAAGTAAAATATTTAGCGATCGTAGAATCTGCATTAAAACCTAGAGCGAAATCGCGCGTTGGAGCCACTGGTTTATGGCAGTTTATGTTTGGAACTGGTAAGGAATATGGATTGAATGTGAGTAGCTATGTCGATGAGCGTAGCGACCCAATCAAATCTACAGTGGCCGCGAGTAAATATTTGGCGAGATTGTATAAAATATTTGGCGATTGGGATTTAGCTTTGGCAGCCTATAATTCGGGTCCTGGAAATGTGACTAAAGCCATCAGAAGATCAGGAGGTTATGAAAATTATTGGAATATTCGACCGCATCTTCCACGTGAAACCGCTGGATACTTACCTGCTTTTTTAGCGACGATGTACATTTTTGAATATGCCGAAGAGCACGGATTTAAAAAAGAACGTCCAAATTATCACTATGTTGAAACCGACACGATTCACGTTAAGAAAATGATCTCTTTAGATCAGGTTTCGGAGCTTGTTGATGTTCCAATGGAGCAACTTCAGTTTCTGAACCCTTCCTATAAATTAGATATTATACCCTTTATTGAAGGAGAAAACTATACCTTGAGGTTGCCTAGAGAAGCGATTGGAAAGTTTGTTACTAATGAGACCCAAATTTACGCTCATGTTGAGGAAGAGTTAAAAAAGCGAGAAAAACCATTACCGCAGTTTTTTGAAGCCGACAGTAAGGTCAGATACCGAGTTAGGTCTGGTGATTATCTCGGAAAGATTGCAAGGAAATACGGTGTGAGAGTGAGCCAAATCAAAACATGGAATGGACTGAGAAGTAATAATCTGAGAATCGGACAACGATTAACCATTTATCCAAGAAAACCTGTGACAACGGCCATAAAAAATGTTAGCAGTGCACCAAAAAAGGTGGTAAATACCGATGGGAAATCAACATATCGCGTGCAAAAAGGGGACTCACTTTGGAGTATATCTCAAAAATTTCCTGGTGTTTCTGTTCAAAATATAAGAGAATGGAACGATATTAGTGGTAATAAACTAAAAATAGGAATGACGCTTATTGTATCTAAATAAGCACAAAAACAAGAATCAATGAAGAATATTTGGAGTATCGTATTTATAGTGGCCTTGCTTTACGCATGTAACGATAAAAAGGAGCAACGTTATGTTTCAAAATCATCAGGAAATATTAATAGCTTGGTGGTGGTTGCAGACAATCAGTTGTGGGAAGATGAAGTTGGAGAAGCCATAAGAGATATTCTTGCAGCTCCAATTGAAGGATTATCTATTGAAGAGCCACAATTTGCAATGAGCCAAATGCCACCGCAAGTATTTACTGGTTTTGCTAAAAACAATCGTACGGTATTAAAAATTGAAAAAGGGAAATCTGCGGGAACTAAAATTGCTACAGATGCATTTGCCAGACCTCAAACGATGGTAGTGGTCTCTGGACAAACCAACCAAGAGATCATTAATGAGATAAAAACGAATGCACCTAAAATTATTGATGCCTTTAAAAAAGAGGAAATCAAGGAAAAACAACGTCGTATATCTAAGTCGCTTTTTAATGATGACCCAATAAACAAGCAATTAGGATTATCTATGCGTTTTCCCTCAGCATATCGAATTGCAAAGCAGGAGGATGATTTTTTCTGGTTAAGACGCGATATTGAAACCGGAACCGTTGATATTATGCTTTATGAAGTGCCATTGAGCGCTATCAGAGATACTGATAGTACGGTGATAGATGTGGTAAGGGTTCGGGATTCCGTTGGAAAAATACATATTGAGGGACCTTTGGAAGGATCGTATATGGCAACAGAATCTGCGTTTACACCATTTATTTCAGAAACAATTTTAGACAATAAACCAACCTTTGAAACTAGGGGGCTTTGGGATGTTAAAAATGCCTTTATGTCAGGACCTTTTGTTAATTATGCCATAAAAGACGAGGTTAACAATAGGTACATTATTGCTGAGGGCTATGTTTTTGCGCCTTCGGTTGCGAAACGAAAATATGTATTCGAGCTTGAATCGATTATAAAATCCATTAGAATTAAATAAAAAAAAAGCCAACAATCAATGTTGGCTTTTTTTATTTAGAATATCATATAATTACTCTTTTTTGTCTTTTACTGAAGCATCATCTTCATCTTTGCTAGCTTCTTTAAATTCTTTGATACCGCTACCAAGACCTCTCATAAGTTCAGGAATTTTCTTTCCTCCAAACAATAGTAATACAACGACGACTATTAAAATAATTTGCCATGCTCCGAGAGCTAAAAAAATGCTTGTTGCAATCATAATGTTTAATTTTGAACTGCAAATTTAATAATTAAACTTCAAATTAAACGTTTAATCACAAACTTTAAGATACCCTTATAGAACTTGGCCTTATTTTATTTAATTTTGTGGAACGATGGCTCAAAAACCTAAAGAAAAAAAATTCAAAAAAAAACTACTACATAAGTACCGTTTGGTGGTGCTTAATGAAGACACTTTTGAAGAACGATTTGCGATTAAACTAACGCGATTGAATGTCTTTGTGATTGTCTCCTTAGGAACTATTTTACTCATTTCTGGAACCATCTTCTTGATTGCATTTACATCTCTAAAAGAATACATTCCTGGGTATTCTTCGACAGCACTTAAGATGAAAGCCACCGAATTAAATTATAAAACAGACTCACTTCAGAAGGTGATTGACCTCAATGAACAATACTACGCTTCTATAAAAAAAGTGCTCACTGGTGATGTGTCTACTGTAGAATTTAATAGAGATTCAATCATAGACGCCTCAACTATAGATCCTCAGGCATTGGATCTAAAACCTACAAAGGAAGACTCTTTGCTCAGAGAATTAGTTGATAAGGAAGATAAATATAACGTGTTTGAATCTACAATTTCGTCTTCAAACTTTGTCTTATTTCCTCCTGTGAACGGAACCATTTCTGAAGGTTATAATATCAAGGAAAAACATTATGCAGTCGATATTGTCGTTGCTAAGGACACGCCTGTTAAGGCAACAGCCGATGGTACCGTAATTTTTGCTGAATGGACGACTGAGACAGGATATGTAGTCATTATCGAACATAGTTATGAACTCATCTCTGTTTATAAACATAATGCCTCAATTACAAAGCAACAAGGAGATTTGGTAAAGTCTGGTGAGGTCATCGCTATGGCAGGAAACACTGGAGAATTGAGTACTGGACCACATTTGCATTTTGAACTTTGGAAACGAGGTTACTCCGTAAACCCAACAAACTTTATAGATTTTAACTAATGTCAATAATCAAATCGACACTCGCCAAGTTATTTGCTAAATATGTTCGAAGATCTATTGCTAAATGGTCTAACAGCCCAGTTGAAACGCAAGCCTCTGTTTTTAAGCACTTGATATCAGAAGCCAGTCATACGGTATTTGGAAAAGATCATGATTTTGAGTCGATTATAAGCCATGCAGATTTTGTAGAACGCGTACCTATTCGAGATTATGAAGATTTAAAACCGTATGTGGATAGAGTTGTCGCAGGCGAAAAGGATATCCTTTGGAAAGGACAACCCTTGTACTTCGCCAAAACCTCCGGAACTACCTCGGGCGCAAAATATATTCCTCTTACCAAAGAAAGTATGCCAACACATGTTGAAGCAGCCCGTAATGCCATCTTAATGTACATCGCAGAAACAGGTCGTAGCAAGTTTGTTAACGGCAAAATGATATTTCTTCAAGGAAGTCCCATATTGCAGGAAAAAAATGGGATACAGTTAGGTCGATTGTCTGGAATTGTAGCACATTATGTACCTAAATACCTGCAAAAAAACAGAATGCCTTCGTGGGAAACCAATTGTATTGAAGATTGGGAAACAAAGGTTGAAGCTATTGTTGATGAAACCTTAAATGAGGATATGACGGTTATTTCTGGAATACCATCTTGGGTTCAAATGTATTTTGAGAAGATTCAAAATAGGACAGGAAAAAAAGTAGGTGACGTTTTTAAAAATTTCAACTTATTCATTTTTGGCGGTGTCAATTATGAACCCTATCGTGCTAAATTTGAAAGTCTCATCGGAAGAAAAGTGGATAGCATCGAATTATATCCTGCTAGTGAAGGGTTTTTTGCGTTTCAAGATAAACAAGCTCACAAAGGCATGTTATTGCAGCTCAACTCTGGAATGTTCTACGAGTTTGTTGAAGCAGCCACTTTTTTTGACGATAACCCAAAACGAATAACCATTGCCGATGTTGAAATTGGAGTGAATTATGTTATGATTATCTCCACGAATGCAGGTCTTTGGGCTTACAACATTGGCGATACCATTCAGTTTACTTCCTTAAAGCCCTATCGTATTGTAGTTTCTGGCAGAATAAAGCATTTCATTTCGGCATTTGGAGAGCATGTTATTGGCAAGGAGGTGGAAGAAGCTTTACAAATAGCAACTTCTGAGTACACGTCTAACGTTTCGGAGTTCACGGTAGCACCTCAAATCAACCCAGATTCTGGATTGCCTTACCATGAATGGTTGATAGAATTTGAAGGAGAACCAAGTAACCTAGAAGCACTTGAAAAATCAATAGATAAAGCACTTCAGAATCAGAATAGTTATTATCAAGATCTTATAATTGGGAAGGTTTTAAGGCCTTTAAAGATTACTCAAATACAAAAGAATGGGTTCCAGGATTACATGAAATCTATAGGGAAGTTAGGTGGTCAGAATAAGCTTCCGAGACTTTCTAATGACAGAAAAATTGCCGACCAACTGCACGCTTTAAAATTGACTAAATAGTGTTATATTTGCTCGCTAAACAAAGCCTATGAGTCAAAAAAAACATCAT
The DNA here is from genome assembly GCF_052983595.1 of Psychroserpens sp. BH13MA-6. Classification (NCBI taxonomy): domain Bacteria; kingdom Pseudomonadati; phylum Bacteroidota; class Flavobacteriia; order Flavobacteriales; family Flavobacteriaceae; genus Psychroserpens; species Psychroserpens sp. BH13MA-6. The sequence goes on along the minus strand of NZ_JBRJGE010000001.1, from coordinate 849,960 downwards.
GAAAGAACGAGAGCTCAAGAGAGTTCGAATGCCATTGAAAGAATGTACATTACGATGAGACATTTGTTTAATCGTGGGTTTTATAAACCGATGGGAGTTTCTGGTGAAACCCTTAGAGAGTCACTCTTACTTTTGCGACCTGAAATTTATGGATCAATTGCAGATGAAAAAGCAGAACTTGAAGGCTTGCTCTATGTTATCGATAGGCTTCCTGAAGGTATTGAAGAATGCACCTTTATAAATTTAACAAGTGATGAAGGTTACGGCAACTCACATTTCAAACCCATCATCCCACCAAAGAGACGCCGAAATTGTTATCGTATTGATGATGAGCAAATGAATATCGAGGTCACGCGAGGAAGGTCTGAAATTTATGATATTCTTACACATATCACCTTTTTGTTTGTAGAGTCCCATAAGATTAGTAAACGGGTTTTAATTGACGAACAAGGAACGACCACAAGAGATTGGGTGAAGCTTGAAAAGGCTGTACTTACTAAAAAGAAATTAACCCAACAAGAGCGTGAAATAGCCATAACACATACGGCGAATATTTTAGGAAGAACGTTTGAAGAACTTACCAGAGCGCATAGCCAGTTTACAACCAAAGCAAAGCCAGAACGACTACTTCACATCATATATTGGCTAGGTAAATTAGCCATTGAGGAAGTCATCAACAATAATAAAAGAACGGTCACTTTTAGTCCCGTTTTGAGAGAACGCCTTGGGCACCATATCCACGGCGAAATTTGGGCAGATCATATTAAAGCGACATTACATAAACATAATCTTTTACACCGACCAATTCATGTCATTAGTGCGAACATGCACAGCGTTATGAACTCATTGTTTGCTCCAATGGCATTAAAAAGTATGGTGGCTAAGAAGGACATTTTTGAAGTTTACGAAGCATTGAGTCAAAAGGAAAATGAGACCTTGCGCAATAAAATTTCCAATGAAGCGTTGCAGAAAGGAATGATTTACATCAAAGACACTTCAGGAACCAATATTGACGTACAAATTTTTGACACCAATCAAATTGATTTTTCAAAATCAGATATTGATGTTGGAAGTCATTTCAATGATGGTGAAAAACCTGTAATCTTTGTGATGGATTATGCTTTTGGTGAACAAGCCTACGAGACCATTGATGAGCTCCTAAAGCCTATAAAGGTGGATGGCGAAAAAGTACATCTCAATGTCGAGTCTGTCTCTATCATGGGGAAAGCAGGAATATTAGAAGGAGGTAAAGGCGACATTATGATTCCGTCTGCCCATATTTTTGAAGGGACAGCCGATAACTATCCGTTTGAGAATGAATTGAGTAAATCCGACCTAGAAGGTCAAGGGGTCGACGTCTATGAAGGCTCCATGATTACGGTATTAGGTACCTCACTTCAAAATAAAGAAATATTGAAATTCTTTTATAATTCAACGTGGAATGTCATAGGACTAGAGATGGAGGGCGCACACTATCAAAAGGCCATTCAAGCAGCTTCAAAGGTAAGAGGCAGTATTAACCCAAATGTGAAAGTTCGTTATGCTTATTATGCTAGCGACAACCCTTTAGAAACAGGGAGTACTCTAGCATCTGGTGGCTTAGGAACCTCAGGAGTGAAACCAACCTATTTAATTACACGTAAAATCTTACAACAAATATTCAACTAATTAGACACAAATCATGAGTGAAAATACAAATGATACTAAAAGAGAAGAAGAAGTAGACTTAATAGTTCTGATGAACTATATTGGTGGGTTTTTCTCTAAATTTTATAATTTTCTTAAATCGATTGTTATTTCGATTATTTCAATATTAGTTTTTATTCTAAAAGCGATTATTGATAACATAAAAATTATTGCAATAGTTATTATTGTTTCGGGTATATTAGGATACACTTTGGAAAAGCTGAGAACACCAACCTATAAGTCTTCCATGTTTGTGAAACCTTATTTTGATTCAAAGTATCAGTTAGTAAATAACATCAATTATTTTAACGCACTCATACAAAACAATGACCCTAAATCCCTAGCTGAAATTTTCACAATACCACAAGAGGATGCGGAAAAAATTAACAAATTTGAGATTTTAATAGGTCCTGAAAGCGAAAATGAAAAAATAAAGCAATATGATACCTATCTGAAATCCCTGGATAGCATCAGAGCTCAAGATATCAGCTATGAGGACTTTATTGAAAACAGAAACATCTATTCTTCTGATTTCTTTGAAATTGCTGTTGAGGCTCAAAAGAAAGATATCTTTAAAAGTTTAGAAGCTGGATTAAACGACTCGTTCAAAAACACCTATTCAGAAAAGAAGATGCAAAAGCGAGACTCCTTAATTTACATTCAACAAAAAAGTTTGCAATCTTCTTTGCGCTCTATAGACTCACTACAAGAGGTATATATTAGGGTATTAGAAGAAGAATCTAAAGCTAAGAGTAATACGATAAGTTTGAGTGAAGGCTTTTCGGTTCAACCAGATAAATCAAAAACAAAAGAATTTGAATTACTGAATAAACAATTGGAGATAAAAAGTGAAATGAGAGTTCTCGAAGAACGAAAAATAGAAGAGGACGTGTTTTATGATACCGTATCAGGTTTTCAAGAGGTAGGAAGTGTTTCCGATACTTTTCTTAAAAAGTATTCCTTAGTTTTCCCAATTATTTCCTTCCTGATTTTATGTGTTATTTTCGTAGTGAGAAGAATGGTCACTTTTGTAAAAAATTATGAATTACAATAAAAAAGTTTTAATTACAGGAGGCGCTGGTTTTATAGGTTCACATGTTGTAAGGTTGTTCGTTAATAAGTATTCCAACTATCAAATTTTTAATCTTGATGCGCTTACATACGCAGGAAATCTAGAAAATTTGAAAGATGTTGAAAACGCTTCAAATTATTCCTTTATAAAAGGTGATATCACCGATGAAGCATTTATAGAAGCGCTATTTGAGGAACACAATTTTGATAGTGTGATCCATTTAGCGGCAGAGTCTCATGTTGATCGATCTATAAAAGACCCGCTCGCGTTTGTAAAAACAAATGTGATCGGTACGATGGTATTGTTAAACGCTTTCAAAAGTCATTCAGGAGGTAACTATGATGGCAAATTGTTTTATCATATTAGTACTGATGAGGTGTATGGAACCCTAGGAGACACAGGCTTGTTTACAGAACATACGCCTTACGATCCTAACTCGCCCTATTCGGCCTCCAAGGCAAGCTCGGATCATTTTGTAAGAGCTTATGGAGAAACTTATAATTTGCCTTATGTGATAACCAACTGCTCTAATAATTATGGACAAAATCAGTTTCCAGAAAAATTAATTCCACTTTTTATAAATAACATTATAAACAATAAGGCGCTTCCAGTATACGGAGACGGTAATTACACACGTGATTGGCTATATGTGAAAGATCACGCAATAGCTATAGACTTAGTGTTCCATAAAGGAAAGCAAGGAGAAACTTATAATATTGGTGGCTTTAATGAATGGAAGAACATCGATTTAGTAAAGCTATTATGCCAGCAAATGGATGTCAAACTTGGTAGATCTGAAGGGACTTCGGAACAGTTAATCACCTTTGTAAAGGACCGTCCAGGGCATGATTTACGGTATGCTATTGACGCTTCCAAAATCAAAACAGAATTAGGCTGGGAGCCATCAGTAACTTTTGAAGAAGGCTTAAAAAAAACCATCGATTGGTACTTAGACAATGGAACTTGGTTAGATCATGTGACCAGTGGTCAATACCAATCCTACTACCAAAAACAATATAATTAATTAGAAAACTTGATGAAAGGAATCATACTTGCAGGAGGATCAGGAACGAGATTACACCCATTAACATTGGCAGTGAGTAAGCAATTAATGCCAATTTATGACAAACCCATGATTTACTATCCACTATCTACATTGATGTGGTCTGGTATAAAAGACATCTTGATTATTTCCACTCCGCATGATTTACCTTTATTTCAACAGTTATTAGGCGATGGTAAAAAATTTGGATGCCGTTTTGAATATGCCGTTCAGGAAGCGCCTAATGGTCTTGCCGAAGCATTTATTATAGGCGCTGATTTTATAGGGGATGATAAAGTAGCATTGATTCTTGGTGATAATATTTTTTACGGAACAGGGTTAGAGACCTTATTACAGGCCAATAATGATCCTGACGGTGGCATTATTTACGCTTACCATGTTCACGACCCTGAACGCTATGGTGTTGCTGAATTTGATGCTGAAGGAAATGTGATTTCTATCGAAGAAAAACCTAAAAAGCCAAAATCTAATTATGCCGTTCCAGGTATTTATTTCTATGATAATTCCGTCGTAGACATTGCAAAAAACATCCAGCCGAGTCATAGAGGTGAACTCGAAATTACGGATGTCAATAAGGCCTATTTAAAACAAGGAAAGTTAAAAGTTAGTGTTCTTGATAAGGGTACAGCTTGGTTAGACACCGGAACATTTAAGTCGCTCATGCAGGCATCACAGTTTGTACAAGTCATTGAAGAGCGTCAAGGACTTAAAATTGGCGCTATTGAAGAGGTGGCCTATAAAATGGGATATATTAATAAAACGGAGTTTAGCAACTTGATACAACCTCTTATAAAAAGTGGCTACGGAAAACATTTACTTAGTATTTTAGAAAGCTAAGCATGAAAAGAATTGACACAGCAATAAAAGATTGTTTTATCATTGAACCAAAGGTTTTTGAAGATGAAAGAGGTTATTTCTTTGAATCTTTCAATCAAAAAACGTTCAATGACTTGGCTGGATTTGAAGTGATATTTGTTCAAGACAATGAGTCTTATTCTTCCAAAGGCGTTCTAAGAGGCCTTCACTATCAATTAGGAGCACATGCTCAAGCTAAGCTCGTTAGGGTTGTGAAAGGCACTGTATTGGATGTTGCTGTCGACATTAGAGACGGCTCTAAAACCTTTGGCCAATATGTCGCTGTGGAACTTTCCGAAGCCAACAAAAGACAACTATTTGTGCCTCGAGGATTTGCTCATGGCTTTATTGTGTTAAGTGATACGGCACTTTTTGCCTATAAATGTGATAACTTTTATAATAAAGCGTCAGAAGGCGGTATTATTTACGATGATCCTTCGCTAAATATAGATTGGAGATTACCTCAAAATCAACTTATTGTTTCTAAAAAAGATGTAAGTTTGCCCAAACTTGTCAATGCAAAATTATGATACATGTTTTGGTTACTGGAGCTAACGGACAACTAGCCAGAAGCTTAAAGGATCTTAAAGAAAACCACACCAACGTACACTTAATTTTCAAAAACTCAAATGATTTGGATATTACCAATGCGGCTGCTGTAAATGACAGTATCATTGGTAAGAACATTGATTTTTGCGTTAATTGTGCAGCCTACACGGCTGTTGACAAGGCAGAATCTGATCAAGTAAACGCCTTTAATGTGAATCATACAGGTGTGAAAAATTTAGCAGTTGCTTGTGCTAAGGCTGATACGATTTTGATTCACATTTCTACAGATTTTGTATTTGATGGAGAAAAGTCGAAGGCGTATAATGAGTCTGACTCTACCAACCCAATCAATATCTATGGCCTATCCAAATTAAAAGGAGAAGAGGAATTACAGGAGCAGATGAACAATTATTATATTCTCAGAACCTCTTGGCTCTACTCCGAACATGCTAGTAATTTCATGAAAACCATGTTGCGCCTTTCAGAAACCAGAGAGGCGTTGAGTTTGGTTGCTGATCAAATAGGAACACCAACATATACAGCGGATTTGGCGGAGACTATTTTTAAAATCATTGAAAGTAACACGCAATTATTTGGCGTGTATCACTACAGTAATGAAGGTGTGGCCAGCTGGTATGATTTTGCGAAGGCCATCTTTGAAGAAACTAAGAAGCCTGTTAAAGTCACACCTATTAAATCCCAAAATTATCCCACTCCTGCAAAAAGACCTGCATTTAGTGTCATGGATAAGGAAAAAATAAAGACACAATTCCATTTGGAAATTCCGCATTGGAGAGATAGTTTAAAAATAGCCATTGATAAGCATATCAAATTACATATGTAACATCCAATGAGGATGGAACGTTAAAGCAATGAAAACCCTATGAAACTTGATAATAATTTAAAAATAGCCATTGAAGCCTCACTAAAAGCTGGAGCTGTCATCATGCAAGTATATGATACCGCTTTTGATGTTGAAATCAAAGATGATAAATCGCCTCTAACAGAGGCAGACAAAAGAGCTAATGATGTGATTAATTCTTTTTTAAAGCCAACGCCAATTCAAATTATAAGTGAAGAGAACAAACAAATTGATTACTCTGAGAGAAAGGATTGGGATACCTGCTGGATCGTAGATCCTGTAGATGGCACTAAAGAGTTTATTAAGCGTAATGGTGAGTTTACTGTAAATATAGCCATGGTAAATGCTGGTGTACCACAATTAGGGGTTATTTATGTTCCAGCTACAAAGACCTTATATTTTTCGGATGTAGTACAGAAACAAGCTTTTAAAGCGGAACTAGAATCTCACGACACGACCTTAGAAACCATTTTGGAGCTTGCCAAGCCTTTAACGGCGAAGGAACCATCCAGTCACGTAGAAGTCGTCGGTAGTAGATCACACATGAGCCAAGAAACTTTGGATTTTGTTGAAGGTTTAAAAAAATCGGGTAAAGAAGTAGACATTGTATCCAAAGGGAGCTCCCTTAAGTTTTGTCTGGTGGCCGAAGGCAAGGCAGATATTTATCCGCGTTTTGCGCCAACTATGGAATGGGATACGGCTGCAGGACAGGCTATTTGTAACGCTGTTGGTATTGAGGTTATATCTAAGGAAACCAATGCACCACTGCTATATAACAAAGAGAATTTATTAAACCCATGGTTTATTGTTGCTAAGAACTAACTCACCATGTCCACCTACAAAAAAGAATCTCATTTAAGAAGCTTGTTAAAAGGCATCTCCTGGCGAATTGTCGCAACTGCAGATACCATTCTTGTGGTATTGCTGATTACTTGTTTAACCGGTGAGTGTAGTATTGAAAGCGCCATAAAGATAGGATCTATCGAGTTTTTAATTAAGTTCGTTGTATACTATATTCATGAAAGGATTTGGCAAAAAATTCTATTGAATAAGGAGGTCACTAAAAAACAAACACTGCAAAAAACAATTTCTTGGCGTGTCATAGCGACAACCATGACGTTTTTAATTTCAGGATCGGTTTTAAATGCCTTTGATGAAATCGCATTATATATTGCCCTTACAGAATTATTTACGAAATTCGCACTGTATTATTTGCACGAAAGATTATGGTTGAAACTGCCACTAGGTAAGATCAGAACCTTTTTCTTTGGAAAAAAAAGCTAACATGTCAAAACATATTATTCCACACCACTATCAAATTTCAAAGGCGGATAGAATGGCATCCAATCAACATAATGCGTTTTTATTGTGGTTTACAGGGCTTTCCGGATCTGGAAAATCAACGATAGCCAATTTGGTTGAAAAAGCCTTGTTTGAACAAGGCATAAAGACCTATTCGTTAGATGGTGATAATATCAGAAAAGGAATCAATAACGATCTCACCTTCGCTCCAGAAGATCGCACAGAAAATATAAGGCGTATTGCTGAAGTGTCAAATCTGATGATTGATGCAGGTCTTGTGGTATTAGCTGCGTTTGTGTCACCCTATAAAAAAGACAGGGAGAATATTAGAACTATCGTTAAAGATGTTAACTTTGTCGAGATTTATGTGAATACCAGCGTCGAAGAATGCGAACGTCGTGACGTTAAAGGACTTTACAAAAAGGCCAGAGCTGGTGAGATAAAGAATATGACTGGGATTTCGGCGCCATATGAGGCTCCAGAGCAACCAGATATTGAAGTGAAAACCGAAAACGAATCGATTGAGGATTCGGTAAAAAGAATAGTAAATTATATAACACCAAAATTACAACTCACCAATGAGTAAGTATTATTTAAATTATTTAGATGAATTAGAGAGTGAGGCCATATATGTATTGCGAGAGGTTTGGGCTCAGTTTGATAATCCTGTCATATTATTTTCAGGCGGAAAAGACTCTATTCTTGTGACACATTTAGCTAAAAAAGCATTTTATCCTGCAAAGATCCCTTTTCCACTGATGCATGTGGATACAGGACACAACTTCCCTGAAACCATAAAGTTTAGAGATGATATCATCAATGATTTAGGGGTACAACTTATTGTAGGTTCTGTTCAAGAATCCATTGATGAAGGTCGTGTTGCTGAAGAAAAAGGTAAAAATGCCACGAGAAATGCGCTTCAAATCACAACATTATTGGACGCGATTGAATCCAATAAAATTGATTGTGCTATTGGTGGCGGAAGACGTGATGAGGAAAAGGCAAGAGCTAAAGAACGATTCTTTTCTCATCGAGATGATTTCGGACAGTGGGATCCTAAAAACCAAAGACCAGAGCTTTGGAACATATTTAACGGCAAGCATTTTGAAGGTGAGCATTTTCGAGCATTTCCGATTAGTAATTGGACTGAAATGGATGTTTGGAACTACATCAAACGGGAAAATATAGCTATTCCTTCCTTGTATTTTGCCCATGAACGTGAAGTGGTTTGGAGGCAAGACAGTTGGATTCCTAATTCTGAATTTTTAGTATTGGAAGACCACGAAGAGATCGTTACTAAGAAGATTCGATTTAGAACCCTTGGAGATATTACCATTACTGGAGGCATTGAATCTGATGCCGATACCTTAGAAAAAATTGCTGATGAGGTCTCAGGAATGCGTCAAACAGAACGTGGTAATCGAAGTGACGACAAACGATCTGAATCCGCTATGGAAGACCGAAAGCGCCAAGGCTATTTTTAATTAAAACCTATAATTTGTATTGCTAATTTTCGAATAGCATGTCAATTTTACAATTTTATTTATGTTAGATAACAATCAATTATTACGTTTTACAACTGCAGGAAGTGTAGATGATGGAAAGAGTACCTTAATAGGTCGTTTATTATACGATTCAAAATCCATTTTTGAAGACCAATTACAAGCTATTGAAAATACGAGTAAAAAAAAGGGACATGATGGTGTAGATCTCGCCTTGTTTACTGATGGACTAAAAGATGAGCGAGAGCAAGGAATTACCATTGATGTGGCTTACAGGTATTTTACAACACCAAAACGTAAATTCATTATTGCAGATACGCCAGGACATATTCAGTATACGAGAAACATGGTGACAGGAGCTTCTACAGCGAATGCTGCCATTATCTTAGTAGATGCAAGACATGGTGTGATTGAACAAACCAAAAGACATTCATTCATCGCTTCATTGTTGCAAATTCCACATGTGATTGTGTGTATTAATAAAATGGATTTGGTAGACTACTCAGAAGATGCCTACAATAATGTGATCAATCAATTTGAAGAGTTTTCTAGCAAATTATTGGTTCAGGATATTCGCTTTATTCCCATTAGTGCTTTAAATGGTGATAACGTTGTGAATCGTTCTGAAAACATGACTTGGTACCAAGGCGCTCCATTACTACACACTTTGGAAACAATGCACATTAGTAGCGATATCAATAAAGTAGATGCACGGTTTCCAGTGCAAACCGTCTTGCGTCCACAGAACGAAACACATAGAGATTACAGAGGTTATGCTGGTCGCGTGGCTAGTGGTGTTTTTAGAACAGGTGATGAAGTCATGGTAATGCCTTCAGGATTTACCTCAAAGATCAAATCCATAGATACGTTAGACGCTCAATTATCTGAAGCCTATGCGCCAATGTCTGTGTCTATGACATTAGAAGATGATATTGATATAAGTCGTGGTGACATGATTGTACGATCTAATAATAAACCTGAGCCTGTTCAAGATATTGAAGTGATGTTGTGCTGGTTACATAATGATCCAGCAAAACCGAGAGCCAAGTATAGTATTCGTCATACTAGTAATGAGCAGAAAGCCATGATCAAAGAAGTGATATACAAAATCAATATTGAGACTTTAGATCGAAACACGGAGGACAAGGACCTGAAAATGAATGATATTTCAAAAGTAAAAATCAGAACCACAAAACCGTTAATGGTCGATTCTTATAGAGAGAACAGAACCACAGGGAGTATTATTTTAATCGATGATACCACTAATGAAACGGTTGCGGCTGGGATGATTGTGTAATTATTTAATTTTTATATATATGAGAAGAGGACTAATGATGTTTATGTTGGTTTTGACGGCGGCCTTAGGCTGTAAAGATGAACCAAAAGCCAAAAATGAACCTGTATCGGAAACTGCTGAAGTTGAGAAAAAAGGACCTTTCTTCACCTTCAATATGTATGGTACTTTTGAAAACAATGATCAAATTTCTTTGTATTATTTAACACCAGATTCTGAAAAACTTACCGAGAAAAATGCACTTCATCAAGATATTAGAGGTTCTAAAACTGCTCAAAATGTAAATTTTGAATTGCCTGAAAAAATTCTACCAACGCGATTATTTATCAAACTTGGAAATGAAGGGAATCAAACAATTAAATTTGGTAGTATTGACTTAGGTTATGGAGACCATAAAATTAATATACCCGATAGTCTATTCTACCAGTTTTTTTCGCCTAATAAAAGTATAAACTTCAACAAGGAGAATTTTACGATAGAGACGAATAAAAATGGGAATCAAGATCCTATGTTTCATTCGAGATCCATTTTAGAGAATAAAATAGATATGACATTTTTTTAAATCAAGTTCAAACAGAATTGTTGAACATGATGTCATCATTTCTTGAAAAAATAGGTTTTGGTAAGAAACGCAGCATAGTATGAAGTTTAATTTAGTAACAAGGACAGGTCATCTATTGCAGACTTTGGGTTTAGATAAATTGTTACTGAATTCTGGAAGTGTCTTTATACGAAGAGCGTTTGGTCTTGCTTTAAGCTTCATTTGGGTTCTTGCCATTACTAATTTATTTGGAGCAGAAACTTATGGATTGGTAGCTCTAGGTCAAATAGTGATGAGTTTTGTTGGTATGCTTTTTTGCTTAGGTCTGGATACGGCCATAATAAAATTAGGAGCCACTAAAAGGCACTTCAACCAAGGAACTTTCCAATCAGATTTTGTTAAAAAGTCTCTAATCATCATTGTTGTCTCATCACTTTTAGGCAGTTTACTACTATTTTTGTTTCGAGACTGGTTGGCTGTTACAGTTTTTAAGAATCAGCAGTTTACAAACTATATTTTGTTGATAAGCTACTTCTCATTTTTGTTTATTCTGCATAAGACAACTGTGGGTTTTTTAACTGTTCAAAATAAATTTAAACGTTATGGCAATTATTTCTATTTTCTTCCCAATTTGCTCATACTTATATTTGTTTTAATCATTTATTATTTAGAGCTTCCAAGTTTTTACATTATGGCAGGGTATCTATGTGCTTTTGGGATCTTAGGAGTTATTTTACTTTTTCAAATTCTTCAAATACCGTGTAATTCAACCAATACCATTAGCTTCTCATCTCTATTAAAATTATCAACACCTATGATGATGAGTTCTGCTTTTTTGTTCATCTCGAACTGGACTGATACTTTTATGCTAGGGGCAATGGTAAGTAAAGAAGATTTAGGTATTTACAATGTGACTTATAAATTAGCGACCATTGCTTTGGTTGTTATAGCAGCTGTTAATACGGTTTTAGCTCCAAGAATTGCCGAACTTTATGACAGCAACAAGATTGGTCAAATTTATAAGGAGGTTCAAAAGGCGACAAAAGTAATTACCTATATTACCGTGCCGATAGTCTTGGTACTACTATTGTTTAGAGGTCCTTTATTACGACTTTTTGGGAATGAATTTGACCGAGGTGAAATCACACTTATCGTAATAGCGCTTGGGTTATTATTTAACGCGCTTTCTGGGAGTGTAGGTCAAGTGTTAAATATGACCAAACACCAAAACCAGTTAAGGAACTTTACGCTTGTGAGTGCTGTATTTAATGTGGTTTTGAATTATTTTTTAATTCAAGATCTTGGAATTTTAGGAGCTGCCATAGCCAGTTTGGTTTCAAATATTATCTTTAATGGATTAAGCATTCTTTATATCAAAAGAAAATTAGGCTTTTATACGTTTATCAATCTAAAAGAATTAAAGATTTGAGCGCAATAGAGACTCCATATAAACTCACCGTATCTAAAGACAAGATTTTAGGCTTTTTCTTGATTTTGGTTCTGTACTTTAGTAATAAACTTAGTCTTGAAACTAATTTTTTAGTAATAGCAGTTTTAGCAGTTGTTGCATCTCTTTCTTTTATTAAATCGATGAAAGTAAGCTCAAGAATCATATCTGCGGTGGCACCTTTATTGTTAATATTGATAGTGACAGTGTTCTCTGCCTTTTTGCACAATCCTTCAACATATGACTATGTTAGAGATTTAGTTTATATCTTAAAGCCAATCCTAGGCATTGTTTTTGGGTTTTATTTCGCGCAGCATTTCATTAATAAAACAGTTTTAATACAGGCTTTAATTTGGTACTGTTTTTTGGCAGGCTTATTTCATATCATAAACGTGGTGCTGAATGCAAATTTAAGTCAATGGGATACGGCTTATATACGATATATAGGTGGTAAAGACAGTATGATAGAAGCCTTCGGTTTAGCTTTTTTTATCGCATATCTCAGAAGGCCTGAGTTTCAAATATTCTCGAGGAGGTTTAATAAAGCGTATTTAATTATAGCAATTATCTCGATTATCTTTTATTTGTCGCGCACTACTTTTATTGGAGTGGTTTTATTTTTGATTTCATTTTATGGGTTTACAAAAGCCAATCAAAAACAGATCATCTATTTAGCAGTGGTGCTCGTGCTATCAATTTCGTTTATGGTGTCTCTACAGTTCATGGATATTAAGCGAGGAGCTACTGGATTTGAATCGTTTTTGTATAAACTCAAAATAGCACCCTCCGAAATATTTAATTCTGAAATTAATACGAATGATGTTTCTGACCTTTGGGACAATTGGAGAGCCTATGAAGCAAAAAGTGCTTTTGACACCTTAGCAAAAGAAGATAGTGTGACGCCATATATTACTGGAATGGGACTAGGATCAATGATAAATTTAGGGTTTGAAGCGCCCTTAGGAAACGAGAGGATGCAATATATTCCACATATACATAATGGCTATGTGTTTATTTTTTTTAAGGCTGGAATTATTGGTTTTTTATTATTGTTAATTTGGCTTACTTACCTTTATAGTTATATTTACAAAAAAGCAAAAATTAAGGAAAGTAAGTTGTTCAATAGAGCGATTTCTGGTCTAGGTTTGTATTTGTTTTTTTCTTCGCTAGTGATTACTGGAATTTACAATGTAGAAACCATTCCGGCATTATTACTAGGGTTGATGATAGGCTTGTCATATCATGTGCAACCCTTAAAATCAAAACACATAAAAATGATTGCTTAAATTTTCAGACGAAATGAAACCCAATTTTTTTATAGTTGGAGCAGCCAAAGCAGGCACTACCTCATTATATCATTATTTATCACAGCACGAAGAAGTCTTTTGTCCCAATGTGAAAGAGCCAAACTATTATGCCAGTGTGTCCGCTGAAAAAGCTTCTGTTTATGAAGAGCCAAAGGCTGGAAATTTTTACCATCGTAAAGTAATTAATAATTACAATACCTATCTAAGCTTGTACGAAGATGCGAAGAAAGAACCCATTTTGTTGGACTCCTCACCATCTTACCTTTGGGATAAAAATGCGGCCGCTCACATCTACAAGGATAATCCTAAAGCTAAAATATTAATTGTTTTGAGAAATCCTGTAGAAAGGGCTTTTTCGCATTATTTGATGGATGTTAGGTCAGGAATACAGGCGGAAATGGACTTTAAAAAAGCACTCGAAAAGGATTGTAAACACCAGCCTTACACATGGGGAAATGCCCATTTGTATGTGGGATTAGGATTATATCATGATCAAGTAAAACGTTATTTAGATATGTTTGGTCCGTCTCAAGTAAAAGTCATGATATATGAGGATTTATTCTCTAACCTAGAAAGTGGATTAAAGGATATTTTGAACTTCATAGAAGTTGATACCAATGTAGATATTAACATTCACCAAGCGCACAATACGTTTTTTATGCCAAAAAATAAGATTTACAGAAAATTAATTCAGTATAAATCTCATTTAAAGGTGTACAGTAACCGCCTACCTGAAAATGTAAAAAAGCGACTTAAAAAAAGTATGTTTGAGGATAGCACTAAACCGAGTTTGAGTCAAGAAACTTATGAAGCTATTTTTAAGTATTTCAATGAAGACCATTTAAAGACCAAACAACTTTTGCTGAAAGAATTTCAATTAGACGTAAATTACGATATTGTACCAAAAGTTTAGGGCATCATGAAGATAGGCATTTTAGGAACAAGAGGCATACCAAATCATCACGGAGGTTTTGAGCAATTTGCTGAGTTTTTCGCAGTTTACGCAGAAGCTGCGGGTCATGATGTGTATGTTTATAACTCCCATTGTCACCCCTATCAAGAAGCGAAATTTAAGGGTGTTAATATTGTGCATTGTTATGATCCTGAAGAAAAAATAGGAACGATTGGTCAATTTATTTATGATCTTAATTGTATTAGAGATGCGCGTAAAAGAACCTATGATGTGTTGCTGCAGTTAGGTTATACGAGCAACTCTATTTGGGGATGGGCACTGCCAAAACGCGCCGTTATTGTGACGAATATGGACGGTCTTGAATGGAAGCGAAGTAAGTATTCAAAAAGTGTACAAAAATTTTTAAAATATGCAGAGCGTTTAGCCATAAAGAGTAGTGACTATCTCATCGCCGATTCTATAGGGATCAAAGATTATTTGGAATCTACTTATCAGTCTAAAGCTAAATATATTGCTTATGGCTCCAATGTATTTAACCCTTCAAATGAAGACGTCATATCTGCGTATAAATTAAATAAGGAGGACTATTACTTACTAATCGCACGTATGGAACCAGAAAACAATATTGAAATGATATTAGATGGTTTTGTGCAAAGTAAATCACAAAAGCCTTTTTGCGTTATTGGCAATGTGGAATCGACCAAATTTGGACACTATTTAAAAGAAAAATTCGCTCATCATTCAAATATTCAGTTTTTAGGCGCCATCTATGACCTTAATACTTTAAACCATCTAAGACACCATTCCTTGCTGTATTTCCATGGTCATTCTGTGGGTGGTACCAACCCCTCGCTTTTAGAAGCTATGGGATCTGGAGCGCTTATAGCAGCTCATGACAATGTTTTTAATAAGACTATTCTAGAAAATGATGCCTTTTATTTTGCTGATGAGCACAGTGTCTCTCAATTGATAAAAACCACTGAGAAAAATAAGCACATAGATAAAGTAAAACGAAACACCTCTAAAATTGAGAATCAGTATCATTGGGAAACCATCAATAAAGCGTATATGGATTTTTTAATTAATTGTCATAATGAAAGTAGAAAGTAAATCTTACGAATTCTATTTTTATAAGTTGACACTTTTGCTACTGATAGCGATTCCGTTTGGTTATTTCTGGGGAAGCTTTGCTTTTGGAACTTGGGTTGTGTTTTGCGTTTTTTGGGGATATAAGACAAAAAGCTTAAGAATAAAAAGGGGATTTATGCCTCTTCTTTTATTTGCACTATATTCGTTTATCACGGTATTTTGGTCTCAGGATCAGCCGCAAACCATACATGCTATTTCAAGACAATTGCCCTTGTTTCTTTTTCCTATAGCAGGCATGTGTATGCCTAATCTTTCTAAGGAAAGCATCATAAAGTTGTTTCGCCAATACTCATTGTTTTTATGTGGTTTTGCAGTGGTATTAACACTGTTAGCTTTTTCAAAATATCACAAATATCAATTCCGAGGGTTTTTGTTTTATCATGATTTAGTAGCGCCTTTAGAATTAAATGCCATCTATGTATCTTACCTATTTTCTACCTTCTTCTTGTTTAATCTGAGCATGCTTGGTAGCGCCTCTTTAAAAAAACAATTACCCATAATTTTGATGTTAGGGACGTTCCTGGTGATGCTCAATTCTAAAATGATAATTTCAGTAACGGCTGTTTTAGCGGTTCTTTTGTTGGTTTTCAAAATAAAGAACCGCATTCAAAAACTTTCTATTTTCACAGTCTTACTCATGGGACTCATCCTAGTATTTAATTTTGCGAATCCCGTTAAAAACAGATTTATTACGGAGTTTGACACCGCTTTTACTGAGATTTTTAAAGCGGAATCTTTCGAGAAAGGTCGTGCTTACACGGGCTTAGAGGCCAGACTATTACAAATGCGAGTGTCTAGAGATATTATAGACACACCAGCCGAATTAATATTTGGTGTTGGACTCAGTGGTTCTCAAAAAGAAATAACAGCGATACACAAAAATTTAAACACACCTTTGGCGTTTCAATCTTATAATTTCCATAACCAATACATCCAAGTATTTACAGAATTAGGTCTTTTAGGACTGCTCTTGTTTTTATTAATGTTAGGAGTAGCAGTTAAAAAGAGCATAGAAATAAAACTCTTTTTACCATTTATAGTTATTAGTATGGCCTTATTTTTGTCTGAGTCTGTGATATGGAGACAGCGTGGTATCTTGTTTTTTGGAATCATGTACCTATTATTATTAACCACTAGCCGCTTGTATGAAAGCAAAAAATAATTTTGAAAAGTATAAATATTATGTTTTGAAACGCCAAGAGATTTTTTTTCATGGCCTTCAAAAGTCACAATTGAAAGGTAGAAACATAGGACCTAAAGTTGTTTTAAATTCCTTACCTAAATCAGGAACGCACCTTTTAGAGAGTTTGTTTTTTCAACTACCACTTATGCGACATTCAGGTAAAAGAACCTTGAAAAGTGAAACCCAAAGTCCGATTGAACCTAAATTAAAGGTGATATCTAAATTAAAAAAAGGACAGTTTTTATTAGCGCATATGCAGTTTGATGCCACCATAGTTGACACCGCCTTAAACAACGATGTAAAGATTATTCATTTAGTTAGAGACCCAAGAGATGTGCTGCTTTCCCACCTCAACTATATTCAAAACATGGATACGACGCAAAAATCACATCGTTTTATCTCTCAATACGATACGAAATTAGATAAACTCAAAGCTATGATTGTTGGGAAACCTCATGTTCTTGAGCCTTTCCCTGACGTATTAAAAAAGTTTCAAGATTGGATGAATCAACCAAATGTTTTGAGTGTTAAATTTGAGCATTTAATAGGCCCAAATGGTGGTGGAACTCAGGAAGACCAAATTCAAGCCGTTAGAAAGATTTTGGATTTTATCTCAATTGAGGTCAATACTGAAGAACTCGAACAAATATGTGGTAAGATTTTTTCCTCTAAAAGCTCCACGTTTAATAAAGGCAAAATAGGGAATTGGAAACGGGCTTTAACACCAGACGAAGCTAAGTGGTTAAATGAAGCCATCGGAAATGAAATTAATAATTACAACTATTAATGACGTTGTCCAGAAGATGATTGCATTCACGTGTTAATATCACGTCTCTTGGATCAACAGCCTTTGGATAAGACTTTTATTACAACTGCTTTAATACTTTTGCAGGAACACCACCAATAACAACATTTTCCGGAAAACGGCCTCGCACCACAGAGCCTGCAGCGACTACTGAGTTCTTACTGACATGACACCCGTCTAGGAAGGTCACTTTAGCGCCTACCCATATATTATCCTCTAACACAATGCCTTCAGAAGAAACACCTTGTTCTCTAATAAGCTTAGAACTATCTGAAAAATTATGATTTTCAGAATGAAAACTCACGTATGGTCCCATGATAACGTCACTACCTATTTGAACACCTCCAGAGCACCCAAAGAAGGCGTACTCTCCAACACCACTATTGTTCCCAATACGAAGACCTTTCCCATATTTAGACATGTGGCTCGTGATGCTCACCGTTGAATATGCTCCAATTTTAACCGTATCACCGAAAACCACTTTGTCTTTCGCGTAACAATCTAGTGTCACATATTTTTCAAGGGTACAATTTGCACCAAATGAAAAATTTCTTTTGTGCTTTACACGAACTCTTTTTCCAATAAATATTTTTTTCCGAAGAAACAGCAAGCCTCTAAGGCGCATGAGTAAACGCGTATATAAAAAACTAAGGATCAGCTGATCAGGAAGGTCACTGTCAGGCGTATAGCTTTTACCGTTTTTTTCAAGTAATTTCTTTAAAAGCTTTTTTAACATTCTTGAAATTAAAATTAATCCATAGTGCCAATTTAGACCATATCTTGGAAGCACTATTTAAGTGGATATCTACATATAAATGTAAGCTTTTTTTCAGCATGTGCTGTCTTTGCACACTATATCCACCATGATGAATATAACTAATTGATGGAACATACATAGCATGAAGTCCTAAATTGTTCACTCTTTTACAATAATCAATATCTTCGGCATACATAAAATACCGTTCATCTAAGCCATGTAGTTGTTGCCAAACCTTGCGCTTAGTCAAAAGAAAAGACCCTTCTATCCAATCTACTTTTAGTGGTGTTTCAGAATGGAAATCACCTGTTTTAAAACCACCTCTTTTTTCAAATAAAAGTGAAAGCTTAAATAATTTTATAGGCGAAGGAAATCTACCTGCAGAAAATCGATACGCTTTGTTCGATCCTAGCATTTTGATGCCTACAACGCCTACGTGGTCGTTTTTCAAAACGTCTATGGCTGGTGATGGATTATCCAAGAGTACTGTGTCGTTGTTTAACAGCAGTAAGTAATTACCGGTAGCATGCTTAGCACCAGCATTATTACCTCCTGCAAAACCGAGATTTTCTTTAGAATTGAAAAGTTTAATGCGATCGGCATGATGATCCTCTAAATAACGCATAGAATCATCTGTAGAATGATTATCCCATATAATGATTTCATAATCGATACCATCACACATTTTGTAAATCGATTCCAAACAATCAGACAGGTATTTTCTGCCATTGTAATTAACGATGATAATTGATAAATCCATGCGACAAATTTAAACGGATTTTAAGACTGACAAGAGTTCCTTAGCTGCTTTTTTCCAGCTGAAGGTCGCAGCTCTCGCTTTTCCTTTTGCTACCATGGTCTCGTATAGACGATCATCGTTTAAGAGTTTGTTCACCTGATTGGCAATATCTGTAATCTTATTTGGATCAACATATAAAGCAGCATCTTCGCAAACTTCAGGTAATGACGTGGCATTAGATACTACGGTTGGCGTGCCATAATACATAGCCTCTAAAGGAGGTAAACCAAACCCTTCTGCATAAGAAGGAAAGCAGAACACTTTCGCCATTTGGTAAAACTTTCCAATATCGCTATGAGACACAAAACCAACTTTGATTACTCTATCAGCGATGTCTAAATCTTCTATAAGTAGATTCCAGTCTAGCGTCTTATGGTCGTCTTTTCCAACAATCACCAACGCTATATTTTTTTCTATATCAGGCATGGCTTTCAGTAGATTTTGAATGTTTTTTCTAACATTCAATCGCCCTAAATAGAGTATAAAATCTTTGGGTAAATTATACGAAGCTAAAAAAGCGTCCTTATCAAAATCTTGTTCGTTGTTTTGGGAGTCTACCAAACCAATGCCATGGTGTACAACACTGATATGTTCCTTCTTTGTGAAGCCATGGGCAATCATACGTGCTTTTTCTGAATGTGAAATCGTAATGACGTGATCGGCAAATTTTGAAAGGTATTTCATGGGTCTAAAATAGATTCTTTCTACCCATGAAAAATACTCGGGAAAGTCCATAAATAGCGCATCATGAACATAGTTGACTATTTTTTTTGCTCCCCAAAAAGGTGTGTAATTTTGATATAAACAGATGTCTAAATTATCTTTTTTAGTGTAAAAAGGCAGAATGAGAAAATTGGTAAGGGCATTGATTTTGTTTGGGACATAAACTAAATGCACGTTGCTTCTTTGGATGGGAAATTCTAAAGCTTTGTCTCTTTTGTCCAAATAGATATAATAGTCGTTCAAAAGATCCATCTCCAGAAGATGATTAACAAGATTTTCTACAACAACTTTGCCACTCGGGTGACCATTAAAATACCATTTGGCATCTATTCCAATTCTCATTGATTTTAATCAAAATATTTCCTCGGCTAAAGTACTAAGTTTAAATTTAGTATTGTAGTCAAGCTACGTGTTTTTAATTTATATATTTGAATTTTAAAACACTATGAAACCCATTTATCATCTATATTGTTTGATTTGTTTAATGGCTTTTACCGTCATATCATGTTCCGAATGCTGTGAAGGCAATGCTTTTGAATTTCGCGCTAGAATTGAACTAACAGTTAAGAAAAATGACACCTTGGAACTAGTTTACACCAACCAGGCATCAAAAACAGCATCGATTGTTAAAATTGTTGAGGGTAAAGACGAACCACAGTTTGTGGAGTTTTGTTTAAATGAAGAACCTGTAGATTTGGCATTTCAATTCGGTAATGAACTAAAGGAATATCAATTAAAAATAGCAAGTCTTCTTTTAGAAAATAAAGACTATCAACTATTTATCAGGGAAGGGCATCAATTTCATATGTATTTTCAAGGCAATCAAAACATCACTTATCTAAAAGACACAAACACTTATCAATTTTCAAGGGCTGATGAGGTTACAAACACACCAGTTCTCAATGCTCGAAAGCCTATGAAAACAAGATTAAAAAAAAGACTTCAATTATGATTTTTACCTTAGTTTCAAATCATAGAAGGTCAAATGAATTAATGAAAAATAAAGCTATGGCAAAAGTTATTATTTCTATTTTTGCAGCATAAATAATAGTAAATGAAAATATCAGTAATAGGAACAGGATACGTTGGATTAGTAACAGGTACTTGCCTTGCAGAAACAGGGAATGAGGTGCTGTGTATTGATATAGATCAAAATAAGGTAGATTTAATGCAAAGTGGCGAGGTGCCTATTTATGAACCTCACCTTGATGTGCTGTTTGATAGAAATATCAAAGCAAATCGTTTAAAGTTTTCGACCTCATTGTCTGAAGGTCTCGAACATGGCGACATTATATTTTTAGCTTTGCCAACACCTGAAGATGAAGACGGTTCTGCCGATTTATCCTATGTATTGGGTGTGGCTAGTGATATTGGAAAGCAAATCAAGGATTATAAAGTCATTGTCGACAAAAGTACAGTGCCTGTTGGCACCTCAGATAAGGTAAAAGAGGCGATTGAAAAGGAAACCAACGTTAATTTTGATGTGGTATCTAATCCCGAGTTTTTAAGAGAAGGCTTTGCTGTTGACGACTTTATGAAACCGGAGCGAATTATCATAGGCTCAAGTTCAAACAAAGCGACAGCGCTCATGGAAAAGCTTTATAAGCCCTTTGTAAGATCAGGAAATCCAATCATCATAATGGATGAGCGATCTGCAGAGCTCACCAAATATGCCGCCAATTCATTTTTGGCAACCAAGATTACGTTTATGAACGAGATTGCGAACTTTTGTGAGAAAGTTGGTGCTGATGTTGATAAGGTGCGTGCAGGTATGGGAACAGACTCTCGTATAGGAAAACGATTTTTATTTCCAGGAATTGGTTACGGTGGTTCCTGCTTTCCGAAAGATGTAAAAGCACTTTTTAAATCTGGGCAAGATCATGATTATCACTTTGATATCTTACAGTCAGTTATAAAAGTTAACGATATTCAGAAGAAAATATTAATTCCTAAGATTGCCACACATTTTAATCAGGAATTAAAGGGGAAAACTTTTGGAATATGGGGACTTGCCTTCAAACCAGAAACTGATGATATTAGAGAAGCTCCTGCACTTTATATGATTGATGATTTGCTAGAAAAAGGTGCTACACTGCGTGTGTTTGATCCAGAAGCCATGCCGAACGTTCAGAAAAAGTTTGGAGATAAGCTTTACTATGCTAACAACATGTACGATGCGGCAGATGGTGTAGATGCCTTGATTATATGTACAGAATGGAGTATATTTAGAACACCCAATTTTAATTCGTTAAAATCGAAAATGAAACAGCCTAATATCTTTGATGGTCGTAACTTATACGATATTGAAGACATAAAAAGCGAAGGGTTTTTATATAAATCAATAGGAAGAGATACGATTAGTTAATGGAAAATGTACTTATTACAGGAGCTGCTGGTTTTTTAGGGTCACATTTATGTGATCGTTTTATAAAGGAAGGGTTTTATGTCATAGGTATGGACAACTTTATCACGGGTGATAAAAGAAATTTGGAGCATCTAGATGCCAACCCAAATTTTGAGTTTATCGAGCATGATGTCACCAAACACATCACCGTTGATAAGCCTTTAAAATATATTCTTCATTTTGCCTCTCCTGCAAGTCCAATAGATTATCTAAAGATTCCTATTCAAACACTCAAAGTTGGGTCGTTAGGAACTCATAATCTGTTAGGGTTGGCCAAGGCGAAAAAGGCGCGATTATTAATCGCTTCCACCTCTGAAGTTTATGGTGATCCATTAGTGCATCCGCAATCTGAAGACTATTATGGCAATGTGAATACCATTGGTCCGCGAGGCGTTTATGACGAAGCCAAACGCTTTCAGGAGTCGATTACTATGGCCTATCATAGATTTCACGGGTTAGAAACAAGAATCGTACGCATCTTTAACACTTATGGACCAAGAATGCGATTAAATGATGGTAGAGTGATTCCAGCATTTATGGGTCAAGCCTTGAGAGGTGAAGACTTGACAGTCTTTGGAGATGGTAGCCAAACACGATCATTTTGTTATATTGATGATCAAGTTGAAGGCATTTTCAAGTTACTCTTTAGTGATTACGCATATCCAGTTAATATTGGTAATCCTCATGAAATTTCAATTAAGGACTTCGCAGAGGAAATCATCAAATTAACGAATACATCACAAAAAATAATATACAAGGATTTACCAGTTGATGACCCTATGCAGCGGCAACCCAACATTTCCTTGGCCAAAAAACTGCTCAATTGGGAACCAAAAGTGCAAAGAGAAGAAGGGATGAAGAAAACATTTGAATATTTTAAAGGACTATCTGAAGAAGATTTGTTCAAAAGGGAGCACAGGGATTTTTCAAAACATATAAAAATATAAATTGAGCTTATTTAAACAAGGACGCTATTCTGGGTATTTGAGACCTATTTCATACTTAATTGACTTAAGTATCATCAATGGTTTTGCTATATTCTATTTTTTTAAGAATATAGACCCATTAGTCTTTTTAACTTTTTCCTTGTGTTCTTGGATTACCTTATCTATCTATTCCAATTTTTATGAAGTCTATCGTTATACGAGAGAAGTGAAAATTTTCTCCTTAACATTTAGGCAAATGGTTTTGTTCACCTTAATCATGTTTTCATTTTCTGGCTATTATCACAATTTAGATATTTATCCAATTACCATTTTTAAGTACATCATTGCTGTTTTTTTAGGCATCACGTTTTTTAAGTTTGCGATTTACTATTTACTACAAAAATACCGTGTGTCATTTGGTGGTAACTACCGAAGAACCGTCATTTTTGGTGCTAATAAAAAGACCAAAGCATTGGAGAATTTTTTTAATAAGAATCCCGAGTATGGCTATGTTCATGTGAACACGTTCAGTTTAAAGGACAAGAAAGAAAAAGCTTTAGATGCGCATTTCGACTACATAAAAAAAGAGGGTATTGATGAAATTTACTGCTCCATTTCAGAACTCTCTAATCAGCAGATAAGCGAGATTGCTGATTTTGCCGATAACAACCTTAAAATCTTAAAATTCTTACCAGATAATAAAGAAATCTATTCTAAAAAATTAAAGTATGAATACTACGATTATATTCCCATTTTATCTTTGCGGAATATTCCTTTGGAAGATTCATTTAACATGGTGATCAAGCGTATTTTTGATATTGTATTTTCAAGTTTGGTGATCGTATTTATTTTATCTTGGCTCACACCAATTATTGCGATTTTGATTAAGTTGGAATCCAAAGGCCCAATATTTTTTAAACAATCTAGGAACGGATTTAATTACAAGGAATTTGATTGTTATAAGTTTAGGTCTATGACACCCAATAAAGATGCACACTTATATCAAGCAACACGAGGCGATCAACGAATCACTAGAACAGGAAGGTTTATTCGCAAAACAAGTATCGATGAATTACCTCAATTTTTCAATGTGTTGTTTGGAGACATGTCTGTAGTAGGACCGAGACCACATATGGTAAGCCATACCAATATGTACGCTAAAAAAATAGATAAGTTTATGGTGCGTCATTTTGTGAAGCCAGGAATTACCGGTCTTGCTCAAATTAGTGGTTTCAGAGGAGAAATAGAAACTGATAAAGACATTATTGGACGTGTGAAATACGATATTTTTTATATTGAAAACTGGTCGCTTTTACTAGATTTAAAGATTATCACGCAAACATTTGTCAATGCTGTTAAAGGAGAAGATAAAGCCTATTAAAGCTTGCGCTTTAAAGATTCAATTTGTTGATCGAAGTCGAAATTAATCACTGCAGTCTGCTGAATTTCCTTTCTTTTTTCAGTGGTGATTTCTTCCCTTTTAATATCCGAAATGACCGCATTTAAATGGTTGTAATCTCCAGCGCTAGCCACCCAGCCTAATTGGTACTTTTCTATGACCGACTCACCTTCACCACCTCCAAAGTAAATCGTAGGTAATCCCAAACGTGCATACTCAAATATTTTTGAAGGCACACTACCATAAATTCGATGTAATAACGGAATAATGGTCACATCATATTGGATTAAAGCAGTATGTAACTCTTCTCGACTAACACGTCCATGAAATACAATAGGTAATTCAGGATGTTCCGTGATATAATTTTCAATCTTTGTCTGTTCTGCACCAGAGCCATAGATGTGAAATTCAATGTGGTCATAATTTAATTCATGACAAAGTCTATAAACTCCTTGAGCAATTCCTAAAAGACCTGCATACACAATCTTTAATTTTTCAGGCCTAGGATTGTCTATAAGCGTTGGCGGATTGAAATCTGGAAAGTTTCTATAAAGGAACGTCTTCTTTTTGGGGCATATGCTTTTAACATGACTTAAGATTTCTTCACTTTGTCCCAACACCAAATGGGCTTTTTTATAATTGAATTTTTCAATGCGCTCCAAGATGCTATAGCTAAAATTCTTCTTAAAAGCACCTAGTTCCAAACCAGCAATTGGCCAAAGGTCACTCACGTTCAGAATGAGATGTCTTTTTTTACGTCTTAGAAATAGCATGCAGGTAAAAGCGACCAAGAGTGGTGGTGATTGAACTATAACTGTTTTAGGAATTTTGTGCCAAATGAAAAACCATACCAAACTGAAACTGTAAGATAGCATAGCTAGTAATCGCAACAGCTTGTTTTTGGAGTTGCTGGCATATATCCAAAGCCGATGAACCCTTATACCGTTTTCTATGGAACAATCCTTAAATTTTCCTTTATAATCTTTAAAAATTTTTCCAGTGGGATAATTGGGCAGTGGTGTGATCACACTGATGTTATAGTCATTGTTTTGTAAACCATTCGCCAAATGATAAATCCTATTAGACGCAGCGCCAATTTCAGGAGGAAAATAACTCGTTATAATTAAAATGTCCTTACTCATAGGTCTCTTGGCTAACTCGTGATGAAAACTGCTTTAATTTGCCGCTTTTAGATCGTTTAAGTTCCTCTCGTCTTTCAAATGTTATTGTTAAACCTTTTTCAAGATAATTGGTCATTTCTTCAACGATTGTTGCTTTTTTTGCCTCTGTAAGTTCCTTATCACTTACATAAGTCACATGGAATAAATGTTTTTCCTTTTGCTCAATAATGAACTCTTTAACATGACCATCATCTTCAATGATACTTTTTGTGATGTAATAAAATGTGAGTCCAGCTGCTTTTTTTCCGCTCGGTAAAATGGCCATATCATTAGTTCTTCCAGTGAGCTTTTCTAAAATGGGCATTCTGAGGGTGCTATCCTTTGAAAGCACGCCAATGTCTCCAATATCATATCGTATAAATGGGTGTGCCCGATTGTAAAGAGAGGTGATAATAATTCGCCCTTCTTCACCATATGGAAGCACGCGATCTTCATCGTCTAATATTTCCACGTAGAGGGTTTCACTATTAACTTGCCATTGATGACTAGGATTTTGAAATGCAATCAAATCTAATTCTGAAGCACCGTATTCATTTATTACAGGCACACCAAATACTTGTTCTAGAAGCAATTTGTCTTGCTCAAATAACATTTCCGAAGTAACGATGCACGCTTTAAGGCTAGGACAAATAGCAGTTAGTTGAATGTGATGCCGCTTTAAGAATTTAGCAAACTGAACAATAGCACTTGTATAGCCATTAATGTAATCGAATGACGCGGTTTTAAATTTTTTTAGATGGGCTTCAAATGTCGCATCACTTAAATCAAATACTGAAAACCGAAACCGCTTACTTAATCCGTCTTTGAGACGTTCTTTGTAGTAACCTTTTTTATCGAGTGGAATTCCATAAAATCGTGCCTGTCTCGAAGTATTAAAATTTAAGTCGTACCAACCAAACCGATTCTGTATAACGGCCCAAGTCATGGCGTGGCAAAATTTATCTTTTGCAAAAATAAATGGATCGCCCGAAGATCCAGACGTCTTGTTAACGTAAACGTTTTTCATATGGAACCCTTTAGAAATACGCTTATCCAAAGGTTGTTGTAAATGACGTTTGGTTAGTATTGGTAAGTCTTTCCAATTATTAGAATCTCTTTCTCTTAGTAATGATTGATAAAAAGGATTGTTCGTAATGTGATGCTTCACAATTCCTTGCCTTTTTTCCTTTACAAATGTTTCAAAGGACTGGTCGTTTTTTTGCTGAATCATAGACAATTCAGCTTTTGCCTTTTGTAAAGGATAGCCATTAAGCCGTAATGAAAAATCAAAAAGGTTCAAAAAAACATGGGTTTTGAATGTGATGTAAAGTAAAGAAAAAAAAGTCTTGTTGCGAAGTTAAGTTAAAGCTGAAAAACGATTATTTTTACACAAACAAAACAGATAAGATGAGAATTTTAATTCTTGGTTCAGGAGGAAGAGAACACACCTTCGCTTGGAAAATAGCGCAAAGTCCTTTATGCGAAGCCCTTTTTGTAGCACCCGGAAATTCCGGCACAGCTGAAATAGCTAAAAACATAGACCTTAAGGTCACTGATTTTAATGCGATTAAAACCTGTGTTTTGGAGTATGAGGTTGATATGGTGGTGGTAGGACCAGAAGATCCGCTCGTACAAGGGATTCATGATTTCTTTTTGAAAGACTCACAATTACAAAATGTGGTGGTGATAGGCCCTCAAAAAGCAGCGGCTCAATTGGAAGGAAGCAAAGAATTTGCTAAGGAGTTTTTAATACGACACCAAATCCCTACAGCTGCTTACCAGAGTTTTAACGCTGAAAGCGTCGCGGACGGTTATAAATTCCTCGAAACTTTGAAGCCTCCTTATGTGCTAAAAGCGGATGGATTAGCAGCTGGTAAAGGCGTATTGATATTAAATGATTTGGAAGAGGCAAAAGTTGAACTAAAGCATATGTTGGTTGACGCCAAGTTTGGTGAAGCGAGTTCCAAAGTGGTTATTGAAGAGTTTTTGGATGGTATAGAATTGAGTTGTTTTGTTTTAACTGATGGAAAACACTATAAAATTCTACCCACTGCCAAAGATTACAAACGCATTGGTGAAGGTGATACAGGATTGAATACTGGTGGCATGGGAGCTATTTCGCCGGTGCCTTTTGCGACCAAAGAATTTTTAGATAAAATAGAAAGTCGGATTGTAAGACCAACAATTGAAGGCTTAGCTAAAGACAACTTACCATACAAAGGATTTGTCTTTATAGGTCTCATCAAAGTTGGTGAAGACCCAAAAGTGATTGAGTATAATGTAAGAATGGGCGATCCTGAGACAGAGGTCGTTCTACCTAGGCTTAAAACAGATCTTGTAGAACTATTTAAGGCGATTTCTGAAGAGCGTTTGAATGAAATAGCTATAGAAATTGATGATAGAGCAGCCACAACAGTCATGCTCGTGTCCGGAGGTTACCCTGAAGCTTATGAAAAGGGAAAGGAAATCACGGGTATTGATAAGATAAATGGCTCTATTCCATTTCATGCTGGAGCCGTCCTGAAAGAAGGAAAAATAGTGACTTCTGGAGGACGAGTCATGGCCATCACTTCATATGGCAGCACGTATAAAGAGGCCATAAAAAAATCCTATCAAAATATAGAAAAACTACATTTTGATAAGATGAATTATCGTAAGGATATTGGGTTTGATTTATAAACTTATAGATAAGAATGAGAAGTGACAGTTTTGTCTTCTTCATTATTATCATTAAATTTTTTAAGCTGTAACATCCAATACACCATGGCTACAATACCAATGATGATAAATATCCATGACAAGATATTTGCAGACCACCAATTTTCTAATTCCAAAGCTCTTAAAGCATCAAAAGGTGCAAATAAAAAATTGACGAATAAATCCTGTATAGCGTAAAAAAAGTCTTTCATTCTTGTGATTTTTTAGAAACTCATAACAAGCTTCAAGGGTATAATCATATATTTACAGTGCAAAATTACATATTTTTTTCATTTTAAGCTATATCAATGATTTCAAATTTATTTAGCAAATCAAAACCTATCAACTATATCGTGGTAAGCCTTATCTTACTGTTGGTTTTTGTGGGTGCTAGATATGACGTTTTAGTTAAGGAAGTCAGTGTCTTAAACTTGTCAAAACAGTTGGGCTTGTTTTTAGTAGCTCTGCTCTCTGTCTTTGTATTCGATTTTTTTGTTTCTCGTAATAGTCTCACTAAAAAGAATAGTTACAACATTTTGTTGTTTGTGCTGTTTTTTGCCATTTTGCCTCAAACCATTTCTAATTCTGAAATTTTATTCGCTAATTTTTTCGTGCTTTTGGCTTTACGCAGACTTATTAGCCTAAGAACGCAGAAGGATGTCAAGAAAAAACTATTTGATGCCTCTTTTTGGATTGCCATAGCAACCTTGTGTTATTTTTGGGCAGCCATTTTCATGATCCTGATTTTTGCAGCCCTTTTAATCTACGCCATAACAGATATTAAAAATTACATTATTCCTTTTGTAGGTGTAATTTGTGTCGCGGTTTTGGTGACCTCGTTTTTAATTATAAGGGAGTCAGATATTATCTTATTTGCCAACAACCTCTATGGAATTAGTTTGGATTTTAGTCCATTGAATTCCAAACAGATTATTATTGGCTCAACCTTGCTATTATCATTCGGGCTATGGTCCTTATTCTACTACGTAAAGAACATCAAATCTCAAATGAAAACGTATCGACCCTCTTTTAAACTGGTGTTGATTGCGGTGTTTTTAGGCTTGATAATTATCGCAGTAGCACCCTTTAAAACAGGGAGTGAGTTCATATTTATTTTTGCACCCTTATCCATAATAGTCACCAACTATCTAGAAGTTATCTCAGATAATTGGTTTAAGGAAACTTTATTGTGGGTTTTTGTATTAACACCAATCGCGTTACTAATCTTGTAGTTTTTGACCAAAAGCTAAATCTCCTGCATCACCCAAACCTGGAACAATATATCCTTTATCACTTAAAGTATCATCAATAGCAGCAATCCAAAGGTGTGTGTTTTTATCAAAGGATTTATTGACAAAATCAACGCCTTCCTGAGCGCCAATAACACTCACTAAATGAATATGTTTTGGTGTTCCAAATGGTTTTAAGGCTTCGAATGTTGCGACCATCGATTGTCCTGTAGCGAGCATTGGATCAGCTAGTATTAAAGTTTTTCCTTCCAAACTAGGGCATGCCAGATATTCAACAATAATCTCGAATGACTCTGGATGATGCTTGTGATGCCTGTACGCAGAAATAAAAGCATTTTCAGCATTATCAAAATAATTGAGCAAACCACTATGCAATGGCACACCGGCTCTTAAAATAGAACAAAGAACAACATCATCATCATATAAATGTGTGTGATTTTCACCCAAAGGGGTTGTGATCTTTTGAGGTTTATAATTTAAGGTTTTGCTTAACTCATAACATAAAACTTCACCAATACGCTCGATATTTCTTCGGAACCGCATACGGTCGGTTTGAATCTCGGAATCTCTTATTTCAGAAACAAAGGAATTTAAAATGGAATGTTCATGGGAAAGGTTATGAATGTGCATCGCTTGTAGTCGTTTATAAGGAAGCTAAAGTTAATAATAACTTCTATATTTGCACTTTAAAATCAAATATTATGTTCTCAGAAAACGCAAATAAAATTTTTCAGGAAGTTATTGACACTTACCATATCATCAATACGGTGGATCAGCCTTTTACAAACAAATATAATAAAGACACACATTTATTAGAACATTTGTTATATCGAAAGTCATGGATAGATACGGTACAATGGCATTACGAAGATATTATT
This sequence comes from Psychroserpens sp. BH13MA-6, assembly GCF_052983595.1. Taxonomy (NCBI): domain Bacteria; kingdom Pseudomonadati; phylum Bacteroidota; class Flavobacteriia; order Flavobacteriales; family Flavobacteriaceae; genus Psychroserpens; species Psychroserpens sp. BH13MA-6. The sequence goes on along the minus strand of NZ_JBRJGE010000001.1, from coordinate 819,437 downwards.
CGCGACCCTCAAATTGATCCTGTAGCTGCCTTAAAATTGAAACGTCAAATTGATGCATCTAATCAAGACAGAACGGATATGGTAGAATATATTGACAGCTATTTCCTTGAGAAATATAAGGATGTCACACCAAAATCTGATGCGACAATTAATACGGAAAGTCCAGCTTGGGGTGTTGATAGATTGTCCATTTTAGCATTGAAAATTTATCACATGAATGAAGAGGCAACAAGAGAAGATGCTTCAGCAGCACACAGAGATGCTTGCCAGAAGAAGTTGGATGTGTTGTTGGAACAGCGCGTCGATCTTTCTACAGCTATCGATACCCTTTTAGAGGACATTAGCAATGGCGATAAGTATATGAAAGTTTACAAGCAGATGAAGATGTATAATGACGATGAACTCAATCCTGTGCTTCGTTCACAGAAATAGTTAACCGTTATTTATTCTGTACTATGGCATGTAAAACAGTTATAGAAACCTATTGAACTACCGCCAATGCCAAGTCATCAACATATATTAGTTATTCGACTCTCTGCGATGGGAGATGTCGCTATGACTGTTCCTGTATTACAGGCGTTGGTTCAGCAATACCCGAAAGTTAAAATCACCATTGTCACAAAACCTCAATTTAAACCCTTTTTTAAGACAATCACCAACGTGTCAGTCAATGAGGTTGATACACGAGGAACACATAAAGGGATATTTGGACTTTGGAAACTTTCAAGATCTCTCAAAAAATTACGAATAGATGCTGTTGCTGATTTACATAATGTTTTAAGAAGTAATTTCTTGAAATTATTCTTGTCTATAACACCAACAGTTCAGATTGACAAAGGAAGACAAGCCAAAAAAGATTTGGTGAACGGACGTGTATTTGAACAATTGAAAACGACACACCAGCGCTATGTAGATGTTTTTGAACAATTAGGGTTTCCTTTAGAGTTAAATGCATCACATACGCTTCCAAAAGCCACCTTGAGTTCTGAGCACTTAGACGTCATTGGACGAGATTCAAAACCATGGATTGGAATAGCGCCTTTCGCAGCATTTGATGGAAAGACCTACCCAATTGATCTCATGACGGAAGTGATAAAAGAATTATCAAAAACCTATAAAATTCTATTGTTTGGAGCAAAAGGGAATGAATCTGAAACGCTTCAAGAAATCGCTGATGAATTTGATAACGTCATTAATTTGGCTGGGATCTTTTCTTTTGAAAATGAACTTGACATTATAGCCAATCTAGACCTTATGATTTCTATGGATTCTGGGAACGCTCATATAGCAGCCATGTATGGTGTTCAAGTGATTACCATTTGGGGTGTAACACATCCTTTTGCAGGATTTATGCCGTTTAACCATGATACAGATTCAGCAGTGATGGCAGATAAATCTCAATTTCCTAAAATCCCAACATCAATTTATGGAAATAAACTTCCAGAAGGTTATAACCTTGCCATGCGTTCTATTACACCAAAGGCTATTATCTCTAAAGTAAGTCACTTTTTAAAATAAAAAAAGCCTCGTTCCAGAAGAACGAGGCAAGATTTAGAATTTTTAGATAATCCCTATGATTAAATTCTAATCGATGACGAAAGTATTTTGATTAATATTAGTTGTCAAGAATTTGTAAGAATATCTCACTGCTTTTCGATAAAAGGTTCATTTGCAGGGATTAAAAGCATATTTTTCAGACTATTGGTATTTTATACATCGTCATAATCCACAAAAAGAGTTGGTGTGGTTGGATGTGCTTGGCATGTTAATATTAGACCTTCAGCCAATTCGCCATCGGTTAAGATATTATTTTGGCGCATGGTTGCTTTACCTTCAGTAATACGCGCAATACAACTACTGCAAATTCCACCTTGACAAGAATAAGGAGCATCGATATCTTCATCTAGAGCCGCCTCTAATACAGATTGTTTCTGAGACATTTCAAAAGATGAGGTTTCATCATCTAAAAGTACCGTGACCTTTGTTCTACCGTCTGCGACACCATTGGTGCTCGAAGATTCTGTTTTCGCTGCCTTAAATAATTCAAAATGGATTCGTGATGGATCAACATCGTGATCTGTCAGAACATTTTTTACTGTATGTATAATGGCTTCTGGTCCACACAGATAAAAGGCATCCACATCAATATGCTTGTATTTATTTTTAACCACATAATTGACGGTACTCTTTTCTATCCGACCAAAAATGGCATCCTCTTCGTCTGCTTGACTAAAAACAAATTGTATCGAAAAACGATCCTTAAATGCATGTTGTAACTCTAAAAGCTCATTGAGAAACATCGTGTCTTTAGTCGTTTTATTGCCGTATACAAGAATGACTTTGCTGTAAATTTCTTCTTCCAATGCACATTTTATAATGCTTAAGACTGGAGTGATGCCACTTCCAGCGGCGAAGGCTGCAATATTTTTAGTTTTGGAATCATTGGGTTCAAAGATAAAACGACCTCTTGGAGGCGCGACCTCAAGAACATCACCTACTTTGAGTTCCGTATTTGCATACACTGAAAAAGTACCGTCTTCAACGCGTTTTACGGCTACTTGTAAAAGACCGCTCTTCGGTGAAACACATAACGAATAGTCACGTCTCACTTCATTGCCATTAATATGAGTTTTGATCGTGATATACTGTCCAGCCTTAAAGTTAAAGTCGTTTTTTAAGGTTGATGGTACTTCAAAACCTAAAGCAACTGCATTTTCGGTTAGTGGTGTTATGGATTGAACCGTAAGTTTGTGGTATTGTGACATAGATTTATTTTTTGTAAAAATAAGAAATCGAATTAGGAATTGTATTTTAGTTGTAACAAATTAAATGTAATACCTACTAATCACTTGTATTGATAAACCAACCAAATTACTTATGAAATTAAAACATTTTTTAAATCTAGAATGGAAGCAATTTTTTCGTTCTGCGAGTTTTAATAAAAGTATTGGGATTAAAATTTTGATGGTGTTTTTTGCACTCTACTTTATTGTCATGTTTTTGATGATGGGAGTTGCTTTGTATCCTATGCTCAAGGAAATTTATCCCGACCAAGACCCACTAGTCATTGTAAATAGTTATTTGTTTTTCTACATTCTTGGGGACATGCTTATGCGCTTTTTTTTACAGAAATTACCTGTGATGTCCGTAAAGCCATTATTAACATTGCCTGTGAAACGCCGTAAAGTCGTTCACTATGTTTTAGGTAAATCAGCGTTTTCATTTTTTAATTTTTTACCACTTTTTGCCTTTGTTCCATTCAGTATCGTATTATTGTTTCAAGGGTATCCTAAGGTGTCTATTTTGTTTTGGTTTTTAGCCATTGTCGTTACGACGTTAATCATCAATTTTCTCAATTTTATTATTGAAAGTTTTTCCTCGGAAAGAGAGTTGTCCTTTCTTCCTATCATTGCTTTTGCAGGAATTTTATTCGCTTTAAATCACTTTCAAATTATATCCTTTACTGACATTGTATCAAATGGATTCAACGCTATTTATAACAATCCACTTTTTATTATAGTGCCACTGCTCATACTTATCGGGTTGTATTTTGTGAATTTTAAGATGCTTAAATCTAAATTATATTTAGATAGTTCGTTAAAAACCAAAGCAACAGTCGTAAATGCCTCTTCCATGGAGTGGACCAAACGTTTTGGAGATATAGCACCATTCATGCAATTAGATTTAAAACTCATTTGGCGTAATAAAAGACCGCGATCTACTGTGTTTATTTTAATCATTGGATTGCTCTATGGATTGTTTTTTTACCCGAATCCACAATTCTCAGATTCTCCTATGGTATTTGGTTTTGTCGGTATTTTTGTCACTGGAATCTTCCTCATTAATTTTGGTCAATTTATACCAGCTTGGGATAGTGGCTACTATAAAATGTTGATGAGTCAGAATATTAAATATGAACAGTACTTAAAATCCAAATACACCTTGATGATCTTAAGTGTTGTCATCATGTTTGTTCTCAGCATTCCTTATGTTTATTTTGGATGGAAAATTTTGGCAGCTCATTTTGCTGCGGCCATTTATAATATAGGCGTAAACAGCTATGTTATTATGTTTGGTGGCTCCTTTAACCGAAAGAAAATAGACTTAAATCAGCGTGCAGCATTTAATTATCAAGGAACTGGTGCGGTTCAATGGATTATTGGGATTCCATTAATGCTACTTCCTGCCGCCATTTTCGGGCTAACTGCTTATTTTGTCAGCTTTGAAGTAGGATTACTAACATTAATTGTACTAGGTGTGATAGGGATATTATTACATCAAAAACTCATAAAATTTATCACCCAAAAATACTTGGATTCAAAATATAAAATGATTGATGCATTCAATCAAGACTAAAATGAAACTCATATGATAAGAACATACAATCTTTCAAAGGCATACGGAACTTCAACTGTATTGAAAATAGACAACTTAGATATTCCAAAAGGACAAAGTTTTGGTTTAGTTGGTAATAATGGTGCTGGTAAAACGACGTACTTCAGCCTCCTTTTAGATTTGATTAAACCTACAACAGGGAGCATCAAGAACAATGGGATTTTGGTTCACGAAAGTGAAGATTGGAAGCCTTTTACCTCAGCATTTATAGATGAAAGTTTCCTCATAGGTTATTTAACACCTGAAGAGTACTTTTATTTCATAGGTGATCTTCGCGGACAAAACAAAGCCGATGTTGATGGTTTAATTTCTCAGTTTGAAGACTTTTTTCATGGTGAAATTCTCGGACAGAAAAAATACTTGAGAGACTTGAGTAAAGGGAATCAGAAGAAAGCAGGAATTGTGGCTGCACTTATAGGAAATCCAGAAGTCATTATTTTAGATGAACCCTTTGCAAATTTAGACCCGACCACACAAATAAGACTGAAATCGATTATTAAAGATTTGGCAGAAAAAAAGGGTGTTACCGTGTTAGTATCCAGCCACGATTTAATGCATGTTACTGACGTTTGTGAACGAATTGTAGTATTAGAAAAAGGAGCGGTGGTTAAAGATTTAGCGACTAATGAAGCAACGCTTAAAGAATTGGAATTACATTTCTCGGGTTCTGAGTCTACAAGTAGTTTGCAGGACAACTAAAATCCAGCATTTTTCAGAGATAATTCAAAAAGATGCTTATTTTTACAGCATTGCATAATATATGCGATCGATTGTAGTTATAGTATTTACAAAAATGAATCCTTTTGAATACCTCTTTTAAAGTCTATATAACACTCTTATCTGTGGCCATTTTATTTTCGGGATGTTCTCGAAAAAAAGATACGTTTGTCAACCGAAACTTTCATGCCTTAGGGACCAAATATAATATTCTTTATAATGGTAATATTGCGCTCGAGAAAGGAAGAGAGACTGTTGATAATGCATCTACAGATAATTTTTGGGAATTACTGCCCATCGAGCGGATGCAAGTTTCGGAAGATATTATTCTTCCAGGTCAATCCAAGAATCAAGATTTTCAGCGTGCTGAAGAGAAAGCCATTAAAGCCGTTCAAAAGCACGGCATGAATATCAAAGGCAAAGAATACAATCCGCAAATTGATGAGGCGTATCTATTACTAGGTCAAGCACGTTATTTTGACCAGCGCTTTGTTCCTGCCTTGGAGGCCTTTAACTATATTCTTTACAAATATCCTGCAAGTGATAAGATTAATACAGCCAAAGTTTGGAGAGAGAAAACAAATATCAGGTTGGAAAACAATCAGTTGGCTATTAAAAACCTCAAACGTTTACTTGAACAAGAAGAACTAGAAGATCAGGATTTAGCCGATGCCAATGCGATTTTAGCCCAAGCATATATCAACACCAAGTCTAAAGATAGTGCTATGACGCAGTTAAAGGTGGCTGCAGAATTCACTAAAAAGAAAAAGGAGAAAGCACGTTTCAATTATATTTTAGGACAATTATATAATGAAATGGGTGAAAAAGATAGTGCGAATTTAGCCTTTGACAAGGTAATTGAAATGCACAGAAAAATTCCTCGACCTTATTATATTAATGCGCATTTAGCGAAGTCGTACAACTTTGATATGGCCTCTGGTGATAAACTAGCGTTTGAAGAATATTTAACAGACCTAGAGGAAAATAGAGAAAATCGTCCGTTTTTGGATAAAATCTATTATCGTATTGCTGAATATCACCGAGCCAATCAAAAGGACTCATTAGCGATAGCCTATTACAATAAATCACTGCGCACCAATCTAGGAGATAAGGAACTTATTTCTAGAGATTATGTAACGCTTGGTGATATGAGTTTTGATAATGCGGAATATAAGAAAGCTGGTGCTTATTATGACAGTACCATGCAGCATATGAAGCTCAATTCTAAACCGTATCGTGTGGTTAATCGCAAACGAGAGAATTTGGAAGATGTCATTTATTATGAGGATGTGGCTCAGGTGAATGATAGCATCTTGCGACTAGTTCATTTATCTGAAGATGCTCAAATGGCTTATTTTTCAGAATATACAGAGAAACTCAAGATTCAAGCTGAAGCGGAACAGGAAAAAGCAGAGGCGGAAGCCAGACGAAATTCGAATACCGGACAAAAGCAATCCATTGCCAACAATGTCGAAAAATCACTAAGAGCAGATCCTACTGCGACCAAAGGAAAGGCACAAGAATTCTATTTCTACAACCCAACGACCGTTGCCTATGGTAAAAATGAATTTATAAGAGTTTGGGGTGAGCGTGAATTAAAAGATAACTGGCGTTTATCAAACACGAAGTCGAGAGCTAATAACGCTTTAGACAATGTTACGGGTTCATTTGATGTCGCCAATGAAGAACAGTTCGATCCAGCGTTTTATATAGCGCAAATACCAACAGATCAAAAAGTTATTGATAGCTTGTCAAAAGATCGAAATTATGCTTATTATCAGTTAGGTATGATTTATAAGGAAAAATTCAAAGAGTATGAACTGGCCAAATCACGGCTAGAGACCTTATTGAGTAATAATCCAGAAGAACGACTAATTCTGCCTTCAAAATACAATCTTTACAAAATTTATGTCGAACTGGGCTTGGATAATAAAGCCAGTACCATGAAGCAGGAGATCGTTAACGGCTATCCAGATTCTAGATATGCGCAAATATTGCTGAACCCAAAATCTGAATTATCTCAAGATGAAAATAGCCCAGAGCGTCTTTACGAAGCGTTATATAAACAGTTTAACAATCAAGAATATGAGGCAGTAGTTTCAAAAACCGAAACCTATATTGATCGTTTTGAAGGCGATCCAATGGTTCCGAAATTTGAAATTTTAAAAGCGTCGGCCAATGGCAGACTGAAAGGGTTTGAAGCTTATAAAAAAGGCGTCAACTACATTGCGTTGACCTACCCGAATTCCGAAGAAGGCAAAAAAGCCCAAGAAATCATGACCAATGTGATTCCTATTTTTGCCAAAAAAGAGTTTGTGAGTAATGATAAAGCAAAACACTTTAACGTGCTATACCCTTTTAGTACTGATGAAAAAGACCAAATTGCTGATTTTGTAAAGGAACTCAATGAGGCCATTTCAAAAATCAATTATTTTGACCTATCAACCTCTGTAGATTTTTATGATTCTAAGACGACCTTTGTCGTGGTTCATGGATTGACAAGTGCTGAAGGGGCTGCAGGGTTTGCAGAAATACTTAAGGAAAACAAAAACAAAATAGATCGAACCTATCACTCAATTTCTTCGCCTAACTACGAAATTGTACAACGACATAAAAATTTAAACGACTACTTAGAATCTCAATAAATTAGACCTATGTTTTCAGATAAAAAAACAGGACGTATGGCTTCAGACACAACTTCACAACAGAACACGATCGCGAAAGGCACAGTTATAACAGGTGATATTATTAGTGATGGTGATTTCAGAATCGAAGGCTCTATTCAAGGAAATATTAAAACTCCAGGAAAGGTCGTTATCGGTAAAACGGGAACTATTAATGGCACTTTAAAAAGTGCCAACGCCGACATTGAAGGCAAATTTATGGGCAAATTGTTACTTTCAGATACATTAACCTTGAAATCTACGGCGCATGTAGAAGGTGAAGTTGAAGTTGGTAAATTGTCTGTGGAACCAGGAGCCACATTTAATGCAACATGTTTAATGAAAGGCGCCTTAAAAGAATTGAACAATGGAACCACAGGACAGCAAGCAGCCCTCGAAAAGGGAAAACCAGAAAAGGGACAAACCGCTTAATACCTATGCAAGATACTCCAGTATCGGTATTCAAATGTTTGCTATCATTGGTGTAGGAACGTTTATAGGTTACAAACTCGATGAGATGTACCCTAATGAACACAATCTTTACACTCTGGCTGGATCATTATCCTCTGTGATAATATCAATAATTTATATAATTAGACGTATTATTGCCGCTTCAAAAGAAGATCAATAAATGAATAAGCTTTTTAAAAAGAGACAAGCGAATTTTCTAGTCCAACTTTTAGTGTTAGCGGGATTGATGTTTGGGATTCATAGTTACCTAAATTATCACTTCGCAAGTGAGGTCGACTTGTTTTTTCCGCTGTGGCATATTTATCTCTTTCATATCATTACTGTAGTTATCGTTTATACCCTTATAAACTACAGAGAATCTATTGGTAAAACAGAAGTCTTCAACGCATTTATTCTAGGCATGCTCTTAAAAATGATATTGACTATGGTGTTTTTATTGCCTTGGATTTTGTCAAAGCCCGAACAGAAAGGCTATGACTTGGCTAACTTTTTTGTGCCCTATTTTATTTTCTTAACTTTTGAGGTCTACACCATTACCAAATTACTGCAAAAAAAGTAAGAAATATAGGTCATAATCAAGCTTGAAAACGCAGCATCAAATAATCATGAAATTATTATTTGACAATTAATATAATGTACGTACATTTGCACCGAATTTAAAGCAGCGTATTTTTAAGCGATACACGATGACATTAAACACTTTAAAAAACGTATTATTTTCGATGCTGTTTTTAGCAGTAACGTTTACTGGGAATGCCTCAGAAAATAATGACCCAAAAGAGGGAGAAGCGTTCGACGCCAAGGAAATGATCCTTCATCACGTTAAAGATGCTCATGAATTTCATTTATGGGATTGGAATGGAAAACCAGTGTCCTTATCCTTACCGATTATTCTTTGGACAGATAATGGTTTGACCACATTCTCTTCAAGCAAGTTTCATCATGATGATAGCGGCGAAGTCATCGTCGAGGCTAATGGTGGAAAGTTTGTGAAACTTCACGAAAAAATTTATCAGTTGGAGGGTAATGCTACAACCGTCAACTTTGATGCGGAGCATCATCCAACAAATGCACACCAACCTTTAAGCATATCTATTACAAGAAACGTCTTTATGATGTGGGTGTCTGTTATTGTGTTGTTGTTAATATTTATCACAGCAGCAAGAAGTTACAAGAAATCTAAAGATGGTGTTCCTACAGGAGTGGCTGGGTTTGTTGAGCCTTTAGTCGTCTTTGTTAGAGATGAAATTGCAAAACCAATGATTGGTGAGCATAAGTATAAAAAATACATGCCTTACTTGTTGACCATATTCTTTTTTATCTGGATCAATAATATTTTTGGATTAATTCCAATCCTTAACGGTGCTAATTTAAGTGGTAATATTGCGTTTACTTGTACACTAGCAGTTTTTACATTTATTATTACAACGATAAGTGGAAACTCGAATTACTGGAAGCACATCTTCTGGATGCCAGGCGTTCCAGTTCCAATGAAAATATTTTTAATGCCTATTGAAATTATCGGAATGTTTGTAAAACCTATTTCGTTAATGATTCGTTTGTTCGCTAACATTACAGCGGGACACGTCATCATATTAGCATTAATGTCATTAATATTTGTATTTAAGTCTGTTGCCATTGCACCAGTATCTGTAGCATTCTCATTGTTTATTACAGTAATTGAAATTATCGTAACAGCGATACAAGCTTATATATTTACAATTTTGTCAGCCCTGTATTTTGGTATGGCAACTGAAGAAGAACATCATTAATTAATTTAAATTTTATAACTATGACTATTACTGGAATTGCAGCTATTGGAGCTGGTTTAGCAGCTATTGGAGCTGGTGTTGGTATTGGTAAAATTGGTGGGTCTGCTATGGAAGCAATGGCTCGTCAACCAGAAATGCACGGAAAGATTCAATCGTCTGCATTAATTTTAGCAGCCTTCGTAGAAGCGGTAGCACTATTTGGTGTTGTTGTTGCTTTCTTACAAGGGTAAAAACAAGAAAACACAGAAGTAACGGTTGGTTGCTTCTGTGTCTTTAAAATTTAAGTTACTTAAAACAAAAAAGAAATGGATTTAATTACACCTGGATTTGGTCTTGTATTCTGGACGGCGATAACATTTTTGTTTTTGCTTTTGATCTTAAGAAAATTTGCCTGGAAGCCTATTCTTGGAGCTGTAAGCGATAGAGAAGAGGGTATCAAAAAGGCATTAGCTTCTGCTGAAAACGCTCGTAAAGAGATGGAAAACCTTACAGCAGATAATGAACGAATCTTAAAAGAAGCGAGATTAGAAAGAGAAGCCATGCTGAAAGAAGCACGTGAGCTTAAGGAGAAAATGATCGCTAATGCTGAAACTGAAGCACAAGAAAAAGCGAACAAAATCATTGAAAAAGCACAGGCTGCTATCGAAAGCGAAAAGAAATCGGCGATGGCAGAATTGAAAAACCATGTCGCTTCCTTATCTGTAGAAATTGCAGAAAAAGTTGTGCGTCAAGAATTAGCTAACAAAGACAAACAAATGGCTTTAGTTGAGTCTATGTTGGGTGAAGCAAAATTAAACTAAGAAATAATGGCAGGAGCAAGAGCAGCAATACGTTACGCAAAAGCAGTTTTGAGCTTGGCATCAGATCAAAATGCAGCGGAAGTTGTAAATGTTGATATGAAATCAATTGCATCGACAATTGCAGGCAGTAAAGACTTGAGCGATATGCTTCAAAGTCCTGTAGTGAGGTCCTCAGAAAAGAAAGCAGTATTGTTAGAAGTTTTCAAAGGAGCACAGCCTATAACATTGAATTTAATAGATACTTTGATTGACAACAAGCGACTAGCGCTTTTAAATGATGTAGCTACTAGTTATATGCGTTTGTATGATGAGTTAAAAGACACGCAGATTGCTAAAGTTACAACTGCCGTCCCATTAACAGATGAGCTACGAGTGAAAGTTTTAGCTAAAGTTAAAGAGCTCACTGGAAAGGATGTGGAAGTAGAAAGTATTATAGATGAAAGCATCTTAGGTGGTTTCATTTTGCGTGTTGGAGATATTCAATACAATGCAAGTGTTGCGAACAAATTGAACAAATTAAAAAGAGAATTCACATTAAATTAAGAATAGTTAGCTCAGTTAACATTCGTTACTGAGATCTAACGTCTAATATCTAAATAAAGATGGCAGAAGTAAAACCAGCTGAAATATCAGCAATCTTAAAACAACAACTTTCAGGTTTTGAAGCAGGAGCTTCATTAGACGAGGTTGGAACCGTATTAACTGCAGGTGATGGTATTGTACGTGCTTACGGATTGGCAAACGCACAATATGGTGAGCTTGTAGAATTCGATGGCGGATTAGAAGGTATTGTATTAAACCTTGAAGAAGATAACGTAGGTATCGTATTATTAGGTGCTGCAGTAGGTGTTAAAGAAGGGTCAACTGTAAAGCGTACGGGTCGTATCGCCTCTGTAAAAGTAGGTGAAGGCATCGTAGGTCGTGTGGTAGATACCTTAGGTAATCCTATTGATGGTAAAGGACCAATTACTGGTGAAACTTATGAAATGCCATTGGAACGTAAAGCGCCTGGTGTTATCTATCGTCAGCCGGTAAACGAACCATTACAAACAGGTATTAAGTCTATCGATGCCATGATTCCTGTAGGTAGAGGACAACGTGAGTTGGTTATTGGAGACCGTCAAACAGGTAAGACAACTGTTTGTATTGATACCATCTTGAACCAAAAAGAATTTTATGATGCAGGAAACCCTGTATATTGTATCTATGTGGCTGTAGGTCAAAAAGCATCTACGGTAGCAAACATTGCTAAGGTCCTTGAAGAAAAAGGGGCTTTGGCTTATACCACTATTGTTGCGGCTAACGCATCCGATCCTGCAGCCATGCAGGTTTATGCACCTTTTACTGGAGCATCTATTGGAGAGTACTTCAGAGATACTGGTCGTCCAGCATTGATTGTTTTTGATGATTTATCAAAACAAGCCGTTGCATACCGTGAGGTATCTTTATTATTACGTCGTCCTCCAGGACGTGAAGCGTATCCTGGTGACGTTTTCTACCTACACTCAAGATTATTAGAGCGTGCAGCAAAAGTAATCGCTGATGACGGTATTGCTAAAGACATGAACGATTTACCAGATAGTTTAAAACCAATAGTTAAAGGTGGTGGATCATTAACAGCCTTACCAATTATTGAAACACAAGCTGGTGACGTTTCTGCTTATATTCCAACGAACGTGATTTCTATTACAGATGGTCAGATATTCTTGGAATCCGATTTGTTTAACTCTGGTGTACGTCCTGCGATTAACGTTGGTATTTCTGTATCTCGTGTGGGAGGTTCTGCTCAGATCAAATCGATGAAGAAAGTAGCCGGTACGCTTAAGTTAGATCAAGCGCAATTCCGTGAACTAGAAGCCTTTGCTAAGTTTGGTTCTGATTTAGATGCAGCAACATTAAATGTTATCGAAAAAGGTAAACGTAACGTTGAAATCTTAAAGCAGGCACAGAACGATCCTTATACAGTAGAAGATCAAGTAGCGATCATTTATGCAGGTTCTAAAAACTTATTGAGAGATGTTCCTGTAGATAAAATTAAGGAATTTGAACGTGATTATCTAGAGTATTTAAATGCAAAACACAGAGATGTATTAGATACTTTAAAAGCAGGTAAATTAACTGATGAAGTGACAGACACCTTGTTAAAAGTGACTAAAGACTTATCAGCAAAGTATAGAGCATAATTAATAATCCTACACTAGCAATGGTTGGTGTAGGATCTTTCATATTTCATATATGGCTAATCTAAAAGAAATACGTAACAGAATATCTTCGGTATCGTCAACGATGCAGATTACCAGTGCCATGAAAATGGTTTCTGCTGCAAAATTGAAGAAAGCCCAAGATGCGATTACTGCGATGCGTCCATATTCTGATAAGTTGACCGAGCTTTTACAGAGCTTGAGTGCAACACTAGAAGGGGACTCAGGTAGTAAGTTTGCAGAACAACGTGAGGTTAAAAAAGTCTTACTTGTAGTGATCACTTCCAATAGAGGTCTTGCAGGTGCTTTCAATTCCAACATCATTAAGGAGGTTACTAATCTTTCGAAAGAGACTTACGCAAACCAAGAAGTATCTTATTTAGCGATTGGAAAAAAGGCAAATGATGCTTTTAAGAAAACCAATAAAGTTATCGCTAATAAAAGTGATATTTACGACGACTTAACCTTTGACAAAGTAGCGGATATCGCTGAATTGCTAATGGAAAAGTTTGTAGAAGGTGCGTATGATCGCATTGAAATTGTCTACAACCACTTCAAAAATGCGGCTACACAAATCGTAAAAACCGAACAGTTTTTACCTATTCAGCCAATAGAAGGAGACCTGAACGTTAATGTAGATTACATATTTGAACCTTCAAAGGTTGAAATCGTTGAAGAGCTAATTCCGAAGTCATTGAAAACACAGTTATATAAGTCTGTTCGTGATAGTTTTGCTTCAGAGCATGGCGCACGTATGACAGCGATGCATAAAGCAACCGATAACGCGACTGAGCTAAGAGATCAATTGAAATTAACTTATAATAAAGCACGTCAAGCTGCTATTACCAATGAGATACTCGAGATTGTTGGTGGAGCTGAAGCTTTAAATAACTAAGTTGATATCCAATTATAAAAAAAAGTCCTGCTTTAGAAGCAGGACTTTTTTTATGGCATTAATTTTGAAATTGTATATTTATAAGATTCAAAATAATATCATGAAAACAATTAATGATCTTTCGTTTTTAGGCCTTATGGTCGTGTTTGTAGTGAGTTTTTCCCGATGTTCATCAGCTCAAAAATTGCAAAAGGAAGCGCCGTTAGATATTGGTGATGTGTATTTTCAGCGTTGGACAGGTGGCGTTAAAGGCGCGGGTTCTGGATTAAACATTTTTATTCCAACAGAGCAAAGCGCAGTCATCTTAGATAGTGTTTATTTTAGAGAAAAAGTGGCGAAATTGGAATTAGCAGAGACCGATGATTCCCACCTTTATATAGGACGATTTAAAACGGCATTTAATGAGCCTGACACTGATCTGGTTTTAAGTAGTGATCAGAAGGAAGAATACAGTAATCAGTTACCTAAAAAGAAACATGAGTTACCATTTGAGATATCAGATACTGAATGTATTGTGAGCTATCGCAAAGGTGAAAAGCAGTATTATTTTAAAATCTCCAATATTCAGGAAAAAGAACCGTTACTTTATCCGAGTACACCACCAAATCACAATTAACTAATTCCCCAAAACACTTAGCCAAATGTCATATTCAAAATCAACCGTGTTATTATGTCTTTTAACACTCACTTTGCTGTACGGGTGCTCTAATGCTTACAAACTTCAAAAAACAGCGCCTTTTCAATACACACGAGCCTATTTTCAATATTGGACAGCTCCCATTAAAATTGGAAGCTCAGGCATTAATTTACATATTGCGAATTTAACGCCTAATAACAATGTCGTTATCGATAGTGTCTTTTTTAGAAACATGAAAGGTAGGTTAGTCCCTGGGAAAGGGAAGTATTTTTGTCAATTAATAAAACGAAAGCCTATTGCTGAAGGGCATACGCTAATGACGCTGTCAGATTTTCCATTTGATATTTCCAATCGGGATTGTGTTGTTAGCTACCGTGTGGAAGGTGAAACGAAATATGTTAAAGTTGCTAATCTCATTGAAAATGAAGGAGTTTACTATGAAAGTGGTGTGCCAGATAAGCTCTAATATATCCTTGGTTTGCGTTGTCTAAAAACGTAATTTTAACAGCATAAAACACATTTCTTGAGTGTACTAAAAACCTTTTTCAAAGACACGGTTATTTATGGGTTAGCAATCGTTTTGCCAAGACTCATTAATTTCCTATTGGTACGACTTCACACAGATGTACTTCCAAATGAAGGGTATTCTGAAAACACTGAATTTTATGTCGTTGCTGCTTTCTTTAATGTCATACTTACCTATGGAATGGAAACTTCTTTTTTTAGGTTTTTCAGTAAAAACAAGGATAAAAAGGCGGTGTTATCTACCGCGATTCTTACAATTTTAGGTAGTACACTTTTGTTTGGAATTGCGCTGTTGGTCTTTCGAGAGACCATTTCAGAAATATTAAGAATTAATACAGATTTTTATACGCTTCTCGTTGGAATCACGCTCATTGACACCTTGATTGTCATACCGTTTGCGTATCTCAGAGTCACGGGTAGACCCATCAGATTTGCTTCCATCAAATTGATAAACGTACTAATTATCGTGGTTCTTAATGTACTGCTCTTATCTAAAACTTATGGTTGGGAAGGTCTGAGAGAATGGTTTCATGTTGAAAATAAGGTAGAATATATTTTTATTGCGAACCTTATAGCTAGTGCGGCTGTTTTAATACTTGTTTCTCCCTATTTCTTTAGATCTAAATTTCAGTTTGACACAAAAATTTTAAAGCAATTATTAACCTACGGTTGGCCAATTATGGTCGCTGGTTTAGCTTTTGTAATTAATGAGAATCTCGATAAATGGTTATTGCCGAGTCTAGAAAGTGAATTTGTAAATGGAGCCTATAGCGCCTGTTACAAATTAGCGGTTTTTATGACCTTGTTCATTCAAGCATTTCGCATGGGAGCAGAACCATTCTTTTTCAACCATTCAGATAAAGACAATGCTACTCAGACCTATGCGACCATTCTTAAGTACTTTACGATTGTTGGCGCTCTGGGCTTAATGATTGTTGTGATATATATTGATTTGTTACGACCGTTATTCATTAATAAAGAAAGCTATTTATTAGCGTTGGATATTGTTCCAATCGTACTCTTAGCAAACCTTTGCCTTGGGATTTACCATAATTTGTCAATATGGTATAAACTTACTGACCGCACCAAATTTGGTATGTATATCTCAATCATTGGAGCAGGAATAACAATTGCTGTTAACCTTATTTTTATTAGCAAAATCGGTTTTATGGCTGCAGCATATGCCACACTCATGGCCTACGGAATCATGATGCTGCTGTCTTATCTTCTTGGTAGAAAATATTACCCTGTTCCATATCAAGTATCAAGAATAGCACTATATCTATTGCTAAGCGCTGGCCTAAGTTTTATAACTTATTATAAATTTGATAGAGATATTTTATTAGGAACTGTATTTTTGTTACTCTTTTCGGCATTAGTGGTTTTTTTAGAACGAAAAGAACTAACGAAGTTGTTGAGAAAAAGATAGTTAAATCGAAATTGTAGTGACATGCAAATTAAAATCATTAATAAATCAACTCATGACCTGCCACATTACGAAACCATCGCTTCTGCTGGTATGGATTTGAGAGCAAATTTATCTGAATCTAGAATACTAAAGCCTCTTGAAAGAAGTATTGTTGGAACAGGTTTATTTATCGAATTACCAATAGGCTATGAGGCGCAAGTGAGGCCACGCAGTGGCTTGGCAGCAAAAAAAGGCATTACAGTATTAAACGCACCAGGTACTGTGGATGCCGATTATAGGGGAGAAATTGGCGTCATTTTAGTCAATCTTTCAAATGAGGATTTTGTGATTAACAATGGCGAACGCATTGCCCAACTAGTCATCGCGAAACATGAAAGAGCAGAATGGAACTTGGTGGAGGAATTATCTGAGACATCAAGAGGCGAAGGTGGTTTCGGAAGTACAGGTGTAAAATAACAAAGAATTCAATTTAGAAAAACACATGAAAATTATAGTACCAATGGCAGGTCGAGGGTCTCGATTACGTCCACATAGTTTAACCGTACCGAAACCGTTAATTCCAGTAGCTGGCCAACCGATTGTTCACAGATTAGTGAAAGATATCGCTAAGGTTTTAAAGCAACAGATTGATGAAATTGCTTTTGTTCTTGGTGATCCAGCATGGTTTGGGGATGACGTTGTAGAAAGTTTGGAGTCTTTGGCTAAAAGCTTAGGAGCAAAACCATCTATATATCGTCAAGATCAACCCTTAGGAACAGGCCATGCCATTATGTGTGCCGAACCTTCGCTTTCTGGACCAGCAGTGGTCGCTTATGCCGATACCTTAATTCGCGCTGAATTTGATTTGGACGCCAATGCCGATAGTGTTATCTGGACTAAAAAAGTGGCGAACCCTGAAGCTTATGGCGTTGTGAAATTAAATGAAAAGAATGAAATCATAGAATTGGTAGAAAAACCAGAAACGTTTGTGAGCGACCAAGCTGTTATTGGTATTTATTATTTCAAGGATGTTTCTGTGTTGAAGCAGAAACTTCAAGAAGTACTCGATGAGCACATTATGAATGGTGGAGAATATCAAATTAATGATGGAATCAAACGCATGATGGCTGAAGGAAAAGTGTTTAAGACAGGAACTGTAGATGAATGGATGGATTGTGGAAATAAAAACGTCACGCTAGATACCAATACCAAAATGCTCCACTTTCTAAAAGCGGATGGTGATGAACAACTGATTGCAAACTCTGTAAAAAACACAAATTCAACCATTATTGAGCCTTGTTTTATAGGAGAGAATGTAGTTCTTAATAATGCCACTGTAGGACCAAATGTCTCTATAGGAAATAACTGTGTCATTGAAAATACAACCGTTAAAAATAGCTTAATTCAAAACGAAACTATCATTAAAAACGCTATTTTAGATGATGCGATGATTGGAAACCATGTCAAGTATAATGGTGATTTTAATTCTGTGAGTATTGGTGATTACTCCGTTTTGGAATAATTATTGAAACGACCTGTAAGCATCGCTGTCAAATCTCTATAAATGAAAACGCAACTACATATCATCATTGTAATCTTCGGTATCTTAATGTTTCCGCAGCAGGTTGTGGCGCAAGTTGATTTCAATAAACGTCCAAATGATGATTTGGGAAATGTAGAAGATAAATTTCAGGAATATTTCTTTGAAGCCTTGAAACAAAAGGGTATTGAAAACTATCAGAAATCGGTGGATGCCCTTTTAAAATGCATTGAATTAGACGACAGCGACCCTGTTCTTTATTATGAACTAGGGAAAAACTATAAAGCTCTGAAAAATTATGGTGCTGCAGAGGATGCTCTAAAAGAAGCTGTTTCTGAAGACCCGCAAAACGAATGGTTTTTAGATGAGTTATACGATGTCTACATTCAGCAGAATGATATGGATAAAGCGCTTAAGACCGTCAAACAACTCGTAAAATTCCATCCAGATTACAAACAAGACTTGGCGTCGCTTTATATTCAAGTCAAGAAATATAGAGATGCGTTAAAACTGTTGGATGAAATGGATGAAGAGTTGGGATACAGTCAGGACCGAGATTATTTACGAAATCAGATCTATACTATAACTGGTAATGATGAAGATCGTATCGAGAACCTTGAAGAACGTGTAAAAAGTAACCCTGAAGACGAGTCCAACTATTTAAGACTTATTTTCCGATATAGTGAAACAGGTGAGACCAAAAAGGCATTTGATGCCGCAAAACGCTTGCAAAAGCTGCATCCAGATTCTCATTTAGTACATTTGGCGCTGTATAAATTCTATTTGGATGAAAACAATACAGAGGAAGCCATTAATTCTATGAAGGTCGTTTTGACGAGTCCGATTATTACACCAGAAGCCAAGACTAAAGTGCTTAACGATTTTGTAAAGTTTGTTTCCACTCATCCAGAACATGAACAAGACTTAATTGAAATTACGGCTTTGGTTAGTGAAGACAAAAGTGTTATAACTTTATTGGAGCTCGGAGATTATTACCTCAAATTAGAAGAAAAAGAAAAAGCATTGTCTTACTATGAGGAGGCTTTAAAACAGGAGCCCAATGAATTTAAAATTCTAACAGATGTCTTGATGTTGCAAATTGACCTCAATAAGGATAGTCAGGCTGCTCAAAAAAGTATGGAAGCACTTGAAATATTTCCAGCTCAACCCATCTTATATCTCGTGAATGGTGTTGCCAATAACAAACTTAAACAGCCTCAAAAAGCGATTGAAAGCCTTGAAATGGGATTGGATTTTATTGTAGAGAACCCAAAAATGAAAGCGGATTTTTTTACACAATTGAGTTTGGCATACAAACAAGTTAATAATATTAGTCAATCGGAAGCGTTTGCTAAGAAGGCGGAAGCCTTATTGAAAGATCAATAGTTTATGAAGATTATAAAATTCAGTTGTGTTTGTATGGTTCTTGCCTTTACAATTTCTTGTAAATCGGCCAGAAGTGTGGTGGCTTCAGGAAAAGTAGATGAAAAACTTACAGCCAAACAATTGATAAGAGAAAGTGGGAGGCGTGAATCAGATTTTAAAACCCTTCAGGCTAAAGTAAAGATTGATATCATTCAAGACTTAAAAGAATCATCATATACTGTGAACCTCAGAATGGAGAAGGACAAAACTATTTGGATTAGCGCTACCTTAGGACTTGCTCGCGCTATGATTACTCCAGATAAAGTACAGTTTTATGATAAAATCAACAATCAATATTTTGATGGTGATTACCGTTTATTAAGTGACTTGTTGGGTGTTGAACTGAATTATCAAAAAGTTCAAAACCTTTTGATTGGTGAGCCTTTATTTAATTTGAAAGATGATCAGTACATCATTTCCATAAATGACAATTCCTATATTTTGCAGCCTAAAAATCAAAGCCAGTTATTGGAGCTGTTTTTACTGTTTAATCCTTCGCATTTCAAAATGGATTCGCAACAGTTAATGCAACCGCTTAAAAGGCGCTTTTTACAAGTTGACTATTTAAAGTATCAGGATGTAGATAAAGAAATATTACCGCAAAACTTGAATATTATTGCTATTGAAGACAGCGAAGAACTTAATGTGATGATGGAATACAAATCAGTTTCTGTCAATGAAGACCTGAGATTTCCGTTCAAGATTCCTTCTGGTTTTGAAGAAATAATTTTAGACAATGCGAAATAAGATATTCTATATAGGCTTTCTTTTTTTTCTACTGAATAGTGTTTCAGTAGTAGCTCAAAGTGCCAAACAAAAGGCATTGGAGGCCAAACGTCTCAAATTTCAACAAGAACTTAAACAATTAAATACACTGCTTTTTTCAGATAAGAAAAAAGAAAAATCGGTGGTATCGCTTGTAGAGGATTTGAATTCTAAAATTAGTGTGAGAAGAAACCTGATCAATATCACGAATGATCAAGCTAATTTATTGACTAGAGAGATCAATGCTAATCAAAATGAAATTTCAAGCTTAAGAGACCAGCTCGTCACTTTAAAAAAGGACTACTCTGAAATGGTCGTGAAATCTTATAAAAGTAAATCTGAACAAAGTAAAGTGATGTTCCTCTTGTCTTCAGAGGACTTTAAACAAGCTTATAAACGTCTTCAGTATATCAAACAATATGCAGATTATCAAAAAGAACAAGGAGATTTGATAAAATCGAAAACGGAAAAACTACAAGAACTCAATACCGATTTATTACGACAAAAGAAGGACAAAGATCAATTGGTTGCGGAAAACAGACAGTCTAAGATTGAACTTGAAAAAGAGCTTAAGGAGCAAGAAAAACTCATAGCTTCGATACGTCAAAGTATGAGTAGCTATGCTTCTAAGATTAAAAAGAAGCAGCAACAAATTGATGAGATTGATGGAGAGATTGATAGGATTATTAGAGAAGCCATTGCCGCATCGAATAAAAAAGCGGGAAAATCAACGTCGTCTAAAGGCTTTGCATTAACACCTGAAGCTAAATTAATTGCCAAGAATTTTGCATCTAACAAAGGGCAATTACCATGGCCTGTTGAAAAAGGCGTGGTAAAAGTGCGTTTTGGTATGCAACCATCTCCCATTGATCCAAGCATTTCAATAAAAAGTAATGGTGTTAGAATAGCAACAGAGCGTAACGCCTCTGTTCGAGCAGTCTTTAATGGTGAGGTCTTAGCAGTAACGGGTAAAAAGTACCAAAACCCGACCGTTTTGATTCAACATGGTAATTATATTACGGCCTATAGAAATCTATCCAAGGTGTTTGTGCAAAAAGGTGATAAGATCTCTGCGAAACAAGTGATAGGGGAGGTGTTTACTAATAACGGGGGTGATACCATACTTGGGTTTGGTCTTTTCAAGGAAAAAGAACCACAAAATCCAGCGGGATGGATTTATAAAATGTAAATGCAGTAAAACATATGCCTAATAGATGGGTAATCTCAAGACTTACAAAAACAAGGCCTTTAGTTCGGTAGCATCCACAGGTTTCATTTTTCCAGCCAATACCAAACTCAGTTGTTTACGACGTAAAGCCGCTTCATAGCGTTCTTTTTCCAATTTGGTTTCAGGAATTAATTCGGGCACTTTTACTGGACGACCTGTCTCATCTACAGCTACAAACGTATAAATTGCTTCATTCGCTTTTATCGAATCACCAGACTCACGATCTTCAGTCCAAACATCCAGATACACTTCCATCGAACTCTTGAATGAACGAGACACTTTAGCCTCAATAGTCACGACACTTCCTAAGGGAACAGACCTGTTAAAAGCTACATGATTCACAGATGCTGTCACGACAATTCGACGACTATGACGACGTGCCGCAATACTGGCTGCACGATCCATACGCGCCAAAAGTTCACCTCCAAAAAGGTTGTTTAATGGATTGGTTTCACTTGGTAGAACCAAGTCGGTCATGACGGTTTTTGACTGAAATGCAGTTTTTGGGCTCATTATCGAGATGATTTAATTTTGCCGCAAAGGTAAGACGAATTTCAATCTTAGATAACAGATTTAAGAAATTATAAAGAAAAGAGCGTTTGTACTTAATCTAAAGCTTTCACAAGTAACCACGCATCCGAATTGTGTGAGCGTTTGATAGATCTGAGCGTTTCTAACGCTTCAATACGATCTACATGGCTAGAATACACCACTTCATGAAGCCCATATTTATTCTTACCAATCTTACGTGCTTTAAATCCTTGGTCTCTAAGTTGCTGTACTTTTTTATCTGAATTCGCTTCAATTCTAAAGGCACCAGCTACGATGTGGTAATTACCAGATGGCTTTTCGACGGTAAGCGTGGCTGCAGGCAACGGATTGTCAATAACGAAGGTTGCCTCTTGTACTTTAGTATCTAATTGCTGATTGGCTTCTTCTTGTGCTATTTGATTATGACTCTCTATTTGATTTACATAGTAATTTGAAGCCGTAAAACCGCCAATAGTTAGGGCAATGAGTGCAATGGCAGCATATTTTAAATAAGGTCTGTTGCGACGTTTTTGTGGAGTCACTGTGATTGGAATGGCGTCTTCTAACGCTTCAACTTGCTCCTTGTAAACTTCTCTTGTAATGTCTTTGGTTGAAAATTGAGAAAGTCCAAAAGCATCTGTCAGATAATTGATATGATGTGAAGGTTCAAAATTAACTTTTCCTTCGGTATTCAAAATTAAATCACCAATATTATCAAAGGCAATCGTTTCGCCCGCAATGAGATAAGATTTTATAGCTTTGACTTGCTTAGCGATTTTTTCTACAGCGACTTCATAAGGAACTTTTTCAATTTCAGCAATATAACTTGCTAAAAGCCCATCATTATGTTGTAATTGCTCATTAAAGGACAAAGCCTTTTTTGGAGGATAAAATGAATGTGTCGTCTCATGAACCTTAGCTGAAACACGATGCGTTAAAAATGCTCCAAACTGTGGCACAGTCACACAATCATATCTATATAACAAATCGCCTATGTAAGTTTCTAATTGCATAAAAACAAAGTTAAAATTTTTTTGATGTGAATAAAACATCGTGATAAGTATTTATTAACAAGGGAAATTTTGTTTATTGCATATAGAAAATATACTATAAAATGACAGATACTGAATTACTCTATGTCTTGGCACTACAGCACATTCCTAAAATAGGTGATATTTCAGCTAAAAAACTGATTGAACATTGCGGCTCTGCCGAAGCCGTATTAAAAGAGAAGCGATCCAATCTTTTAAGTATTAATGGGATTGGAATCAATACCATAAAAAAACTCACCAATAAAGCGCATTTAAAAGCGGCAGAGCAGGAGCTTCAATTTATTCATGACAATCAGATTAAGTGTTTATATTTTAGGGATGACGATTATCCAGCTCGTTTAAAGCATTGCATTGATGGACCAATCCTTTTATTTCAAGCGGGAAATGTGAGGCTTAAAGATGATCCCATAATTAGTATTGTGGGCACTAGAAATATAACCAAACAAGGCGTCATGTTTTGTGAAAGGTTGGTTGAAGAATTGGCGCCATTTAATCCAATAATTGTGTCCGGATTTGCCTATGGAACAGATATTTCAGCACACAAATTTGCCATTAAAAATAAGCTACAAACTATTGGGTGCTTAGCACATGGCTTGAATCAAATTTATCCGAAAGTTCACAAAAAATATATGGTAGATGTTGAAAAGCATGGTGGATTTCTCACTGATTTTTGGAGTTCTGATACCTTTGATCGCAATAATTTTTTAAAACGAAATCGTGTCATTGCTGGTGTTAGCGAGGCCACAATCGTTATTGAATCTGCTGAAAAGGGTGGTAGCTTGGTCACTGCAGATATTGCCAATTCTTATAATCGCGACGTTTTTGCGGTTCCAGGTCGCGTTACTGATAACCAGAGTATTGGGTGTAATAATCTCATTAAAACACAACAAGCTCACCTACTTTCAAACCCGTTAGATATTCCTTATATGCTCAATTGGCAAGTAGGTTCAGAGAAGCAACCAACCATTCAAAAAGAACTGTTTATAGCCTTAACCACAGAGGAAGAGTTAATCACTGAAGCCATGAAAAATGGTGCGCCACAATTACTTGATGTTATTGCATTAGAATCCCAACTGCCCATTTATAAAGTGGCCAGTTTACTATTGCAAATGGAGCTCAAAGGTATTGTGAGACCACTTCCAGGAAAAATGTTTGAATTGGTTTGACTGTAAAAACGATTAATAGCCCACTTTTGAACGCACACGATCAAGAACATCATTAGCGACGATTTTCGCTTTTTCCGCACCAATGGCAAGAGCATCATCGAGTTCATTAAGATGATTCATATAATGATCATAACGCTCGCGTTGTGCGCTAAATTTATTTAAAATCAATTCAAACAAGGCTTGTTTAGCATGGCCATAGCCATAACCACCATTTTCATAATTGGAAATCATCGTTTCAATCTCTTGTTCAGAAGCCAATAATTTATATAAAGCAAAGCAATTACAAGTACGCCAGTCTTTAGGCTCTTCTAACGGAGTACTATCGGTTTCGATAGCCATGATTTGTTTTCGTAATTTTTTTTCTGGCAAGAATATATTGATAAAGTTATTTCTACTCTTGCTCATTTTTTCACCATCAGTACCAGGAATTAATTTGGTCTGTTCTTGTACTTTACTTTCAGGTAAAACAAAAGTTTCTCCCATTTTGGCATGAAAACGAGTGGCAACATCACGCGTCATTTCTATGTGTTGTAATTGATCTTTTCCTACTGGGATGATATCTGCATCGTATAAAAGGATATCTGCAGCCATAAGCATTGGATACATAAAAAGACCTGAATTCACATCATCCAGCCGATCTGCTTTATCTTTAAAGCCATGAGCTAGCTTCAGTCGTTTAAAAGGAAAAAAACAATCTAAATACCAAGCTAATTCAGTTACCTGCGGAATATCACTCTGTCTGTAAAATACGGTTTTATTAATATCTAAACCGAAAGCTAACCAAGTAGCTGCAACAGAATAGGTGTGTTGTCTTAATAATGTAGCATCTTTGATTTGTGTTAGGGTGTGCAAATTCGCAATAAAAAGATACGACTCGTTTTTTGAATCGTTCGCCATTTCAATAGCTGGTAAAATTGCGCCTAAAATATTACCTAGATGTGGTGTTCCTGTACTTTGTATGCCGGTGAGTATTCTTGCCATGACGGTTTGCCGCAAAAGCGGAAATAAATTTAATTGTTCATTCAACTTATATCGTCAGCAAAGGTAATTTTTTTAATAGAAATGTTGAATTAATTTAAGTAGTTTTGAGCCCTATGAAGCTATTTAAACACGTCTTTTGGGTTTTCTATCGTATATGGTTCTATGTTTTGGTAGCCATACCAATTATCATACTCCTTCCCATACTCGTGATTTCCATATTAAAAGAATCGTGGTATCCCTTCTTTTTTAGATTAGCTAGGTTATGGGCACGCTTTATTCTATTTGGAATGGGGTTTCGTGTCAAAATTCAACGAGAACAATCACCACAACCTGATAAAAGCTATATGTTTATTGCAAACCACACTTCTATGGCCGACATAATGCTCATGTTAGTCACGGTGAAAAACCCATTTGTGTTCGTTGGTAAAAAAGAATTGGCAAAAATACCCTTATTTGGGTTTTTCTATAAGCGTACGAGTATTTTAGTGGATAGAAGTAGTGCGAAAAGTAGGCAAGCCGTATTTTTAAGAGCACAAAGACGGTTAAAACAAGGCATGAGTATTTGTATTTTCCCTGAAGGTGGTGTGCCAGATGAACACATCATACTTGATGATTTCAAAGACGGTGCTTTTCGAATGGCAATTAATCATCAGATTCCTATTGTTCCTATTACATTCATGGATAATAAAAAGCGGTTTTCTTATACGTTTTTCAGTGGAGGACCCGGACCTATGAGAGTGAAGGTACATACTTTTATTCCTACGAAAGACCTCACTATAGAAGATACAAAAAGCATAAATGCAAAGGCGCATCAGCTTCTTTTAGCGCAATTAACCCATTAAAAAAGCCGCTCTTGGCACAGAGCAGCTTTTTCATCATCATTGCATATTAAGTTTGCAATAACTATCTAACCAACTAAAAAACCTAAAACTTAAAACTAAGTCCTGTATAAACTCCAATAAAAAAGGGCTGAAAATCTCCAGCGGTATTATTGAAGGTATTTATTTGATACTTGAACGTAGGTTCAAGATTGAATTGTAATTGTCTCGTAAAATTGTAATTCACACCAATACCAAAATTGGCACTGTAGCTCATGTCCCGAATATTAGTGGCTTCTCCCATAAGCGTTCTATTGCCATTATTTTGTACTGAGTAAACTTCATTATCGCTTAAGAATAGGGTACTAAACCCACCGATAAGATTCACACCAACTTTCTTATTGAATAATTGGTATTCAATTTCAACAGGAACTTCAATAAAACCTAAACGTTGATCAATTGAACCTTGTTCTTTCGTGGATAAAATATTTGGCCCAGACGCAAAGCTCACACTATTGGCACTTACATAAGCATTGTTATTCATCGTGTCATTCAGTTTAATATTTTGCAAGAGTCGGCTATTTTCAACAGAAGCATTGGCATCATTAAACACTAAAATGTTATCAGTGGTATAGCCCATATCTACTTTGTGCACACCCGCACGTATCCTTAATTTTTTACTAATAGCGTACGTCCCTTTGATACCATAACTCATAGTCACATCTCCTTCTTTATTATTATCAATGAATTGATTATCCAAAGAAGAACCTCTGCCTAAGGTGTTGAAATACACTGGAGCTACATTGGGTGCGACACTCCATCGGGTCATCGGAATAGCCGCTTTATCAATCGAATCCTCTGACTTTTCAGCATCTGCAATGGCCTCCTCAATGGCATTTTTTTCTTTCAGAGCTTGACTAGCTTTAGTCGAATCAATGGTCTCAAGCTGATGTTCTGTTTCAGAATTATTTGCAGTTGTGACCTGTGTTGATTTCCCGTTTTTTGAATCCTTAAGTAATTTGTCAATTTCTGATTGGTCTTTTCTTAAGTCATCCGTAGATTTACTCTGATTTTCTTTTGAAACGGCCATGGCGTTTTTCTCGTTTTTCTCAGTGTTATTTACAGGTAATTGGCTTTTATTCAAGGGGTTTTGCGTCTCTTTCTTCTGAGAATTAGTGTTGGCAACAGCCTCTTTCGTTGGCGCTTTTTCCTTGAGTATGGAAGGGTTTTTATTTATGTTCTTATTTGAATCTTCAGATGTGTTAGTCACAGAGTTATTGGTTGATGCTTCATTAGTTAAAGCTTCAGTGTCAAAACTTTTTTCTGAGGTGTTTGAATCTGTAGACTCCCTTTGATTATTATCAACCACTGCGTCATCGGTCGCTTCTTCCGACAATAATTGATTTGTTGCCTTATCTTTTTTGTCTTTACCAATCGTCTCGTTTGAATCGGTCTTAATTTTAGTGTCTCCAACCTGAGGTTGCACGGTATCAGTACTCTTATTCAATAAAGTGTTTCCAACGGTAAACATTACTACAAGTGCGGCCGCAACACCAGCAACTTTCCACCAAAGAGGAATAATGATTCGTTTTTTGCGATCTTCCTTGTGGAGTTCCTTCTCAATTCGTTCCCAAACAGCGTCATCTGGAGCAACTTCAAAATTTTTAAGTTGCTCTTTAAAGAGTTTGTCTATATGTTTTTTATCAC
This sequence comes from Psychroserpens sp. BH13MA-6, assembly GCF_052983595.1. Taxonomy (NCBI): domain Bacteria; kingdom Pseudomonadati; phylum Bacteroidota; class Flavobacteriia; order Flavobacteriales; family Flavobacteriaceae; genus Psychroserpens; species Psychroserpens sp. BH13MA-6. The sequence continues at coordinate 791,740 of NZ_JBRJGE010000001.1, read as the reverse complement.
TCATTATAAACTTTGCGAGTTGAGACTCGCTTTATGTTCTTCAATTTTATCTTTTAAAATCAAACGCGCTCTTGCTAAATTTGATTTTGATGTACCTGTTGAAATATCCAACATGTCTGCAATCTCCTTATGCGAATAATCGTCTAAGGCATATAAATTAAATACCAATCGATACCGATCTGGTAATTCTTGAATGATGTTTAAAAGAAAGTCAAGACTCATCTGATTGTCTTCAACTTCCACCGACACATCTTCAATTTGTTCTTCATTGACAATACTAAAAACTCCAGCACTTCTGTAGCGCTGCAAAGCCGTATTAATCGTAATTCTTTTCATCCAACCTTCCAGAGAACCTTGACTTTTAAATTGATGTATTTTTTTAAAAATCGTGATATAAGCGTCCTGTAAATTATCTTCCGCTTCGGCATAATTACGGGAATACTTCAAGCAAATCGAAAACAGTTTACTCGCGTATAGCTTATATAGTTGACTTTGTGCTTGAGCATCATTTTTTTTACACTGCTCTATGAGTTGGTCTAAACTCACATGATTGGATTTTATTAAAAGTTAATTATTCTACTACAGGTACTTCAACAATGTAGTAGGTGTCATTCCCGTTTTCATCGGTTCCTTGCCAAAATCTAAAAGTGTATGGTTCAAAGCTGTTAACTTCAAAATTAAAAGACACCTCTTCAAGATTATTCACATCATTACAATTTTGATTGGTATACACAGAAGTCACCACAGCTACGGTTCTTTGGTTGAGGTCTGTTTCATAAAAAAAATTGTTAAACACATGGCAATCAGTTGGCTTGTAATAGGTTAAGGAAATTTCATGAACACTTCCAAACTGAAATTCATCAGGGATATCCACACTTTCCACAGGCAAAATCTCATAATAGAAATTAGGCGTATCGTCTCCTACACTACATGAAAACAGGGAAAACAGTAAAAAACTTATTATAAAAATCTTCTTCATTTGTAAAATTTGGTTTTGAAATACGGTTGATTTCAATAACTAGATGCAAAATGTATACAATGGTTGCGTCTAAAAGCAAAAAAAATCCCAAAAAGAGGGATTTTTTTATTTCGCGATTGTTTTTTTAGTCGTTTGAACTAATAATTGCTCGAACTTTTTCTTCCAATTCATCCATAAGCTCAGGATTATCTTTAATAAGAGATTTTACAGCATCACGACCTTGACCTAGTTTCGTGTCACCATAACTAAACCATGAGCCACTCTTTTTAATGATTTCGTGCTCTACAGCCACATCTAATATTTCACCGACTTTTGAAATTCCTTCACCATACATGATATCGAATTCACACATTTTGAATGGTGGAGCGACTTTGTTCTTGACGACCTTTACTCTGGTTTTGTTTCCAGCAACAGTGCCATCGGTTTCCTTAATTTGTGTCGACCTTCTAATATCTAACCGCACAGATGCGTAGAATTTCAACGCATTTCCACCTGTTGTGGTTTCTGGGTTCCCAAACATAACGCCAATTTTTTCACGTAATTGGTTGATAAAAATAACCGTACAGTTGGTCTTACTAATCGAACCTGTAAGTTTCCTCAATGCTTGTGACATTAATCGGGCATGTAATCCCATTTTGGAATCTCCCATTTCTCCTTCAATTTCACTTTTAGGTGTTAAGGCGGCTACGGAATCCACAACGACGATATCAATAGCGCCGGAACGAATCAAATTATCAGTGATTTCAAGTGCTTGTTCACCGTTGTCGGGTTGAGAGATAATCAAGTTATCAATATCCACATTCAGTTTTTCGGCATAGGTTCTGTCGAAGGCGTGTTCTGCATCTATAAAAGCTGCTATACCTCCAGCTTTTTGTGCTTCAGCAATGGCATGCAAAGTCAAGGTTGTTTTACCCGAAGACTCTGGACCATAAATTTCTATCACACGTCCTCTAGGATATCCACCTACTCCTAAAGCAATGTCGAGTCCTAAGGATCCCGACGGAATAGCATCTACATCAACGACCGCCTGATCGCTCATTTTCATTACTGTTCCTTTTCCGTAAGCCTTATCTAATTTATCTAAAGTTAATTTTAATGCTTTTAATTTTGCGTCTTTTTCACTGCTCATCTATCTGTAATTTTTAATTTGAAACGTTAGCTAAAATACAACATCTTTTAATTTTTTTGACCTTAAGACGCAACCTTTTTAAACTTTTTGCATCTACCAATTGAGATTGGGAAATCTTGTTATGAAAAAGAAGCTTTTAAACTAATGAAAAAGGAAGCTTTACTATCATTTCTGAATTTGATTGACTTTGTGCTTTTTCTAGAAAAGCAGCGCGACTGAGTCAAGAAAATCAGTTAATCTAGTAAGTTCCGAGACTCAAAGGCTATAAAGCATATCCAAAAATTTAATGCTTATTTGAAAATGAGATTCTTTAGAAAAATTATTTTAAATTTCGCATTAGGTGTTTCAGTTACTGTAGGTATAAACAGTAATTGTAAAGCCGATGGAGGTTAACTCGTTCCATATTTTTAAGACAAACATTTTAAAAATATTAATAACGAGTTAGTCCTCAAAAAAGCCCTTTAGCAACGCTAGAGGGCTTTTTTATGTCATCCATTTGATATTTGTTGAAAAAGAATACCTTTGCAACATAGATAATCTTTAACCTTAAAATTAGTATAGCATGCAACTGTACAATAACTTAAGTGCTGAAGAAAGAGCTAGTCTCATCGAAAAAGCGGGAAAAGAACGCTTAACGATCTCTTTTTATAAGTACGCCAAAATTAATAATACCGAAATTTTTAGAAACCACATGTTCTTAGCATGGGATCAGCTAGACGTTTTAGGTAGAATCTACATTGCGAACGAAGGCATAAATGCACAACTTTCTGTGCCTGCAGATAATTTTGAAGCTTTTAAAAACCATTTAGATACGATTACTTTTTTAGAAAATGTGCGATTAAACATAGCCATAGAGCATGATAATTTTGCCTTTTTGAAATTGAAAGTCAAAGTGCGTCATAAGATTGTGGCTGATGGCTTAAATGACGATACTTTTGATGTGACTAATAAAGGTATTCATGTTGGTGCCGAACAATTCAATACGCTTATAGAAGACCCAAATACTGTATTAGTGGATATGCGCAATCATTATGAAAGTGAAATAGGTCATTTTAAAAATGCTGTAACACCTGATGTGGATACGTTTAGAGAATCCTTGGATTTAATTGAAGAGGATTTAAAAGAACACAAGGAAGATAAGAATCTTGTGATGTACTGTACAGGAGGTATTCGCTGTGAAAAGGCGAGTGCTTACTACAAACACAAGGGGTTCAAAAATGTGTTTCAACTGGAAGGCGGCATTATTAATTATGTGAGACAGGTTGAAGCGAATAATTTGGAGAATAAGTTCATAGGAAAAAACTTTGTGTTCGATCAACGACGTTCTGAACGCATTAGTGATGACGTTATTGCCAACTGTCATCAATGTGGGAAGCCGGCAGATATGCACACTAATTGTGCGAATGAGGCTTGTCATTTACTTTTCATTCAGTGTGAAGAATGTAAAGCTCAAATGGAAAATTGTTGCTCTACCAATTGCATGGAAATCAATAGACTTCCTTACGAAGAGCAAAAAGCATTGAGAAAAGGACAAGGCAATAGTAATGACATTTTTAAAAAAGGACGAGCAGATCATTTGCCTTTCAAAAAAGATCTCAGGAATATTTTTGAGTCGCTCAAAAAATAGACACCGTGAATATTTACAAGCTATTACAACTCAATAGAAAAATAAAAAGCCATAGAATTAAGTTTCTAGGGCTTTTTTTGTTACACAAGCTTAATAAAAGGTATTTAGCTGTGAACCTGGATCCTGTGATGGCTTGTAATTTGCGTTGTAAGATGTGTTATTTTACGGATGCCGATTATGTTAAAACCCTAAAAGGTCAATTTAAACCTGATGATTTAGATTTGGTGGCAAAAGCCATATTTAAACGTGCTTTAAAACTTCAAATAGGCTGTGGAACAGAACCTACCTTATACAAGAATCTTGAAAAAATTGTCGCTTTAGGGAAACAATATCAAGTGCCTTATATTTCCATTACAACCAATGCCAATTTACTTACTGAGGAAAAAATTGAAGCCTTGTTGAAAGCAGGGCTTAATGAGTTTACGATTTCCCTTCATGGGGTCACTAAGGAGAGTTACGAAAGCTTTATGCAAAAGGCTAGTTATGAAAAATTCCTCAATGCATTTAAGGCATTTGAAGCCTTAAAAGCTACTTATGATTTTAAGGTTAGAATCAATTACACTTTTAATAAGGACAATTTTTACGAGTTGCAAGAATTTTTCAAGCATTTCAGTCCGGAAAGTTTTGATATTCTTCAAATTAGACCCATTCAGAAAATCGGAAATACCGAGTACAATGACTTTGATATTTCCACCTTAACAGATGATTACCCTGAAGTGATTAGGACTGTTAGGGAACGCTGTAAGCAGTATGATATCACTTTGTTAGCGCCACAATCGATTTCTAGCCTGTCTAATGAAAATGAATCGAGCTTTATTTTTGATTATACGTTTTGCTATATTTCGCCTAATAAATTTTGGAAAGAAGGATTTAATTGGAGAGAAGAGTCATTCAATGATTTCTCAAAACAAATTGGTTGGAGCCACACACTTTTCTCTAATATTTTTAAGACCAAAAAGCAATTAAGGTCACTCACAAATAGATTAAATTACGAAATTGAGTTTAATTGAGTCAGGCCTTTTTTAAGTCATTATAATAATCTTATCTTTACATTTCAAAATAATTATTAATCGCCATTTGACAACACTGAGAGTTGTCGAATTTTATATATAATTTCATGAGTTGTAACAGTTGCTCAACTGGAAAGGATGGACAACCGAAAGGATGCAAAAACAATGGGACTTGCGGCACAGATAGCTGTAATAAACTGACTGTTTTTGATTGGTTGGCCAACATGTCGTTACCACAAGGACAAGACCCATTTATTGGCGTGGAAGTCCGATTTAAAAATGGGCGAAAGCAATATTATAAAAACACCGAAAATCTCACATTAAGTATCGGAGATATCGTAGCGACCCAAGCCAAAACGGGTCATGATATCGGGATGGTGACGCTTACAGGCGAGTTGGTGAGAATACAAATGAAACGTAAAAAAATTGCTATCGATGATAGTGAAAACGTTTTAAAAATTTACCGTAAAGCTAGTCAAAAAGATATTGATGTATGGTCTGCTGCCCGAGACAAAGAGGAGCCTATGAAGGTGAAGGCCAGACAATTTGCTATTGATCTAAATCTAAAGATGAAGATTTCGGATATCGAATATCAAGGCGATGCAAGTAAAGCGACATTCTATTATACAGCTGAAGAACGTGTTGATTTTAGAGAATTAATCAAAGTGTTCGCTCGAGAGTTTAGAACACGTATTGAAATGAAGCAAGTAGGTTTCCGTCAAGAAGCTGCACGTCTTGGAGGTATTGGGTCCTGTGGTCGAGAACTTTGTTGCTCAACTTGGCTAACTGATTTTAGATCAGTGAGCACGTCTGCGGCTAGATACCAGCAATTATCCTTGAATCCATTAAAATTGGCAGGACAATGCGGGAAGTTAAAATGCTGTCTTAATTATGAATTAGATGCTTATCTTGATGCCTTAAAGGCCTTTCCAAAAACAGAAACACGTTTATATACTGAAAAGGGAAAAGCAGTTTGTCAAAAGACAGACATATTTAAAGGTCATATGTGGTATGCTTATGAAGGGGAATGGATGAACTGGCATAAATTGACAACGGATCAAGCGAACGAAATTATTGAAAAAAACAAACGAAAGGAAAAAGTTGCCAGCCTTGAAGAATACGCTTCTGAACTTATAGAAGATACTAAAACAGAGTTTGAAAACGTTGTGGGTCAAGATAGTTTAACACGTTTTGATAGTCCAAGACGTAAAAACAAACGTAGAAATAATAAAGGGAAGAAAAGACGTCGCAATAAATCAAATAATAACAATGCAAAAAAATAAGTATTGGATCCTTGGTTTGTTTGTCCTGATGACACTAGCTTCTTGTGATAACGACCGAGTTTTTGACGAGTATCAATCAGTACCTGACGAGTGGGATAAAGATGAGCGTATAGAATTTAAGTTTACACCACCAGATACGATCAATGCCTATAACTTATTCGTGAACCTGAGGAATACAGAAAATTATAAATTCAGTAATTTATTTTTAATTGTAGAGTTAGGGTATCCTAATGGAAAAACATTAAAAGACACTTTGGAGTATAGAATGGCCTATCCAGATGGGACTTTTATGGGAACTGGATTTACAGATTTGAAAGAGAATAAATTGTGGTACAAAGGCTATATCGACCCGTTTGTATTTGAGGAAAGTGGCGAATATACTGTCAATATTCAACATGCTATGAGAAAAAATGGGATTGTTGAAGGCGTCGATAAATTAGAAGGTATTACAGATATTGGTTTTAGAATTGAACATTCAAAAACAAATTGATTATGGCAAAAAAAACAGCAACAAAGAAGAAACCTGTTAAGAAACCAACGCAAGACTTTTCTAAATACGTAAGACGTTTTTGGATGATCTTTGCAGGTGGAGTCATCGCCTTTTTCGGAATGTTCTTATTGGCTTCTTGGGGACTTTTAGGAGAGATGCCAGATCATACCATTCTTGAAAATCCAAAAACATTTTTGGCCACAGAGGTCATTTCTTCAGACAATAAAACACTCGGAAAATTTTATCTGGAAGACAATAGAACGCCTGTTGATTTTGAAGAATTACCAAAGGACTTAGTCGATGCCTTAGTTGCGACCGAAGACATCCGGTATTTTGACCATTCTGGAATTGATTTCCGAGGAACATTAAGAGCCATTGCTAAGTTAGGTAAAGGTGGTGGTGCAAGTACGATTTCACAGCAGTTGGCGAAACAGTTATTTACAAAGCAGGTATCCTCAAACCGATTTATGCGTGTGGTTCAAAAAGTTAAAGAATGGGTCATTGCCATTCGTCTTGAACGTCAGTACACAAAAGAAGAGATCATTGCGATGTATTTTAATATTTATGACTTCGGAAATAATGCCGATGGTATCAGAAGTGCCTCAAGAATTTATTTCGGTAAAGAACCAAAGGAATTGACACTGAAAGAGTCGGCAATGCTCGTTGGCATGTTTAAGAACTCATCGCTCTACAATCCAAGACCGCATCGTAATCCAGAAGGCACCAAGAATAGAAGAGATGTCGTGCTCGCTCAGATGTACAAATACGAGTACATTTCAGAACAAAAAAAAGACAGTTTACAAGCAACAGAGTTGGGACTTAATTATACTCCTGAATCTCATAGGGAAGGAACAGCGACTTATTTTAGAGCGTATTTAGATGAGTTTATGAAAGATTGGATCAAAGAAAATCCAAAACCTGATGGCTCTAAATACAGTCTATATAATGACGGACTCAAAATATATACGACTATAGATTCCAGAATGCAAAGATATGCGGAGGATGCCGTGGCAAGACACATGCCGAGATTACAAGCAGCATTTGATAGTCAAAACACGCCAAAACAAAATAAAACAGCGCCTTTTCTTGAATTAAGTGAAAAGGAAATAGAAGATTTACTAAACCGAAGTATGTCGCGATCAGAACGATGGAGAATTATGAAGGCGGCAGGTAAATCAGAAAAGGAAATTCGTGATTCCTTTGAAAAACCAACTCAGATGACAGTTTTCAAATGGGTGAATGGTAAAGCCAGTGAAGTCGATACGGTATTGAAGCCAATAGATTCTATGCGCTATTATAAATCGTTTCTACAACCAGGTATGATGTCTATGGATCCACAAACAGGTCATGTAAAAGCCTGGGTTGGTGGGATGAATTTTAGACATTTTCAGTATGATCATGTTAAAAAAGGAAAACGACAAGTTGGTTCTACGTTCAAACCTTTTGTCTATGCCACGGCAATTGATCAGCTTCATTTGTCTCCTTGTGATACTATTCCACAACAACAAATTACGATTGAGGCTAATAAATATGGAAACCCCTTGCCTTGGACGGCCAAAAATTCAAACGGTCGTTATGATGGATTTCTAACACTAAAAGATGCGTTGGCAAATTCAGTGAATACTGCCACAGCACGTCTAATGGATAAGGTAGGACCAGAGCCTGTTATTGATATGGTTAAAAATTTAGGTATAGACTCTGATATTCCTGCTGTGCCTGCCATAGCTTTAGGAACGCCGGACATTAGCGTTTACGAAATGGTAGCTGCCTATGCGACGTTTGCTAACAAAGGTGTTTACAACAAACCTGTTATGGTCACACGTATCGAGGATAAAAATGGAACCGTTTTATATCAATTTACGCCAGAAACCAAAGATGTTTTGAGTGCCGAAGTGGCTTATACCACCATTAATTTGATGGAAGGTGTTACCAAGTCTGGGTCAGGAAAACGTTTATGGCATACTTGGGCAGTGAATGCACCAGTGTATAAGGAAATAATTACAGGTTATCCTTACGAATTAACGAATCCAATTGCAGGAAAAACAGGGACAACTCAAAATCAAAGTGATGGTTGGTTCATGGGAATGGTTCCAAACTTAGTCACGGGTGTTTGGGTAGGCGCAGAAGACAGAGCAGCTCATTTTAGAAGTCTTGGCTATGGTCAAGGAGCATCTATGGCTCTACCAATCTGGGGCTTGTATATGAAAGCTTGTTATGCAGATGAAGAATTAGGTATTTCTAAAGAAGAATTTGAGAAACCAGCAAATTTATCCATTGAAGTTGATTGTAGTAAATGGGAAGGTAATGATGGCGATGGCAATGATCCGGTGGATGAATTAGATGGCGTTATCGATTTTTAAGCTTTTTAAAGGAAAGAAAAAGGCAAGCCATTCATTTTTGAATGGCTTTTTTATTTCGTAATTTTCACTTGACAAATTAGAGAACAAATGATAAGTAAAAAAGTGGTGAATGTTCAGGAGGCGCTAAAAGGCGTTTCAGATAATATGACCTTCATGTTTGGTGGTTTTGGCCTATCTGGTATTCCTGAAAATGCGATCGCAGAATTAGTACGATTGGGCGTCAAAGGATTAAAATGTATTTCCAACAATGCGGGAGTTGATGATTTTGGGTTAGGACTATTATTACAAGGCAAGCAAATAGATAAAATGACCTCTTCTTATGTGGGAGAAAATGATGAATTTGAGCGCCAGATGCTATCAGGTGAACTAGAGGTTGAATTAATTCCACAGGGCACACTCGCAGAGCGTTGTAGAGCAGCTCAGGCAGGATTTCCAGCTATTTACACACCAGCAGGCTATGGTACGGAAGTTGCCGAAGGTAAAGAGACACGAGAGTTTGACGGTAAAATGTATGTCTTAGAACATGCTTTTAAAGCAGACTTTGCATTCGTAAAAGCTTGGAAAGGGGATGAAGCAGGTAACCTTATATTCAAAGGAACAGCTCGTAATTTCAATCCGAATATGTGTGGTGCAGCAAGGATTACAGTTGCCGAAGTAGAAGAGCTAGTACCAGTTGGAACCCTTGATCCAAACCAAATACATATACCTGGTATTTTCGTTCAACGTATATTTAAAGGAGAACGTTATGAGAAACGAATTGAACAACGAACTGTAAGACAAAGAAATTAATTATGTTAGATAAAAACGGCATTGCAAAACGTATCGCTAAAGAAGTTCAAGATGGCTATTATGTGAATCTCGGAATCGGAATTCCGACGTTGGTAGCTAATTATGTGAGAGATGATATTGAAGTAGAATTTCAAAGTGAAAATGGTGTCTTAGGAATGGGACCATTCCCCTTTGAAGGAGAAGAAGATGCCGATATCATTAATGCGGGCAAACAGACCATTACCACCTTACCTGGTGCAAGTTTTTTTGATTCTGCTATGAGTTTTTCAATGATTCGCGGTCAGCACGTGGACCTTACGATTTTAGGTGCTATGGAAGTGGCTGAAAATGGCGATATCGCTAATTGGAAAATTCCTGGAAAAATGGTGAAGGGAATGGGAGGAGCCATGGATTTAGTAGCTAGCGCAGAAAATATCATCGTGGCCATGATGCATACGAATCGTGAAGGTGCATCAAAGTTATTGAAACGCTGTTCTTTACCGCTAACAGGCGTGGGCTGTGTAAAAAAAGTGGTGACTAATTTGGCTGTTTTGGAAGTAACACCTAACGGATTTAAACTTTTAGAGCGTGCACCAGGAGTTTCTGTAGAAACTATTGAAAATGCCACGGAAGGAACTTTAATCATTGATGGAGACATTCCTGAAATGGACATTTAAAATTTTCCTCCGTTAATAGAAAATGCAAGCCACTTTTGAAGTGGCTTTTTTATTTTAAAAAGAAATACTAATAAAGTTTATTTGTAGGAAAATACGCTTTTATAGGGCTTAAATGTTAAAATAATGTGTATTTCATCGATTTATTATGTATTTAAACTGATAAATTGAAAATAAGTTTCATATTAGCAGAACCAAATCGAAATAACCAAATTTACTGTTTACTAACTTTTATGATTTGCCCCAAATCTATCATAAATTTTAACCAAATGAACTTTTTTGCCCCAAATCTACCTAAACCTACATTGACTGAGAACAAGCTTCTAGCGAGTTTTCAAAACACTTTAAGATTGCTCAAAAATATCTTAACCCTAACTAAAAAAATATTCATGCTATAATCCTTTCGGAATAGCATGAATAAGTTTTTTAGTGTATGCCGTTTTTGGCGACTTGTAGATATGATCGGCATCTCCCATTTCTTCAATTTTTCCTTGATTCATGACAATTAGTTGATCGGACATGTATTTGACTACTGCCAAGTCATGTGAAATAAAAATATAGGTAAACCCGTAGTTATTTTTTAATTCGTTGAGTAAATTTAAAACTTGTGCCTGAACAGAAATATCTAATGCAGATACAGATTCATCGCAGATAATTAGTTTCGGTTCCAAGGCAATGGCACGTGCAATACCAATTCTCTGACGCTGTCCTCCGGAAAATTCATGAGGATAACGGTCAAAGTAGCTGTCGTCTAAACCTACTTTTAAAAGTAGTTCTTTAGCCTTGTTTATTCTATCATCGTCTGTTGAACCAATACCATGAACTTTCATTGGCTCTGTAATAGCTTTACCAACTGTTAGTCGAGGGTTTAATGAGGCATATGGATCTTGAAAAATTATTTGTATGTCTTTCCGCAATCGTCTGATTTGTGAATTTGTAAGTTTTGTAATGTCCACACCTTGATATAAAATTGATCCTGCTGTGGGCTTATCTAATTGCAATATCGCGTTAGATAATGTCGATTTTCCACATCCGGACTCACCAACCAGACCTAAAGTTTCACCTTCATATAATTTAAATGAGACATTATCTACGGCTTTGAAACTTTCTGGTTTTGAAAACCAGCCTGATTTTGAAATGTATGTTTTTTCCAAGTTCAAGACCTCTAAAAGTGGCGCCTTGTCATAAAGTTGTCGGAGTTTAAGTAAGCGTTCCTCTGAAGTTACAACAGCGTCATTTGCAGTGTCATTGATGAAATCATCAATCGTGGGAAGTTGTTTCAATCGCTTATCCATAGAAGGTCTAGAATTAATCAGTGCCTTGGTATATAATTTTTGTGGCGCGTTAAATATTCTTGCTACTGGACCTTGTTCTACGATATCTCCCTTGTACATAACCAAAACACGATCGGCAATTTCAGAAACAAGTGATAAATCGTGTGAAATAAATATCACACTCATCTGTTCTTCTTTTTGTAATTGCTTTAATAGTGCAATGATGTCTTTTTGTACCGTGACATCCAATGCCGTAGTCGGTTCATCTGCCACCAAAATTTTTGGTTTACAAGCAATGGCCATGGCTATCATAACCCGTTGTTTTTGACCACCAGAAATTTCATGTGGATAGGCATTATAAACCCGATCAGGCAGTGGTAATTTTACTTTTTCAAATAACTTGAGGACTTCTTCTTTAGCAGCATCCTTGTTAAGTGAGGTATGTTGCCGTAAAATTTCAAGTACTTGTTTACCACAAGTCATTGAAGGGTTCAAGGAACTCATTGGTTCTTGAAAAATCATCGCAATCTCTTTTCCTCTCAGTTTTTGAAATGCTTTATTGGAAATCTTGGTCAATTCATTAGCATTATAACGGATGGTACCACCTGTTATTTTCGATATCCTTTTTGGTAATAACCCAAGAAGCGCTAGTGACGAAACAGACTTTCCTGAACCGGATTCACCTACAATTCCTAATATTTCATTAGGATACAATTCGTAAGATATTTGATTGATAATTTGAGTCTGTTTTCCTTCAGAAAAAAAGGAAATCGATAAGTCTTTAACTCGAAGTAGTTCTGGTTTGTCCATAAGTAAAAGTAGCTATTTTCAGTAAAACTCTTAAGAAAAATCTCAAGTGATGAACCTTAAATAGGTTGTTTGACGAATATGAGAATTTAATATTTTGATTTTAACAAAATTTTAATAAATTCAACTCTTTTTATAAACGGAAGTATTGGACTACAATACTTGTTGAAACTAAAAGTCATCTATTATGAACAAAAGGTTGCGTCTCATTGTGGCAGGTTGCTTTATTATGCTGATAACCATCGGAATTATTATGCTTTATCCTTCTCAAGATAATGAAGACAAAACAGCTGTTCATGTCACTGAGATATGAACGCGATATTTTAAGTTCCAATCAACATCCTAGGTCATCAAATCCTTAAGAAGAATACAACAATTTTAATTCTAAAATTGTTTTTTGAGGTCTTTTTGAGACACTATCAATTTTTTTTGATTCAAATTTTAGCAATCTCTCATATCATAAATTCTCTGGGTATTAACTCCAGACTTTTTTAATTTATGCGCGCTCCTCATTTGGCTAAAAAAGGACGTTTTGTAGGAAATTGATTAAGCCAAATTACGGAGAAACCGTAAGGTTTTTTTTTATTCTTGTATTTCAACGAAAACGTTATCGTAAAATTTTGATATTCGCAAAATTTTAATAGTTTCATTCGATTTTTAACACATATTAACACATTTTAATTTAACTATCAGTATGAAAAAAACAATTACATTAATGACTGTGTGTTTTCTATTAGTGACTTCGGTTTTTGCACAAGACAGAAACTGTTCGTCAATGGAAAACTTAGAGTACAGAATGCAGCAAGATCCAAATCTAGCGCAACGAATGGCTCAAATTGAAACTTATACCCAAAATAAGATTCAATCGATGCAACAAGATAGAATAGACGGTTCTGTCATTACAATCCCAGTTGTGGTGCACGTGCTGTATCGAACTTCACAAGAAAACATTAGTGATGCCCAAATCTTATCTCAAATTCAAGTTTTGAATGATGATTTCAGAAGAATGAATGCTGACGCTGACAACACTTGGTTGCAAGCAGCGGATACTGAAATACAATTTTGTATGGCAACTGTTGACCCTAATGGTAACCCTACCAACGGAATCACCAGAAAATCAACAAATAAAACATCTTGGGGAACCAATGATGCGATGAAAAAATCCTCACAAGGTGGTGTCGATCCTTGGGACACATCCCAATATTTAAATATGTGGGTTTGTAACATTGGTGGTGGCATTTTAGGATATGCACAATTTCCAGGAGGAAGTGCTGCAACCGATGGTGTCGTTATGGGACCAAATTACTTCGGCAGTGTTAATGGAGGATCTGGATTTTATTTATCTGCACCATTTAATCTTGGAAGAACCACAACTCATGAGGTTGGACACTTTTTAAACCTAAGACATATATGGGGTGACGGTGGTTGCTCTGTGGATGACTTTGTTTCTGATACGCCAACTTCCGATGGTGCCAATTACGGATGTGCCACAAGTCACGTATCATGTGGGACAACAGATATGGTACAAAACTATATGGACTACAGTGATGATGCTTGTATGAATTTATTCACACAAGGACAACGTGACAGAATGCGCGCTGTCTTGCTCCCAGGAGGAGTGAGAGCAAGCTTAGGTGCTTCTACGAAGTGTGATGGCGGTGGATCTACACCAACTTGTTCTGATGGTATTCAAAACGGAGATGAAACTGGCGTAGATTGCGGTGGTTCGTCTTGTGCTCCTTGTCAAACGGCTTGTAATGATAACGATGTTAATTTATCTATTACTTTTGATAATTACCCTGAGGAAACAGCATGGACATTAACGAATAGTGGTGGACAAACAGTTGCTTCTGGTGGCACTTATGGAAGTCAGCCAGATGGGTCAACTTATACTGAGAGCTTGTGCTTACCAGATGGTTGTTATACGTTCACAATTACCGATGCTTATGGTGATGGTATTTGCTGTGCTTATGGAAACGGGTCTTATAGTCTTACTGATAGTTCAGGAGTATTAGCTTCTGGTGGATCCTTCTCATCATCTGATGTGACTGATTTCTGTTTAGGCAGTAGCCCAGCTCCAACTTGTACAGACGGTGTTCAGAATGGTGATGAAACAGGTATTGATTGTGGTGGCTCTTCTTGTGCGCCATGTTCAACTCCAGGAACAACCATCTTGAGTGAAGGTTACTTCGAATCTGGATGGGATGGCTGGTCTGACGGCGGAAGCGATTGTGCACGTTATTCAGGATCCAATTCTTACGAAAACAATTATTCAATAAGATTAAGAGATAATTCAGGTGTAGCGTCTGCAATGACATCTCCTACTCTGAATTTAACAGGTTTTGATCAAGTTGAAATTGAATTCTACTTCTATGCGGTGAGTATGGAAAATGGTGAAGATTTCTGGGTGCGTTACTATAACGGATCGTCATGGTCTACAGTTGCTGCCTATGCGCGAGGAACAAGCTTTAATAATAATACCTTCTATACAGCTACGGTATCTTTGAATGCTTCTGAAGTTAACTTCGCTAGTAATTCTCAATTTAGATTCCAATGTGATGCTTCTGGTAATAATGATCAAATCTATATTGATCAAGTGACTATTAGAGGTATTAACGGTTCTGGAAAAGTAGATAGTATTAGAGCGTTAGGTGCAAGTGAACCAGATAGCGTTTTTGAATCTGAAGAGGATTTCGTGATTTATCCGAACCCAGTGAAAGGTAGCACCTTATTTGTGAAATTACCAAACGGCGTAGATTCGTCTTTCAGAATTATAAATATGCTAGGTCAAACGATGATGCAAGGTGATTCTGTGAAGGAAATCAATGTGTCTAATTTAAAATCAGGCATGTATTTCATCGAAGTCAATGATGGTGATGAAACTTTGACCAAGAAATTTATTAAGCAATAACACTAACCGTTTACTTAATAGTAAAAGTCCAGATGTTAAATCTGGACTTTTTTTATGCTTGTAAGACAAGTCTGAAAGAAGATTACGGAAAAACCACAAATTTGCTATCAAATCTAAAATTTTAAGAAAAATGCTATCTAGACTTGTAAAAAAAGTCATTAAATTCAAATGAATTCTTACGAATTTTCATGCTATTAATTATCCATTTTAAATCACCATACCGATGAAAATTAAATTACTCCTGCTCATATTTTTAATGAGCTGCAACTTTGCACTGTCACAAAGTAAAAACCTTTGGCAGAAACAATCAGTTGCTAATTTTTCTAAAGTGAAAGCTAGTAAACAGCAATTGCCAAGGACTCAAATTTATACGTTAGATTTAGTAGCTTTAAGGCAGGCTTTAAGTAATGTTCCAGATAGAAGTGCTTTGGGTACTTCCGCAGGAACCCTATTATCATTTCCGAATGATTCTGGGAAACTTGAAAACTTTCGGGTTGTTGAAGCCTCTAACTTTAGCCCAGATCTTCAAGATCGGTATCCAGAAATCAGGTCTTATATAGGTCAAGGCATTGATGATCCTTCCTCTGTGATACGATTCAGTATCTCTCCTCTAGGTTTTCAAAGTATGCGCTTATCTGCCAATCAGCCTGCATCTTTCATTGAAGCACTAACGACTGATTTATCACAATATGTCGTTTTTAAAAGAGCTGATAAGATCAATTATTCTGATGATTTTGAATGTCAGGTTACAGAAAGTTTGAACAAATCAATGGATGTTGGAGATGTCAATATGATGCGTAATGCAGACGATGGCATTTTAAGAACCTATAGACTCGCTGTTTCTGCCACTGGAGAATACACACAATATCATGGTGGTACCAAAGCCTTGGCATTAGCGGCAATTAATGCGACAATGACACGTGTTAATGGGATTTATGAATCTGATTTCAACGTGACTTTAGTTCTTATAGGAAATACAGATGATGTCATTTATACGAGTACCAACAGTGATCCTTACGGAAATACAACTTCAGGCTACAATAGTGCACTTCAGTCTACTTTGACCAATGTTATTGGTGAATCAAATTACGATATCGGCCACTTATTTGCGAATCTTCAAAATAATGGAAATGCGGGCTGTATTGGCTGTGTTTGCGTGAATAACCAAAAAGGAAGTGGATGGACATCACATACAGTACCGGAAGGCGATCCTTTCGATGTGGATTATGTAGCGCATGAAATGGGACACCAATTTGGAGGCAATCATACTTGGACTTTTGGAGGTAATGAAGGGACGAATGCTCAAATGGAACCCGGAAGTGGCTCCACTATCATGGGATATGCTGGGATTACCGGATCAACGGATGTACAATCGAATAGTGATCCTTATTTTCATGCCATTTCGATTCAGCAAATAACCGATTATATTAAATCTACAAGTTGCCAGACCAATACAAATACTGGAAATTCGGTGCCATCAGTAAATGCTGGTGCCAATTATACAATTCCTAGAGGAACAGCGTTTGTTTTGGAAGGCACAGCTTCAGATGCTGATGCTGGTGATGTACTAACTTATTGTTGGGAACAATTTGATGAAAATAATGCATCTACAACAAACCCTAGCGTCAATGCCACTTCTGGAGTTGCTTTTAGATCATACACTCCAACAACAGATAATAAGCGCTATTTCCCTAGATTATCCACTATAAAAACTGGAGCTACTTCATGGCAATGGGAAGCCGTTCCGAATGTGGCTCGTACTTTGAATTTTAGGTTGACTGTAAGAGATAATCAAGCAGGTGGTGGCACCAATAATAGTGATGATATGGTCGTATCCGTTAATGGAACTGCCGGTCCTTTCGTGGTCAATTCGCCCAATACAAATGTCACTTGGAATGCAGGAACCACACAATCCGTTACCTGGAATGTCGCAGGAACCACTGGAAATGGCATTAATGCAGCCAATGTAGATATATTCCTATCTACCGATGGTGGTAACACATACCCTATTGCTTTAGCATCAGGAGTACCTAATGATGGGTCACACGATATCATTGTTCCGAATAACCAAGGAAACCTGAATAGAATCATGGTCAGGGGATCAAACAATATATTCTTTGATATTTCAAATTCAAATTTTACCATTGCAGGTCAAGTGGTGTGTAATGCGACCATACCTACAGGACTGTCGGCAACTAATGTAACTGCAAATTCTGCGACTTTAAGTTGGGGTGCTGTTCCTGGTGCCAATTATGATTTAAGGTATCGTGAATTAGGATCTTCCACATGGATAACAACGAGCGTCACAGGAATCTCCACAAACATTAATGGATTGACCGAGTTAACAGATTATGAGGCTCAGGTAAGGAGTAAATGTACAGATGGGTCAAATTCTGCTTACAGTACGTCGGTTAATTTTACAACGACAGAAGTACAATTGAATTATTGTAACTCAGCAAGTACTAATGTTAATGACGAATATATCAGTCGTGTGCAATTGAATACTATTGACAATAGTTCTGGAGCACAGTTTTACTCTGATTTTACAGGTATTTCAACCACATTAACTAAGGAAACAGCATACACCATCACTGTTACACCAACTTGGACTGGAACTGTCTATAATGAGGCATATTCCGTATGGATAGACTACAATCGTGATGGTGATTTTAATGATGCCGGTGAACAGGTTTGGTCGCAATCGCCAACCCAGGCTACGCCTGTCAGTGGGACTTTTACAATTCCATCAGGAGCTGTCGAAAATTCTACTCGAATGCGTGTTTCTATGAAGTATAACGCGCTTCCAACGGCTTGCGAAACCTTTACTTATGGTGAAGTAGAAGATTATACCGTGAATATTGAAGGTTCAGGACCAGATACTATAGCTCCTATTATTACACTGAACGGAGCTTCAACGATTAATTTGAACTTAGGAGATACCTATACAGAATTGGGTGCTACCGCAACAGATGATGTTGATGGCGATATTTCAGCAAATATCATTATTGGTGGTGATGTTGTTGATTCGAATACAGTAGGTACTTATGTTGTAACGTATAATGTGAGTGATGCTGCAGGTAATGCTGCCAATGAGGTCGTTAGGACTGTCAATGTACTTCCTGATACTACGGCTCCTGTGATTACACTGAACGGAGCTTCAACGATTGACTTGAACTTAGGTGATACCTACACAGAATTGGGTGCTACCGCAACAGATAATATTGATGGTGATATTTCAGGGGATATCATTATTGGAGGTGATGTTGTTGATTCAAATACAGTTGGGACCTATCTTGTAACTTACAATGTTAGTGATGCTGCTGGTAATGCCGCCTCGGAAGTGATTAGAACTGTTAATGTAAATTCTGACACTCAAGCACCAACAGCACCAACAAATCTCACAGCTTCAAATACTACCCAGACAACTACCGATTTAAACTGGAATGCATCAACAGATAATATTGGTGTTGTGAGTTACAACGTGTATCAAGATGGCGGTTTAATAGCAAACATATCAGGAACATCTTATGGCGCTACAGGTTTGTCTCCAAGTACTAATTATGATTTTTATGTCATAGCTCTCGATGCGGCTGGCAATGCATCTCCATCGAGTAATATAGTCAATATAACTACTTTAAATCCTCCAGACACACAAGCACCAAGTGCACCCACAAATTTGACAGCATCGAATACGACAGAAGCTTCAACGGATTTGAATTGGAACGCATCAACTGACAATGTGGGAGTATCTGAATATGATGTGTATCAAGATGGTAATTTAATTGCAAACGTGTCCAATACATCATACCAAGTAACTGGCTTATTACCTAGTACTAATTATGACTTTTATGTGGTAGCTAAAGATGCTGCAGGTAATAGTTCGTCACAAAGTAATTCAGTTAATGTCACGACATTAGATGCCCAAGTTTCTTATTGTAATTCAGCGAGTACAAATGTGAATGATGAATACATAAGTCGCGTGCAATTAAATACTATTGATAATAGTTCTGGACCGCAATTTTATTCCGATTTTACCAATATTATTACTACCGTTACAAAAGGGACGCCATATACAATTTCAGTGACACCTACATGGACTGGAACTGTTTACAATGAAGCATATGCTGTTTGGATCGATTATAATAAGGATGGCGATTTTGATGATGCTGGAGAACAAGTTTGGACGCAATCACCAACGCAAGCTACGCCTGTAAGTGGGACTTTTACAATTCCAGCGGGCGCTGTTGAAAATTCGACTAGAATGCGTGTTTCTATGAAATACAATGCGATTCCTACCTCTTGTGAGACGTTTACGTACGGTGAAGTTGAGGATTATACACTTATTATTGAAGGTGCTGGACCAGATACTACGGCACCAATCATTGCATTAAATGGCGCAGCAACTATTAACTTAGATTTGACAAGCACGTATACAGAATTTGGAGCCACAGCAATCGATAATGTCGATGGTGATATAACTGCAAATATTATTATTGGTGGTGATGTTGTGGATACCAATACTGCTGGTACTTATTTGGTGACTTACAATGTGAGTGATGCAGCAGGTAATGCAGCAGCTGAAGTTGTTAGAACAGTTAATGTCATACCAGACACGACAGCACCTGTAATTACCTTGAATGGTGCAGCAAATATTGATGTCACTTTGGGTGAGAATTATGTTGAATTAGGTGCTACCGCAACAGATAATGTTGATGGCGATATTTCGTCGAATATAATTATTGGAGGAGATAGTGTAGATGAAAACTCAATTGGCACTTACATAGTAACGTATAATGTGACAGACGCCTCTGGAAATGCAGCGGCAGAAGTTGTTAGAACGGTGAATGTTACTGAAGCGTCTTCTGGATGTACTGGAGGGATCTCATCATTCCCATATTCAGAAGGTTTTGAAAACACTCTTGGTGCATGGACGCAATCTACTGAAGATGATATCGATTGGACCGTGGATGCCAATGGTACACCTTCCAATAATACAGGGCCTTCATCTGCAGCACAAGGAACCTATTATGTGTATGTTGAAGCCTCGAGTCCAAACTTCCCAAGCCGACGTGCTATCTTGAATTCACCATGTTTTGATTTAAGTACTTTATCTGAAGCATTCTTCAGTTTTAAATATCACATGTATGGCTCTTCAGATATGGGAACAATCGACTTGGAAGTTAGTGACGATGACGGAGCAACATGGACCAGCATTTGGAATGAAACTGGAAATAAGGGCAATTCATGGTTGACAGCCAATGTTGATTTGTCGTCGTATGTAGGATCTTCTATCAAATTACGATTTAATCGATTTGTAGGAGGAACTTGGCAAGCAGATATTGCCATTGACGATGTGAGTCTAACAGAAGGAGGTAGTTCAGGAGGTAATGGTTGTACCAATGGGATTACCAGTTATCCATATTCAGAAGGTTTTGAAAACACCTTGGGAGCATGGTCTCAATCCACAGCCGATGATTTAGACTGGACGATAGATGCTAACGGTACACCTTCTAGTAATACAGGACCGTCGAGTGCTATTCAAGGCACTTACTATATTTATGTAGAAGCTTCTGGCAATAATGTGGGATATCCTAACAAGCGCGCAATCATAACTTCCCCTTGTTTCGATTTGAGTTCACAGACTTCGGCCACATTTACTTTTAATTACCATCAATATGGCGCAGCCGATATGGGTACTTTAGATCTTGAAGTTAGTGTGGACAATGGTTCAACTTGGTTGAGTATTTGGAATAGTTCAGGAAATCTAGGAAACTCATGGCAATCTGAAAGTGTAGACCTATCGGCTTACACAGGAGAGACTGTGCAATTGCGATTTAATCGATTTGTTGGCAGTACATGGCAGGCCGATATTGCCATAGATAATATCAACTTATCTACAGGAACTGCCAAAGATGTTATGGCTAGACCTGCAATCGAAGAAGAAGAATTCGGTGTTACTATGTATCCAAACCCTGTTAAAGGAGGTGAATTACACATTCTTTCGAACTTTGACAATATTAACTATGAAATCTATAATACAGTAGGTCAATTAGTTGCAAAAGGTATTGTAAATAATCAGGTAATTGATGTTAGTGACCTAGATGGTGCTGTGTATCACATAAAATTTGATGCTGCAGGCAACACCTTTACCAAAAGATTTATCAAGCAGTAAAAGTCGCTGATAAACGATCAACTAAAAGTCCAGATATCATATTTGGACTTTTTTTGTTTCCACCTCTGAATAGACTATAACGATCAATAAAATTAAAAAACTGAAAATCAGATACTTAAATAATTATGTAAAAAATAAATACACACTTAATCGGTTTTTTATGCGTTTTATGGATAAAAATTCAAATAATATGATATATTAGCACCTTGAATACGAGCTATGAATTCATCCCTATAAAACGAATGAGAAAAATTACCCGCTTAACTTTGCTATTAGTACTTATCGTACAATCGGTATTTTCCCAAGATAAAGTATCTAGAATTAAAATAACAAATCCAGACCAATCAACCATTAACACCATAGCTAGTCAAGGTATTGACCTAAGTTGTGGAGCCCAACACGATGGTTTGAATTTGATAATTGAACTATCTGAACTGGAAATCAATAGTCTTGATGCCAACAATGTCAATTATACGGTTTTGATAGATGATCTACAGTCATTTTATGCGGATAGAGCGCAACAAGACCTTCCCAAAGCAATAGCTGCCTTAAATGCTGAAAAAGCTGTGGCTGCAAATGCCGGTGAAAGATCAATTTCAAGTGTCGTTTTAGACAATGTTATTCAGTATGCTGAATGTGATGAAATTCCTTGGGTAACACCTTCAAATTTCAACTTAGGAAGTATGGCAGGATGCCTAACCTACAGTGAGATGAAGTCGGAGTTAGACGATATGTATGCCTATTCGCAAAGCAACGGATTGGATATCGTCTCTCAGAAAGCCAATGCTTCTTCCACAGGCCAAACTACATGGGGAAATCCGGCATCAACGATTACTAATAATGGTTTAACATATTCTGGGCAAGGAACCACAAGATGGAATCCTGAAACTATTTGGTATGTTAGGATCACAGGAAACCAAAGTAGCGTGCCTGAAAACTCAAAACCGCAAATGTTGTTCACTTCTATGATTCACTCTAGAGAAGTAAGTGCATTGATGAACAACATCTTTTTTATGTGGTACATTATAGAAAACTACAATACCGATCCAGCCATTCAGGAATTGGTGGATAATAATGAACTTTATTTTGTTCCAGTCGTTAATCCAGATGGTTTGCGTTGGAATGAACACCTCAATCCCAATGGTGGCGGACTTCAACGTAAGAATTTAAGACCAAATACTGGAGGTACTGGGAACACTTCAAATAATAGAGGTGTCGACCTCAACAGAAATTTCGATTATTTCTGGGGAATTAATAATATTGGTTCCTCTGGAACTCAAACCAGTGGAACTTATAGAGGACCGTCTCCAGAATCAGAACCAGAAACACAAATAATGGTGGATTTTATAACCAATAGAAATATAAAATCAGCCGTATGGAACCATTCATTTGCTAATTCAGTACCTCATCCTTATGGTGGTGTACCATCGCAAAGTTCTGGTAGGGAAGATGAGTATTATCGCTGGCACGAGGAAATGACCAGATATAACAGATATCTTTATGGTGCGACTATTTTTTATGAATCCAATGGTTTACCTGATGACTGGATGATGGGTGGTGCACCTGATAATAATGGCTCAACGGGTTCTGGACAAGGGATAATTGCAACCACACCTGAACATGGCGGACAAGGATTTTGGCCTACGCCTTCAACCATTATACCTATTGCTAAACAATCCATGCGTATTTCTTTGGGAACTGCTTATTATGGAGGTAAGTATGCGAAATTACACGACTTGACACAAAGCAATATCACGACACTCACCTCAAACTTAGATTTTGGTATTGAACGTATTGGTCAAACAGCCAGTAATTTTACGGTGACTGTGACACCAATATCTCCAAACATCACGAGTATCATATCACCAACGATGCAATCAGGCATTGCTGTATTGGATCAAAGAAATGTCTCCGCTGTTCTTCAATTGGATCCAAGTATTACAGCTAATGAAATCATTGCTTATAATGTGACGCTTGCAAATGATGATGGCGTTATTTATGAAGCTAATTATGAAAAATATTATCAGCCTTCCTTACTGTTTGATCATAATCCAGATATAAATGGGTTGACTGGTTGGACGCAATCTGGTGGATGGAATAATACCACTTCAGATAGTTATTCAGGATTAAATGCACTAAGCACAGGAACGTATTCTAATAATGCCACTAAAACTCTAACGACTACCAATAGTTTTGATTTTTCGAATTCAAGTGAGGTCTTGATTCAGTTTTATTCAAAATGGGACATTGAGAGAAATTATGATTTTGTTGAAATTTTAGGGTCACCAGATGGTGGTTCTAGTTGGATTTCTCTTTGTGGAAATTATACGAAACCGAATGCTACTTCTGCTACAACAAGTCACGATAATAAAAGTGCCACGTATTCAAATTTTCAAGCGAATAGTCTTGGTCAAGTCTATGATGGTGACCGTATGGATCATTGGGTAATGGAAGAAATCGCTATCGACGACAATTATACGGCGTTATTAAATTCCAATGATGTAAAAATCAGATTCAATTTTAGGACAGACGCACTCAATGTGAATGAAAATTATTCCACAACTAATGATGGATTCTTTATCGATGATTTTAAAATCATTAGTGTTAATGTACCTTGCCAGACAACAGTGCCTACCGGAATTAGTGTGTCTAATGTAAATGCCATTTCAGCAGAAGTTAGTTGGAATGAGGTTCCATCTGCAACCTATGATTTGAGATATCGTGAAATTGGAAATCCGACTTGGATTGAAACAACCGATATACCAACAGCGACTTACCTTTTAACAGGTTTGTCTGCTGCTACGGATTATGAAGTGCAAGTGGCTACAAGATGTATTTCAAACACTTCAGTCTATAGTGTTTCCACTAATTTTACAACCACAACACCTATTCCCTGTACAGGAAATGTGGTGTCAACATTTCCTTATTTAGAAAACTTCGAAGCGGATGAAGGGCTTTGGGAACAGACCACCGATGATGACATCAATTGGACTCGTGACAGTGGTGGAACGCCTTCCAGTAATACAGGACCTAGCACTGGTGATGGTGATACCTTTTATATGTATACGGAAGCGTCAGGAAATGGGACAGGCTTTCCTAGTAAGGTTGCTAACTTTGAAAGTCCGTGTTTCGATTTTACGGGAAAAGATAATATTCAGTTTACTTACAGTTACCACATGTTCGGTGGATCTATTGGATCTTTAAGATTTCAAATAAGTTTGGATAATGGTGCCTCTTATATAACGATTGATGAGTATAGTTCGGAAATTGGGAATGTTTGGAATCAACAAACCGTAGATTTAAGTGCTTATAAAGATCTAGTCGTTAAGTTCCGATTCAATGCGATAACAGGCGCTGATACTACAACGGGTTGGGCTAGTGATATTGCTATTGATAATATTAATGTGACAGCAGATGATGCAGGATCCGATCCTCCAGTAGCCGTCTGTCAAGATATTACCGTTCAACTGGATACTACCGGAAATGCAGTGATTGTTGCAGCAGATCTAGATGGTGGTTCAACAGATGATGTAGGCATCGTCGATAGGAGTATTGATATAGATACGTTTAACTGTTCCAATATAGGGACACCAGTTGCTGTGACACTTACAGTGACTGATGAAGATGATCAAACGGATACTTGTGTTGCTACGGTTACTGTGATGGATGAGGTAATTCCTGAATTTGTCGACTTGCCTGCTGATATCAATTTATCTTGTGGAAATAATCAACCAACATGGACAGACCCAACAGCAATAGATAATTGTACAACGCCTGTTACTCCTGTAAGAACAGATGGAACAGGTCTTAATAGTGGCGATGTGTTTCCAGTTGGAACTACCGTTATAAGTTATGCTGTTACAGATGCCTATGGTAATGTAAATACCGGCTCTTTTAATGTGATTGTTGAGGTAGATAATGAAAATCCTGTAGCTATTTGCCAGAATATTGCTGTGCAATTGGATGCGACTGGAAGCGCAATAGTTACAGCTGCTCAAATTAACAATGGTTCTACAGATAATTGTGGTATTGCCTCCATTTCATTGTCAGAAACTAGCTTTACATGTGCAGACGAAGGAGACAATAATGTGACTTTAACAATCACAGACACCAATGGAAACACAGATACTTGCGTGGCTGTAGTTACCGTAAGTGTTCAAGATGTACCTACAGGATTAAATTGTTGGGAAGTAGCCAATTATAATTATACAACTTGTTCTTGGGATATCAGCGGAATACAACCTGAAGAACCCGTAGCTACTAATTGTTGGGATGACTATCAATTCAATACAACCACCTGTTCTTGGGAGAACCAAGGAACGGAACCAGAAGAGCCAGTAACGCAATGTTGGGAAACAACTAATTTTAATACAACTACCTGTTCATGGGAGATTACTGGAACACAACCAGAAGCACCAACACCAGTAAATTGTTGGGATGATTTCCAATTTAATAATACTACGTGTGCTTGGGAAAATCAAGGTACGGAACCTGTTGAACCCGTTGCCGTTAACTGTTGGGATGATTATCAATTTAATAGTACCACCTGCGCCTGGGAAAATCAAGGTATAGAACCGGAAGAGCCAGTAACACAATGCTGGGAAATCACGAATTTTAATACGACAACATGCTCTTGGGAAATTAGTGGTACGCAGCCTGAGGAACCAGTGGCCGTGAATTGTTGGGATGATTACCAATTCAATACAACCACTTGTTCATGGGAGAACCAAGGAACGGAACCGGAAGAGCCAGTAACGCAATGTTGGGAAACCACTAGTTTTAATACCACAACCTGTTCATGGGAAATTAGTGGCACCCAACCAGAAGAACCACTAGCTGTGAATTGTTGGGATGATTATCAGTTCAATACCATCACATGTACTTGGGAGAATTTAGGAGTTGAACCTGTGGAACCAACAGGTCTTGAGTGCTGGGAATCGACTAATTTTAATGCAAACACTTGTGCTTGGGAAGTGAGTGGGACACAGCCAGAAGAGCCTCTTGCTGTGAATTGTTGGGACGATTATCAGTTCAATACAACCTTGTGTATTTGGGAGAATCAGGGAGTTGAACCTTCCGAACCAACAGGACTGATTGTAGATTTTATAACAACTACCGAAGCCACTGTGACTTGGAATAACCTACCAAATGTAACTTATGACTTAAGGTATCGCGAAGTTGGTACTACAACTTGGATTGAACTTCAAGATATTACTGTAAATACACAATTATTATCAGGATTAAATCCTTCAACTCGTTACATAGTGCATGTACGCAGTAAATGTTCTGCAATTTCAACTTCAGAATACTCAGATATTGTATCATTCACGACTTTAGATATTGTTTTGACGTATTGCGATTCCCAAAGTAATAATGCCACTGAGGAATATATCGAAAATGTCCAATTGAATACTATTAATAATACCTCTGGATCACAAAACTATTCGGATTTCACGAGTATTTCAACCATCTTAGCTGAGGGACAGACCTATAATATTTCTGTAACAGGTGTCTGGACAGGAACGGTTTACAATGAATCCTATTCAGTTTGGATTGATTATAATAATGATGGCGATTTCGAAGATGCAGGTGAGCAAGTATTCACGCAAGGTAATACACAGGCCAGCCCAATAGGTGGAAGCTTTACAGTACCATTTGGAACATCTAGAGAAACGACTCGTATGAGAGTGTCTATGAAGTACAATGCCTTACCAGGACCCTGTGAAACTTTTGATTTTGGTGAAGTGGAAGATTATTCTATTACCTTGGTTGGAAGTAACGATTTGATATATACGAGTAGTGCTTGGTCTCCATATGCGCCTTCAGCTCTCACTGCCACAGACAATGCCTTAATATTAGACGGGACTTACGCAGTGACAGATGACGTACAAATCAATAATATGATTGTTTATGATGGTGCAGGAATAACCGTTGAAAAAGCGAAATCACTCACCATAAATGGGGATTTAGTCTCTAAAGATAACGTTGTGTTGGAGTCGGATTCCGATGAATATGCGAGTCTTATTGTCAATAATTTCGTGATTGGAGATGTCCTTTATAAGAGACATGTGAATACAACAGCAGCCGTTGGAGGCAATGATTTAGTGGCACCACCTGTTTATGGTGAGTCGTTTATCGATTTTAGAGCTGTGAATCCAAATATCTTGAGTAACGCTACCAATACCTTGTTCTTGTTTGGTCCTTTTGATAAAGTGACTGATACGTATGTGCTATATACAAATACTGAAACAGCGCCTATGGAAGCAGGCATAGGTTATCGCGCAGCCTCTACAGATGCAGGAACTTTTACCTTTACAGGACTTGTGGAAACAGGAAACGTGAGTGTGCCTATTGTGAATAATGGTCCGACAAATCCAGAATGGAATTTAGTTGGAAACCCTTATCCTTCTTATATTGATCTAGGAGAATTTTTATTAGCGAATAATACACAATTTGATACCCAAAGTGCTGGTATTTATGGCTACGATGGCGATGCATCCAATGGTTGGGCCATTTGGAATCAGGCCTATGCAGATGCGAATCCTGATGCGGTAATAACACCAGGTCAAGGCTTCCTGATTGCATCTGCAACTAATAATGGACAAATTGATTTTACACCTTCCATGAGACGCATTGGTAGCTCAGACGATTTCATCTTAGGAAGACAAAGCAATTCATCTGAGATTTCTCATCTTCAATTAGATTTATACAACACATCGGAAGGTCATTATAAAACGGACTTTTACTTTACGGATAATGCTTCTAACGGTATGGACTTTAATTATGATGCGAGTATTTACGGAGATCAAGCACCTTCAGATTTTGCATTGTACTCACATCTTTTGGAAGAAAACGTAGGCATCGATATGGCTATCCAATCTTTAGGTTTTGATGCCTTGTCTAGTGCAGTCATTCCTTTAGGAATTCATGCAGAACAAGGGCAGCAATTAACCATTAGTATTTCAGAAAGCACCTTGCCACAGAATATTGAAGTGTATTTAGAAGACACTTTAAATAATAGCTTTACACTATTGAATGCAACGGACTATACCATTACGCCAACTGGGAACATCAACTCCATTGGTCGTTATTTCCTAAGATTTAATGAAGAGACTTTGAGTGCTGCGTCGCATGAGCATACTAACTTAGATATTTTCACAACAGTCTCACCTAGACAAATTATTGTGAAAGGATATTTGATGGAGAATACCAAAGTGATGATCAATGATTTACAAGGTCGCTTAATTAAAACGGTGACACTTGATGCTTCGGAAAGCTTACATTACATCGACATGTCCTCTTTTAGTTCGGGTGTCTATATGGTTTCAGTTAGAAATAAATTCCAACAGGCTCATGAAAAGGTAGTGATTAAATAATAATCATACATGAATAATTTCAGAATCATCTAGGAGTTCATCGCCTTGAAATTTTAGAAACACTTGTGCGACCGCTATAGTATCTTTTTCACAGTAGGTAATAATTCTATCGATGTCATTATCTTGATAATAGACGCTATAAACTTGACTACCACTGATATCATCTTTAGGAGAAGGAATCCCAAGGACATTGGTTAATAGTTTCAAAGATGTGAAGGTTTTATAATCGCCGAATTTCCATAGCTCTAAGGTATCGAGATGTGGCACTTCCCAGGGTTTTTTACCGAAAAGATTTAGCTTGTACGGAAGTTCTATACCTTGGATGATCATACGTCTTGCGATATAAGGGAAATCAAATTCCTTTCCGTTGTGTGCACAAAGTAAATGTTTGGTACCACTATAATGTGTAATGATGAGGTTTTTAAAGTCTTTTAGAATCTTAACTTCATCGCCATAAAAAGAGGTAACTCGAAACGTTCTAATAGCGCCTTCCACTTTAAAGTAGCCTACGGAAATACATATAATTTTACCGAATTCCGCCCAGATGCCTGCACGTTCATAAAATGCTTCAGCGGTATACTCATCGCGTCTCTGATACTGCGATTTAAGCTCCCAAAGTTCTTGTTTTGTTGCATCCAATTGCGAATAGTGCTCCGTTTCTGGAACTGTTTCAATGTCTAAAAATAGAATATTTTCTATATGTAATTTCGAAAGCATGACCGTAAGATTTTGAAGAATTGATACATTTTTTTAATGAATTATATTATTGGATAGATTGTCCGAGCATTTTATAACCTTCCTCAATATACAAAGAAATATCGTCAGTAAAAGTTTTAGTTCCAATATCTGGAGACTTCTGATGACCTAATCTCACAATGATAATATTATCATCAGGCTCCACAAATACATACTGTCCTAAATGACCTCGCATCATAAAGAAGTGTTTGTCTCCCATGTTTCGTAACCACCAACCGTAGCCATACTCTGGGCTTTCAGGGAAACGTGGTTGTACGGAGGTTGCGATAAACGAAGAATCCAATAATTGTTTGCCTTGCCACTTCCCATGATCTTTATACAATTTTCCGAAGCGTGCAAAGTCTTTGGCATTACTAGCAATACAACAATAAGCTTTGACTAAATCATGATCTTCACTATCTACTTGCCAAAGGGCATCATTTTCAGAGCCTAGTGGTTTCCAAAAACTTTCTTCAAGATAATCGTACAATTTTTTACCTGTGGCCTTTTCTATCACCATCGCGAGCATTTGAGTGTCGCCACTGGCATACTTAAATACTTGTCCTGGTTCGTCTACCACTTTAAGTCCGTTCATTACTTTAGCAAGATCATCATCAAAATAAGCTCTTGTCGTAATGGATAAAGGAGAATAGTAAGCTTCATCCCAATTGGTGCCTGAGGCCATAGATGACAAATCACCAACCGTCATTTTTGAAGCCTTTCCGTCGCAAAACGCCGGTAGGAAATCACAAACAGGTTGATTCAAACTTTTAATATGTCCATCCATGATGGCTTTTCCTAAAAGACCAGATACATAGCTTTTAGCCATGGAAAAAGAGTTAGACTTAGAGGCTTCTCCAAACCCATCATAGTACTTTTCAAACCAAATACTGTCATTTTTTATGATAACATAGGCTATGGTTTCCCAATCTTTATTGGCTTTTTGCAACCTTGGAGTCACAGAAACTGAATTGTAATCCTTGTGATTTGGCCATGATACTGGCGTACTAGAAGCCTCAATAATTTGGTTATCAAATTCTTTATAATCCTCTAAAAAAGCAGTGCTGTGACCTTTCATGTAAATCGTTCTAACAGCTTTAATGAGATAATCGGTATCTGTGATGTACAGTAAAGCAATGACAAGGGCCAAGAAAACAATAAGAAATTTGAAGAGCTTTTTTAAGAATTTCATTCAAGTGGATTTATTCAACTAAATATAGGAAATAATATGGATTGTTAAATTGAGTTATTGGACTTTATTTAAAATCGTTTTTTCCAATAGAATTTGAAGTGCCCACCTTAACGTTTCAATGGCTTTTTCGTTGGAGAGCTGACAGACATCTTTGGCGGCAATCATGGGTTCTATTCCCATGAGTATGGTAGCACAATGAATAAGATGATGATACTCCTTTTTTTGTATCTGATCGCGAATGGGTGATAGCGCGAGTTTTAAAGATTCAACGCGTCGTGAACCTCTGGTAGCTGATTTGTTATCTTTTAAATAGACACTTAAGTAGGTCCTGAAAGCCATTTCATTATCTAATGCTAGTTGGTTGTAATAGTTTTGAATAGCAATAATACGCTCGATAATTGATAAATGCTGAAATTCATCGAACAAGGTGTCTGGTGATTTGGTATGAATGTCTAATCCTGCTTCAGAACACAATACGTCTATATTTGAAAAGTAGCGGTATACCGTAGCTCTAGAGGTATTGGAATGTTTCGCTACATCTTCTAAGGTAAAGGGTTTCCCAAGACTCAAAAGATTTTGAGCCGATTGCAATAACTGTTTTCTCGTTTTTTTCTTTTGAGCTTTTCGTCCTGTCTCTAAAAGATCATTTTTTTTATTCATAAGACAAATGTCTTATAAAGTTTTCGATTTTCAAAAAAAGAATTTATATTTGTGAGACAAAAATCTCATAAAATGAAACAATCAGCTACCAAATGGGTGTTAGGTCATAAAGTGACGCCTTGTGATGTCACCGGTGATTACGATTTTGTATTGGGTGAAACTCCAGCCAAAGTTCAGGGACCACCTCCACATAGTCATGCTCAATACAATGAAACGTTTTTGATTACGGAAGGTGAAATGGAATTTATGATAAATGGTGATATTAAAACGTACAAGGCAGGTGACTTTATTGACTTACCGCCGAATACGGTTCATACCTTCAATAATTCTAGTGATGCTGTTTGTAAATGGGTGAATATTCACAGCCCTAAAGGTTTTAGATCCTTTTTTGAAACCTTGGGAGTTCCTATCGAAGAAGCGGATTCTCAAATGAAATCTGTGGCTGAAGATAAAATTAAATTGGTGATAGAAACCGCTGCGAACTACGATATGCTACTCAAATTATAAGGTTTAAAAAAGCCGTTGTTGCTTATATGGGCTTTCGTGCTCTAACAACCATTGTTTACGATAAAGTCCACCAGCATAACCCGTAAGACTACCATCACTTCCTATAACGCGGTGACATGGAATAATAATCCATATTGGGTTTTTGCCATTGGCATTGGCAACAGCTCTGATAGCCTTAACATCACCTATTCGCTTTGATAATTCTAAGTAGGAGCATGTTGAGCCGTAGGGGATTTGTTCTAAGGTTTTCCAAACTGATTTTTGGAAATCGGTGCCTTCAGGATTTAATACAAGGTCAAATTGGGTCCGAGATCCTTCAAAATATTCTTGCAACTGCCTAACACAATCTTCCAAAACTACAGGCACAATATCAGTTTCTTTCTCTTCAGAATTTAAAACGGTCACTTGAGAAATTCCAGAATCATCGCCCACTATTTTTGTAGAACCCAAAGGTGAATGGATGATGCACGTTTCCATTAGTCAATAGTATCTTCGGAAGCATTGTTATCTAATATACCAAGCTTTTTTGCTCTAGTTTCCCAGCTTTTACGAGCCATAAGTTGCAAGTCAGACACATTATCACTTTCATCCATAATTTCCATACCGAGTAAGGTTTCGATAACATCTTCCATGGTTACCAAACCACTCACTGAACCGTATTCATCAACGACAAGTGCCATATGGTTGCGGCTTTCCACCAATTGTTCAAATAATTTTGGTATCGGTAGGTCACGTTCTACCACAATAATATGTCGCTTGAGTTCTGACAATTTTCTGGACCCATTATCTAGTGCCATTTCCTTAAACACTTCATCTTTTAAAACAAGACCTTTTATATTGTCTGGGCTATCAGAATAAATTGGGATTCTAGAAAATCGCAAGTTCATGTTTTTATTAAAAAATGCTTCGACCGTCGTATTTTCATCAACGGCTTTCATAACAGTTCTTGGCGTCATCACATCTTTGGCAAACACTTCCTTAAACGTCAATAGATTTTTTATGATTTTACTTTCGTTCTCTTGAAAAACACCTTCTTCATGAGCCATATCGGTCATGACCATAAACCCTTCTCGACTTAACACACTGCCATGGCCTTTACCTCCAATCAATTTGGTGGTAAGTTGCATAAGCCATAAAATGCCAGTCCACTTTAATGGAAAGATAAGCACGTTTAAAGCTTTGGTTGTAAAATTGGCCAATTGTTTCCAATAGGTCGCACCAATGGTTTTAGGAATGATTTCTGAAGCGACCAAAATGAGAAAGGTCATCACAGCAGAAACGATAAACACGCCATAACTGTCACCACCACCGTAAAGTTGTTCTGCTTGTTTACCTACGAGAATAGCACCTACCGTATGTGCAATGGTGTTTAAAGTAAGAATCGCAATTAATGGTCGGTCTACATCTTTTTTTAAGGC
Organism: Psychroserpens sp. BH13MA-6; assembly: GCF_052983595.1. Taxonomy (NCBI): domain Bacteria; kingdom Pseudomonadati; phylum Bacteroidota; class Flavobacteriia; order Flavobacteriales; family Flavobacteriaceae; genus Psychroserpens; species Psychroserpens sp. BH13MA-6. The sequence goes on along the minus strand of NZ_JBRJGE010000001.1, from coordinate 758,368 downwards.
CTCTAAATCGGTGGCGTACGATTTTCCCTCACGTTTTTTGACGTTCAAGAATGTTGGCGTGATACTAAGAAGCACGGCTTCCAGAATGGAACATAAGAACGAAAAGAAAATAGAAATTAGCGCGTAAAATATGAGTAATCCCATGGACAGATTTTGGTGTTAAATTACGAATTTACGATAATAATTTCACAACATCCTTGGCAAAATAACTCGCAATCACATCGGCACCTGCACGTTTGATGGCTGTAATTTGTTCTAGCATCACGGCATCATGGTCTAACCAGCCTTTTTCGGCCGCTGCTTTTAACATGGCATATTCTCCAGATACTTGATAAACAGCTACTGGCACGTCTACTTCATTCTTAATTTCTCTTACGATGTCTAAATAACATAATCCCGGCTTAACCATAACAATATCTGCACCTTCATCAATGTCCATTTCTGTTTCTTTTAAAGCTTCAAATCGATTAGCATAATCCATTTGATAAGTTTGTTTATCCTTTGGAACATTTTTGATGTCTGCAGGTGCAGAGTCTAAGGCATCGCGAAAGGGACCATAAAAAGCAGAGGCGTATTTAGCTGAGTAACTCATAATTCCCGTATCCACAAAACCATTATCTTCCAAGGCTTCCCGAATAGCCAAGATACGACCATCCATCATATCACTAGGAGCCACAAAATCTGCTCCAGCCTGAGCATGCGATAAGCTCATTTCAGCTAATATATCTACGGTGTCATCATTGACAATTTTTCCTTCAGCTACAATTCCATCGTGACCATAAGAGGAATAGGGATCAAGCGCAACATCGGTCATCACTAACATATCCGGACAGGTGTTTTTTACGGTTTTTATCGCGCGTTGCATCAAGCCATGAGCGTTGAGTGCTTCTCTACCTTGATTGTCCTTAAGGTTGTCTGGCACTTTCACAAATAGTAAAACAGATTTCAATCCAAGTTGCCAAAGCGCTTTCACTTCTTGTTCGAGTAAATCTAAACTATAGCGATAATAATTAGGCATGGATGCGATCTCCTGTTTGATACCATTCCCTTCAACAATAAAGAGTGGCACCAAAAAATCGTTGGGAGAAATAATGGTTTCTCGCACCAAATTTCTAATGGTGTCGTTGGTTCTTAATCTTCGGTTTCTTCGTAATGGATACATTTAAAAAATGTTTTATTAATTATACTAGACCCAATCTTTAGGATGTTTTAAAACGTCTAAAAGCTTGGCCTCTTCACTTCCTTTTTCTGGATGATGATCATACACCCATTGCACATGTGGCGGCAAACTCATCAAGATGCTTTCGATGCGACCATTGGTTTTTAGGCCGAAAAGTGTCCCCTTATCGTGCACTAGATTAAATTCTACATAACGACCACGACGAATTTCTTGCCAATCACGTTGCGCTTGCGTATAAGTGAGATATTTTCGTTTCACAACGATGGGAACATAGGCATCGAGGAAATGATTGCCAACGTCGGTTACAAAGTCATACCAATCTTGCATGCGCATGTCTTCTGTTTGTTTGCAATAGTCAAAAAAGAGTCCGCCAATGCCTCTACCTTCTTGTCTGTGCGCATTGTAAAAATAATCATCGCATCGCTTTTTGTAAGTCGTGTAAAAGTTTGGGTTATGTTTATCACAGACTGTTTTACAAATGTGATGAAAATGAACCGCATCTTCTTCGAATAAGTAGTATGGCGTAAGATCTTGTCCGCCACCAAACCACTGGTCCACAATTTGACCTTGTTGATCATACATTTCAAAATAGCGCCAATTAGCGTGCACTGTTGGGACCATTGGGTTTGTAGGATGTAATACCAGACTGAGTCCGCATGCGAAGAAATCAGCATCCTTAACACCAAAATAGGCTTGCATGCTTTCAGGTAATTTACCGTGGACACCAGAAATATTCACACCGCCTTTTTCAAAGACCTCACCGTTTTCAATCACTCGAGTACGTCCGCCACCACCTTCTGGACGGTCCCAAAGATCCTCTCGAAATTTAGCTTTGCCGTCAATTTCTTCTAGTGTCTTAGTGATGGTATCCTGTAGGTCGTGTATGTAATTAAAGAAAGTATCTTTCAAAATTTAATATTTATAACGTTCATAAAGTTCCATATCCATTGGCTGTTCTCCCGTTGGTGTAAATTCTTTTTCTAAGGTGCGTTGCCATTCAAAATTATTATTGAGTGCCACTTTGATGCTGGAAGGATTACTTTTATTTACGATGATTTGAATAGTCTTCAATTCTAAGGTTTTAAAAGCGTATTTGGTCAGCGCGCTTACCGCTTTAGAGGTGAGACCTTTTCTTTCGAAAGGATAGCCAATACAATAGGCAAATTCCCCTTGTTTTTTATGCCAATCTAATTCTTTGAGATAAATTAAGCCAGCGAGTTCTCTGGTTTCACTGTGTTTTAGTGTAAATAAAAATGTCTCTTTATTTTGAAATCCCTTTACATGTTGATCTACAAATAACTTGGAAAGGGTCGGATTTAAATTCTGCTCTAAGGTTTTTGGAAAATAGCGTTTAAGACGATCGGCATTGGCAACCACAAAATCACAAGTTTTCCAGGCGTCACCTTCGTGAATCGGATTGAGTTCGAAACCATCAAACTTAGCTACCATTACACCACCGATTTAGAGTTTATAAGTATCTGATCTTCTTTCAACAGATTTACTGTTTTTAAGGATGCTGCAGTAACACTCATGGGTAACACTAAAATGATTCCTATTACAGGAATAAACAAAAACAGCATAAAAACAATGCCATTTCCAATGGCAATACCACGATGTCTTTTTACAAAATTAATGCTTTCACGATATTTGAAATGGCGCTCTAAGGTGTAATCCATATTACCAAAACCTGCATAATAGGCTTGTACTAAAAATAACAACACCGTAGAAGCGATATTAACAACAGGAATAAATTTCAGTAATAATATAGGAAGCGTGATCAACAGTTCTTTTGCCAAGTTTCTCAGGTTGATACGAATACCACGCCACAACTGTTCCTGAAATGTTGTATGACGATGCTCATGTTTTTCCACACCAGTTAAGTGGGCTTCAATTTTTTCTGAAACTGGACTCATAAAAGGTGCCGATAAGGCCATGATGATATGTTTGTAAAGTATCAATCCTATGGCTAAAACGATTATGGCTCCAATAAAGGTTGAAATAGAGGTGAAGGTCGTTTTTCCAAACTCCCATGGCCATGCCCTTGAGATAAAGTTGCCTATATTGTCTGATAATCCATAGGATAAAAAGCCTATGGTTAAGGCCGTAATAATACTAATAGCGATAGGAATAAAAAAGAACTTCCAAAGCTTCAACTTTGATATGAGTGCAAGGGCACCAGAATATGCTTGGATACCTTTAAGAATGTTCTTAATCATAAGAAATCATTTAAACCTTATATTCTTTAACCGCATCAATAAACGCCTTAGCATGATCGAGCGGGATGTTAGGCAAAATACCATGACCTAAATTTACAATATATTTATCCTTTCCAAAGTCATCAATCATTTGGTGCACCATTTTCTTTATTTCTGAAGGTGGCGAAAATAACCGTGTCGGGTCAAAATTACCTTGTAAAGTTATTTGACCACCTGTTAAGTAACGTGCATTCTTTGGAGAACAAGTCCAATCTACACCTAAAGCCGAAGCACCCGATTTGGCCATCACATCCAGAGCAAACCAACAGCCTTTTCCAAAGGCAATGACAGGTGCATCCTCTTTGAGCGCATCAATAATTTGTTGGATATATTTCCAGGAGAACTCTTGATAATCGGTAGGAGATAACATGCCACCCCAAGAATCAAATACTTGAACAGCGTTACAACCGGCTTTTACCTTTTCCTTGAGATAGGCGATTGTTGTATCTGTAATTTTTTGCAATAAATGATGCGCTGCGATTGGATTCGTAAAGCAAAATTCTTTCGCTTTATCAAAGTTTTTAGAGCCTTGACCTTGCACACAATAACATAAAATCGTCCATGGAGATCCAGCAAACCCAATGAGCGGAATCTCATTATTTAGTTTTTCCTTAGTGGCTTTAATTGCTTCATACACATAATTAAGTGCCTCTTTAACATCCGGAACAATCACCTGATCCACATCTTTTTGAGTGCGAATAGGATTGGGTAAATACGGACCAAAATTAGGCTTCATCTGCACCTCGATATTCATCGCTTGTGGAATCACCAAAATATCACTGAAAAGAATAGCGGCATCCATCCCATAACGACGAATAGGTTGTACCGTTATTTCACTTGCGAGTTCTGGTGTTTGGCATCTGGTAAAGAAATCATATTTTGCCTTGATTTCCATGAATTCTGGCAAATAGCGACCTGCTTGACGCATCATCCAAACTGGCGGACGTTCAACAGTTTCTCCTTTTAAAGCTCTTAAAAATAAATCGTTCTTTATCATGTTAGGCGTAATATTCATTCACTAATTTTATAACACTTTCCACAGTGGGCATTTTTGCAGTTCGAACATCTTTAAAATGTTTGCTTGCTTCTTTTGCTGTTGTTTCTCCAATGCAAAATGCCACCACATCATCGTCATTCTCCTGTTTGTAACTTTGTACAGTAGATGGACTATAAAACATGACGCCTTCTACTGATTGTGGAATTTTGGTAGCATCGTATTTCGTTTCATAAGCAACAACTTCGTGGAGATCAATATGGTTGTCTTTTAATATTGAAGGTAATTCGTCAAGCCTCATATCACTGCAAAAATAAGTGGCTGTAGTTCCTTCCATAAATTCGATTAAATGTTCAGCGAGTGCTTTTGCGTTGTTTTCTGTGTGTTTAACTTTCCCAATTTTACGTTCCACCAAACGTTTGGTGCGTCGGCCAACACAATAGATATTTTCAAATTTCAACTCTTGTGGTGCAAAATTGGTGAGCAATGCTTCAACCGCATTTTTACTCGTAATAATGACATTTTTAGGCATAGGCTTTAAAACGCTTGGTGTCATCCTATTGATGCTGATTTTAATAAAATCGGAACTTTCTGAAACCACCGCTTCATGAAACAATTGTTTCTGGTCGTCTGTAAGTGTTTTAGTGGAATACACATTCACCGTTTTGGATGATTTTTTTAGATCATCCATAAGACGATTACCACCACGTTCAATAATATAATCGGCACAGAAGGACGCTAAGTCGTTGTGCTTTCCTAATGGAGCACTACGTTGTACGTCTATTTTTTTACTACCATCTAAACTCAATAAGACCCCTTGAAAATGAACCTCTTCATTTTTGATGAACGCCAATGCGCCAATTGGTGCTGAGCATCCACCTTCTAATAAATTGAGGAATCGACGTTCTATGGTGGTGCAAATTTCGGTTTCCTCATGATTAATTTCTGCGCAAGCAGCTCTCGTTTCATCATCATTTTCCATGGCAGTTATCATGATGGCTCCTTGTGCTGGAGCAGGTAGCATCCAGTCTAAATTAAAGGATTGTTCTGGACGCAATCCAATGCGACCTAAACCTGCAGCTGCAAAAATAGCAGCGTTCCAATCGTTATCTTCAAGTTTCTGAAGTCGAGAGTTCACATTACCTCTTAAATCCACTAAGGTGTGTGTTGGATAGCGATTGAGCCATTGAGCACGTCTGCGCAAACTACCTGTGGCGATAATGGCGTCACGTTGAGATAAAAATTCTTCATTGGTTTTATAAACCAAGCAATCCTTTACATTACCTCGTTTTAATACAGCCGCTTGTACAATACCTTTTGGCAGTAGGGTTGGGACATCTTTTAAGGAATGTACAGCAATATCAATGTCTCCATTAAGCATGGCAATATCTAAGGTTTTAGTAAAAACACCTGTGATACCTAATTCGTAAATGGGTTTATCAAGTACGAGATCACCAGTAGATTTCACAGGAACTAGTTCCGTTTTATACCCTATATGTTCTAGTTGTTGTTGTACGGTTTGAGCTTGCCATAGCGCTAATTCACTATCACGAGTTCCTATTCTGATTGTTTTAGACATTGTCTTTAGTTGCTTCTAGTTGAAACACTTTTTTTATAAGTTCAAGGCTGTCATCGGTAGAGACATCATCGCCTTTAAGATGATGTGCAAAGTGATTGGTAATTTTTTGAATGATGTTATGGCTAATTAAGGCCGCCTGAGTCTCATTAAAATCACTCATTTTTTTGCGTTGGGTATCCAATTCTGCGTTGGCAAAATCAGTAAGCTTATGTTTTAAGGCTTTGATCGTAGGTGCAAATTTGCGTGTCGCTAACCAAGCGTTAAAATCTGATTTGACTGTTTCAATAATAGCTTCTGCCACTGGGATGTGCGCTTTTCTACGCTCTAAGGTTTCATCTGTAATTTGGGATAGGTCATCCAAATGTACCAAGGTAACATGCTCTAAATCACAAACGTTGTCATGCACATTTTTTGGGATGGAAAGATCTAAGATTAATAACGGTTTGTCTGATTGAATACAGTGCTTATCAACCGTTGGATTCTGCGCACCAGTGGCAACAATTAAAATATCTGAGGCATTAATTTCCTCTTGGAGATTGGCATAATCTTTTACGAGAACATTAAATTTTCCGGCAACGGCTTCTGCTTTGTTTTTGGTACGATTGATTAAGGTGATATGCTCGTTTTTAGTGTGCTTCACTAAATTCTCACAAGTGTTTCTTCCGATTTTCCCGGTTCCGAAGAGTAAAATATTTTTATCTGAAACACGCTCAATTGTATTCATGATGTATTGTACAGAAGCAAATGATACCGAAGTGGCACCAGAAGAAATGTCCGTTTCCGTTTTAATGCGTTTGGAGGCTTGAATGACGGCATTTACTAAACGTTCTAAAAAAGGATTAAGCAGCGCTTGTTTTTTGGATAAACGCGCACTCATTTTCAACTGACTTATAATTTCGAAGTCACCCAATATTTGGCTATCCAGTCCAGAACCTACTCTGAAAATATGTGAAATAGCGTCTTTGTTTTTATAGACATAGGCCACTTTTTGAAACTCCTCAACGGTCCCTTTGGTATTGTCGCAAAGCAATTGAATGAGTTGAAAAGGGTGTTGTGCGAATCCGTAAATTTCGGTACGGTTACAAGTAGAGGTGACGATAAGGCTTTCAATACCATTGGTTTTGGCTTGTTCTAAAACAGCTGACTTAGCGGCATCATCTAAATTAAAATGACCACGCACTTCAGCGTCCGCTTTTTTATAGCTTAACCCAATCGCATAAAATGTAGTGCCTCTCGACATATTGTAGTGCTCCATACCTGATTTGGAAAATTACATCAGCAAAAATAAACAGTGAGTTCGATAAAAAACAACGCTACAAGAACTTTTAGTATCGTTTGTGGGTTTTTAAGCTTTTTTCTTATTATAACATGATAATTATCATATTTTTGTAGTCATATCAACTGTTTAAACCTTTTTAGTTTAGAATGAATCTAAATAACAATTCTGAATTCTCTGATTTTTCAGATACAAAAAATACCGCTAGAGGTTCATTTGAGGAAACCAAATTAGACGATGGTTTTTTCGTACTCACTTATCAAAATGAATCGAATACCATTCAAACCCTTGAACGCGAGATTGATAGTACCTACATTCAATTTCATTTTTGTATAAAGGGCTCCAGCGTGTTTGTTTTCAATAATGGTAACTACCGTTTAGGTATTGAGGCCGAAAACTCCTTACTATTGTATAATCCGCAACGAGATTTACCTATTCATCTTGAGGTACAACCCAACTCTTGGTTGGTGTCTGTGCTGGTGTCCATTAAGAAGTTTCATGGCTTGTTCTCACAGGAAGCTGACTACATCACATTTTTAAGTGCCGACAATAAAGACAAAAAGTACTACAAGGATGGCAAAATATCGCCGTCGATGGCCATTGCCTTAAATCAAATAGTGAATTACAATCTCAATACCTCAATTAAAAATCTTTATTTCAAAGGAAAGGCGCTAGAATTATTGAGTTTGTATTTCAATAGAAGTGAAGATGCCGATATTGAACAGTGTCCGTTTCTGGTAGATGAAACCAACGTGATTAAGATTCGAAAGGCCAAAGATATTGTGATTGCAAGAATGGCTGAGCCACCAACCTTACAGGAATTATCTGAGGAAATAGGCTTAAGTCTTAAAAAGCTCAAAGAAGGTTTTAAGCAGATTTATGGCGATTCGGTATTTAGTTTTTTGTTCGATTATAAAATGGAAGTCGCGCGTAAACTTTTAGAAGCAGGTGACCATAATGTCAACGAAGTAGGCCTTAAAGTAGGTTATAGTACCTCGAGTCATTTTATTTCTGCCTTTAAAAAGAAATATGGCACCACACCCAAAAAATATTTAATGGCTTTGGGTTAAAAATTTATCAATATCTTGGGTTTAATAATGATACAAAAAAGCTTCGAACGTACTCGAAGCCTTTTAGAAACTATTGCTTTGTCAACGTATAAGCACCATAAGGTACTCTTGGGCTATCGGGTTGGTCTTCTGGTTGCACAACAGTACCAGCTCTATAAATGACGGTTTCAATTCTTTCGACGTCATTTTCTATGACATGTCTTAATACGATAGCGTCATGAAGATGTTCTCTATTTGGGTCTGGATCGTAAAAAGTTAGTGATATCCCACGTTCAGACAACAAACAAGTATCACAATCAGGTGCATCGCTAAACTTGCCAATGATGTCATTGCCTTGAAGATTGTAGTCAAAAGGATCATTGTATGTACCAATTAAAGGTAAGGTGTTGATTTTTTCCAATCCATTTTCTATGTATTGATATTCTCCAACCAGTAAATCTTCATAACACTTTCCATTATAAGCTTGTTCTGCTTTTAAAAGCGTTATTTTTAATGATGTATCACCATTTTCATATATCCAAGTACCGACAAATTTGTTTAAAATATTATTGGTGTCTTTATAATAGGCGTTGTCTTGAATGTCATAATATTGTTCTATTGAGTAAATAGAACTCTGTGCTTTACATGAAAAACAAAATATAATTACTAGGATTATTAAAAATTTTTTTTTCATAAAATATATTTTAATTGCAATCTACTTTTCAAGTTTATAAATTACTATTAATTTTTATTAAGTAGCATTCAAACTTAAAACAGAAGCTTTGATTATCAAACCGGTCTTATGTGAATAGGCCTTATGGATGAGTTAAGTTCAATTTAGAATGAGCTAAGCGATTCTTTAAGATTTCTATCGTATTTTTGCAAAACAAATTGGCCAACAGAAAAAGAAACACATGAAAGGAGTTTTACTCGTTAATTTAGGATCACCAGATAGTCCAGATCCTAAGGATGTCAAAAAATATTTGGGAGAGTTTTTAATGGATGAGCGTGTCATTGATGTGCCGCTTTGGGCGAGGACTTTATTGGTAAAAGGGATCATCCTCAACACGCGTCCTAAAGCTTCTGCTGCTGCGTATAAAAAGATTTGGTGGGAAGAGGGTTCACCGCTTATTGTTCTTTCAGAACGCCTCCAAAATAAGGTGCAGCAACAAGTGGATTTTCCGGTGAGTCTGGCGATGCGTTACGGCAGTATGACCATTAAAAAAGGATTACAAGAATTGGTAGACAAAGGTGTAGATGAGGTGTTTTTAATTCCATTATACCCACAATTTGCCATGGCTACCACAGAAACAATCTTAGTATTGGCGGAAGAGATTAGAAAAGCGCATTTTCCAGAATTGACTATTACAGATTTACCAGCTTTTTACAAGGAGCCAGACTATATTGAGGTCCTGTCGAATGCCATTTCCAACCATTTGAAGGATAAAAAATATGACCATTTACTGTTTTCTTATCACGGTGTGCCTGAGCGTCATATTAGAAAAAGTGATATCACGAAATCACATTGTCAAATCGATGGATTGTGCTGTAAAACGCCTTCACAAGCTCATGAGTTTTGCTATAGGCACCAGTGTTTGGAAGTCACGCGTTTGGTCGCTGAAAAATTGCAATTAAAGGAAGGTAGTTTTTCAACCTCCTTCCAATCGCGTTTAGGATTTGATCCATGGCTACAACCTTATACCGATAGAACGATAGAACGTTTAGGAAAGGAAGGCATTAAAAACATGGCTATTGTGACACCTGCTTTCGTGAGTGACTGTCTAGAAACACTCGAGGAAATTGCAATGGAAGGCGAAGAGATTTTTCATGAAATGGGTGGTCAAGAATTCACGACGGTGCCTTGCTTAAATGATGATGACGCATGGGTGGCATTACTCGCCAAATGGATCAAGCAATGGGCTAACGCTGAAACCATGACTGCCTAATGGCGAAAGTATCAGCACAAGATCTCGGATCACAACCCATTGGTAAATTACTTATCAAGCAAGCTGTTCCTGCGTCTATTGGGATATTGGTGATGTCACTCAATATTTTGGTCGATACTATTTTTGTGGGTCAATGGATTGGTTCTACTGCCATTGCAGCGATCAACGTAGTATTACCAGTGTCATTTTTTATTGCAGCGCTAGGGATGAGTATTGGTATTGGTGGTTCATCTATTATTTCTAGAGCGTTGGGAGCCAATCAAACAGAAAAAGCACTAAAAACCTTCGGCAATCAGCTCACCCTTACCTTGTTACTTACAGTGACTATGGTAATTTTTGGTTTGTGGTATATCAATGATATTATTCCAGCTTTCGGTGGTAAAGGACCCATTTTTGAACCAGCAAAAATCTATTATAAAATAGTCTTGTATGGTGTCCCGTTTTTAGCCCTATGCATGATGGGTAATACCGTGATTAGAGCTGAAGGTAAGCCTAAATTTGCGATGTATGCCATGATGATTCCATCCGTTGGAAACCTCGTCTTGGATTATGTTTTTATCAATGTTTTAGACTTAGGAATGGAAGGTGCAGCTTGGGCGACCACAGGGTCATATCTCCTTTGTTTTGCTTTTATAGCTTGGTTTTTCATTTCCAAAAATTCTGAATTGAAAATTAATATGTCCCATTTCGGACTAGATCGACCAATTGTTTCTGAAATAACATCTTTGGGATTTGTGACCTTGGCCAGACAGGCAGTTGTAAGTATTACGTATTTATTTATGAACAATATTCTGTTCGATTTAGGTGGTGAAACTTCCGTTACAGCTTATGCCATTGTTGGTCGAATGTTAATGTTTGCTTTGTTTCCCGTTTACGGTATCACACAAGGGTTTCTTCCTATTGCTGGATTTAATTATGGTGCTGAAAATTATAACCGTGTTAGGTTAACGATAGCAACAGCGTTGAAATATGCCATCGGATTAGCGTCCATAGTATTTATCGCGCTTATGATTTTTCCTGAAGCGATTACGCGTTTATTTACGACAGATTCCGAAGTTATTAAGGAAACACCATCAGCCATGCGTTGGGTGTTTGCTGCCACGCCTATTATCGCTATTCAGCTTATTGGAGCCGCTTACTTTCAAGCAGTTGGTAAAGCGGTTCCTGCCTTATTACTTACCTTAACACGTCAAGGATTTTTCTTTATTCCACTAATTTTAATTTTACCGAAATACTATGGCGAATTGGGCGTTTGGATGTCTTTTCCAATCGCAGATGTACTATCGACTGTAGTGACTGCCTATTTCTTGAACCGTGAAGTCAAGTTAAAATTACATGAGGCGCAAGCATAAATTTTTTTATGCGTATTTTTAAGCTATTAACAAAACCACCATTATCATGAGGCTAATAACCATTTTATGCTGTTTGTTTCTCTTCGGAAATGAATCATTCTTGAACGCACAATCTTTTGATGAATCTAAATATGACGCTCTAGAATATCGACTTTTAGGGCCCTTTAGAGGTGGACGAAGTGCTGCTGTAACAGGCGTTCCTAATCAGCCAAACCTTTATTATTTTGGTGCCACAGGAGGCGGTATTTGGAAAACGTTGGATGGTGGACGAACTTGGGAGAATATTTCGGATGGGTATTTTGGCGGTAGCATTGGTGCTATCACAGTTGCTAAAAGTGATCCTAACGTTTTATATGCTGGAGGAGGAGAAAAGACGGTACGAGGAAATGTATCCTCAGGTTATGGTATATGGAAAAGTGTGGATGCAGGTAAAACATGGACATCGGCAGGATTAAAGAATTCTCGCCATGTTCCCAGAATTGCTGTAGATCCAACAAATCATAATATTGTGTATGCAGGTGTCCTAGGAAATATTTATAAGCCAACCTCTGACAGAGGTGTTTATAAAAGTGTTGATGGTGGTAAAACATGGAACAAGACCTTGTTTGCTAATGAGCATGCAGGCGTTGTAGATTTACTTATTGATCCTACGAACCCAAGAATATTATATGCGTCCACATGGCGCGTGCAACGAACACCATATAGTTTGAGTTCAGGAGGCGAGGGTTCCGCATTATGGAAAAGTACCGATCGTGGTGAGACTTGGCAAGAAATTTCAACAAATAAAGGATTTCCTGAAGGCACATTAGGAATTATGGGTGTGACTGTTTCTCCATTAAACAACCAACGTGTTTGGGCTATGGTAGAGAACAAAGATCAAGGAGGATTGTATCGAAGTGATGACGGAGGTGACACTTGGAACCAAGTGAATAGTGAAAGAAAACTGCGTCAACGTGCTTGGTATTACACACGGGTTTATGCCGACACAAAAGATGTGGATGTGGTGTATGTCCTTAATGTACGCTATCACAAAAGTGTCGATGGTGGAAAGACTTTTGATACCTATAATGCGCCTCATGGTGACCATCATGATTTATGGATTGCACCCAATGATCCTAATCGCATGATTATTGGAGATGATGGTGGAGCACAAGTTACCTATGATGGTGGTGAAACATGGAGTACCTATCACAACCAACCAACGTCCCAGTTTTATCGTGTAACGACCGATAATCATTTTCCGTACCGTATATATGCAGCGCAACAAGACAATTCGACGGTAAGAATTCCTCATCGAACCGATGGAAGATCCATAAGCGAGGATGATTGGGAATCAACCGCAGGTGGTGAGTCGGCACATATTGCCGTAGACCCTGAAAATAACGACATCGTTTATGGCGGAAGTTATGATGGCTTTTTAACACGAGTCAATCATGAACGTGGCACAGTAAGAGCTATTAATGTATGGCCGGACAACCCAATGGGTCATGGTGCCGAAGGCATGAAATACCGCTTTCAGTGGAACTTTCCAATTCAGTTTTCAAAACACAATCCGAACCGTTTATATACCTTTTCACAACATGTACATGTTACAGAAAATGAAGGGCAATCCTGGGAAATTATTAGTCCGGATTTGACCAGAAATGATCCTGAAAAGTTAAAATCTTCAGGTGGACCCATTACTCAGGACAATACGTCGGTTGAATATTATTGCACCATTTTTGCCGCTCAAGAATCACCAATTACGGAAGGTTTACTTTGGGTTGGAAGTGATGATGGCTTGATACATGTCACCAAAGACGGTGGTAAAAACTGGGAGAATGTGACTCCAAAAGGAATGCCAGAATGGATGATGATCAATAGTATTGAGCCGAGTGCTTTTGATGCAGGAACCTGCTATGTGGCTGGGACGAAGTATAAAACTGGCGATTTTAATCCGTATTTATACAAGACCACCGACTATGGAAAGACCTGGAAAAAAATCACCAACGGGATTCCTTCAGAACATTTTACAAGAGTCCTCAGAGAAGATCCTAAACAAAAAGGCTTGCTCTATGCAGGTACCGAAACAGGGATGTATATTTCCTTTGATGACGGTAACAACTGGAAGCCATTTCAGTTAAATCTACCTATTGTGCCAATCACTGATTTAGCTATAAAAGACAATAATTTAATTGTTGCCACGCAAGGAAGAAGTCTTTGGGTGATTGATGATTTATCTGTTTTGCATCAATTATATGGCGCAAAGGAAAGTGCCTTTCAGCTTTTTAAACCTAAGAATACGTATCGAATGCGAGGCAGAAGCAGAAAAGGCAGTAAAACGGCTGGTACCAATCACCCAAATGGTGTCATGACCTATTTCAGACTAGATAACTATGACGAAAAAAAGGATACCGTATCCTTGATATATTTCGATAAGCAAGGGGATACTATCAAGTCGTTTTCTACTAAACATAAAAAGAAAGACCGATTGAATGTTAAAGAGGGGATGAACCTTTTTGTGTGGGATATGACTTATGATGGCGCTGAAAAACTAGATGGCATGATATTATGGTGGGCTAGTTTGGATGGACCGCAAGCCATTCCTGGAACCTATAAAGTACAGTTGAAGGTGAATGAAAATACCTTTGCGCAAGATTTTAATATTTTGGCAGATCCGAGAGCAGAGAGTTCGCAGCAGGATATGGAAAACCAGTTTCAATTTATTACCGATGTGAATGAGACTATGGATAAGGCGCATAAATCTATCAAAAAAATTCGCAATATCACATCCCAATTGACGGCCTTTGAAGCACAGTACAAAGGGAATAGCGATGTGCAAGATTTATTGGAAAAATCGAAACAACTTAGAGAGGACTTTAAAGGCATAGAGGAAGCATTGTATCAAACAAAAAATAGAAGTGGACAAGACCCGCTTAATTTTCCGATAAGATTAACCAATAAACTTGGGCATTTAAATGCTTTGGTGGGTATGGGAGATTTCGCGCCTACCGCTCAAGATATTGCTGTTAAAAATGAACTCACTTCCAAAATTGAAATGCAACTGGCGGCTTTTGACCAATTGATTACAACAGAGATTAGTGCGTTTAACGCAGCGTTTAATTCCAAGAAGTTAAATTATTTATTTGTTGAAAACTGATGGCCTATTATAATTATATCAAAGCATTACACCTTATTTTTATTATTACTTGGTTCGCAGGTCTTTTCTATATTCCGAGACTTTTCGTCTATCAAATAGAAGCATTTCACAAACCCTCACCCGATAAAGAAATATTAGGGAAGCAACTCAAACTCATGGCTAAAAGGCTTTGGTATATTATTACATGGCCATCGGCAATACTGGCGACATTATTTGCCGTATGGCTTCTAATTTTAAATCCGTATTTACTAGAGCAATCCTGGATGCATGTCAAACTAACCTTTGTTATTTTTCTTATTATTTACCATCTAAAAACACACCAATTTTTCAAGCAGTTACAAGCGGATGACGTTAGAAAAACATCCAATTTTATGAGGCTATGGAATGAAGGTGCGACATTCATTTTATTTGCCGTCATTTTTTTAGTCATTTTAAAAAATGCCTTCAATTGGATATTCGGTGTTATCGGTATTGTTGTGCTCGCCGGACTTTTAATGTTAGGGTTCAAATTTTACAAGCAGATACGGAGCAAAAATCCAGATGCCTAACATTGGCTTAATTATTGCTACATTTATTGCAATCTAAATTTTAAGATGAAGCTGAATAAACTGTCTTTACGAGTCCGCATATTTTTTGCCATGATTTTGTTAGTGCTTATTGCCTCAGTGTTAATTGCAGGCGTGACCATTTATCAATATAATGAAGAGGCTATCGACTATCATAAGGAACGTTTAGAACGGAAAGAAAGGGCTATTATTAGTGATATTGATTATGTCATCCGTGAAACAACTTATCCTGTTGAAACAGAGAAAGTACCATTGATTTTTAAAGATGAGATTTATAGAATTGCTGAAATACATAGTCTTAGAATTAATCTATATGATTTGGATGGCACCTTACTCATTACTTCCAAAGCAAGTATTAAAAGCGACTCCATTTCGAGATGTATAGAGACTGAAGTTCTTAATGAAATCTCAAATACCGCACAACACCGTTATGTCATTAAAAATGAAAAAAATGGTGAAACCTTCCAATCATCCTACAACTATATTGTTGATTCCAGATCAAAACCTTTGGCAATATTGAATTTACCTTATTTAGAAAATGATGATTTTTTGAACAAGGAACTGAATGAATTTTTAGAACGCTTAGGTTATGCTTATTTGTTCATGATGCTCATTGCTATTATTCTCGCTTTATTACTGTCAAAATACATCACTAGAACGCTCAAAACGATTTCAGATAAAATCAATGAAACACGCTTGGAGAAACGAAATAAAAAAATTGACATCTCTTCATCAAGTGAGGAAATTTCAACCTTGGTTAACTCCTACAATAGTATGATAGATCAATTAGAGGAAAGTGCCGTTAAATTGGCAACTAGTGAGCGAGAACAAGCTTGGCGTGAAATGGCAAAACAGGTTGCACATGAAATTAAGAACCCTTTAACTCCTATGCGATTAAGCGTACAAAGTTTTCAAAGGAAGTTCGATCCTAATGATGTGAACATCCATCAAAAAGTTGACGAGTATAGTCAAACACTCATTCAGCAAATAGATACGATGAGTTCTATTGCATCTGCGTTTTCGAATTTTGCAAAAATGCCTGCACAGCAAAATGAAATGCTTAATGTAACGAACATTGTCAAATTAGGACTAGATATTTTTAGCGAGGATTATATTGAGTTCGTTTCCGAAGATACGGAACTGATGGCTAATTTTGATCGTACACAACTCATTCGAGTAGTCACTAATTTAGTGAAAAATGGCATTCAAGCTATTCCAGATGAGCAGTCACATCCAAAAATTAAAGTCACGGTGTCTTCAGAGAATGATATGGCCAAAATAGCGATTACTGATAATGGTATAGGTATTACTGAAGCAAACAAGGATAAAATTTTTGAACCTAAGTTCACCACGAAAAGTAGTGGAATGGGTCTCGGCTTAGCTATGGTAAAAAATATTGTGGAAACTTATCAAGGAAATATTACCTTTACATCTCAACTAGGAGAAGGCACCACTTTTATCGTCACCTTTCCGAAAGTCTAGAAACGCATAACACTATGAATTACCAAAACATTTTATCATCAACCAATAACGGAATTACAACCATTACAGTGAATAGACCTAAAAAGCTCAACGCACTGAACAAAGCGACCATTCAAGAGTTACATGAGGCTTTGGATGCGGCAAATAGTAGTAAAGACACAAAAGTTATTATTGTCACAGGGAGTGGCGAAAAAGCATTTGTGGCAGGTGCTGATATTAGTGAGTTTGCAGATTTTGATGTTAAAAATGGTGGTAAATTGGCTGCAAAAGGTCAAGAAATCTTATTTGATTTTATTGCAAATTTATCGACTCCAGTGATCGCAGCAGTGAATGGATTTGCCTTAGGAGGTGGTTTAGAATTGGCAATGGCATGTCATTTTAGATTGGCAAGTACTAATGCAAAAATGGGATTACCTGAGGTGTCCTTGGGTGTGATTCCAGGCTATGGAGGAACTCAGCGTTTACCGCAATTGGTAGGAAAGGGACGTGCGATGGAAATGATCATGACTGCAGGAATGATTGATGCCAATCAAGCTTTAGAATACGGATTAGTTAACCATGTTACTTCAGAAGAGGAATTGCTGCCTTTAGCTGAAAAGATTGCTGGAAAAATTATGAGAAATTCTTCCGTAGCTATAAAAGGCGCCATAAAGGCCATTAATGACAACTACAAAGATGGTGTGGACGGTTTTAAAACCGAAATCAAGCAGTTTGGTAAGTGTTTCGGAACCGAAGACTTTAAAGAGGGTACGTCGGCATTTTTAGAAAAGCGTAAGGCGTCTTTTCCAGGGAAATAATAGCCTACTGTAATATGTAATTGTCATTTTTTAAACCTCAATCGTATGGTTTATTTAGTGAATCTTCATTTATAATTTTTTAGGATTTTCGAGGTCAAAAATGTTGTGACACTTGTATTTTTCTTTCTAATATTTTGTATTTTTACAAAACATTATTTAAAATGTTTGAAAAAGAACCAATAAAGGGTCGTGGAGCTCAAAAAAACACAAAAAATCGCTTTTTTAATTTGAGTCATGAACTTCGAGATGATTTTTTAGAATATTGCCAGAAGGAAGGTGAGAAGATAGACCTTAATAAAACACAATATTTGCCAGTTTTCCCTAAAACTATTGTGAATAAAGTGTCAAGTCCAGATGTTGGAATGGCGTATTCTATGAACATGTATCAAGGTTGTGAACACGGCTGCATATACTGCTATGCAAGAAACAGTCATGAATTTTGGGGTTATAGTGCAGGACTGGATTTTGAACGGAATATTTTAGTTAAGCAAGAAGCACCCGTGTTGTTAGAACAGTTTATCAAGCGTCAAAATTGGAAGGCACATCCCATAGTGCTGTCTGGAAACACAGATTGCTATCAACCGGCAGAACAGACCTATAAAATTACCAGACAATGCCTAAAAGTGTTTTTAAAATATAAACACCCAGTAGGAATCATTACTAAAAATGCTTTGGTATTACGAGACTTAGATCTATTGGAAGCCTTAGCTAAAGATCAACTCGTGAGTGTTACGATTTCCATTACGTCGTTATCAGAGCAAACGCGACGTATTCTCGAACCACGTACGACCACTATTAGAAAACGATTGGAAACGGTACGAGTTTTAAGTGACCGAGGCATTCCTGTTAACGTAATGCTAGCACCAATAATACCGTCTATTAATAGTCATGAAGTGTTGCCATTGGCCAAGAAGGTGTCGGAAGCTGGTGCTAGTAGTGTGGCACATACCGTCGTAAGATTAAACGGCGCCATAGGAGAAATTTTCACAGATTGGATTCAGAAAACACTTCCAGATCGTGCTGAAAAGGTATTACATCAAATCGCAAATTGCCATGGTGGAAGTCTTAATGATTCTAGATTCGGACATCGGATGAGAGGCGAAGGGCAAATTGCGAAACAAATTAACGACCTGATGACTTTAGCGCGACTAAAGTATTTTAAAGATAGAATGAAACAACCACTGAATACGAGTTTACATGACCAGTATAAAGATGGGCAGTTGCGTTTATTTTAATTAATAAGACACAAAAAAACCCGATACATTTGTATCGGGTTGACTTTTGCTCCTCTTCTTGGGCTCGAACCAAGGACCCTCTGATTAACAGTCAGATGCTCTAACCAACTGAGCTAAAGAGGAGTGTTTATCGCTTTAGCGAGCGCAAATATATATTATTTTTTATATATAGCAAAACGACTATTAATTTTTTAACTTGATTTTTTTCAAGAACTCGGACTTCTCAAATGTAACTGGTTCTATAAAAAAGGATTAGCCTGTAATTGCTTTAAAAATATCATTCCCATTAGCGAAAAGAACAAGAGCAATTAAAATTAAAAAACCAATAGTTTGGGCACGTTCCAAGAATTTTTCACTCGGTTTGCGGCCAGAAATCATTTCATAGAGTAAAAACATGACATGACCACCATCTAAGGCTGGTATTGGTAATAAATTTAACACTCCTAACATAATCGATAAGAAGGCAGTAATTCCCCAGAAAAACTCCCAACTCCATGTATCAGGAAAGACATTGTAAATAGCATAAAACCCACCTACACCTTTATAGGCGCCAGTGCTTGGATTGAATATGAGCTTTAATTGCTCGCCATATTTTTTGAATTGTTTGACAAACTTGGTGGTGCCAGCACCAAAACTTTCGTAGAAGGTATATTCTTTTCTAACGACATCTAGGTAACCTAACTTATCAAATTCCTCATAACTACCACCCATTTGGATACCTAGTTTCGCATCCTTATTGACTTTGAGTTTGAAAGGCATTTCCTGACCATCTCTTAAAATTTGAGCTTCAACTGTTTGATTCTTATAATTTTTAAGAACCTCGTCAAATTCATCAAAATATTTAAGTCTTTGGTCATTTATACCAACAATCAAATCCCCTTCTTTTAAGCTTACAGAAGCATTCTGCATCGTGTCAATAACTTCATTGACATAAAAAGGAGTTCTCAATTGTAACAAGGGACCATCTTCTTTTTTAGACTTGGTTAACTGACCAGCAAAATCCTCTGGAAAATCAACCGTCATCGTTTTGCCATCACGAATTATTGTCGCTTTTTCCGCAGTGATAAAACTGTAACTCAAGTCAGCTAAATTTTCATAGGCCTCTCCGTTAACAGAGACTATTTTATCTCCAGTTTTAAGTCCTACTTTTTTTAATATCGGATTTTCAATAATGTAGCCATCTTGTATGCTATTGGTTGCTACAGTTGTATCACCATAGTATCCAGACATAAAAACATAAATTAACCATGCGAGTACAAAATTCACGATAACACCACCTAGCATAATAATTAATCGTTGCCATGCTGGTTTAGATCGAAATTCCCAAGGTTGAGGCGGACGCGCCATTTGCTCCTTGTCCATACTCTCGTCAATCATTCCCGAAATTTTCACGTATCCTCCTAGAGGCAACCATCCAATTCCGTATTCAGTTCCACCAATTTTTTTCCTTAAAAGTGCTAGACTCTTTGGTTCATATTTATCCCAGAATGACGGACTGTAAGTTTCGCCTTCCGCTTCTAAATCTTCTTTTTTTTGTGCTCTATACGCTTCAAGTTCTTTTTCTTTACGTCGTTTTGCCCAAGGATCAAAAAATAAAAAGAATTTTTCAACTCTCGTTTTGAAAGCTTTGGCAGGTAGGTAATGACCAAACTCATGCAAAACAATTAATAAGGATAAACTCAATAAAAATTGAGATATTTTAATTACAATTTCCATTTAACGTCGCGTTAATTTTGTGAACGGACAAAAGTACATTTTTAAAACCATATTATAAAGCATCCACAATAGTCCTTACTACTTTTTTAACACTGTTTTAGTAATTATTCGCTCTTTCGTTTGAAATTGAATAAAGAATAAACCCGAAGACCATGAAGCGGTTTCTAAACTGGGTTGCCAAGGCATCTCTGTGATTAATTGCCCTAATGGATTATAAATTTTGATGGTAGTGATCGCTACTTCATTTGGCTTTTCAATGTGAAGGATGGTCGATGTAGGATTTGGAAATAACTTTAATCTCTCGGCTAATTCAAGATCCTCAACATCCAATAACACCTCGTTGTTTCTCGAGATTAAATCAGATTCAGGATCAAACAAAATGTCTTGTACTGTAAAATTAACGGGTTCCAAAAAGTTTTCTTGGTTTGATGTATTGTTCAAAACTAAATCAAGTTCTTCGCCCATGGTGCCAATCAGTCTTAAAGGCACTGGAGCTTCAAAAAACGAAACGGATGGATCGCTCTGACTTTGATTAATTGTAATTGACACCATATTTGTGCTTGGTTGATGCCACTGGATGGTGTAACTAGGATAGCCTTCATTAAACAACCAATCATCAAAAAATTCAGTAAGATCAGTTCCTGATGAGGCTTCCACGATGGCTATAAAATCAGCAGTTTTAGCGTAATCATAAGCATGGTTGGGAGCTACTAAATAGTCTTGTAACGCTTGATAAAAGTTGGCATCTCCAAGTTGCTTTCTTAACATATGCAATACCATTGCGCCTTTATTGTAGCTCAAACGTCCGTTGAAAATTCGACTAACACTCAAGGTATCTGTGTCGGACAAATATACGGCACCATCAGGTGCTGCTGTAATGTTGTTAGTACGTTGCGCCTTCCAAGTGGTAAAGGCGACGTTACCGTCTAAACTTTCAATGGTAAGTCCTGATAAATAGGTAGCAAAGCCTTCATTCAACCAAATATCTTTCCAACTTCCACAGGTAATTTTATTACCAAACCATTGGTGCGCCAACTCATGTGCAATCAGATTCCTATTAAAGCTTCCCATAAAAGAGACGGTCGTATGTTCCATACCACCTCCCCAACCAAATTGGGCATGACCATATTTTTCATTGGCGAAAGGGTAAGTTTCAAATAAATTAGTGAAAAGATTCATGATATCAACGGTAATACCAGTACTGGCTTGAGCGTTAGCTAGGCTTTCAGGATACACATAATTGACAATATCAAAAGGGTTCCCACCATTTGGTAAAGTATGAGAATAGACTTCATAATTGGTAGCAGCAATAGCAATAAGATATGCTGGTATAGGATAGCGATGTTTGAAATGTGTGGTTTTATCTGTACCGTTAATCACTTGACTTTGCTCCAAGCCATTAGAAACAGAAATATATGCTTCGTTGGAAGCATTGAATTGTGGTGTGGTCATGAAGACATCGATAGAATCAATTTTATCAATCAAATCTTGTTTGCAAGGCCACCAAGCCTTTGCACCATAGGGCTCCGAAAGTGTCCAAATTACAGGGTCTCCATTATGGGTTGTTTGTTCAAAGGAACCAAAACCTGAGCTTACGGGATTTCCCGAATAACTCACAGTTAAAGAATCTAATACACCTGTATTTAATGTAGCAGGTAGCGTGATGACTAATTCATCATTAGCATTTTGTGTAAAACTTAACAGATTATCGCGTTGCATCACTTGCGTGACCGTCATATTATTGG
Source organism: Psychroserpens sp. BH13MA-6 (assembly GCF_052983595.1). Classification (NCBI taxonomy): domain Bacteria; kingdom Pseudomonadati; phylum Bacteroidota; class Flavobacteriia; order Flavobacteriales; family Flavobacteriaceae; genus Psychroserpens; species Psychroserpens sp. BH13MA-6. Next base: position 736,057 of record NZ_JBRJGE010000001.1, on the reverse strand, counting down.
CCAAATCAAAAGTTATGGTATTCATTGCACTTTTTGCCTCAAAATAGCTCGTGACTTCACCCGAAATAAACGCAACAGCAGGATCCAAATCTAGTTCTAATCTGTGGTATTTTAAATCGTAATTTCCCGTGTTGAGGTTAGCGCGTTGCATCATGCGGCCAAGAGCAGATTTTGCTTCAGCTTCTCGAACACTATTTAAAGTTTCATCAAAATCCTGTGCATAAGACATTGTAGTGAGTAACACTAAGAATAAGGGTAATTGAATTTTCATGAGTTCTGTTTTTCTTTTTAAGATAGCTTGTTAAATGTAGTCAATTTGTTGGGATTCTGTCGTATTTTTGCAATCAAATCTTACAGTAAAGCCTTAAAAATCAAGTCATGTTAGACTACATAAAGAAATTTAAATTTTTCTTCATTGCCTTTTTCATTGTTTCCGTGATTATTATTTCAATTATCTATTCCATTTTGGATATTGAGAAACCATTACCGATCTATCAGCCCAATAGAGTAGATGCTTCTTTAGTTGACAGTACGATTCAGCATAAAAAGAAATATCATACTATTGCCAACTTTAAATTAATCAATCAAAATGGTGATACCATTACTCAGGATAACTATGCTGGGAAAATATATGTCGCCGACTTCTTTTTTACGACTTGTCAAACCATATGTCCGATAATGACCGATCAAATGACGCGCATCCAAGAGCAAATTATAACAGATGATGAAGTCATGTTGTTGTCACATTCTGTAACACCAGAAATAGATTCAGTGGCTCAGTTGAAACGCTATGCCGTTGAAAAAGGTGTTATTGACAAAAAATGGAACTTAGTAACTGGTGATCGAAAACAAATTTATGATTTGGCCAGAAAGTCCTATTTGGTAGTTAAGGATGATAGCTCTGAAGACTACGGTATGGTTCACACTGAAAACTTTGCACTCATAGATAAAGACAAGCAGATTAGAGGGTTATATAATGGGATAAGTCCTGCATCGGTTGATTCATTGTTGCAAGATATTAAACGTTTAAAAAAGGAATATGAATAGTTTTAGGGTCACAATTTTTTTACCCTAACTTTTTCCTTTATTTTTGCTTCTTTAAAATCAATCTAAATAAGCTTGCAAGTTACTTTATCAGAAATAAAACGAGGTCAGCAAGGCATAATTGCCGATGTATCCTCAATTCATGTGCCATTAAAACTTTTGGAAATGGGTTGTCTTCCTGGTAATATTGTTGAGCTAGTTCAAGTGGCGCCTTTTGCAGATCCCATGTATTTGAATATTAATGGAACCCATTTGGCCATACGAAAAGAAACCGCGATTCATATTTTAATAGAAATTTCTAATGAGTAAACAGATCAATGTAGCACTTATTGGAAATCCAAATACTGGTAAGACTTCAGTATTCAATTCTTTAACAGGATTGAATCAAAAAGTAGGTAATTATCCTGGGATTACCGTAGAAAAAAAGGAAGGTATTTGCAAACTGCCAAGGGGTGTCAAAGCGCATATTATCGATTTGCCTGGGACCTATAGTTTAAATGCTTCGTCTTTAGATGAAAATGTGGTCATTGAATTACTTCTAAATAAAAACGATAAGGATTTTCCTGATGTCGCAGTGGTAGTGAGTGATGTTGAAAACTTAAAGCGAAACCTGCTACTGTTTACTCAAATCAAAGATTTAGAGATTCCCACAATTCTTGTCATTAACATGGCAGACCGAATGCAGTATAAAGGCATTCAGTTGGATATTCCCTATTTGGAATCGCAATTACAAACAAAAATAGCTTTAGTTAGTACAAGAAAGAAGGTTGGTATAGAGACCTTAAAAGAATTGATTGCCAATTATAAGGAGCTTTCAGTGGAACCATGTATGAATGCTTCTGAAATTGATCAAGATTACTTTGACAAGCTAAAAAACGCGTTTCCCAATCAATTGCTCTACAAACTTTGGTTGGTTATCACACAGGATGTCAATTTTGGGAAAACGGATCGAAATGAGATTGATGCTATCAACAGTTTTAAAACCAAAGGTAAGGCAGACTTAAAGCGGCTCCAGCAGAAAGAAACCATAAAGCGATATCAGTTTATAAATGCTACTTTAAAAGAAGGGCAAACAATAGATTTGAATTCTGCTAAGGATTTACGCATTAAATTCGATAGAATATTAACGCATAAAGTTTGGGGTTACCTCATATTTTTTATCATATTATTGACCATTTTCCAAGCGATCTACGATTGGGCTCAGGTACCAATGGAGATTATAGATAGCGCATTCGCCTCGCTGAGCGAATGGACCAAAAATGTGATGCCAAGTGGTGCTTTTACAAGTCTTATTGCGGAAGGAATTATTCCGGGACTTGGAGGCATTGTCATATTTATACCTCAGATAGCATTCCTCTTCTTATTTATTTCAGTACTTGAGGAAAGTGGCTATATGAGTCGCGTTGTCTTTTTAATGGATCGCATCATGAGGCGTTTTGGTTTAAGTGGTAAAAGTGTGGTACCCTTAATATCTGGAACGGCTTGTGCTATTCCAGCAATCATGGCCACAAGAAATATTGAAAGTTGGAAAGAACGACTTATCACAATACTAGTGACCCCATTTACAACCTGTTCGGCACGTTTACCCGTGTATCTTATAATTATTGAATTAGTCATCCCGGAAGGTCGCATATTTGGTTTGGGTTATCAGCCGCTGACACTCATGTTACTATACTTAATTGGCTTTGGAGCAGCAGTGCTTTCAGCGTGGGTATTGAATAAGGTTTTAAAAATAAAAAGTAAGACATTTTTTGTCGTAGAAATGCCAAATTATAAGTTACCATTATTTAAAAATGTGGCTTTGGCAGTTTTGGAAAAAACAAAATCCTTCGTTTTTGGAGCTGGTAAAATCATTTTAGCCATTTCCATTGTACTTTGGTTTTTGGCGTCATATGGTCCTGGCGAGCAGTTCAATAATGCGGAGGACATTGTGACTACTCAATACGCATCCGAAAATCTTTCTGCTGAAGAATTGCAGCAAAAGATTGCGTCTCATAAGCTAGAACATTCTTTTATTGGTATTGCAGGACATGCCATTGAGCCAGCAATAAGACCGCTAGGATATGATTGGAAGATAGGGATTGCTATTGTCAGTTCTTTTGCAGCTCGCGAGGTTTTTGTGGGGACATTGGCAACTATCTATAGTGTTGGAAGCGATGAAGAGGAAACAATAAAAAACAGAATGGCTGGTGAGGTCAACCCCATTTTAGGTGGTCCATTGTTTAATTTTGCAAGTGGGATCTCACTCTTGTTATTTTATGCCTTTGCCATGCAGTGTATGAGTACTTTAGCTATTGTGAAGAGAGAAACCAATTCTTGGAAATGGCCTATGCTGCAATTGGTAGTAATGAGTGCTTTTGCTTATATTGTAGCATTAGTTGCTTACCAATTGTTAAAGTAAGGAATTAATGATAAAAACGACCAAAAAACCATGAATACAATCGTGCAAAACATATTGACTTTTATTGCAATAATTGCGGCTGTGGTATATTTATTTCAGAAATTTGGCGTAATTCCGTCCAGAAAAAAAGTAAAAACCAAGGCATGTGGCACGAATGATTGTGGTTGTCATTGAGATCTTCTAGGCTGAAAAACAACTTCTAATTCATAGGTGTGATCAGGGATTTTTTCCTCTGTTTTTGGGTAGGGTGTTAAAGCCACGCCATAAATACTTTGATCTAAATCACGAAAGACTAAATTGGTCTCTTCCATAACGTACCCACCAGCATGAATAATGATTTCTCGATCTTTAATGTGCTTCCCTTCTTTATAGATGCCTACTAAAACCTTTGCTTCTCCGGCTCTTATGCACATCACATCTTTTGGACATCTTGAATCTGTAATGATTTTTTTTAACTGAACTTGATAATTGGCATGTTGCGCAATCTCGTCCAGTTTCATAGTGGTACTCACACTCAACGAGTCTTTGACGAAAGCGGTTTGTGCCATGAATTGATGAATAGCAAACACGTTTAAAATGAGAAAGGTATAGAAAGTTTTCATGCTTTAAATTTAATTAATTTCACATATAAGTACTGTTCGCATTAACATAATATTAAAATTTTAGTTACTTTTGTAAAAAATTTAAGTATACTTAAAAAATAATTAAAGCAATAAGAAATGTCAGTAGCTATTGAAAATTTTGTCAAGGCCATTTATAATAATGATACGCATGATATCAAGGATACTAAACCGGGAAACATCGCAAAACAATTAGGCATTTCCAATGCGGCTGCCACTGATATGGCTAAGAAATTAGCCTCAAGGGATTTATTGAATTATGAAAAATACCAAGCTTTGCAGTTAACCGATAAAGGCACTAAAATGGCTTTGAATGTTGTTCGGAAGCATCGTTTATGGGAAGCTTTTTTATATAAGATGTTTGACATGTCCCTACATGATATACATCGAGAGGCGGAGCTATTGGAGCATCAAACATCTGATCTTTTAGCGGAAAAAATAAGTGCATATCTCGGTCATCCAAAATTTGACCCACATGGTGATCCCATACCGAATGCTTTAGGGGAAATCACAACTGTTGATACATCGATAGCACTGGCAGATGCAAGCGAAGGAAAAACTTATATGATCTCTAGGCTGATTAGTGATGATAAGGAATTCTTCGATTTTTGTACACACAATCAGATTAAATATAGGAATAAAATAACCGTGTCTAAACAGTTTAATGGCAACGCGATGACTCAAATCACTATTGATTCTAATACCATTGTACTGAATGAAGATTTCACTAAAATTATTTATGTTGATGAGTTATAAAACGATTGCTCATTTTATTTTTTTGACCCTTAATAGTAGTGCTCTAATCGCACAAAACGATCAAGCAATCAATGTTTCTGAACCATTGGTGACCGACCGACCTGATGCTACAGAGGCTTCGTCTACTGTTGGAAAGGGCGTCCTTCAATTTGAGTCAGGAGGTTTGTATGAATCTTTTGAAGACAGCGCTGTACAAATAGAAAGTTATACCTACAATACAACACTTGTTCGTTATGGAATTTTAGATAATGTGGAGTTGCGTGTAGGTTGGGATTTTGTTGAAGGTGTTACTAAGGTGAATGGTGCAAAACTTGATGACGTGACTAGCGGATTATCTCCTTTGTTACTAGGCGTTAAGGTGGACATTACAGAAGAAGCTAATGGTGTACCAGAAATAGCGTTGATTGGTCATGTTTTTCCGCTGTTTACTGCCTCAAACGATTTTCGGCCTGAAACTACAGGCGTTGATTTTAGGTTATCGTTGTCACATACTCTAAATGAGCGATCTAGCCTTGGTTATAATTTAGGTGCACAATGGGGAAATGATTCTCCCGAGGCGGCTGCTATTTATTCCGTTTCTTATGGTTATAAATTGTCAGATAACTTTGGAATATATGCAGAACTTTATGGTGATTTACCTGAAGATAGCGCTGCTAACCACTATTGGGATTCAGGGTTGACGTATTTGATTTCTAATGATTTGCAGTTAGACGCTTATGTTGGAACAAGTTTCACTGAGGGTCAAGATATTTTAATGGGCTTAGGTGCTAGTTATAGAGTAGCAAATAAAAAATAAACAATTCATACTTTGTGTTGTCAGAGTATTCATAATTTTAAAAAATAGAATGAAAAAATATAGTGTAATATTACTTTTAGTTTTGGTGTTCAATTGTAAAAATGAAACGCCATCCAATGGCAAATTAAACATTGTGACCACCACTACCATGATAACGGATTTAGTGAAAAACATAGGTGGAGACCAGGTTAATGTCAAAGGCTTGATGGGAAGTGGTGTTGATCCACATCTATACAAAGCTAGCGAAGGCGATGTTACGAAACTTGTAGATGCAGATATTGTATTTTACAATGGGTTACATCTGGAAGGAAAACTTGTAGAGGTCTTCGAGAAAATGGAGACATCGAATAAAATGACTGTTGCACTTGGTGAAGAATTAGATAAAAACACTTTAATAGGTTCCGATTATTTTGCATCTAATTACGACCCACATGTTTGGTTTAACATCAATTATTTTAAACAATTTGCAAGAAAAGTCACTGCCGTTTTATCTGAACAAAGTCCTGAAAACTCAGACGTATTCAAGGCGAATGAGAAAACATATATTGACAAATTAGACAATCTTCAGGACAAAATAGAGGCCATTATTCAGACGCTTCCGAAGGATAAAAGAATATTGGTGACGGCACATGATGCGTTTAATTATTTTGGAAAGGCTTATGGTTTTGAAGTTGTTGGATTACAAGGTTTGTCGACTGCAACTGAAGCAGGCGTTCAAGATGTACAAAATTTATCGGCTTTTATTATTGAAAATAAAATCAAAGCTATCTTTGTAGAGAGTTCAGTCCCTAAACGCACTATAGAAGCCTTACAGGCAGCGGTAAAATCGAAAGGACATGATGTCGTTATAGGTGGAACCTTGTACTCAGATGCTTTAGGCAGCTCCGGAACTGTAGAGGGCACCTATATCGGAATGTTTGAATATAACGTGAATACGATTGTAAATGCTTTAAAATAATGAGTAAAAGGACAGCAGTACAAGTAGATGATTTAACGGTAGCATATAACTACAAACCAGTATTATGGGATATTGATTTGGAAATCCCAGAAGGTGTCTTGATGGCTATTGTTGGTCCTAATGGTGCGGGTAAGTCAACACTCATCAAGTCCATTTTAGGCATTTTAAAACCTATTGCTGGAAGTGTTTCCATTTATGGTAAACCTTACAATAAGCAACGATCATTGGTGGCCTATGTTCCACAAAAAGGCAGTGTGGATTGGGATTTTCCCACAACAGCCTTAGATGTGGTTATGATGGGAACGTATGGTAGTTTAGGTTGGATAAAGAGACCGAGACAGAAAGAAAAGAAAGCGGCTTTAGAAGCCCTTGAAAAAGTTGGAATGCTACCTTTTAAAAACAGGCAGATTAGTCAATTATCTGGAGGACAACAACAACGGATATTTTTAGCTAGAGCACTTGTTCAGGATGCTTCTATTTATTTTATGGATGAACCTTTTCAAGGGGTCGACGCTACAACCGAAATTGCGATTATCAATATTTTAAAGGAATTAAGAAAAGCTGGTAAAACGGTTATAGTGGTGCATCATGACCTTCAAACGGTCCCAGAATACTTTGATTGGGTCACGTTTTTGAATGTGAAGAAAATAGCTACAGGACCTGTAAAAGACATTTTTAACGATGATAATTTAACGAAAACTTACGGTATTAATTATAAAGTAAGTATCCAAGAATAATGACCATTCAAGAGTATTTTTCTTTAGTGTTTTCAGATTATACGCTGCGTACAATCACCATTGGGACAGCTATTCTAGGAGCTGTTACAGGCATGCTTGGTAGTTTTGCGGTATTGAGAAAACAAAGTCTTTTGGGAGATGCAATCTCTCATGCGGCACTTCCTGGTATCGCGATTGCGTTCTTAATTACTGGCGCTAAAGATAGTAACACCTTGTTGTTGGGTGCTTTGGTAAGTGGTTTAATTGGGACTTTTTGGATTCGAGGAATAATAACAAAAACACACCTTAAGTCGGATACCGCTCTTGGACTGATCTTATCTTTGTTTTTTGGTTTTGGAATGTTGTTACTCACCTTTATTCAAAAGCAACCCAATGCTAATCAAGCTGGACTCGACAAATATTTATTCGGACAAGCTGCTACACTTGTGGAAAGTGATATTTGGATGATGGCTGTAATTACAGGTTTGTGTCTCATTGTGCTATTGTTATTTTGGAAAGAATTCAAGATTTTGCTTTTTGATAAGGATTATGCCAAAACGTTAGGTTTTAACACCAGAACGATAGATATTTTGATCACGTCATTTATTGTTTTAGCGATTGTTCTCGGATTACAAACCGTAGGTGTTGTACTCATGAGCGCTATGCTTTTAGCGCCAGCAGCAGCAGCTCGTCAATGGACCAATAACCTATCAATCATGGTGTTTTTAGCGGCTATATTTGGGGCGTTTTCTGGGGTGTTTGGTACGGCTATTAGCGCTAGTCAAAATAATTTATCTACGGGACCAGTTATCGTACTTGTGGCTGCGGTATTTGTCTTTATTTCATTCGTGTTTTCTCCAAGTCGAGGTATTTTATTTAAACAGCTACGAATTATAAAAAACAGACGTGATTTAGAGCTAAATAAGACCTTGGCTTTTATGTATCATATTGCTGAAACACATGAAAATATTTCACATCCACACGAAATTAAAATACTGAACAACTTCCATGGATTTACTAAAGGAACTTTAAAAAAGTTAGTAGAGAAAGATTTTGTGACCCTTGAGGGAACCACATGGAGTTTAACTTCTGAAGGTTTCGATACGGCCTCTAATTTGTATAATCAATTAAGTAAACATGATGAGTAGCGCACAATTAGAAATACAACTCATCGCTAGCTTAGTAGCGATAGCTTGCGCCATACCTGGAACATTTTTAGTGTTGCGCAAAATGGCTATGATAAGTGACGCTATCAGTCATTCGATTTTACCTGGAATTGTCATCGGATTTTTTATCACTCAAGATTTAAACTCACCACTATTAATTTTACTTGCTGCCGTCACTGGTATTATTACAGTCGTTTTGGTTGAATATATTCAAAAAACAGGGCTTGTCAAGGAGGACACAGCCATAGGGTTGGTGTTTCCAGTACTTTTCAGTATCGGTGTTATTCTAATTGCTAAAAATGCCAACGATGTACATTTGGATGTCGATGCTGTATTGTTGGGTGAATTGGCTTTTGCTCCTTTTGACCGATTACTTATTGCAGGCATAGACGTTGGCCCAAAATCCTTATGGATTATTGGAATCATATTATTGATAACAGTTATTTTGCTAATCACCTTTTTTAAAGAGCTCAAGTTGAGTACTTTCGATAAAGGATTGGCAGCCTCATTAGGGTTTTCTCCAGTGGTAATTCATTATGGTTTAATGAGTGTTGCATCTGTGACTACAGTTGGTGCTTTCGATGCGGTTGGTGCCATTTTGGTTGTCGCACTAATGATTGCTCCAGCAGCAACAGCGTATCTGTTAACCACAGATTTGAAAAAAATGCTGACTTTATCTATACTATTTGGTGTGTTTAGTGCTATTGCAGGTTACTGGTTAGCACATGGATTAGATGCTTCTATCGCAGGTTCGATTACAACGATGCTTGGCGTCCTGTTTTTAGTGGTCTATTTATTCGCTCCGAATAAAGGCATCATTGCCGTTTTGTATAGAGAGAAACAACAACGAACAGAAGTTTCTTTGTTGACATTTTTACTGCATTTAAAAAACCATGACGATGAAAAAGAGCGACATGTTAACCACTTAAACGAACATATCAATTGGCAAAAGGTACGTTCTAAAACAGTATTAGATTTAGCATTAAAAAACAATATGATTACAATCAAGAATCAAGTGGTCTCATTAACACCAAAAGGGGACACATTTACCTCTCTGGCTATTGATTATATTATGACCAATGAAGACTCTCAAATTGAAGATATAAAAGACGATTTCTTCTTATTTAGAGGTTAATTCTTGTCACTGTTGAGTTGATCCAATGTCATTTTTAAAGCTTCCAAACTAACCTCTTTGAAATCAAAATTAACGTCTGGATGTTCCTCTGTTTTCGTTGGTACTAAATCGTAACAGAGTTTCCCTGCTTTTCTTTTAATGGCGAATAAAACAATATCTTCATTATCAGGAACTGTTCGAAAATCATAATAACCATTGGTGTTCCAACTCGGTAATACGGAATTTACCGACTTAAAGATCATGCTGATTTGAGCGCCTTCGGCATTCTTAATTTTTATTTTGTATTTGATACGCTTGGTGCGACCATTGATAAATCGGTCACAATTGATCCAACCTAAGTTTGAGGTTTTCAATACATAATAATTGGCATCTCTAGAAGTAATAGATCGATCATTATTGTCTATTAATCGCGATTCAAATTCTTCAGTTGTGACAGCATCATTTCCAGCGTAAAAAAGGCGTTTGGGAACAAGATTCATGATACGTGTGGTTGTCGGTATTTTTGTTTTGTCCCAAGGAACACGTATCACATGTCCACCTCTTGTAATGGAATCATCCTCTAGTATTTTAAATTTGGTATCAGGCATCTCAAATAGCGCCTTTCTCAAAACATAAGCCGTTTCAATTCGATTTGGTTGGGTTTCCAGGCTGATGTTTCTGATAAGTCGTTGCTGTTTATATTGATCCCATTCAAGCAGAAAAAGAGAGTCTACTATAAAATCCTTGTCATGCATCACTTCTCTAATTAATTCTACCATGCCACGACGTTCATTGAATATTGTGTCCATTTCCATCGTACTTCCAAAATTAGATTGACTTAGTGACGAATCTCTCATAATAATATTCCCAGAAACATTTTGAACGCGATTATTCACATTAAAAACAATAGGTAAGGAGTAGGGAACGGTGACTGGTTTTCCACGTTGTAAACCTGGTACCATTTGGGGTAAGAGAGCAATCACCCTATCTGCTTCATCACTCAATCTTGGATCTGACGCTCGCGATTGAATGAATACAACTTGGCCGTCTCGATCAATTTTAAATACGGACATGATGCGCTGAGTACCACTTAAGCCTAGTATATTAGCTATATCCTTATTGAAATTTCTGTCAATAAAATTTGCTATGGCATCAATTGTACATTGTTTACGAACCGCTTCATCTTCATTTTCACATCCTGGAAATGTTGGCGCTTGTTCCACAACCGAAAATGGCACTTCAATATTTTCAGATTCTGTTGGCGCCTCTACCGATACTTCAATACTTTCAAGTTGATCATTTTCTAATTGCCAATTGATGGTGTCATCCTTCCACTCACCGGTAAACAGTTGCATGTCTGGTTTTTTAGATGCCGTTGGAAATGCTATTTCAATGGTTTTATTTGGGTTGAGCTCAAGAGATGTGTTTTGCTGATAAGCTTTCAATTGAAGCATGCCTCCTGTCTCTAATTGATTGCCATCTGAAACCGTTGACAGATGGTTTAATAAAATGTCAGAAAGTTGATAAAATTCAGAGACCACTAATGTGATTTTTCCTTGAACTGAAAGTCCTGTGATTGGATTCCTAAAAGACCCTTTTGAAATACGAAGCAGCGTGCCTTCTTTACAACGAACAACCGTGTCTTTTTGTGTGTTTATCCTGATGCGTTCTGGACGCTTTTTAAGGGATATTTGAGCTTTATTGCCACCAAAAGCATTGGATTCAGTAGTCGTGTTGCCCGGCTGTTCCTTGTCTATGAACGTGGTATCTTTCACAACAAACTCAGAGCTGCTTTCTTGGATTATTTCAGTCTCAGTTTTCACGGAAACAGTATCTGTGACAACCGTCTTTGCATGCTTATGTTTCGGAGTTGGAGCTATTTCCGAAGTCTGAAAAACGAAGGTATACAGTGCGACCAAGACACCAAGACCTATAATAGCGATACCTGAAATTTTTAACCATTTTTCAGTTAAATATGCGCGCTGGGCTTTTACAATATCTGCTTTCAAAGGGATTCTTTCTAGGCCCTTTAAAAACAAGACATGTTCTTGGTAAAGCGTATTTAAGTCCTCATCGCTTTGAAGTCTAGCTTCAAAATTTAAACGCGCTTTTGCTGATAACAGGTTATTGATATAATTGTTAATGAGTTCGATATGTTGCTGATACGTTTCCATGCTTTTCTTTTTAAGATTGAACAGATTTCAATTGGGTTTGGTAAATGTCTTTGGCTTTTTGCAAGCATTTATACTTCTGATTTTTTGCAACTTTTGAAGATTTAAATTGCATCACTTCGGCAATGTCTTTAAAAGACATGCTTCTGTGATAAAACAGTTGTAATAATTGCTGACATCGTTTCCCAATTTTTGAAAAAGCATGTTCGGCTAGTTGGTATTTTTTTTCCTCAATGACGGCTTGAAACATTTCAATTTCTTGAGCATTGAGCTCTTGTAGATTTTTTCTGGAATGGGACTTTTGAAGGTCAGACCAGACAAATCGAGATACCGCATATAAATAGGTATAAAATGAAGACGTGAGCTGAAAATCTGAAGTCTCCAGATTCCTATTTAAAATAATCAAAGCTTCTTGAAATACGTCATTGGCGTCGGCTTGACTGCCACCTTTGGAAAGGATTAACTTCTCAATTCTGGGATAAAGTCGATAGAGTTTTTTAAATGCTTTATCACGTTGACCTTTTTTAAAAAGTTCTAAAATGTCCTGATCGCTCATACATGCTGTTTACTTATTAATGGTCAAAAGTTGAAAAGGTCTCCCTAATTTTTTTAAAACTAGCAATAAAAATGCCAAATAACTAGTTCGCATGAGTCAGAAGAATGATTAACATGTGACATGTGAGTACTACTAGCACTGTAGTATCGCTAAAACTTGAAGTCCCTAAAATTTAAAAGCCGCGTTCTTTTTGAAGTTGTTCGTAGGCTAATTGGACTTGTCTAAATTTCTCTTCAGCACCCTTTTGATGTTCTTCACCTAAATGAATCACTTTATCAGGATGGTACTTTTTAGCCATTTTTCTATAGGCTTTTTTCACCTCTTCATCTGTGGCTTCAGGCGTGATTTCCAAAATCTTGTAGGCATTACCACGACTGTCGTAAAACATGGCTTTGATACTGCCATAATCTCTCGAACTAATGCCTAGATACCCTGAAATCATGAAAATTTGTGACACTTCATCTTCGGTAACCATACCATCAGCCTTAGCGATTCCAAACAAAAAATGCAATAACTGTAAGCGCGACGGATGGTCCATCATGGATTTTATCTGTAAACAAACTTTTCGGGTAGGGATTTGTTGCTTATTAATATTGTTAAACAATCTAAACGCCTGATTTGCACGTTCTTTTCCATACATGCTCACAAATTGCTGACGAACGAAATCCAATTCACTTTGGTCTTGCTTACCATCTGCCTTTATCACAACAGAAGCCAAAATAAGCAAACTGACTTCAAAATCACCTGAACGTGTTTGCGGACGCGTATTTGATTGTGATCGAGATCGTGTTGTTGATGATCTTGAGCGTTTTTTATAAGGATCACCTTCACCCAATAAAAACCCATTGCCATCAGAAGCGCCATCAATGATACTTCCAATAGCTAAACCAATTATAGCGCCAATTGGTCCGCCAAATGACCAACCCAAAGCGCCTCCTATCCATTTTGCAAAACTCATGTATGTCTCTTAAATTCTTGTGAAGTTCAAATATACTATTTGTTAGTAGATAATTATCTCAATTGTTACGTTATCACGCAACCTTTTTATCACATTTGTATCTTTATATAAAAGTTAAACACTATGAAAACACATTTAGTTATTTTACTATGCTGTCTTCTAACCTTATCTTGCAACTCAGATGATGATGCAGCCGTGGTGATTGAACCTACAATAGATGGACAATGGTCTCTAACTAACATTTCTGGAGGTTTGGTTGGTATGGATCAAGATTTTGAACAAGGCACCATCGTTTGGGATTTTGACACTCAAAACGAACAAGTGACTATCACTAACAACAGCGATTCAGAAATGGTGTACAGTGGATTAAACAGTGGAACATACGATTATTCGGTTTCAAGCACAGAGACGTCAACCGTCATTTCTGTTGATTTTCTGAATTTAGAAATTATGACGCTCACAGCAAATCAACTTGTACTGGATGATGGTATCGCATTTGATGGATTTTTATTAACGTTCATGAGATAAAATTCTCTAAATTACTCATAGAGATTTTGAATGGCACCATTAAATCAGACAACTGAATACACGAACAAACAGACTAATTTTACGTATCTTTGTGGTCTAATATTAATAGAATTAAAAAATAAAAATATATGTATCCAGCAGAATTAGTAAAGCCAATGCGCGAGGATCTAACCAAAGTAGGGTTTGAAGAATTACACACAGCAGAAGCCGTAGAAACAGCACTATCTAAAGAAGGGACAACCTTGGTCGTTGTAAATTCAGTGTGTGGTTGTGCAGCTGCCAATGCACGTCCAGGTGCGAGACAAAGTTTACAAAACGCAAAGCGTCCAGATCACATTGTTACCGTTTTTGCAGGTGTCGATAAAGAAGCGGTTGATGCTGCGAGAGCTCACATGGTACCTTTTCCTCCAAGTTCGCCAAGTATGGCCTTGTTTAAAGACGGTGAATTGGTTCATATGTTAGAGCGTCATCATATTGAAGGTCGTCCAGCAGAATTGATTGCTGAAAACCTCATGGATGCTTACAACGATCATTGCTAATCAAACCTATTTTGATTTACAATATAAAGCCACGATTTTATCGTGGTTTTTTTGTGTATTTCGGGCATTACCGTAATTTTACCTTATGCGAAAACTCCTAGCTTACCCTTTAACGGTTTTATATTTTATCTGCTTCGGATTGACCTTACTCATTTTTCATCCGATACAATGGGTCTGCTTCAATGTTTTTGGATATGAAGCCCATAAAAAGAGTGTGGATGCACTTCAGTTCTTCATCATGAGAAGTTTGAATGTTTTGGGCACGCGATTTAGCTGGGAGAATCCATATCATATTGAAGAAGATCAACCCTTACTCATCGTGTCAAATCATCAAAGTATGTATGATATTCCACCTATTATTTGGTATATGCGAAAGCATCATGTCAAATTTGTGTCCAAAAAGGAATTAGGCAAAGGCATTCCGAGCGTATCTTATAATTTGAGACATGGTGGTTCTGTATTAATTGATCGGAAAAATCCGCGTCAAGCGCTACCTGCTATGGAAGCATTTGCGCGCTATATTGAAGACACCAAACGAGCTGCCGTCATATTTCCGGAAGGGACACGGAGTAAAAATGGTGATCCAAAACCCTTTAAGACAAAAGGCTTGGAGTTGTTGTTTAAAAACACACCTTCTGCTTTAATTGTGCCTCTAACAGTTAATAATTCTTGGAAAACATTGCGATATGGAGCATTTCCTATGGGTATTGGGAGTCATATAAAATTTAAGGTGCATCAACCTGTAAAATTAAGTGAGATTACAGATACTACAAGTTTTATTAAAACACTCGAAAAAACCATTCATGATGCCGTAATTACTGATTAAATGACTGCTATTGAAAACCAACAAATTGAAGCGACGAAAACCTTTGTTCAAAACACCTTGAAGGATGCCGAAGGTGGTCATGATTGGTTTCATATTCAAAGAGTTTATCACAATGCGCTTTTAATTTCAAAGCGTGAATCTGTCAATACTTTTGTCGTTGCCCTTGCTGCTTTACTGCACGATATTGCGGATAGTAAATTTCATAATGGCGATGAAACTATAGGGCCTCAAATGGCTAGAACGTTTTTGTTCCAATTGAATATCGATTCTAAGGTCATCGAACATGTGGTTCATATTATTGAAAATATTTCGTTTAAAGGAGGTAATGAAACACAACAATTCAGATCTCCAGAACTGGATGTGGTTCAAGATGCAGATCGCTTGGATGCTTTAGGTGCTATAGGAATAGCACGAACTTTTAATTATGGTGGCTATAAAAATAGAAAGCTATTTGATCCATCTATTAAGCCAAAGTTGGATATGAGCAAAGAAGCATATAAGGCATCTACTGCACCAACCATCAACCATTTTTATGAAAAATTATTACTATTAAAAGATCGAATGAATACTGAGACTGGCAAGGCCATAGCTACCAAAAGACATAATTACATGCTTGGTTTTCTGGATCAGTTTTATGCTGAATGGGACGGTGAAAAATAATTATTTCATCATTTGTGTGAGCTCACTTCTATATTTTGAAGCATTTTTCCCTGTGAATTCTTTAAACAACTTATTAAAATGCGAGAAATTATTGAAACCACATTCAAAAGCAACATCTGCAATACTCATTTGACTTTCAGATAATAGTTTAGTCGCATGTACAACACGATATTCGTTCACTAACTTTGTAAAGGTTTTTCCAGTAGATTTTTTAAAGTATCTACAAAAGGCAGGCACAGTCATACTCACTTTCTCCGAAATTTCATCTAGTGAAATATGGTTTTTAAAATGACTGTTAATGTGCTTGTAAATAATATCAATCTTGGTGCTGTCTTGTAATTCTGTTTCGAAAACAAAACCTTCAGCATTAAGAATCTCATAATCTTCAGCCAAAGCTAAGTCATTCAATATTTTGATCAATAATAGGATGCGGTCAACTCCTTTGACTTCATGTAATTTATGCATCTTCTTTTTAAGTCGACGCTTGGTATCGGTTTTAAATAAAATACCATTTTTGGCACGTTCAAAAAGCGTATTGATATGCGTCATCTCAGGTATATCAAAGAAATAGGCACCTAAAAAATCTGGCATAAACTGTACGAGTACTTCCGAGCCGTTTTGGGTTAATCGATCCGTAAAACCATTGTGTGGTAAATTAGAACCGATTAATAGCAATTGGCTATTGTTAAAGTACGAAAGGTGGTTGCCAATATGCCTTTTACCTTGTCCTTTATCCACATAAATCAATTCAATCTCTGGATGGAAATGCCAAAAGGGTTTGCGATCATTATGATCGGATGTACTCTTCTTTACAAATACCGAGCTTCCAAAATCAGGACTTATTTTTTCTAAAGTAGGTTTTCTATGTATCATATTTCAAATTTCACTGCAAAGTTACATCATTGAATGGCAATAATCTATTCAAAATTAGCCTAAAAATATGCTAAATTAACATCATTGTAAAAAATCAGCAACATGCCTGTTAAAATAACACATAAATATGGCAAATCTGTTGTTTTCTATGCCTGCATAACACCCTACATTTGTCGTGTTAATCATTAAAACCCAAACGTGATGAAAACATTTAAAAAGATGCTTACTGTTGCTATGCTATTGACCATGATGTTAAGCTACGCCAATGAAATTAAAACTGCCACATTCAAAAACTCAATTACCATAGTTCAGTTCTCAAATGTTAGAAAAGGACATGAATTTGTCATCAAGGATGATCGTGGCACAGTGTTACACCGAGAAACCATTGATAAGAACGGTACCTACTCACAAAAATTTGATTTATCAAAATTGAAAGACGGCTTATATACTGTTGAAACTATCAAGGATTTTGTCATAGTTGTTTCCCCTTTCAAAATTGAATCCAGCAAAGTCACTTTTTTGGAGCAAATGGAAACGAAAATTTTCAAGCCAGTGGTAAGAAGAGATGATCACCAGTTGTTTATTTCGCAATTGACGTTTGATACTAAGCCCTTGAAAATTGAATTATTTTATAACGATAATTTGATCCATACGGATACCTTAAAGGGTGAAGTCATATTAGAACGCGTGTATGCTTTGTCTAAAAACCAAAAAGGAGATTATTATGTAAGAATGACATCAGGTGACCGACAATTTATCGAGCGTTTTTCGATTTAAATCCTCTATATGGAATTATTAAAAGCACCTTTTTAGGTGCTTTTTTTGTTATTCGGTCACTGGTTTTGCGTATTTTTTCCGGAGCTGTTCAATCATTTCACTCGTCATTTTTTTCAAGTCATAGTCTGGATGCCAGTTCCAGTCGTCTCTGGCCTTACTATCATCTATTGATTTCGGCCAGCTATCCGCAATTTGTTGTCTAAAATCAGGAGAATAGGAAATATCAAAGTTGGGAATATGCTTTTTTATAGCTTCGGCAATTTCTTTTGGTGTAAAACTGATGGCTGCTAGATTGTAAGAAGATCTTACAGTTATTGCTTCTGAAGGTGCTTGCATCAAATCTAAAGTTGCCTTTATAGCATCTTCCATAAACATCATTGGTAATTTCGTTTCCTCACTCAAAAAACAATCGTAATGCGCATCTAAAAGGGCTTGGTGGTAAATTTCCACAGCATAATCGGTCGTGCCACCTCCAGGCATGGTTTTCCAGCTTATGATGCCTGGGTAACGTAAACTCCTTACGTCCACACCATACTTTTTATGATAATATTCACACCAACGTTCTCCAACTTGTTTTGTAATTCCGTAAACTGTTGATGGTTCCATAATGGTGTGTTGAGGTGTATGGACCTTAGGTGTTGTAGGCCCAAAAACGGCAATACTTGAAGGCCAAAAAATACGCTTTATAAAGCCATCTTTAGCTAGATTCAGCACATGGAACAGAGAATCCATATTCAAATTCCAAGCTTTCATGGGATATTTTTCACCTGTCGCACTTAACATCGCTGCCATCAGGTATATAGTATCAATATTATGTTTATCAACGCAAACCTTTACCGAATTGTAGTCTTGCGCATCCACTATTTCAAAAATTCCAGAATTAACAACATCCAAATTGTTGTAACCAATATCACTGGCAACAACATTTTCTGATCCATATATATCCTTGAGCTTGAACGTGAGCTCAGAACCAATTTGTCCGCAGGCACCAATGATTAATACTTTAGGCATAAAAGCTGTAGTTAAATGATGCTTCAAAAATAACAAGAATTAAGAGCTTAGAAAACTTAAAGTGCTAAAATTAACATGGTATTAATTTTTGTTAATTGCATTTAAGATACACAGGCATTGCCTATATTTACGAGAAATTGAAGATTATTAATAATGCGCATAATTCTATTCATATTCCTAATCTGCTTTTTACTAACAGCCAGTTGTAAAAATGAAAAAGAACAACAGCCAGTTGAAGAAACTCAAGAACAGTTGGATGCCAGAACGATTAGTCAGAGTGATATTGCGAGTATTCGTTACACAGAGTTTGAATTAAGCCAAGATGCTTATAAAGCGGTGATTGATTGGCAGAAATTTCAGGAATTGGAAACTCAGGTTGATTTGATAAAAAAGGGCGATCTCAATTTTTTTAAGGGTGAGCGTTTAATCGTGAAGACATTCTTTTCTGAATTTCGCACAGAGATGCCAGTCGCATTACAAACCAAAGAGATTTTGGCAAGAATCACAGCTCTCGACACCAAAGCGCAAAAATTAAATAGCTTGTTAACCATCAGTAATATTGATAAGAGCGACCAACTTAAAGCAATTAAGGAGTTTTTAATTACGGTATCCAATCTAAAGCTTCAGATCAATAAAAAGTTAGAATTTGAAAAAAACAATATTCAAAAGCCCGAGTAACTAAGGTTCTATATATCTTAATATTTTGTTAATATGTAACAATTCTTAGTTTCAGGCTTCTTATTAATAACTAATTTTAATCAAATTAAATTTTCAAACACATTATGAAAACCAATATCAAAAGTATTTTGGTAGTTTCTGTGTTGGGACTTTTTGCATTTATTGGATGTAAGGAAGAGCCCAAAGAAGAAACTGCCATGGTTGAGACAATTCCAGGAATTAATCTCGATAACATGGATCCTTCGGTGAGTCCTAAAGATGATTTTTACAATTACGTTAATGGTAATTGGGTTAAAACGACAACGATTCCTGAAGACGAAACACGATGGGGTGGATTTGGAGTATTGCGTAAAGATACGCGAAAAGACGTTCTTGAAATCATGAATGTTTCTAAGGAACTTGGTAAATATGAAGAAGGTACAGACCAGAAGAAAGCACTACTTATTTTTCAAACAGAGTTGGATACTGTTGCTAGAAATGAAGCAGGAATTAAGCCTTTGCAGCCATTACTAGATAAAATTGATGGTATTAATAGTATTGAAGATATGCAAACGGTTTATGCGACGACTATTGGTGTTTCTGCGCCTTTTGTTGGAATCGGTTCAAACGCAGATCTTAATGATAGCAGCATGAATGTGGCATGGGTATTTGCAGGTGGATTAGGCTTACAACGTGATTATTATTTAGATCAGGATGCTAAATCCAAAGAGATTAGAAAAAAATATGTCGCGCATATTTCTAGAATGCTCCAGTATATTAATTATACGCCTGAAGAGGCTGATGCAGCAGCAGAGAAAGTCTTAGCTATGGAAACAAAACTTGCTGAGCCAAGATTAGATAAAGTAGCGATGCGTGATGCTCGTAACTTTAATAATCCAACATCTCTAGCAGACTTGCAAAAAATGTGTCCAGCTATTGATTGGAACAAGATGATTGACGATTTAGGTATTGAAAAACAAATTGATACACTGAATGTGATGCAGCCTAAATACATGGCTGAAATGAGCCAGTTTTTAAATACAACACCTATTGAAGATATTAAAACTTTAATGGATTGGAGTACTATTGATAACGCTGCAGGATTTTTGACTACTGAAATTGAAAAGGCCAACTGGGAGTTTTATGGTAAGGAATTAAATGGTGCTAAACAAATGCGTCCAGCCGATGAGCGCGCATTAGGAACTGTTGATGGTTCCGTAGGGGAAGCCATTGGTAAATTGTACGTAGACGCTAAGTTTCCGCCAGAAGCTAAGGCAAAGGCAGAAAAAATGATTGCTAATGTCATCACAGCTTTTCAAAATAGAATTCAGAAATTGGATTGGATGACTGAAGATACTAAGGCAAAGGCTATTGAAAAACTAGATAAGTTTACTGTAAAGATCGCCTATCCTGATGAGTGGGAAGATTATTCAGAATTAAAAGTGAAGGAAGGTAATAGTTTTGCTGAAAACATGATGGCCGTTGGTGAATGGTCTTCTAAAAAGAATCTTTCTGAAATTGGAGAGCCAGTTGATAAGTCACGATGGGGAATGCCACCACAAATGGTGAATGCCTATTTCAATCCTTTAAATAATGAGATTGTATTCCCAGCGGCAATTCTGCAACCACCTTTTTACAACTACACAGCTGATGAGGCAGTAAACTATGGAGGTATTGGAGCCGTAATTGGTCATGAGATTTCTCATGCTTTTGACGATTCTGGAGCACGTTTTGATGGCGATGGAAACTTGAAAAACTGGTGGACAGATCAAGACTTAGAGGAGTTTACTAAGAGAGGTAATGCCCTAGCTGAGCAGTACAGCCAGATAGAAGTATTGGATAGTGTTAACATCAATGGTAAATTTACACTAGGAGAAAATATTGGTGATTTAGGAGGTGTTCTTGGAGCTTATGACGGCTTGCAGTTATACTTCGAAGAAAATGGCCGTCCTGAAAACATTGATGGTTTTACACCGGAACAACGTTTCTTTATGTCATGGGCAACCGTTTGGAGAACATTAACTCGAGAAGATGCGTTAAGAACACAGATAAAAACAGATCCGCATTCGCCTGGTATTTATAGAGCAACACAACCACTAAGAAATATCGATGCTTTTTATGAAGCTTTTGATATCAAAGAAGGGGATAAGATGTGGTTAGCTCCGGAAGACCGAGTAAGAATTTGGTAATTAGAACTAACAAAAAAAGCACTCCAATTGGAGTGCTTTTTTTTGGTTTAAACTGAAGGTATTCTATTCTTTTTTGGCTTTACGAGCTTCAAGTGCTTCTTTACTAATTTTAGCCAGATTAAAATTAGCGTCCATAGTCATCGCTTCATTAAGTAACCCAATAGCTTGATCGAGATTATCCGTTTGGTTCATGTTAAACACGACCAGTGCTTTGAGATATGTCAATGCTCCTTTTAAAGATACTTCATATGGACGTTGAGATTCATAATAACCACGTTTCATATCTGGTGTGACATTTGCAAGACCAAAATCAATACTTGCTTTAGCACCAGCATAATCTTGCAGCTGCGTTTTTAAATCTGCAATTTCATAAGCTAAATATGGGTTAGACTCACGTTTGAATAATTCTTCATAAAATACCAAAGCACGTGCAGGCTGGTTAATCCCTTTAAGGGCCAATGCTTTGACTTCTGTATTAATATTTGAGTCTGTTGGATTTTTTTCAATCCCTAATGTATTGAGCGCTTCAAGGTTTCTGCCTTCAGATACATAGACATAAGCTAGCGTATCCAATCGTTCTTGAGAAGGCTGTAAAACTTGTAAGTGAGTCATGGCGTTAATAATACCTTGCACATCTCCTTGACCTTTCATTTGCTCGTAATAAGCTTCAAAATGTTTGAGAAGGTCATTTTGTGTTTGAGCGGTTGCACTGAATGACATCATCACAGTGACTAGAAGTATAATTTTTTTCATGATTTTATAATTAATTGCGCCAAAACTAAAAAAATATATGGCATAAATTCTTAAAAGTCTCCTAATTATTAGGGTTTTATTTTAAACTCATAGTTCAAAAGGCGTACCAGTTTTTCAGAATTAATGCTCTTACCCTTACTTTTTGATTGATGGTCAAATTGCGGTATTGGGATTCCCATGTGTTGGCATATGGATGTGTAGTATTCTGATTTCGTTAAAGAAGATGTGTTCGAGGCATTGAATACCTCGCCCCAAATATATGTCTTAATAAGTTTTAAAATGATAGCAATACAATCACTTCTATGGATAAGATTGACAGGCGCTTCGGGATTATTGATTTGTTTTTTCCCTGAGAGATAGGTGGCTGGATGTCGTTGCTCACCAAAAAGACCACCAAACCGCAAGATTGTTGTTTGGAAATGTTCACTCTCCATAAATAGACGCTCTACGGCCAACAGTTTTAAAGCCGTTTTAGAATCTGACGTCTCTGAAGTTTCGGTGATTATGGGAAAATGGGTAGCGTCGTCATACACAGACGTAGAACCAATGAATAGCACGTGTTTCGTAGGAGCCCTTTCTATGGCTTCTAAGAAATGCGTCATCTGTTTGATATAATCATGATGAGGGTCTTTTCTAAGTCCTGGCGGAATGTTGACGATAAGCGTTTCACAATGCGATAAAAGCGATTGGATAGGACCAGTAATACCATCTGAGGTAAGATGGATGTTATACGGATGGATACCAGCCTTTTGGAGGATACTCATTTTGGATTCTGAGGTGGTTGATCCATGTACCGTATATCCATTCTCAATAAAGACCTTTGCCAAAGCAAAGCCTAACCAACCACATCCAATAATACCAATTTGTTGATTCACACCGCATCATATTTAATATTGCAAATTTACTAATTCCTTCCTGGATATTTAGGTTAGTTTAATTCACTAATTTTCAGTAACTTTAGTTGCAACACAAAATAATTGATTATGGGTATTAAAAGTTTTATAGGTGCACGAAAGCAGCAAGGCACTGTTGAAGCTGCTGCATTTCGGGTGAGTGATTTTATGACGCGCGATCTCATCACATTCAAACCGGAACAACAAGTGGAAGAAGTGATCCAAACTTTGATTAAACATAAGATTTCTGGTGGTCCTGTGGTAAATAGCAATAATGAATTGATTGGAATTATCTCTGAAGGAGATTGTCTAAAAGATATTAGTGAAAGCAGGTATTATAACATGCCAATGGAACAACACTTAGTTAAAAACCGTATGGTAAAGAACGTGGAAACTATAGATGGCAATATGAATGTTTTTGATGCGGCTAATAAATTCTTAGAGTCTAAGATTCGACGTTTTCCAATTGTTGAAGACGGCAAACTTGTTGGACAAATTAGTCAGAAGGATATTTTAAAAGCCGCCATACAACTCAAAGGACAGAATTGGAAATAAGTGCTTATTTGTGATGCCTTTTTGGTAAGACCTCAAGCAAATCTGTGATAATCAATTTTTGTTTATCCTTACTTTCTAGTGTCGCTATTTTGGAATAGGGATATTCAGGTAATGGTTCGTTCAGAGTTTTCCATTTGGCGATTCCTGCTACTGTAATCATTTCTCCAATTTCTATGACACCCTCTTCATATCGAAGACGCTTATTGAATCCAAAATAAGTTTCAGGGTTGATATGGTATCGTTTCAATAAACTTACAAATTTAGGAGTTGGGTCATTAAATGTTCCTGACGACTGTTTCTTATCTTTAACCAAGTAGCAAATGTAATTTTTTGGATGGTTAGCTGGTGTTACAATGACGAAGTCACCATTGGAATCAATAAAAAAATCTTGACATTTTTCTTCTTCTATTAAGGTTTTCCAATGCGAACTTTTGCCAGTACTTACCCGCTGTTGAATTTTTATTTGATAGAATACACAGGGTCTGTTCGTGTATGGTGCCAATAAGGGTTGTTCAACATGTAAGGCTCTGCCACTAACTTTTGAAACCTCATTGGTTTTAAGACTTGACGACGGTTTTTGTGGAATTTTAGAAAGTGTTCTGATGATAACTTTTTTTCTGCTGAAATAATAGGACAAAAAAATAATGCCAGACACGACGCTTAGAATGAAAAGGATGATGATTGGAGTTTCCATGTATAAATATTCTAAATAATAGGTATGGAAAAGGTTAAGAATGTTACAAATTAACGTTCTCGTTTAACCAAGGCATAGTAATCATCTTCTAAGGCCAAATAACCTTGGTCGTAAACAAAAAAGTACTGATTTCCTGTTTTAGTTGTATAGATACTCGTAAAATAGTTGAAATCGAAACCTTTGCCCATCATACGCTCACGCGATGTTTTTTTCTTTTGGTTTGGATTTAGTTCTTCTAAAATACGATAGTTTTTTCTAAGACGATTGTGCGTATTGCGAATGAGGTTTTTAATGTCTTTATTAAGCGCATTATTATAGGTATTCCTGCAAGCATCGCTACAATATTTTTTATCAATTCTGCCAACTATTTTTTCACCACATTCTGGGCATGTTCTCTGAGAATTTTGATTTTTTACCATGATCATACAAGTTTAAAAACGAAACGCGTTTCTAATATAGAAAATATTCTACAAAATGTCAATATAAAATTGCAAACATTTACAAACGATTTTAAATAAGTAATAACCGAATAGTCATTGATTCCCTATTCATATTTGCAATGTCGAAACATCAGAACTCGATAGTATTAACTGTTTAACATTAAAAATTTTATTATGAACACACTTAGAAACAAAGTACAGTTGATTGGAAGATTAGGACAAGATCCTGAAATCATTAATTTTTCAGATGGCAACAAAATGGCAAAATTTTCCTTAGCAACGGATGATAGCTACAAAGACAAAGAAGGTCAGAAAGTGGAGCGTACCTATTGGCATAATGTCATAGTTCGTGGTGGACTTGTGAAAGTCGTAGAAGAATATGTGACCAAAGGGAAAGAGATTGCAATCGAAGGCAAATTGACCAATCGATCATGGGATGATGAAGAAGGAAACAAACGATATACTACTGAAATCGTTTGTAATGAACTCTTAATGCTAGGGAAATAAATGATTCCCTTTGTCATGAAAAAGGCTTTCTTAGAAAGCCTTTTTTTTATGTGACATCGAATCTGATTAATTTAAATTAAGGATTCTTTCTTCAGAAATAACGTCACCTTGATTCGTCACACC
Source organism: Psychroserpens sp. BH13MA-6 (assembly GCF_052983595.1). Lineage (NCBI taxonomy): Bacteria > Pseudomonadati > Bacteroidota > Flavobacteriia > Flavobacteriales > Flavobacteriaceae > Psychroserpens > Psychroserpens sp. BH13MA-6. Next base: position 710,776 of record NZ_JBRJGE010000001.1, on the reverse strand, counting down.
TTCTATAAAAACTTTGACACGATCTGTACCTGTATTGAATATTGAGAAATTGATCGTATTGGTACTGTCGATAGTCGTTTCATTCACCCATCCCATAACACCGTATTTTTCATAGAAGTCACTCGTATATGAGTTGTAAACAGGCGTATAAAAGCGTTTTTTTCTACTAAAAGCTAAAGGAATATCGTATGCTTGATACGTTTTACCATATTTACTAATGACTGAAATACTTGGGTCCGTAAATATTTTAATAGAACCTGCGTTACCCCGAATACCCTCTCCAAAGCCTAATTTATTTATCTGAACATAATCAACAATAGACATGTCGAAATTATATAGAACACTGAGGTCTGTGAGTAAAACACCATCCAAAAACACCAAAGGCGTGGTTCTTGCAGACCCTACGGCACGTGGATTTGTAATGACTATAGACCCCAAGCTTTGTCTTACATTAAAACCTTGAGTGATAATATAACTTGCAAAATTTCTAAATGCTCTCCTTTTAGTTTCATCAAAGATATCTATTTGATCAAAAGCGGATTTTTTTAACTTTTCAATACGATTTTCTTTTTTGTTGGCATTTACAACAACTTCATCCAATTGTTCAATATTTTCCCAAGAGGATTGAAAGATGGTTTGGGAATCAGAAAAACCAACAAAGGTGTGTTGCTTTTGTTTCATAGGATCATTTACAACTCCGAATGAATGTATTTTGGACGGTCCGAATTGTACATAAATACTAGGCTTACCTATTTTGGCCTTTTTTTGTAACTCTCCTATTTTTAGCTGCTCCTTTTCTAAAGGAAAGAAACCACTAACGACAAAATTCTTGTCGTCATCTTCAATAGTCACAATTTCAGAACCGTTTAAACGTGTTGGAAAAATAAGATATTGACCAGTTTCTCGATTGTTCACGTTCGCTATTAAGCTAATACCATTCTCAAAATTGTAAGTGATTTTTGGTGCGTTTTTAAACAAGCTTGTCCAGTTGTAACTGCTCCAACCTTGTGTAATCAATAAGTTATCAAGTTCAAACTTTTTCTTTCGGTCAATATTTTTAAAATAATATGCTGCATTTTCAATGATGCCTTTTACATAAGGTCTTAAGTAGGTTTGAGAAATAATATTATGGTGATGATTATAAGAGCTAGTCGCTTCAGGAAGTATAGAAATACTTACTTTACCGGTACTACTGGTGTTTTTACTCACTGGTAGAGACACCATGAGTGAATCCATGTTTTTTGTAACAGTATACGTATCCGTGGTGGACATGATATCAATACCATTATAATTGAAGTACAAACGCTCCAAAATAGGATTCATACGATCGTCAAACAGTGTAAAAACATTCATGCCTTTAAATAATTTATCGGCAGTAATAATCTTAGTTAATGAAAGCTTATCTGAAAAATCAACCTCGATACTTTTAATTGTTTTTCCATTATGCAATGTTAATTGATAAGGGGTTTTATTAATTTCTGAAAGGGTAGCTTCATTCGTGTTCAGGGTAATCGCTACTTTATCTCCAATGGTAGCAAGTGATAAGCAAATTCCTTTAGGCGCTGCTTTTTGAATTGGAAAATCATACGTGTTTTCATCAATTTTTAATTGGGCAACATAGCGTTCATTGGTTTTTGGTAACAACAGAAATTTACCTATTCCAAATTGGTTGGTTTTAAATTTTCCTACGATACTATTTGATTCAGACAGTATGATTCCCTCTACATTTGAAATGCCAAATCCGAGAGAATCCTTAACAATAACTCCAATGGTGTTTTGTGTCTCAGCAACCAAATGCCCACCTTCTGGTAAAAATTGAGCATCTACCTGGTTTGAAATATGCTTTGAATTGGTTCGTTGCGAATTTTCAGGATCAATCACACGAAAACTTTGCACATAATAGTTGTGTTCATCAAAATTTCGCATCCAATTGGTGTAAGCTTTTATTTTGTAGGAACCAGAGGTCAAAGTACTATCGATATCAAATTGTCCAGACCCATAACCATCGGTTATTTTAATCAGTTGCTTTTTGATGACTTTATCGTTTTCATCCATTATCACGCAATATAAATTGGTGGTAAGTACCGAAGGTTTTTTTTCAAACTTATCAAAAACATAACTACTAAAACCCATGGTTTCACCAGTTACAAATAGTGATTTATTAAGGTGTAAATAAGATACTTCTCTCGGTGATTCTGTGTAGTTTTCAAAGGCAGTAATAATCTTACTCGGTGCTTGAGCACGTAACGGATGAATAACTGATAAGAAGGTTACTAACGTAAAAAAAGCAGGTTTTATAAGGTTCATAGATACAGTTTTAGTGGTCGTTTTGGGCCATCGGATTTTTAATATAGAAAATATACTACAAAAATAATATTAATCCAAGTTAAATTCATTAATTTTTTTTCAATTTAAGGTCAATATTTTAAGAATTTCATAAAAACATCAAATTATTTATCTAAGCCAATGTCCTTGCTTATCTTTATGGAAAACGATACTTAATGTCTACACAGCCAAAATTAACACGATTCAGGCAAAATGTGATGTCTAAATACCAAATTTACAATAGTATTTTCATGACCTTGCCATTCGATACCATCACTAAAACAGGTGTATTATTACCTTTATTTCATGAGACTTGCGAAAAAGGTTTTAAAGCAGGTGACAACCCAACCACCATTGTCGAGACATTTTTTAAAAAATATCAAGCCAGACGATCCAAGGACAGCCAAATAAATTTATTATTTCGATTCATTCAGTATATTGAGCGTCAAGTTGTTTTATTTGATGCGATTGAGGATGCCGCATTTCCTATCGTGAATAATATGGATGGTATTGGTACTTTGAGAAGCCTTAAAGAATCTGCAAGATCAGAGAACAAGTTGGAGGAGTTAAAGCATTATTTGGAAGAGTTTAAAGTTCGAATTGTACTCACAGCACACCCAACGCAGTTTTATCCTGGAGCGGTTTTAGGCATTATTACCGATTTAACGAAAGCGATTAAAAAAAATGACTTGTTGACCATCAATGACTTGTTGGCGCAATTGGGTAAAACCCCCTTTTTTAAGCACGAAAAGCCAACACCTTATGACGAAGCCGTCAGTTTAATTTGGTATCTAGAAAACGTATTTTACTATTCCTTCGGAAGTATCTATGATTATATTCAACAGAATATTTTTGAAGATAGACACATAGAAAACGACATCATAAATATAGGCTTTTGGCCAGGTGGTGACCGTGATGGAAATCCATTTGTGACCCCTGAAATCACATTGAAAGTAGCACAACGTCTCCGTGAGACAATTATTAAGAACTATTATAGAGACGTGAGGCGTTTGAAAAGAAAACTCACGTTTAGAGGCGTGGAGGAACGCTTAAATGTTTTGGAAGCAAAACTCTACAATGCTTTTATTACACCTGAAAAATCCGATATGACATTGACAGATTTTGTCAATGAATTAGAGGCTATTAAATTGGTCGTTATCAAGGAACACCAATCTCTTTATTTGGATGAGATAAGTAGCCTTATCAACAAAACACATTTATTCGGATTTCACTTTGGAGCCTTGGATATTCGCCAAGATAGTCGTGCACATGCTGCGGTATTCAATAAAATGGTAGATGGACTTATGGCTGCAGGCAGTACCATTTTTCCAAAGAATTATTATGAGTTATCTGAATCGGAACAAGTCAAAATTCTTTCTAATATTAAAGGTGATGTCGATGTATCCATGTTTGAGGATGAGGATGTTTTAAAAACGCTTAATGCGATGAAAGCGATTAAAACCATTCAACAAAATAATGGTGAAAAGGCAGCCAATCGCTACATCATAAGTAATAACCAATCCACACTTCACGTGATGCAGCTTTTTGCCATGTTAAAATTAGTGGCATTCAATGATGAGCTTACCATAGATATTGGTCCCTTATTTGAAACGATCACGGATTTAGAAAATGCTCCAGCTGTGATGGAGGAGTTATATACCAATCCAGCATACGCAAAACATCTTAAGAAGAGAGGTAACAAACAAACAATTATGCTAGGCTTTAGTGACGGAACCAAAGACGGTGGATATCTTATGGCAAATTGGGGCATCTTTAAGGCGAAAGAACGTCTAACAGAAGTCTCTAGAAAATATGATGTCACGGTTATTTTCTTTGATGGTCGTGGAGGACCTCCAGCAAGAGGAGGTGGTAAAACCCACCAATTCTATGCGTCGCTAGGACCTACTATTGAAGATAAAGAAGTGCAATTGACCATTCAAGGACAAACGATTAGTTCAAATTTCGGGACTTTAGATTCCTCTCAATACAACTTGGAACAATTGATAAGTTCTGGCATTTTGAACCGACTTAATGATACTAATTTGGCCATGAAAAAGGAAAATATCTCAGTCATGGACGATTTGGCTAATTTGAGTTTTAAGGCTTATTCAGATTTTAAAAACCACCCGATGTTTGTGCCTTATTTGGAGCGTATGAGTACTTTAAAATATTATGCAAAAACGAATATTGGGAGTCGACCATCAAAACGCGGGAAGTCCGATAAATTAGTATTTGAAGATCTAAGAGCTATTCCTTTTGTGGGTAGTTGGAGTCAATTAAAACAAAATGTTCCTGGGTTTTTTGGTGTTGGAACGGCCTTGAAATATTATGAAGATCAGGGTGATTTTGAGAAGGTTAAAGATTTATATCATAGTTCAAATTTTTTCAAGACCTTAGTTGAAAATAGTATGATGTCATTATCAAAATCCTTTTTTGATCTCACTAAATACATGGCGGATGATGAGGAGTTTGGCGGTTTTTGGAAAATTATTTATGAAGAATTTGAAACGTCTAAGCGCCTGCTTTTGAAACTCACAGGCTCTAAAGAACTCATGGAGGAGGAACCTGCAGGTAAGGCATCCATTGATGTGCGGGAATCTATCGTCTTACCGTTATTGACCATTCAACAATATGCCTTAAAGAAAATTCAAGAATTGGAAAAAACCGAGGAAAGAGACCAAGAACAAATAGCCATTTATGAAAAGATTGTGACACGTTCGCTCTTCGGAAATATTAACGCTAGTCGAAATTCAGCTTAACCTCAATGACATTGTTTATTAATCATCTTAAACCATATCGCAATGAAAAATTTAGGACTTCTTTTATTAGTTTTAGCGCTTGTCTCCTGTAAAGAAAAATCGGATCAACAAGAAATTCAACAGCCAGAACAACAAAGCATTGATATAGCATCAGAATTGGCTGCTATTGAAGAAACGAGAACTGCTTTTCAGTTAGCCGTCAGAGAAAATAGATTTAGTGACTTACAAAAATACGGCACGCCAGATGTGAAATCCTTAACACCTAGTTGTGGTGCTTGGGAACCTTTCAAAGAATTACGTAAAAATCCATCTGGTCAATTCCATTATGACAGCTTAGTCATGAGACCCGTAGAGACCATTATTGTGAGTGACAGCATCGCTTATGATTTCGGAATGAGTTCCACTTATTATACCGATGAAGAGGGCAAATCAGTAGAATTAACAGCGACGTTTTTGGCTGTTCTTAAAAAAGATAAAACGGATGGTGTTTGGAAACTTCATAGGGAAGTGGCTAATACGCGGAATTTAGACGATTAAACCTCGATTTTTAAAAATAAAGTGCTTGTGCCAATCGATACGTATTGGCATGCGCTTCTATGATGATTTTGATGTCTGGTGAATAGCCGCCTCCCATGCTGCACATCACTGGAACATGATTTTTTTTACAGGTCTCAAGCACAAATTGATCACGTGCTTTACAACCATTTACTGTCATGCCCAGTTTCCCCAGTTTATCTGAAGCAATCACATCAACTCCACTTAAGTAATAGACAAAGTCGGGTTGCAGCTCTAAAAAAAGCTTCGGAAGTGTGTCATAGAGTAAGTTAAGATATGTATCATCTGTCGTGTCGTTTTCCAAAGCAATGTCTAAATTACTGGTTTCCTTTTTAAAGGGGTAATTGCTTTTACCATGCATTGAAAATGTAAATACCGAATCATCATTTCTGAAAATTTCAGCAGTACCATTGCCTTGATGCACATCCAGATCTACGATAAGAATTTTCTTTGCTAAGCCACTTCTCTGAAGGTAACGTGCGCCAATGGCTTGATCGTTTAGTAGACAAAACGCTTCACCGTGACTTGTGTAGGCATGATGTGTACCGCCAGCAATATTCATGGCGATGCCATGTTCCAATGCAAATTTACTCGCCTTTATGGTGCCATCAGCAATCACGACTTCACGCTTAACCAATGTTTCGCTTAATGGGAAACCAATTTTACGAGCCGCACTTTTATCAAGTGTCAGTTGTTTAAGATCGTTTAAATAGCTCGCTGAATGCACCTGAAGAATATGCGTATCTTCTAGTACTTCGGGTTCAAAAAAGTTAGCTTCTTTGCAAGTACCTTCATAGCGCAATTGCTCTGGTAATAACTCGTATTTAAGCATGGGAAACCTATGACCTTCTGGCAAGGGATGCTTATAAATTGGATGATAGGCTATTTTTAACATAGAAAACCAAAAATAGTAATAAAAAAAAAGCAAGCTCCTTAGGAGCTTGCTTTAAATAACTTAAATCTTTTTAGTTTTCACCTGCCTGCTGTTTCGCCTGCTCTATCATTTGTTCACTTGGCAAAATAGCGACATTTACCCTTCTGTTTTTAGCGCGTCCTTCTACAGTAGAATTATCATATTTAGGTTGCGATTCTCCAAACCAATTCGTTGTAAATCTGCCGCTTGACAATCCTTTGTTCGTTAAATAATTGGTCACAGCATAAGCTCTATCTTTTGATAAGGTCATATTATAATCTTCAGATCCTGTATTATCTGTATGTCCAACAACTAAGATATTGGTATCTGGATACTCCACAAAAATACCAGCTAGTTTATTTAATGTTGTCTGCGATGCACTATTAATATTGGATTTGTCGGTTTCAAAGTAAACACCGCTATTTTCATCAAACGTTACAACAATACCATCATCCACCCGTTCTACTTGAGCTCCTGGTATTTCTTCCTCAATTTTTTGAGCTTGTTTATCCATTTTATTACCTATAATCACACCGGCAGTACCACCTACAACACCTCCAATTACAGCACCTAATTCTCCGTTACCACCTTTACCGACATTGTTACCTATAATTGCACCTAAAATGGCTCCGCTTGTGGCACCAATTACAGCACCTTTTTGTTTGTTGTTCGCATTTTTTACCGCGTTACAATTAGTAAGACTAAATGTGAGTAGAAGCGTTAAACTTATAACGGCTATTTTATTTAAAATTGTTTTCATAATTATTGTGTTTTTGTAAAGTTCATAGTTATTGTAAATGGCGCTCCTTCAACATTGAGTGTTTGTTGCCATTGCATATTAGATTCGGACAGTGATGATAAGTTCAGACGAAAACCAACATTCGTATCAGAATTTCCTTTTTCATCAGTAGGTTTTAAAAGGAAGTCATAATAGCCTGTCACTTCATCTACCTCTTGAATGGTGAAATTAAAGTAGCGTGCTCCCGTTGTACAGTTGTTTTTAGTAATGGTATAGATACCTGTATTATTGTTTGGTATAAATTGCCAATCACTACCTTCAAAACATTCTTTGGTTGAATCATTTAAAAGCGTCACATTATAAGTACCTGTTTCGCTATAGGAAATGTTAGTAAGTGTCCAATTTCCTTTTATTATTTTCTTAGAATCTCTAACGGTTTTTGACGTTCCGCAGGAAAGAAAACAAATGGTGATGCAAATTGCTATAAATTGTTTCATGATTATCTTTTTTTGTTATTACCAAAGTAAGCATGAAACTTAAAGTCAAATGATGCAAATGAATTAATTTTTACTTCATTTAGAAAAATAATTATTAAGAGCTTTTTAAACCTAGCTAATCTTTAAACCACTATTTACGGTCGTATCCGGATTAACAAATACGAGTTGACCTTCAGGTGTTTCGCTCATTAAAATCATACCTTCACTGTCGACACCTCTTAATTTTCTCGGTGCTAAATTCACTAAAACAGTGACCTGCTTGCCAACCACTTCCTCTGGCGTAAAACTTTCAGCGATACCAGAGACAATAGTTCTTGTATCAATACCAGTATCTACTTTTAACACGAGTAGCTTTTTGGTTTTTGGCATTTTTTCAGCAGCTATGATGGTTCCTACTCTCAAATCGAGTTTGGTAAAATCCTCAAAAGTGATAAGTTCTTTTTGTGGTTCTATTTGTTTGTTGGCTGCCTCATTTGCTTTTTTGTTAGCCTCGAGTTTGTCTAATTGTTCTTGAATGGTGGCATCTTCAATTTTAGAAAATAGCAATTCACCTTTTCCAATTTGATGACCTGAAGGAAGCAGCGTGGTTTTGGTTGAAATTTCATCCCACGAATTGGACGAAGTACTCAAAATACGATTGAGTTTTTCAGAAGTAAATGGCAAAAACGGTTCACTCAAAGTCGCCAAAGCGCTAGCGATTTGAAGCGCAACAAACATAATGGTTTTGGTTCTGGTTTCATCCGTTTTTATAAGTTTCCAAGGTTCTTCATCCGCCAAATATTTATTACCCAATCGTGCCAAATTCATTAACTCTTGGCTCGCTTCTCTAAAACGGTAACGTTCAATCGAACTGGCAATAACATCGGGATAGGCTTTTACAGCGGCTAAAGTTTCCTCATCAACTTCCGAAAAATTAGAGGCTTCAGGAATAATACCGTCGTAATATTTATGAGTAAGCACGACCACACGGTTGATAAAATTTCCGAAGATCGCTACCAATTCATTATTATTTCTAGCTTGGAAGTCTTTCCACGTAAAGTCATTATCTTTAGTCTCTGGCGCATTTGCTGTCAACGCATAGCGCAATACATCTTGTTGGTTAGGAAAGTCCTTTAAATAATCAGGAAGCCATACAGCCCAATTTTTTGAGGTGGACAATTTATTGCCTTCCAAGTTTAAGAACTCATTTGCTGGCACATTATCTGGTAATATATAGGAGCCTTCAGCCTTTAGCATCGACGGAAAAATAATGCAATGAAATACGATATTGTCTTTGCCAATAAAGTGTACTAATTTCGTGTTGTCGTCTTTCCAATACGGTTCCCAATCCTTACCTTCACGAGCGGCCCATTCTTTGGTAGCTGAAATATAACCGATAGGCGCATCAAACCATACGTAAAGTACTTTTCCTTCGCCACCAGGTACTGGAACAGGAATTCCCCAATCCAGATCTCGCGTCACGGCACGTGGTCGTAAACCATCATCAATCCACGATTTTACTTGTCCGAGCACATTGGATTTCCAGTCTTTTTTATGTCCTTTTATAATCCATTCCCTAAGGAATGATTCATGTTTATTAAGTGGTAGAAACCAGTGTTTGGTTTCTTTCAGTGTTGGCACATTACCGGTTATAGCAGATTTCGGATTGATGAGGTCGGTGGCATTGAGGCTAGTTCCGCAGTTCTCACATTGATCACCATAGGCTTCTTCATGGCCACATTTCGGGCAAGTCCCTGTTACAAAACGATCTGCCAAAAATTGATTCGCCTCCTCGTCATAGAGTTGCTCAGTGATTTCCTCTACAAATTCGTGCTTATCATAGAGGGTTTTGAAAAATTCTGAAGCGGTATCGTGATGTATTTGAGCTGAAGTACGCGAATAATTATCAAATGTAATTCCGAAGTCTTCAAACGATTTTTTGATGATTGCGTGGTATTTATCCACGATATCTTGAGGTGATACACCTTCCTTTTTGGCCTTAATAGTAATGGGAACTCCGTGCTCATCACTACCACACATAAAGGCGACATCATTCCCAGTTAAACGCTTATAACGAGCGTAAATATCGGCTGGGACATAAACACCGGCTAGGTGCCCAATGTGTATAGGTCCGTTAGTATAAGGTAATGCTGCCGTAATGGTATATCGTTGTGACATGGTATGTTTTTTAAAGCTACAAAAGTAAACATTTTGACGTGTGAATTATAATGAATTGACGAATCGATGCACTATTAAATGAAGTAAATGTTTTGTGGCATGTTCAAAAGATATATATTTAGACCTTCAATCTTAAAAACTCAAAATATGAAAAGCCTAAAATTGTTTGTTTTACTGATAACTGTAAGTATGCTGTCTTTTTCCTGTGGAAATGACGATGATAATCAGAATTCGTCTAGTAATAAATTGATCTTTGGAGATACCGAATATCAATTAAGAGCTGGTGTTATTGAAGATTATGGAGCTTATTCAGAGGGGATTTACAATTTTGATATTGTTCTTTTAAATTCAGAAATCAATAATGTTGATGGAGAGTTTCAGCCTGTCAATGAGACCTTTTCTGGTGTGTATTTTGAACTATTCACGGATAACTCAGAAAATTTAGCCGAAGGAACCTATACTTTTGGTGATAATATTGATGTTGGGACTTATGTATATGCTGAAGTTTTTATTAATACGACTGTAGATAATTATTCGGCAATCGACATCACCTCAGGAACTTTTACAGTTTTAGACAATGGAACTACTTACGAATTTGTATTTGAAGGAACTGTTGATGGAGGCGCTTCATTCTCTGGATACTACAAAGGCTCTTTAAGTTCTTATGACAGTCAGGTAGTGAATGGTGACAAACTTTTTTCTTCTGAAACAAAAGCAAAATCTAAAGCCTTTAAAAACTAGTTCAAATAACACCTAGTTTTTTACAAAATGATAGGGTTGTCTTGATGAAAGGACAATCCTTTTTTTGTTTGTAAAGCCACCTTTCATATTTTTTTGTTAGCTTAGACAAAAAGCCGCTGAAAGCACTAAAATGATTTTAAAGAAAATAACATTGTTTCTCATTTGCATGATTGCTCATGAAACATTTGCACAACAAGAAATGATACAACCACCATATTTAAAAGCAGGTGATACGGTCGCAATTGTAGCACCTTCCGGGATTCTGAAAAACCGCAATGATGAAGTGAACCAAGCAGTAAAATTATTAGAAAGTTGGGGATTACATACCACTGTTGGGCAACATGTATTTAACCAGGCCAATCATTTTGCTGGAACAGACAATGAACGTTGCGAAGATTTTCAAAAAGCATTAGACGATCCGAGTGTGAGTGCCATCTGGTGTGCGAGAGGAGGTTATGGTACGGTTAGAATTTTAGATAAATTAGATTATACGACATTTAAAAAACATCCTAAATGGATTATTGGATATAGTGATATCACGGCGTTACACAGTCAAGTTCACAATGTAGGTTATCAATCCATTCACGCTTTGATGTGTGTTAGTTTAACGCAGGACTTAAACGATATTAAGGAGACCTTAGACACGTTCAAAGCGACTATTTTTGGTGCACCCGTCAATTATGAACTCAAAGGCTCAACCTATAATAGAACTGGAGAAGCTCATGGTCCTTTGGTTGGTGGAAACTTGACAATGTTGCACACCATGTTAGGTTCAAAAACGAGTATAGATACAACAGGAAAAATTTTGTTTATCGAAGAAATTGGGGAGTACAAATACCATATCGACCGTATGTTACAGAGTTTGAAACGCGCTGGTTACTTTGATCATTGTGCTGGTGTTGTGGTTGGCGATATGTCAAAACTTAGAAAGAATACGACGCTTTGGGGAACTTCAGTTGAACAATTAATTTTAGATGCTTTATCGGAATATGACTTTCCGATAGCTTTTAATATGCCAGCTGGGCACGAATCAGACAATAGAGCTTTGATCTTAGGACGAACGGTATCACTAAAAGTAGAGAAGGACCAAGCACTGCTTAACTTTGATTAGACATTATGGCTTTCTATGACTTGTCAAAATCGGAGCGTCAGGAATTGGCACAGCAAATACGTAGGAACATTCTTTTCGATTTGGACCAAGAAACGTATGAAAGCATTCAAGGGTATTTTTCTGATGAAGATACCTATATAAGAAAAACGGCCTATTTAGCGATTGGCAAGTTGTTTTATGAAAACCCAAAACTACAGAAGACAATCTTCATTGTTTTGAACCACCTCATGACTTCTGAAAATGAATTGGTGAGGCAAACTGTTATTAATTCGGCAGGTGAAATAGGGAAGTTTCATTTTGATAAAATACAAACTTATATGGAGGAGGGATTATTTGATAAACACCATCGCGTTCGAAATGCGGTTATCGGATCTATAAAGAAAATGAGTGAGGCAAATCCTGAACCTGTCTTATCATGGGCAAAACCCTATCTTAAACATCCGGATAAAGAAGTAAGAAGAGAAATTTGCCACGGCATTGAACTTCGTGGACGAACACATCCTCAAGATATTTTACCGTTGTTACAACTCCTAGAGTTTGATGAGACCAAGAGAGTTCGTGATACCTTAGTTCACGTGCTAGGACAAATATCTTACAAAAATGGCTGCTTAAAAACAGTGATTGCACATCTCAATACTTGGAATAATACCGAATTGGTCTCTGAAGCTATAGACGAGATTGTAGACGTTCATTATCGCTATAAAAAGTTTGCCGTTTTGAGTCAGGATGAAGCCATTGCATACATTGATAAGAACTACAACAATTAAATGGCAACTCACAATGACTTAGGGAAACAGGGCGAGAACATAGCTATTACTCATTTATTGAAGAATGGTTATAAAATAATCTGTCGCAATTATCATTACCAAAAAGCAGAGGTTGATATTATAGCACAAAAAGAGGACCTATTAATTGTTGTTGAGGTGAAAACAAGAACAAGTGCCTATTTTGGCGACCCTCAGCAATTCTTAAAACCTAAACAAATGCAAAGGATTGTAAAAGCAGTCAATCATTTTATAGAATCGAATGAACTAGATTTAGAAGTCCGTTTTGATATCATTGCCATTGTTATCAATAAAAAAGGGACGTCTATAGAACATATTGAAGACGCCTATTACCATTTTTGATATCTATAAGATGTTTTTATTTGTAAGAAAATACTTCAATTTCTAAAAATTTAATGCATTTCATCTAATAAATTTAGTATTAAAACGTTGATTGTCTAATTTTAGAATTGTAACCCCAAATTCTATTATCATATTATGAAAAAAATCTACCTACCAATAAGTCTCATGTTTTTATGCTTGTGTTTTTCTTGTACTAACGAGTCATTAAACGATGATCTTTTGGAATCTAACAGAAAGCAACCAAAATTTGACGCTTCGGCTGTCACAGAAACTGTCGTCACAACATCAGAAGATGACGATGAGCATTGTGTTGAAACAAACCTGATGGCAGGACAACACCATGTTGCCGGAACCGTAACCGTTGATATCGATGGTGATAATCTAGTGATTACCTATTCGAGCAATGGCGATTGGACGATTGGAACAACTCATTTGAGTATCGGTAACTGCGATGAAGAATGGGCTCCATTAACTGGATCAGGAAATCCTCAAATAGGACAATTTGAATATACAGAGCCTGATTCTGCAACACCTTATGAAGTCGTTTATATTATTAGTCTAGCAGAATTAGATGACAACTACTGTTTTGCAGCTCACGCTGAAGTTGAAGGACCTACAGGAGGAGAAACTGCTTGGGCAGAAGGTGAACAATTCTCAGGACGAGGATGGGCCATGTACGTGGATGCCTTATTATCAGAGTGTGAAGATCAAGATGATGAAGATGATGACAATAATGGTGGCGGAACCCCTTATTAAGAACTATTTATAAAAATTCATTTCATCCAAATAAGACCAGACGTGCTCTGGAAGCATAGGTCTCACATTTTTACCATGTTTAATGGCGTTTCGGATGAACGTAGAAGATAATTCCATAATAGGTGCATTGATAAAATGCACCTTTTTGTGATTATTGAATTGGGTTTCAATGTGACCTTCAGAAATTCTAGGATACACATAAATATCATGATTCTCTAGAATTAATTCATAGTTTTTCCATTTGTGAAAACTCTTTAAATTATCCTCGCCCATGATCAATGAAAACTGATGCTCAGGATATTTCTCCTGAAGATATGTCAAGGTGTGTATGGTATAATTGGGCTGTTGTAAATTAAATTCAATATCGCTAGGTTCTAATTTAGGGTAATCTGCTGTTGCGCGATAGACCATTTCATAGCGCTGCCGATTGTCAAGTAAAGAGCTTTTCTTTTTAAATGGGCTTTGCGGTGTGACGACGAACCAAATTTTTTCTAAGTCACTGTATTCAGCCATGTGATTGGCTATGGTCAAATGTCCAACATGAATGGGGTTGAAGGTTCCAAAGTACAGACCAATATTCATAACCTATTTCTTAATAAAATCAGAGACGAGTTGATACGATTTTTCCAAAGCATCTTCTAAGTCCTTATTCACAACAATGACATCAAATAAAGGTGCTGTAGCCAGTTCAGCTGGTGCTTTTGCGACACGCATACTAATTTTGTCTTCACTTTCCTCACCTCGTCTTTTTAGCCGTTTTATAAGTTCATTTAAATCGGGTGGCTTCACAAAAATAGCTAAGGTTTCCTCAGGAAATTTACGTTTGATACGCAGGCCTCCCGAAACATCAATATCAAATATCACATTTTTACCTTTCGCCCAAATGCGTTCAATTTCAGTTTTTAAAGTGCCATAGAAATTATCTCTGTAGACTTCTTCCCATTCTAAAAACTCATCGTTGCGAATCCTGTTTTTGAAGTCAGTAATGTCAAGAAAGTAATAATCTTTCCCATTGACTTCTTGTCCGCGTTTTTCTCTTGAGGTTGCTGAAATTGAAAATTCTAGGTTCAACTCTTCTTGTTTTAACAAATGTCTCACAATCGTTGTCTTACCTGAACCTGAAGGTGCCGAAAACACAATCAATTTACCTCTTTTTTTATTTTTTATTTCTGCCACGAATTTGATTTATGATGGTTTATTAAAGCACATTCAATAATTGTTCCTTAATTTTTTCGAGCTCATCTTTCATTTGGACGACTAGTTTCTGCATAGGCGCATAATTAGACTTGGAGCCGATGGTATTAATTTCACGTCCCATTTCTTGAGAAATAAAGCCGAGCTTTTTCCCGTTGGAATCTTCAGATTCTAAGGCTTTTAAAAAATAGTCCAAATGGTTTTTCAATCGTACTTTTTCTTCCGTAATGTCAAACTTTTCAATGTAATACACCAATTCCTGCTCAAAGCGATTTTCATCTACTTTTTCTTTGATGTCTGCTATGCCTTTTGTTAATCGTTCCCTAACACCATCAATGCGTTCAGGATCCATAGCGATCACTTGATCTAGAAGTGTTGCGATATTATGCACGCGGTTTTGAAAGTCTGTTTCCAAACTTTGACCTTCATCAAGACGATACTGCTGTATTTTCGTTAAACTATCATCAATAGTTTTGGCGATTGCTTTCCATTCATCTTCATCAATATCATCGCGTTCTGTGGTTACGGCATCGGGTAATCTAATCGCCATTTTTAATAACTCTGTATCCTCACCGTTTGCAACTTCTTTAAGCTGTTTCATATACTGCATCACCACAGTCTTGTTGATTTGGGTAGAGGTTTCTTCTCCCGTAATTTCCATATACAACGAGAAATCTACTTTTCCTCTAACCAATTTGGAAGCAATAAGTTTTCGAATCTCAAGCTCTTTTTCGCGATATAACGAAGGCATGCGTGTATTAAGATCGAGGTTTTTACTATTGAGTGATTTGATCTCAATTGAAATTTTTTTGGTTGGAAGTTGAATTACGGATTTCCCATAACCTGTCATTGACTGTATCATGAACACATTTTAAAAGTTGAACAAAGGTAACGAAAATCATAAAGTAATAAATGATGAATGTAGATTATCCAAAATCAATATCTTTGCCAACTTAAAGTGAAAATATGTATCAAAAGGATTTTGAAATACGTTGGAGTGATGTCGATGCCAACAGCCATTTGGCAAATTCGGCTTACATCAATTTTATGAGTCATACACGTGTTGGCTTTTTAAACCAACATGGCTTTTCTATGAAACAGCTTATTGAACACGGTATTGGTCCAGTGGTTTTTTCTGAGCAGATTTATTATTTTAAAGAGTCGTTTTTAGGGCAAACCTTAACAGTGACCTTGGCGGTTTCAGGTTTGAGTGAAGATGGCATGTTTTTCAGGTTTGAGCATAATTTTTACAATGAAAAGGGCCAACATTTGGCTACCTGTGATATTTCTGGAGGTTGGATCGATTTAAAAACAAGAAGCTTGACACCTTTGTCTGAAGTGCTTCAGAAGTCATTGAAAACATTTCCAAAAGCTGAAAACTTTAAAATTTTGACCAAATCTGATATGCGTCAATCGGGTAAAAAACCAAAAGATTTAAGTTGATACTTTCGGTTTTTTAGTCACTAAATATACGCCTGAAAAGATCAAACACATGGCTGCAATTTTTACTGCATCAATAGAGTCTACACCCATGATCAAGGCAAAGAGTCCGGCAATTACAGGTTGCAGATAAATGAAGACACCTACGGTTGAGGCTTTTAATGATTTTAGGGCCAAAGGATTTAAAAAATAGGTTCCAAACGTAGCCCCTATAATTACGAAACCTACTGAAAACCAAATGTAAGGTGAGAAGGTATCCCATTGGACCTCCATTGATTCGCTATAGCCGAAAGGAATGACTAAAATTAAACCAAATAGAAACAACCATTTAATGAAGGTAAATGGATGGTATTTAGCAGTTAGTCGTTTTACAATAATGACGTAAATACTGTATGAAATGACATTGATGAAAATCAATAAATTGCCAAGAGTGACATTATCTCCTACGCGATCAGATGTTCCTAAGGCCGTTAATAGTAAACCACCACAAAAGCCCAAGAATACACCAAATAATTTAAGTTTGGTCAATTTTTCATCCAGAAAGAAAGTGGAGAGTATTAAGATGATGATTGGAATGATGGTCATAATAACCGAGGCATGAATAGGAGTCGTAAATTCCAGACCTTTTAGAAATAATAGCATGTTCACACAAACACCAAACACAGCGGCAAAAAAAATGGTAAGGTAGTCCTTCTTTTCGATGGGTTCACTTTTATAGAACGCACCTATTAACCAAAATAGCACTGTGGCTCCAGCAACTCTTAAGAAAACAAAACCAAACGGTTTGATGAAGTTTTCATTCATCACATTTTTCGCGAATGTGTAATTGAGGCCGTACAACAGTTGCACCATAAAGAGTGCGATTATAGCAAAAACACGGCTATTCATTGTTGTGGATAAAGGCTTTTGCTGCCTCTACAGTTTTGGCGCTATTACCAATGAAAATATGATTATCGTAAACGAGAACTGGACGCTTTAAAAACGTATAATGGTCCAAAATGTAATGTTTGTAATCTGCCTCTGATAAGGCTTGGTCCTTTAATCCCATTTCTTTGTAAAGTTTCGCTCTTCTACTGAATAATGCTTCGTAACTACCTGAAAGTTCTTTTAGAGACTCCAATTGCTTTACGGTCATTTCTTCTTCCTTAATATCCTGAAAGCTGACATCATTTGGTAAATCCAAGGATTTAATGATTCTCATACAAGTATTACAGGTTTTAAGGTAGTATATTTTTCTCATAGCTGTTAGTGAAATTCTATTCTAAAGAACAGGTGTTTTGATTTGACCATACAAAGAAAACGGATTTAAAAGTAAAATTAATTACTTTTAGAAAAAATTTACGCATATGAATTGGGCATTTGACATCACATTAAAAAATAGAGCCGTATTGAAGTCTTTTATTGAGGGATATTCCTTAGAAGAGTTGAATAGAATTCCTAAAGGATTCAACAACAATATCATTTGGAATATTGCGCATGTTATTGCCGTTCAACAATCTTTAATTTATAAATTATCTGGTGTGCCTCCCATCATTAGTGAGGACATGATTGAGATGTTTAAAAAAGGGACAAAACCCGAGCGTGATTTGACACAAGCTGAAGTGGATGAGATTAAAGGTTTGCTGTTTTCAACGGTTGAGAAAACGAAGGAAGATTATGAAAATGACATTTTTAAAACCTATCATGAATATACGGTAACCACTAAAAACACCCTTACCAATGTATTGGAAGCTATTGAATTTAATAACTTTCATGAAGGCATTCATTTAGGTTACATTCTTGCGCTTAAAAAATCACTCTAGATTTATGGAATATTATGCTATTGCATCCATTCTTATTGTTTTATCAGCACTTTTCGGCTATATCAATGTACGGTTCCTAAAACTACCTATCACCATAGGTTTAATGCTAATTACCATCATATTTACGGTGGTGGTTGTTGCCATTGGTCAATTTGATAATACTTTATTACTGAGGGAAAAAGCATTCATATCTCAAATTGATTTTAAAACGGTACTTCTTGATATTATGTTGAGTTTTCTCCTGTTCGCAGGAGCACTTCATACGAACTTCAATCAATTAAAAGTGCAGCGGTGGCCTGTAATGGTATTTGCAACTTTGGGTGTTTTGGTGTCCACATTTTTGGTTGGGATACTCATGTATTATTTGCTTCAAATCATCGGTTTAGAAGTCCATTTTATTTATTGTTTGCTTTTTGGAGCACTTATTTCACCTACCGATCCTATTGCAGTACTCGGTATTTTAAAGCAAGCTGGTGCACCCAAAAAACTAGAAACTAAGATTGTTGGAGAATCATTATTCAATGATGGCGTGGGCGTTGTTGTGTTTTTAACCATTTTTGCCATAGCTGCCAAGCCCGAAGCTGCCATCGAATTTGATGAAATTGCGACATTATTTGGTCAGGAAGTGATTGGAGGTATCGCTTTGGGATTGGTATTGGGATACGTGACTTATAAATTACTCAAGTCTATTGACGATTATGAAGTGGAGGTCATTATTACCTTGGCTACAGTTATGGGAGGAAGTTTACTAGCGCATCACTGGCATTTATCAGCGCCATTGGCCATGGTGACTGCTGGCTTAATAGTAGGTAATGATACGGTAAGACAATCGGCTATGTCTCAAATCACTGAGACCTATGTAGATAAATTTTGGGAACTCATAGATGTATTACTCAATACTGTTCTGTTTGTAATGATTGGTATGGAAATGCTTGTACTGACCTTCGATTTTGAATATGTATTGGCCGGATTAATTGCGGTGCCATTAGTGCTTTTAAGTCGATTTGTCTCGTTGTGGTTGCCTATTAAATTCTTTGACAAGAAATTACAATTTGTCAAGCATACCAATGTTATTATGACTTGGGGAGGATTAAGAGGTGGCATATCTATTGCACTCGCGCTAAGTCTTACACCCGAAATGCATCGAGAATTATTTTTATTGATTACTTATATTATTGTCGTTTTTTCCATTATTGGTCAAGGTTTAACTGTAGAACCTATTATCAAGCGCCTTTCAAGGGAAGCAGATTAGTAAATGTTTAAAAACTGACCAACCGCTTCAAAAGGAACGGTAAACTCAATTATGCCTTGTGCATAGGAGGCAATTTCATAAGGATTGTAGAGAATTATTAATCCTTCATCACTGAAACCTAACGACTCTGGAAGTTGAAAATCCTTTCCGAAGAAAGCGTCTTCCATTGGCTGATTGTCAGTCCTAGAAATCATCTCTTTCTTTAAGTGTTCCTCTATGATTTTTGAGAGACCATCAAGGTCGTCTATGAGGTCATTTTTTGAATATTGTTTGCCAGTTTGAGGGTTGAAGTTTAAAAACTTAACATGGGTGTTTCCATGAGCGCCACCTGTATTGAGATAAGAATTAATGGCAATGGAAATGACGTCTGCGGAACGATAAGTGACTTCGCCATCAATAAGAGCTTCCCAAGGTAAGGAGGTTTCAGGAAAGTCGGAATTGAAGGTTTTATAACTATTATGAAACCTCTTAATGGCCTCATCAATGGATATGTGTGATAAGGAATCGGCTTGTAAATTAGTTTGGTTGACAATATAGCCTTCTACGGCATTATTGATACGCTGGGCAACCTCCTTCGTGCCTTCAGCTTTTGGATAATTTATAGCTATAATAGCTGGTTCTGAACTTTCTTTGTTTTCTTCGGAAAATTGAATAGAAACCTCCTTATTGCAAGAAACAACCAAGATTAGAAAAGAAAATAATAGCGTCGCTTTTTTCAAATCACCATAGATTTTGTTAAACATTCAATAAAGGTATTATATAGATTTGAATAGAACGAATTAAACCTTAAATTTGTTGTTCACTACTAAAAACCGAAATGATTTAAGCCAGAGTATGAGCTTAAGGACTTTCAAAACAATGCAATTATTTTATGAAATTTAATACAAAAACAATACACGGCGGACAACAGCATGATCCGGCTTATGGAAGTGTGATGCCACCGATTTATCAAACATCAACATATGCACAGTCTACACCAGGAGGTCATAAAGGCTTTGAATACTCTAGAAGTGGTAATCCTACGCGAAGTGCTTTAGAAAATTCACTAGCGAGTATTGAAAATGGTAATTATGGTCTTGCTTTTGGTTCTGGACTAGCTGCCATCGATGCTGTTATTAAATTATTAGAACCAGGTGATGAGGTCGTTTCTACAAATGATTTGTACGGTGGGACCTACAGATTGTTTAGTAGTATCTTTAAAAAATTTGGAATAAAGTTTCATTTTATTGGGATGGAGAACGCTTCAAATATTGAAAACTATATTAATGATAAGACGAAATTGATTTGGGTGGAAACACCAACCAACCCAATGATGAATGTCATAGATATTAAGGCTACTTCAGAAATAGCTAAAAAACATCAAGTTTTGTTGGCCGTTGATAATACGTTTGCGACACCCTATTTACAGCAACCACTGGATCTTGGTGCCGATATTGTGATGCATTCTGCGACCAAATATTTAGGAGGTCATAGTGATTTAGTCATGGGTGCGCTTATTGTCAAGGACAAAGATCTGGCAGATCGTTTATATTTTATTCAAAATGCGAGTGGTGCTGTTTGCGGACCACAAGACAGTTTCTTAGCTTTAAGAGGGATTAAAACCTTACATATTAGAATGCAACGTCACTGTGAAAATGGCAAGGCAGTAGCTCATTTTTTAGCCAACCATCCAAAAATAGAGAACGTCTATTGGCCAGGATTCGAAACGCATCCAAATCATGATATTGCAAAAGCACAAATGAAAGATTTTGGAGGTATGGTATCTTTCACGACCAAAGGAAATAATTATGAAGAGGCCATAAAAATTGTCGAAAATCTGAAAGTGTTTACATTAGCTGAATCTTTAGGTGGTGTTGAATCATTAGCTGGACATCCAGCGAGTATGACACATGCGAGTATCCCGAAAGAAGAAAGAGAGAAAACAGGTGTGGTGGACTCCCTCATTCGATTGAGTGTTGGAATTGAGGATGAAGAAGATTTAATTGCCGACTTAAAACAAGCTATTGGATAGTTCAATCTTCTAATATACCATAAAAAAAGACCAATTAATTTTGGTCTTTTTTTATGGTATAAAGTGTTGTTATTAATCTAAATAATAAATGTAGCCAAAGTTGAGCCAAACGAGCCAATCATTCGCCTTGTTAGAGCTTAAATTATGGTCAAGCCCATCAACTTCATCATGGAAAAAATATTGCCATCTTAAATCTAACATCAAATCAGAGAGTACCGTTAACTTATAACGTGTACCAACACTGCCTACAACAGACCAAGTTGTTCCGCTTCCATTAAATAAAAAAGGATCTTCATTGGTATTTGGGTTGGCTGCATCTGCCCAAAAACTATAAAAATTATTCATGTTTTCAATATTACCATCTCCATAGGTAGTCTCTACCTCAGGGTTGTAAGAGGTAAAATGAACTCCTAGACTCACGAATGGCGCAAATGAATAACTAAAGGCTTGAAATGACCGAATACTTTTAGGAAAGAACTCAATTTGAGTACCGATGTCAAAATTCTGTGCAACGCCTGTATGGGCACGCAAACGATCAGCATTATCACTTGTTCTCGAGGCATCTACCCACTTACCAAAATGGTTCAAAGATGTTTTATTCCAAGAAATTTCATTGCGTAATTTAAAGTGATCATTAAAAAAAGTATCCGTAGAATAACAGTTACAATCAGCTCTATAGGCAAAATTGATATAGTGTACGATACCAATACCAATACCTGTATTACCAGCATTGGTTTCAAGGTCTTTTCTAACTCCAAAATCAGATTGAAAAGCTACTGGCCCAGCTATAACGCCTATTTCATGAGAAAAACCGAGTTGAGAATAACCTACATTTATGTTTAGTATAAAAACTAAGACAAATGATAATTGTTTAAAATTAAGCGTCATAGGTCTAATTTTACAGAGGGCTTGTTTGTTAACAAATATATAAAAACCGATTTAACTACCAAACAAATAAAAAAATGTAGTGTATTAAAAAACAGATATATATCATAAAATGAAAATTTCACTATGAAACCATTGAGAATATGAAAAAAAATACGCTTACATTTTAAAGATAATGTATCTTTGCGGTGTAAAAATCAACAAAGATTATTAATACTTTAATAAATGAAAGATAAAATTGAAGCTTTTTTAAAACTTGTAGAAGAAAAGAACGGTCACGAGACTGAGTTTTTACAAGCTGTACATGAGGTAGCAGAAACTGTTATTCCTTTTATTGAGGATCATCCTAAATATCAGGGTAAAATGCTTTTAGAGCGCATGGTAGAACCTGAGCGTACTATTATTTTTAGAGTCCCATGGATTGATGATGAGGGGAATACCCAAGTAAATAGAGGTTTTAGAGTAGAATTTAATTCTGCTATTGGTCCTTATAAAGGAGGATTGAGATTTCACCCTTCTGTTAACCTTAGTATCCTTAAATTTTTAGGGTTTGAGCAAGTTTTTAAAAACTCACTTACGACCTTGCCAATGGGTGGAGGTAAAGGAGGTTCAGACTTTAATCCGAAAGGGAAGAGTGATAATGAAGTGATGCGTTTTTGTCAATCCTTTATGTCAGAATTGTTTAGACACATTGGTCCAAATACAGATGTGCCTGCTGGTGACATTGGTGTAGGAGGTCGTGAAATAGGCTATCTATTTGGTCAATATAAAAGATTACAGAATGAATTTACAGGTGTGTTGACTGGAAAAGGAATTTCTTATGGAGGTTCTTTAATTAGACCAGAAGCAACGGGTTATGGTTGTGTATATTTTGCGAAGAATATGCTGGCTACTCAAGATAAGTCTTTTGAGGGTAAAACGGTCATTATTTCTGGTTCTGGTAACGTGGCGCAGTATGCTTGTGAAAAAGCGACTCAGCTTGGTGCAAAAGTGGTAACGCTGTCAGATTCGTCTGGTTATATTTACGATAAAGATGGTATCGACGAAGAGAAACTAGCATTCGTTATGGAACTTAAAAATGTGAAACGCGGACGTATTAGTGAATATGTTGATAAATATAGTTCAGCGACCTACCATGAAGGAGAAAGACCTTGGTCTGTCAACTGTGATATCGCTTTACCGTGTGCCACCCAAAATGAATTAAATGAAGAAGAGGCGCAACAATTAATTAGCAATGGTGTTATTGCAGTAGCTGAAGGAGCTAATATGCCAACGACTCCTGAGGCTATAGAAGCTTTACAAAAAGCAAAGGTGTTGTTTTCTCCTGGAAAAGCATCAAATGCTGGCGGTGTGGCGACTTCAGGATTGGAAATGAGTCAAAACTCGTTACGATTGAGTTGGACGCGAGAAGAGGTCGACGAAAAGTTAAATAAAATCATGAACGACATCCATGAGTCTTGCGTTGAGTATGGCAAGCGATCAGACGGTTATGTTGATTATGTAAAAGGCGCAAACGTTGCTGGATTTGTTAAAATAGCAGATGCTATGCTTGCTCAAGGCGTCGTATAATAATTATTTTTTGAAGAAAATGAGAGCTCTCAGAATTATTCTGAGGGCTTTTTTATTTGCTAACTATATATGATAATCAAGAAAAAGTCGTTAGTTATAAATATATTTGACAAAAATAATGACCATGTTTAAAAGATACTTATTCCTCCTAACTGTGCTGATTTCTTTTGAAGGTATTTCTCAAGATTTTTCAACACTATGGGAAGGGTATTTTTCTTACGCTGAAATAAAAGATATCAGTAAAGGCAACGATAAGATTTTTGCAGCTTCTGAAAACGCTATTTTTAGTTACGATTTGTTGACCAATGAGATAGAGACCATTACTACTGTTGATGGATTGTCTGGAGAAACGATTTCAACCATTAAGTATAGTGAGGCTTTTGACTTGCTAATGGTTGGTTATGAAACGGGGTTGATTGAAATAGTATTTGATGGAGAACAAGATCTACTTTCTGTAGTTGATATATTAGATAAGGAGTCTATTTCTCCTGTCTTGAAGGTTATTAATCATTTTTATGAAGATGATACTGGGCTTGTCTACATTGCAACAGATTTTGGGATTTCAGTATATGACTTAAACCAATTACAATTTGGTGACACCTATTTTATCGGTGATGGCGGAAGTCAAATAGGAGTTAAGGAGATTACAATCTATGAAGACGCTATTTACGCAGCATGTGGTTCTAATGGAGCCATCCGCAAAGCCGCTTTGTCAAATCCTAATTTGATAGATTACCAGCAATGGACTACAGTATCATTCGGTAACTTTAAAGCTATTCAAACCGTGGGAAGTAAGCTTTATGTTATGAGACTTAATAATAGACTATTTGAAATTGTGAACGATAATTTAAGTCTAATTTTTAATTTTGCAGATTTAGTAACAGATATTCGGTCTGTTGATGGTAAATTAGTTGTTACTTTAACAGAGGAAGTTTTTGTTTATGACGAAAACTTTGTGCAATTGCAGTCGGCCTCAACCAATGAGAATTACGACACCAACTTTACAGCGTCCACAATCTCTGAAAACGATTTGTATATTGGCACAGGAACCACGGGTGTTTTAAAAATAATAGATGGTTTTCCAGAGGAATATGAGGTCATTTTACCAGAAGGACCATCCAGCAATAGTGCCTTTAAACTTCAAGCAGGTGACAATACCTTATGGGTGACCTATGGAGATTACACCACTTCATTTAATCCAGCACCACTGAGGTCAAGGGGTGTGAGTGTTTTTAGGGAGGAACTTTGGAATAATATTCCATTTGATAGCTTACTAAACGCGAGGAATCTTGTTGACATCGCTATCAATCCTTTTAATACGGAACAAGTGTTTATTAGTTCATTCCAACAAGGGATTCTGGAAATGAATAATGAGGAAGCCACAGTGCTCTATGACCAAACCAATAGTGGATTAGAATCCTTGGTGGTTGAAGGCAACCCGAATATAATAAGTATAAGGCAATCAGCTTCAAAATTTGACAGAAATGGGATTATGTGGACCTTAACTAGTAAAGTAGACAGAGGCTTGAAGTCTTACGATCCATCATCCAATCAATGGCAAGGTTATAGTTTATCGAATATTATAGCAGATCCTTTATTTGGGGAGGAAGGATTTTCTGATATCGAGATTGGAAATGGTGGGATGAAATGGATTGCCTGTTACTCAAATGGCGTGATTGGCTATAATACAGAAACAGGAGAAAGTAATCATGTTTTTAGTGAAGAACACAATATGCCGTCTCCTTACGCTAAGGCCATTGCGTTGGATAGCCGTAACCAACTCTGGATAGGAACAATTAAAGGCCTTAGGGTGTTGTATAATACTTCAAATTTTGTAAATGATCCCGATCCTAGTGTTAATGAGATTGTCATTTTAGAGAATGGGATTCCTACCGAATTATTGTCGAATCAATTCATAACAGACATTAAAGTGGATGGCTCAGACAACAAGTGGGTTGGGACCTTAGATTCAGGAATCTTCTATTTTTCTCCCGACGGTCAAGAAACTATTTACCAATTTACTAAAGATAACTCACCTTTACCTTCCAATTCAATTTCAGATATTTCCATAGACCCGCAGTCTGGTAAAGTATATATAGCAACGTCAAAAGGCATTGTATCATTTTCTTCGGGAGGCACAAAACCTAAGGAGACTTTGGATGAAGTTTATGTATATCCCAATCCTGTAAGACCTGAATATAATATTTTAGGTTTTGATGATTTAAATAATATCAATAAAGGCATTAAAATTTCAGGTTTAACCGAAAACGTCAATGTGAAAATTACCGATATTGAAGGCAATCTTGTTGCCGAAGCGCAATCTAGAATCAACCAAAGATCTTCAAAAGCTAATTATAATTTTGCTATCGATGGCGGAACAGGGATTTGGAATGGTAAAAACCTAAGAGGAAACATAGTGGCCTCTGGCGTCTACCTCTTTTTGATTTCTGATCTCGATTCCTTCGAGACCAAAGTGCTAAAATTGCTCATTGTTAGACAATAGTTCATATGCTTATAAAGACTAAGGCCATTGTACTTTCCAAATTAAGATATAAAGACAACGACCTAATTGTTAAATGCTTTACGAAGCATAGAGGTGTAGTAAGTTACATGTTGAGAGGGGTTCTGAATAGTAAAAAAGGCACCTCTAAAGCGGCTTATTATCAGCTGTTATCTCAACTACAGATTGAAGAAAATTACAAGCAAACAAAGACACTTCAGACAATTAAGGAAGTTCGTTTAGACTATGCCTTTGAAAGCCTACATACACATATTTTAAAGAGTTCTATCGTCATGTTTCTGTCTGAAGTTTTGTCTACCGTTCTCCGTGAGGAAGAAGAGAACCCATCACTGTATCACTATTTGGAAACGACCTTCAGATGGCTGGATGTGCAAGATGAATTTTCAAATTTCCATTTACTCTTTTTACTCAATTTGACCAAGCATTTAGGATGCTATCCAGACACCACTCTTATGGAAGCTACTTATTTCAATTTAAGTAACGGCTTATTTGAAACGAAAAAGGACTCAAGATATAGTGTTTCTGGGGAAAACTTTATCATCTTGAAGCAGTTGTTGGGCATGAATTTTGATGAAGTAAATGATATCAAATTGAATTCAAAACAAAGACAATCGTTTCTGAATATGTTACTGATGTATTTTGAATTACATTTGGGCAGTTTTAAAAAACCAAAATCATTACAAATCTTCAATCAAGTTTTTAATTAATTTATGAAGTTTTTAATTTCATTTTTCATTATATCATTATCATTCATTGGTCACTCACAAACAATTAAGGTGCTTGATGAAGCCACAAATCAGCCTATTCCTGGTGTGACGCTTTTTAATACTAACAAAACAAAATCAGCAATCACCAACATCAATGGTGAGGCGAGTTTGGAGGTGTTCAATGAAGATGAACTCATATATTTTCAGAATATTCTATACACTAAAAAAGGACTAAAAAAATCTGAAATTATTGCAGGTGATTTTACCGTTTACTTGAGTGCGAGTGTAGAAGATTTAACTCAGATTGTGATCTCGGCATCTAAGTTTGAGCAAAGTAAGCGTGATATTCCGCAAACCATAGTTAATATTAGTGCTAAGGATATTCAGTTTGAAAACCCACAAACTAGTGCGGATTTACTCGAAAGCTCGGGTAATGTTTTTATTCAAAAAAGTCAGTTAGGTGGTGGAAGTCCTATGATTCGCGGTTTTTCTACTAACAGATTATTAATTACTGTAGATGGCGTGAGAATGAATAATGCTATTTTTCGTGGTGGTAATTTACAAAATGTGATATCGATAGATCCTTTCGCTATTAAAAATACTGAAATTACGCTTGGTGCTGGTTCCGTTGTCTATGGGAGTGATGCCATTGGTGGTGTGATGAGTTTTTACACACAAAAACCACAATTATCCTATAGAGACTCTCTATATTTCAAAGCCAATGCTACGGTAAGATATGCCACTGCCAATCGAGAGAAAACAGGTCATATAGATTTGAATTTTGGATTGAAGAATTGGGCGTTTTTAAGTAGTGTAAGTTATACTGATTTTGATGACCTAAGAATGGGAAAGTATGGTCCTGATGATTACCTAAGGCCAGAGTATGTAGAAACAATTGATGGTGTAGATACCATTGTACAAAATGATAATCCCCTTGTTCAGGTGCCTACGGGTTATGATCAAATTAACTTTATGCAAAAGGCACGATATGAACCTCAAGAAGATTTGAGTTTTGATGTTGGCTTGTTCTATTCAACAACCTCTGATTATGCGCGATATGATCGACTTATAAGATATAGAGGAGAAAATTTACGTTCAGCTGAATGGAATTACGGACCGCAACGTTGGTTCATGGGTAATCTTCAAGCAACAAAGTTAAGTAGTCTGTCCAATTTATACGATAAAATTCAGGCGACCATGGCTTATCAAAATTTTCAAGAAAGCCGATCGGATCGTGATTTTGGATCTCAAATTCGAAACATAAGGGAAGAGGCAGTGGATGCGTATTCCTTCAATTTAGATCTGGAAAAAAGCTTAAGTAAAACAAGTAAACTTTTTTACGGCTTAGAGTATGTTTATAACAATGTGGCTTCGTCAGGAACAGAGAACAATATTGAAACTGGTATAACATCGCCTACGGTTTCGAGATATCCATCAGGATCAAATTGGCAATCTTTGGCCGCCTACGGCAGTTTTAAATACAAGCCTCACGAGACCTTTGTATTTCAATCTGGATTGCGCTACAATCATATTATAGCAAATGCTAATTTTTCCGAAAATAATGCTTTTTTAAACCTGCCTTTTGAAAGTACCAATCTGAATACAGGTGCCTTAACAGGAACCGCTGGTATTAGGTGGATACCAAGTGACATGATCCAATGGAAATTAAATGCTTCTACAGCCTTTAGAGCTCCGAATATTGATGATATCGGAAAAGTTTTCGACTCCGAACCTGGCTCTGTAGTTGTGCCAAATCCTAACTTAAAGCCAGAATATGCCTATGGTGGTGAATTGGGACTGCTGCTAAATTTTAATGATGTTTTTATCATGGATATGGCGACATATTATACATTTTTGGACAATGCCCTCGTAAGAAGTGATTTTACTTTAAATGGTGAGTCGCAGATTGAATATGATGGCGAATTGAGCAATATTCAGGCCATTCAAAATGTTTCAAAATCATGGATCTATGGATTTGAATTGGGTGTTCAATTAAAAGTTTCGGAACAGATGAAAGTGATGTCTCAATATAATGTTATTGGTGGTACTGAAGAAGACAACGGCATTGAAGTGCCAGTTAGGCATATCGCGCCAAATTTCGGTAATACACATTTCATCTGGAAAACAGACAAATTGTTAATTGATGCCTTTGCAGAATACAATATTGAATTATCTTTTAATCAATTGGCACCTTCAGAACAATCTAAAACATTTATCTATGCTTTAGATGGCAATGGCAACCCTTTTGCACCTTCATGGTATACATTTAATTTGAGAACGCAATACCAATTATCAAAGGAAACAACCGTTATAGCTTCTCTAGAAAATATTACAGATCAACGCTATCAAACCTATTCGTCCGGAATAGCTGCTGCAGGAAGAAATTTGATTGTATCGTTGCGATATAGTTTGTAAAATAAGATTTGTATGGAAGCCAAAAAATAAGATTCATAGTTTCCGTATTGAAAATAAGAAAAGCGATTTCAACAAGTATATTGAAATCGCTCTCTCATGTAGTACTTAAATTGTTATTATAGTTTTATGGCTTTCTTGGTGATAACTTGTCCGTTAGAAAGCGTCACTTTTGCTATATAAGTTGATTGACTTAACCTTGAAAGATTGTAGACCTCTACGGCATTGTTTCCTGTTAAATCATAAACGATACTTCCCAATAAATCAATAATTTGAACATTTTTAATACGTAGCTGTTGTCCAACTGAAAATTGAACATCACCATCGCCTAAGTCATTAATGATTAAGTCTTGTGAACCAACTTCGTTCTCACTTACTGAAAGTGCCTCAGGCATAAATACAATTTCGAAACGTGCATTAAATTCTCCAACTTCAGAAGTAAAATTATAATCGCTATCACTTAAATTATGAGTAATATTCAACAAGTTATCTTTTAAATAAACTGTATTGTCGTTCATAAAATCACCTTCAAGTTGTGAAATTTTCAACGTATAAATAGCAGGTGTATCAATGATGGTATAAAAGCCTAACGGAATGACTTCGTCGAGTGATAGACTATTAGGAGCTTTCCCTTGAATCGCAAACTTTTTATCGCTATTAATACCATCCAATGAGTATAAAACAGAACTGGCATTTGCTGATAAGTTCTTTCGAGCGTCATAATACATGCCATCATCACCATCAGTGGCTCCATTTACATATCCAATTAATATTTGGTTAAAGATGCCATTATCAGATGTTAAATCTAATCGAATCTTATTATCTGTGTTAGCATTAGACAATCTAAAGAATTGCGCGTTATTACCAGTAACCCTCATGCTGTTGTTGAATACAACATCAGTGGTTCTAATGGTTCCTGAGACTACGGATGATGCTGCAGCATCAGACATTGAAACAAAAAAGCCTTGTCCTGAAGGTATAAAGCGATCTGGTACGATACCATCACCTCCTGCTGTTTCTCCTGTACCATTAATAATTGCATAATCACTTTGAGCGTAATTCAGTACTTCATTACCATTTGTAGTGGCATTAGCACCTGTATTGTGTGACCAAAAGAAAATAGCACCATTTGTAGCACCCACTGTTTGATCTATACTGGCATTGGCCAAGAGAAATGCATCCGCATCAATGGCAGACGGGTAAGGATTACCGATGAAGTTCCAATTATTGTCGTTGGTTTCAATGTCATTTCGATAAATAGGGATATTATAAATACCATTGTTAAACGGACCTTCAAATGTGTATTTGTATTGCGCTGGATTAATAAAACCGACCGCATCATGAGTGGCCGCATAACCAACACCAGGTAACATCGTCATGCCTGCATTAGCAAATTGCCAGTCATTGGCGTCATCATCAATATCATCTTGTCCTAGGGCAGACGTATTATCATTATTGGTTTCTTGTGTAGAATCTCTAAAGTTTTGACCATTGAACCAAAAACGTCTGTCAGCGGCAGATTCATTTAAGCCATCTCCTATGATTTCACCAGATACCGGAGAGCTCCAATACGTGTATTCTTGAGGTGAGTTCATAAAGGCTGTTTCCTTCTCTACAGTAATTCTTGTCTTATCAGATAAT
This sequence comes from Psychroserpens sp. BH13MA-6, assembly GCF_052983595.1. NCBI lineage: Bacteria > Pseudomonadati > Bacteroidota > Flavobacteriia > Flavobacteriales > Flavobacteriaceae > Psychroserpens > Psychroserpens sp. BH13MA-6. The sequence continues at coordinate 679,662 of NZ_JBRJGE010000001.1, read as the reverse complement.
ACGGCTCCGTTCACTAATCCGCTATTATTATTTTGTACAAAAGAGCCAGCTGTTTCCACTAAAATTTCACCGTTTACAGTCACATTATTTTGAACTTCTACATAGGTGTTATCTGAAATCGTCAATAAATAAGTTGGATCAACTATTAACTGACAGGCACTAAAACTACCATTTGTTCCTGTATCATAATTACCTTGAAGGATGGCAATTGTATTTAAGTCTGGAGGCGTTGAATTGGTCCAATCCGTTCCATCCCAAACAGTGCTATCAATATGGAGTCTTACAGCGTTAGAAGCTTTGTAACAGGTAGCTGTGTCTTCTCTCACTTCACAGTAATACTGGTAATTATCAAGTGTTAGGGCGTCTAAAATATTTAATGTATTACTAGTAGCACCACTATAGGTTGCACCATTCGATACGGCAGTCCAGCCAGCATCACCAGGAGCGCTAAAATACCATTGATAAACAAGTGGATTACCGTTTAAAACCCCTTCAGCGGCAGTAATGCTAATGGTCGCAGTTAAGTCGCAATTGGTAGCTGGTAAATTAGGTTGAGCCGTAATTGAAGGAGGTGTTCCTGTGGAAAAATCATAAATCCCAATGTCTGAATAATCATTCGTACTTTGACAAGATGTTGACCCAGAACCTGTCCAATCGATAATATTCCAATCACTTGCATTAAAGGTGGTTGTAGGCAATGGAGTAGCCGTATTTAGACGTCTAAAATTATAGCCTCTATCTCCTGTAATACCTGTGCCATTCATCCAATTGTTCACACCGAACTCACCAAAAGCGTCAACGAGTGTTCCAGAATTATAAAGCCCGATAAAATCATGCTCATCAGTAACCACATTAACACCAGAAACAGTGTTACTCACTTGGTCTCCATAAGAACCGTCACCACCTGGTGTTGAACATACAGCATTGCCTAATACGCCAAAAGTACCAGTTGTAAGAACAAATGTATCGCCAGAATTGATGGTGCCACTTAAGGTTTGTGATGTAAAAGTACTTGTACTTCCATTGCCATAGACTCTTATTTCATAATTCGCTAAGTTGATAGCAGTACCTGTGGCATTATAAATTTCAACGTATGTCAAACTACCATAAGTAGCATCGGTCACCTCACTAATGAAAAGTTCACTTAAAGCAGAGCCACCTTCACAGGAGCCAATTTGATTATCAATAACAGCAAAAGCCGCTGTACCCGGACAGCCTGAGTCATCTGTGATTTCTAAATTACCAGAAAAGGCACCAGGAGGAACCGTGACTTCTATTACAGTATTCGAGATATTGTTTACTGTTGCTGACACACCATTAAAAGCAGCAGTAGCAGTACTTAAATCGGTGCCAGTAACTGTTACAATGGTTCCAACAGGTCCAGAACTTGGGGAAATAGTGATGGCATTGGCAACACAGTTGCCTGTACCTCTTACCCTAAACGTGTAGGTTCCTTCATCGGCGTCGTTATTGGTTATGATGATATCCGCTTCTCGAACACCAGCTGCGAGAGGTGAAAAGGATACTTCAAAGACAGTAACTCCAGAAACAGCAACGGTCGCGGCTGGAGCAATAGAAATGGTAAAATCACCTGGATTAGTTCCACCTACAGTTATATTAGAAACATTCAGTACATCTGTACCTATATTTTGAATTCTAAATGTTTTTTCCTGTGATGATCCAATAAGTTGCGCCGCAAATAAGGTGTTGTCGAATCCGGCTGGTGTTGTATCACCATCAGCAATGTCTGGAAAACCTCCAATATCACCTTCCACATTTATTTCAGGTTGAGGTGTTGTCCCAATTCCGTCAAGATCAACAGTACACGCAGATTCATCACTATCATCATTATTAATGGTTAGTAATGCTGCTCTTGAACCAATAGCGCTTGGCGTAAACCTGATAGTTACCGTTTGCGTATTACCTGCTGAAATAACGAAAGGTGCAGCAGGCGACACAATTGAAAAGTCACCAGCGTTGGCTCCAGAAATATTAAGAGATGATACCGTTAAATCTGACGAACCAACATTATCAATATCAAAGGTGACGTCGGTATCAAATCCAGTCGCTTGAGAACCAAAATTGATAGTAAAAGCACCACAGGCTCGATCTGTATTTGAAGCATCGACTAATTGCAATTCTGGCATGGTACAAGGAGAGACCAAGGTATTGTTGCCTGGAGATCCTCCTGTAATGACGGCTTGCCAGTTCGAGTTTGTATCAGAATTGTCTAAAGTTGCATCAATCACATGAAAAGAGCTACCGTTACCATCCGTAGCATTACTATCCGCATCGTCATAAACCACAATGTCAGCTACGGAAGTGGTGTTTGGTGCTACCAATTCAACCGTTGCACCTCCATTAGGCAGGAAATTTGTCGTGCCAGGAGGATTTGAATAATCTGGAGTAAACGGACAATCGATGGTTACTGTACCTCCATCATATCCAATTAAAACAGTGATACAGCTATTTGCAGGAATGCTTGTGCTTCCTGGAAACGTAAACCTCACAGTGCCATTCACGTCAATGGTATAATTACTAATATCTTCAGGTGCACCGTTTAAATTACATATTTCAATCCATTCGTAATCATTTCCTGGTGTTGGCGTGTTGTACATGATTTCTGTTATCACAACATCTGCAACAGGAGGATCATTGACAACTAGTGTCCCATTATTATTGGTTGCATCCCAAAAATTACCCGTATTATCAGCCTGAATTCCACCGTAACTAAACTCACTTCCATTAAGTCGGAAACGGCTCGCATAGTAATACGTACCTGCTGGTAGGGCAGAACCAATTTCAGCTATATATTGATCATTTTGTATGCCATTGGCATCAGAATCATAGGTAGCAGGAACCCATGTCCAACCAGTAGTTTGCCATGGTTGGTAGTTGATCCCAATAGTGTTGTAGCCAATCCACGCTTCTAAATTACTACCTTGTCCTGCAGCATCAGTCACGCCAGGCTCGTAAGCCTGCGCATAAACAAAATGGTTATCACCAGTTGTAATCGTAGCCGTTTTTGGAAAATCTACATTACAGAAATTGACTTGGTCAGGATTGACGGTTAATTCAACAGAGTCGTTATTCCAAATTCCAGCAGTTCCTCCATATTCAAAGCCACAACCATTGAGTTGAAATCTACTAGCGTAGTAATAGGTGCCAGGAACCGTAATGGCTGCACCAATATCAGCAAGATATTCGTCATCATTACCTACTTGTACGTTATAGGTCGCAGGCACCCAATTCGTCCAAGTGCTCGGGTTTGTATTATTAGTGCTGTAACCAATCCAAGCAGTAATATTGGCCTGAGGTCCAACAGTTGGTGTAACACCAGGTTCATAAGCGCGCGCATAGACGTTAAGGTTGTCTCCCACAGTAATGGTTTGAGGAGTATTTGGGAATTGTATATTCGCGAAATCTACGGCGTCGGTACACGACGTGTAAACATTACCATTTAAAATTATATCATCTCCTGAGCCTTCAAAACCTCCAGTGCCAAAAGGTGATTCTGCCCAACCATAGACTCTGTAGGTTACAGGAGAGGTCTGATTCGTATGGTTTACAGTAAAATTGATAACCTGTGTTGCAGTATTATCTACTATCACTTTTTCATTATCTATATCTGAAGCATAACCATCTAAGGAACTTCGTAATGCAATACCTCTAGGGCCAGTTCCTGACCTTTGAAAATTTACAACAATGGTAGTGATTTCAAACTGAAATCCAGGTAATGGCGATATTGTGAATTCCATATAGTCATCACCAGAAACAGCATTAGCAATACTAGTGAAAGCCCAATTTGTGGCATTGAATCGGTTAGCATTACCATTAGCTATAAGTCCAGCACCTCTTGTAATAGTAGATGTATTAAGATTAGGATCATTGAAATTTGAAGTTGCAGAAACTTCATCTCCAGTTAAACCATTAAAATCGAAAGTGATTATTTGTCCAAAACAAGACATAACAGCACATAGGAATGCGATTAAGATAAGGGCGTAATTTTTTTTCATAGGGATGAATTAATAATTTTTTTGCGTTTAAGCAAACATGCAAATTTAAGCAAAATTACTTATAAAAGTGTGGTTTTCAGCGTTTCAATTATTAACAAAATGTTATATTTTTACACAATGAATCCACCAAAAACATATACGGTCGACGAAGCGCAAAAAGCCTTAGAAAGGTATTGTGCTTATCAAGATCGATGTCACAAAGAAGTCTCGCAAAAACTTTTTGATATGCGTATGATTCCTGAAGCAAGAGATCAAATTATTGTGCATCTGATACAACATGACTTTCTAAACGAAGAACGGTATGTGAATTCTTATGTTCGTGGAAAATTTAGGATTAAAAAATGGGGGAAACAACGTTTAAAATTAGAGTTAAAAAGAAAAGGCATCCATGCTTCTCTCATTGAGAAAGCACTTGATGCTATAGATTCTGATATGTATCTCGAGACATTTAACGAACTGGCACAAAAGAAGTGTGATGCCACACGTGAAACCAATAAACAAAAGAAGCGAAAAAAACTCGCCGATTATCTGTTTTACAGAGGCTGGGAGTCACATTTGGTCTATGATAAAATAAGAGAATTAGTTCCATAAAAAAAGCACTCATTTTGCAGAGTGCTTCTTTATTTTTGTTATTGGAACAACCTATTACAAATTGAAAGATGCCCCAATATTTACAGCAAATTGGTTGTGAATATAGTAGCCTATATCGGTTTGATCATTGCTATATTTTGCTAACGGAAAGGTTGCTTCAGTAAAAATTCCAAAGCCATCACTAAAAAAGTAACGTGCACCAACATGACCACCAAAGTTTTTAAGGCTTAGACTTAATCCAGGGTAAAGGTCAAAGTTGTCGTCAACATTAATTACGTTTCCGAGGTTCGCATTAAATCTTGCCTTTAAGTCGAAACGGTCGCCAAAATCAGCATTTAATCGGCTATCAATGCCTAAGGCATATGACGAAGAAATACCTACGGAAATGTTTTCTCCTAAGCCATAGTCATAAGTTAAAGTGATTCCTGTAGCTTCGTCCTGAATATTGGCACCCACTTGAAATTTTTGATCACCTTGTCCTTCAAAAACCTGAGCATTCAGCATCGTTGCATTAATCAAAGCGATAAGTAAAATTAATTTTTTCATAATTTATTGTGTAAAAATTCGAGGTTGCAAATATATTATAACTTTTTTTACTGCGAGCTTGATTTAATCAAATCTCTTTGAAGTTCGAGTAATCGCTTGTTCATTTTTCCAATCAATCCATTTTTGCCCTTTAATGCGACGCATCAAATTATCAAAATGCCGCAGGATTAAAACATTATATAAGGCCTTACCTAAATTTTTAGGATGTCTTGCAATAGCCCGTAAACTCATGGAGAAACCAGGAGTTAGATATTTCATATAGTGCCAGTAGCCTTCTGGCATATACAAAACTTCACCATGCTTTAATTCACATTCCCAACCCTTAGCCTTTTTTAAAGCAGGCCATTTGTCAAAATCAGGATTCGAAAAATCGATATCTTCCCGAGTGATTAATGAATGCGGAATCTTGTATAAATAGTCATTTTGTTTCTGATCAAATAAAATGCATTGTTTTTTACCTTCAAAATGAAAGTGAAAAATATTTGCGAGATCAATATCGTAGTGCATGAATGTATGTGAATTGGTGCCACCAAAAAACAACATCGGAAGACTTTTCATTAACTTCAAACCAAAGTCTGGATAGGAGTAATCATTTTGCAACTGAGGAATTTCCTTCAGAATGTTCCAGAGAAAAATGCGATATTTAGTGGGTTCCTTTTTCAGTAAATCCACATAATCGCTCATTTTCATTTTAGCATGAGGCTCATTAAAACCATCTTTGTAATCGACTGGTCTATCATCGTATAGCGGAACTATTTTATCTCCTGCTACAGCTTTCATGTAATCTAAACTCCATTTAGAATAAGCAGGCCAATCTTCTATAAATCGCTCTATAACCACAGGCTTTTGTGGCTTGAAATATTGCGAAATAAATTCCTCCTTGGTTATGGTTTGAACTCGAGGAATGTCTTGAAGATCCAATGCAGACATCGAAAAAAAAGTTAGTTTGCAAAGTTAATAAAACGTTATGAAACCTTATTAATTGCATGTTAAAATTTATGGCAGTTGAGTGCTAGAATTCTTTTGGTATCAACTCAACTTTAACTCAAAAAGAATGGCCTTATTTAGCGGCTTTAGCTTTTTGTTTAGCTTCTTCGTTTCTCTCTATCTTGTGGTCAGGCCTTGACCATTTTGGTTTTTCTCCTAAGGCCTGAAATTGAGAATTTTCAGCCTCAACTGTAGGTGGCTGCATTTTCTTAATGAATGGTTTTTGTGGCTGTAAACCCAGTAGTTTGAACATTTCCATATCTTGATTCACATCTGGATTTGGTGTGGTTAAAAGTTTGTCACCAGCAAAAATAGAGTTGGCACCAGCAAAAAAGCACATCGCTTGTCCTTCTCGAGTCATTTCTGTACGTCCTGCACTCAAACGCACTTGAGTCTCTGGCATCACAATACGTGTTGTTGCCACCATTCTCACCATATCCCAAATTGAAACAGGTTCTTGGCTTTCCATTGGTGTTCCTTCAACGGCCACAAGTGCATTTATAGGCACCGATTCAGGTTGTGGGTTCAAGGTTGACAAAGCCACAAGCATTCCTGCTCTGTCTTCAACATGCTCTCCCATTCCGATAATGCCTCCCGAACAAACTGTGACATTCGTTTTTCTAACATTGTCTATAGTTTCCAAACGGTCTTCATAGCCTCTCGTAGAAATCACTTCCTTGTAATACTCTTCAGACGAGTCTAAATTATGGTTATAAGCATATAAACCAGCTTCTGCTAATCGCTGTGCCTGATTTTCAGTAATCATTCCTAAAGTGCAGCAAACTTCCATGTCCAGTTTATTAATGGTGCGCACCATTTCCAAAACCTGATCAAACTCTTCACCATCTTTCACATTTCGCCATGCGGCTCCCATACAAACTCTTGAACTTCCTGAAGATTTTGCGCGTAAGGCTTGGGCTTTTACTTGCTGTACCGTCATTAAATCATTGCCTTCAATATTGGTATGATATCTTGCAGCCTGCGGACAATATCCACAATCTTCTGGGCAACCTCCAGTTTTTATGGATAATAAGGTCGATACTTGAACAGTGTTGGGATCGTGGTGTTTTCTATGAACCGTTGCGGCATCATACAACAACTCCATTAATGGTTTATTATAAATCTCTAAAATTTCGTCTTTTGTCCAATTATTTCTCGTTTCACTCATGGGGAATTTCATCTTTATTGAATTCAAAAATACCTATTTTATACCCATAAACTCCTCGAAAATCATATAAAATTTTTCAGGTTCTTCAAGGTAAGGGTTATGTCCGCTTTGTTCAAACATTTCGAATTGCGCTTGTGGCATAAATGTCTTGTATTGAATAGCGAACTCTGGTGTGGATACACCGTCATAGCGTCCGGCAACAATGAGTGTTTTTGCTTTTACAGCTTTCAATTGGCGTCGGTAATCTTGATTTATCATACTTCCGGAGACATCGAAGTCACCATCAGGACCTATGATGGTTGTATAGACATCACCAGACCAACCTCTATAGTCTGTTTTAGGCGTTTTGGAGGTTAGTTTGGTGTCATGGTAATAAATATACTTAATAGGAAAATTACCATAGACTGTCTTCAACGGCTCTTCACTTGAGAGATACCCTAAGCTTCGCAAAGAGTCTACAACTTGCCATTTTTCAGGGAAATGTGTTTTTGCATAATGGTTATAGCTATCGCAGTTGGCTTGCCACATAGCACCCGAATGAAAGCCATTGATTAATACCAGTTTATCTACACGATCCTTATACTTAATGGCATATGCTTGAGCTGGAACTGTTCCGTAGGAATGTCCAACAATAGAAATTTTATCGAGTTTTAAGATTTTACGAAGTGCTTCAATCATCGCAACATCATTTTCGACACTGTATTCAGAACTATCCTTGGCATCGTCACTTTTACCGCGACCTAACCAATCGAAAAAGACAACTTGATTTGACTTATAATACTGGCCAAAGGCACCTTGCATATAATCATGGGAATTACCAGGACCACCTGGTAAAAAGAAAATGGGATCTCCTTCTCCAAGGACTTCTACGTTGATGTTATAACCATCAATGGTGTAAAACTTAGATTCAAATTTATCAAAGATGTTAGGGTCTGTTTGAGCTTGAAGGTTCAGTACAGATTGCAAGAGCACACAAATCAAGAAAAGATACGTTTTCATTTTTTTCGATTTATGATAAAGATACTTATAAAGTTAACAACAAAAAAAATCCGCTCTAAAGCGGATTCTCTTATTATTGATGGTCATCTTTTTTTGTCTTTGGAAGCGCATCAGCTTCTTTAGACTCTGACTTGTCTTTACCCTTTAAGTACTCTGGTAAATCCATACCTGCCATATTAAAGACTTCTTGAAGAGGAGGAACCGATTTATACATTCCTGATAAGAAATTGGCAGTTGATGATTTGCCATCTTCACCTTTACCACTGTCCCAAACGGTCACTTTGTCTATCTTGATATTCTTTATGGCATCGGCTTGAGTTTTCACTAATTCTGGTAATTTATCTGCGATTAATAATAATACAGCGTCACGACTAGAATTACCTGCGGCTTTTACAATTTGTTCCATACCTGCTGCTTGCTTGGTAAGGATTTCAAATTGACCTTGAGCTTCCGCTTGCGCTTTGAATAAAATCGCATCTGCTTCCCCTTTTGCTTTACGTCGAATACGCTCAGCTTCAGCTTCTGCATCAATCTCTACTTTGCGTTTATCAATTTCCGCAGGAACAATAACATCTGCCATTTGAGACGAACGTTCACGCTCTGCTCTGGCAGTTTCTGCCTCTTGCTCTGCAGCATAAGATTCTTGCAATGCTTTTGCACTTTGTACTTTTTCAGCAGCGATAGCCACACGCTCTGCTTCTGCTTCACGTTGACGACGCAATGAATCGGAATTAGCCACTGCAATTTTTGCTGTGTTTTCACCTTCAACTGCTTGTGCGTTGGCTGCAGCAACTTGTGTTCTTTCGTCTTGTACAGCATTAGCTTCACCAATGGAACCATCTCTCGTTTTTTCAGCAACTGATTTACGCGCAGCGTTGATGGCATGTGCCGCAGCTTCTTTACCTAGCGCTTCAATGTAGCCTGATTCATCAACGATGTCTGTAATGTTTACGTTGATTAATTTCAGACCAACTTTCTTTAATTCGGTTTCAACACTTTGTGAAATATTGGTTAAAAATTTATCGCGATCGTTATTAATTTCTTCAATGTCCATAGAGGCCACAACCAAACGAAGTTGTCCGAAAATGATTTCCTTTGCCAGTTCTTGTACATCTTGCATTGCCAAACCTAAAAGACGTTCCGCAGCATTTTGCATCACACCAGGCTCCGTAGAGACACCAATAGTGAAACGAGACGGCACATTGACACGAATGTTTTGCTTGGATAAGGCATTGACTAAGTTGACCTCAATGGAGATAGGTGTTAAGTCTAAGAATTCATAATCTTGAATAACTGGAAAAATAAAGGCAGCACCACCATGAATACACTTAGCAGATTGTCCACCACCCACTTTTCCGTAGACCACTAAAATGCGGTCAGAAGGACAACGTTTGTAACGTTTGATCAAAATGATTAAGAAGACAAATACAATAAGGATTGCAATCACGATCACAATCGGAAAGCCTAAATCAAAGTTTTGTTGTGTCAGAAGGTAGTTCATAGGTTTCTGTTTTAATTGGTTCTATAGGTTTTTTAGTTTGTTCAACGATTAGGATGCCGTTGCTGGTTACGTCAACGACTTGGATAAGCGTCCCTGATTTTAGTTCGACCAGTGAGTCTGAAAGCGCTTCCAATTCTCTTAACGATCCTTGGACTCTCACACTTACTTTGCCCATTTTAGTGCGATTTGCACCAACGGTGAGATAAATTTCACCAATAGCACCAATAGCATTTTTATAATTCAATGTCCCACTGTCTGCTAATTTTCGCATTGAAAAAAACATAGCAGCCATGATAGCCATCATTAATAAGCCACAACCAAAAGCTGTAATAACACTTACGGGTTTTGAAAATCCAGCGTTTATGCAGGCGACACCAGTCCACCCAAAAATGGTAAAAAATCCAACGAGATTTTTAAAGGTGATAAATTGAAAACCGATACCTGTGTCAGCATCCATATCCGTGTCTAAGTCGCCTATATCATCACCACCATCCACACCAATAAATGTCGTGATCATTACAAAAACAAACATTAATGAGCCAATGAGTGCAATGATCCAAAAGAATTTAGAGAACCCATCTAAAGCAGAAAACCATTCCATAAGGGTTAGTGTTTAAAATTAATATTGAAATATAAGACCTTTAAATCGGTCTAACAATTTTATTTTGAAAGTAAAATAGACACGGCATTTCCACCAAATCCAACCGCATTAATTAGGATATTTTTGATGTGTTTGGGCGCCACGGATTTTAAATAGGGAACGGGAATAAACTTTTGATGTTGAAGCATCAAAATTGCCATTTCCACACTAAAAAGCCCAGAGGCTCCAAGGCTGTGACCTATCTTCCACTTATTAGTAGTAAGTGCAGGAGTTTTGTTACAAAAAATTTTGTCTATGGCATTTAGTTCAGCCTGATCTCCCTTGATAGTGCCTGGTGTATGAGTCACAATGATATCAATAGCATCAGGGCTTAAATCACCTATAGCCATACGCATGGAATGTTGAAAACAGGTGGCGTTAGCAGATAATGACGCGCCGTGCTCTAATAGTTCTGTAGCGTAACCAATACCACCGATATGTGCTAAAGCGTTGGGTTTTATACCAGGTTCCAAGCAAGCAACAGCAGCGCCTTCTCCCAAAATCATACCGTTATGTTTTTTATGAATATTAAGCGCCTGATTGGGATAGGGTGAATCTTTTAGTTTGTTTAAGTTATTCTCGGGTCTCGCATAAATTTTTAATGATTTCATTTGTGCAATCGTAAAGGGCGTTAATGGAGCTTCACTACCACCTACTAGAAATTTATCTGTCAAACCTGCGGCAATCCATGCGATCCCATTCAGCATGGCATGTAGTGCCGTGGAACAAGTAATAGAATGTGATATTTCTGGACCTTTAGTTTGCAGATCATGTGCGACCCAAGATGAAATGTTACCAAGTGTTGTGGTAGGAGATGTTAACGTTTCTGTACTTTGTTGTTCCAGAAACTGCTTATGATAGTTTTCAAATAGTGATGTGGCACCTCGTGAGGATCCAATATTAATTCCGAAGTTATCGGAGGCGTCCCATTGGGCATTTTTAATGGCCTTGCGAGCAGCATAAATGGCAAATAGCACAGAATCGTCTAATGATTTGTACTTGGGGTTGGCGTTTTTCAGATGATCAATATCCTGTCGTGATTCAGGTTTTATTTTGGCTATAAGACCTTCATCACCGCTTGAAAAACAATGTTCATGGTGGTTATAGTGATTCCAAATATCACTTGATTTTGATCCAAGCGGTGAAATGGAAGCTAGAGCTGTTATGGATATGGGTTGTTTTAGCAAGCACATGGTTTTGTGCAAAAATAGGATATTGTATATTTATGATTAAATAATACCATTAGAATATGGAAGAAAAGAAACAAAAAAACTGGTTTGGAAGAAATTGGTTATGGGTATTACCTGTTGGTGGCTGTTTAACAGTCATTTTACTATTTGTTTTTGGAATTGGAGCTGCTATTTTTGGCGTTTCAAAAATTGTTAAGAATTCAGAGCCGTATGAACATGCCGTGAGCTTGGCCAAATCCAATGATCAGGTGATGAATGCTTTAGGAGCTCCCATTGACACCTATGGTATTTTTAAAGGTAATATCAGTATAGAGAACAATCGAGGCGAAGCAGACCTTAAAATCCCGATTGAAGGAAAAAATGGCGAAGGAACGATTGTTGTTTTAGCCGAAAAGGCTAATGGAACCTGGGACTATGATAGTTTGTATGTACTTGTTAAAGACTCTCAAGAAAAAATACAATTGCAACCCAAGTTACTCGAAGTTGACTAAATAATGTCTAGAGCCGCTTCGATGGTATCATAAACATGTTTTAGTTCTTTATCTGAAATCACGTAAGGTGCTAAAATGTATATCGTGTTTCCTAAGGGTCTTAAAAAGACACCATGAGTCATAAAAAACTGGAATAATTTATCTCTTAAATGACCGTATCGTTGCATTTCTACATCAAGATCTAAAGCGAATATAACACCTGTTTGTCTTGTTGTTTTTACTTTAGGGTGGGATGACATATGTTGTGCAAATGCGTTGTGAGAATTTATGATTCGTTGAATATGCCGTTGTATGTCTTTAGATGTCAATAGTTCTATCCCAGCAAGTGCCGCTCTGCAAGCCAAAGGATTTGCTGAGTAAGTATGGCCATGAAAAAAACCTTTACTCATATCGTCACTATAAAAAGCGTCATAAATCTTATCCGAACAACTCGTAATAGCCATAGGCAATAATCCTGCAGTAAGTGCCTTACTCATACAGATTATATCTGGTTGAGTCGTCATTTGTTCTGAAGCAAAATAAGTACCGGTTTTGCCAAATCCCGTCATGACTTCATCGGCCACGGTAATAATGTCATTCGATTTGCAGGATTGTAAAATCAATTCTAATCCCTCTGCGTTATGCATTTTCATAGCAGCAGCTCCTTGAACCAAAGGTTCGTAGACAAAACCTGCTATTTGATATTTGGCAGCAAGGATTTCGATTTGTTTTAGGATATCTTGATGATTGGTGCCATTTGGTGTTGGAATACGGATGACTTCTAAAAAATATTCCTCAAAAGGACCGTTATAGACAGAAAGCCCAGAAACACTCATCGCTCCGAAAGTGTCGCCGTGAAAGCCGTCTTCAAAAGCTAATAATACATGACGATGTTGTCCTTTGTTATAGTGATATTGAAGTGCCATCTTTATGCCGATTTCAACTGCTGTAGAACCATTATCACTAAAAAACAGCTTGTTTTGGTTTTTGGGAAGTATTTTTATCAGTGCTTCCGAAAGCGCTACAGCTGGCTCGTGGGTAAAGCCACTGAAAACAACTTGATCCAGCTGTTGCATTTGCTCCATGACCTGATTGGTAATGTGAGGGTTGCAATGACCATACATACAGGTATACCATGAGGCAATAGCATCAATATAGCTGTTGCCATCTTCATCCGTTAGAATGCAACCTTTTGCCTTAGAAATTGCAATAGATTCCGGGTGTAATTTGTGCTGCGTCAGAGGATGCCACAGGTGCTTTTGATCGCGTTTTTTTAAACTCATAAATGGTCTTTAAATTTGTTGGCATATTCTTTAATGACATTTCTATCAAAGTAAGGTTCTTCATCAATGCGCCCAATAATATGGACGTTGGTCATTGATTTGATTATTGCTTCGGTTGTTTCATGCTGATTACCGCTAAACACGACGGATACGTCAAACCCTTTATTTTTTAACAAGTTAATGGTTAGTAAGGAATGGTTGATACTCCCGAGATAATGTCTTGATACGACAATCACTTTATAATGCGGTTGAATGAGATCCAAAATGGTATGCGTTTTATTGATGGGAACGAGTAATCCACCAGCACCTTCAATGACCAAATTATTTTTTGTCTTTGGCGGTTTAATGCGCTTTAAGTCTATCACCACGTCGTCAATATCTGCAGCCGCATGTGGACTCATTGGTGTTTTTAAAGCATAGCTATTCCTGTGAAATTTCGACTGATTATTGGAGATGAAACGCGACACCTTATGAGTGTCACTATTGTCAAGTTCTCCAGCTTGAATAGGCTTCCAATAGTCGGCTTCTAGCGCTTCAGTGATGATGGCTGAAGCAATTGTTTTTCCAACGTCGGTACCAATACCTGTGATAAAGTAAGTGTTCATTTCAAATTAAATTCTGTTTGGCAATTTTCACATTTGTACTTGTAGCGCGTATGAAATGGTAAGGTGCCTGATAGAAAGCCAATCAAAAACGCAAAAAACGACTTCAAATCGGTGATGGTAGAGACTAATTCGGCCTTTTCACTTTGACAATTCGGACATCGAATCGGGTTACCTTCATCATCTAATGCATACGGTTTAATCATGCTCAATATGTGCTGAGCCTTCATAGCGTCTTCCGCACGAACCTTCATTTTTACACCACCAATCGCATGGCTTACTAAAGGATCGGTATCAATGGTCATATGATCTTGTAAAAAGACTTCTATACCTTCAGCTTCCAAACGACCTTTGATTATTTGGGCTTCAGTGGTATATTGAAACCTTGCAATGGTTTTAAAAGTTGGGCTCATTCATCTTCCTTAAAAAAGGGTTTCATAATGTTTTTACAAAGGTACTAAGTAAGAACAAGACTTCCGATATTTCTTCTTCAGTATTGAAACTATGTAAGCAAAAACGTAGTCTTTCTGTCCCTTTAGGAACTGTAGGTGAACGAATGGCTTTGACATTAAAACCTTGATCTTGAAGAAGTGCTTCTCCTTTTTTAACCATCTCATTACTAGGAATAATACAACTTTGGATGGCGGATTCACTATGAATAAATAACGGTTGAAGCTGCATTGTTTGAACCGTTTTCTTGAAACATAAAATAAGACGCTGTAAATGGTTTCTTTCAGAAGTTTTAGCCAGCAACTCATAAGCTATTTTTATATTCGCCAAGCTGTGTGGAGGGAGTGCCGTGGTATAGATAAGTGATCTTGAAAAGTTGATAAGATACTTTTTAAGGTCATGGCTACCTAAAATTGCGGCACCATGACAGCCAAGTGCTTTACCAAACGTAATGATTCTAGCAAACACTGAGTTTTCAAGATGATGCTGGTTTACTAGTCCTTCACCTGAGGTTCCAAAAAGTCCAAAGGCATGAGCTTCATCTATAATAAGGTGAGCATTAAATGTGTTACAAATAGATGCTAAAGCCTTTAAATTTGGTGTGTCACCATCCATGGAAAATACAGATTCAGTAACGACAAATACGGTATGTTCCTTATCATTTTTTTCAATTAATTCTTTTAAATGAGATAAATTATTGTGTTGAAATTTGTAAGATTTGGCATTGCTCATGATAATCCCATCGCGTATAGAGGCATGGCAGTATTCATCGTATAATACGATATCATGACGCTGAAGAACACATGAAAAAAACCCTAAGTTGGCATCGTAGCCAGAATTAAAAATGAGAGCGCTATCAGCTTTATGAAACGCGCTTATTTGTTGTTCTACTTGTGAGTATAGTGGGTGGTTTCCTGATAAGAGTCGGGATCCCGTTGCTCCATTTTGGTTAATGTTTCGTTCTTTAAGGAATTCGTGAGTCTTATCAAAGAGCTCCTTAGACTTGGCAAAGCCCAAATAATCGTTAGAGCAGAAATCAATGCCGCGGTTCGATGCATCTAATGATCGTAAGCTTTGTTCCTCGGCTCTTTGATTTAATTTATGTTGGAGTTTTTGGGGAAGCATGATCTAAATTTATTCTACATAAACAATTTTTCCTTCGTCCCTTAGGATGTTTTTGTCTACCCATTGATAATCTCCTTTTTTCGTCGCGTCCAATACATCTATTAATAAGGCATCAGCAATATGGGAAGCCACATCGAAAGCATCTTTAAGATTATTAGTTGCGTAAATAGGAAATTTTTTATTGCGATCATAAAATAGATTCAATAATATAATGTCTCTCGTATTGGTGGTTTGAGCTGAAACAGCTCTTACCGTGATGTCTTCAGTAGTTGCAAATACAGAGATATATTCGGCTTGAGGTAGCGGTTGCCATTTACCAATCCTTATCCCGAGGAATGATTGTATTTTTCGGTAGGTTTTTGACTCCAAATCAATCTCTGATCCTTCCGTTTTCATTAGTAAGAATGCCAATATAATAAATATAATGCCATTAAAGACGCTGACGAATATGAAGCCATATACGCTCATAAACACTAATGCAAAACCTAGTATAACTTTCCAAGTAGGTACTTTTCTTGTGTATCTTATAACTGAATCCATGACACAAATATAGTCATTGTGTTTTTATGATTTGGCAGCGGTTTTTAATCGTTATTGTCGCCTATTAGCTAAGAGTGGAGGTGGTTCTCCGGTAAAGGGGTTCCAGCGACTAATCGTTCTAGCCTGCATTCCAGCCGCAGAAATTACAGCTCTGTCACCATAGCGTTCACGCATTTTATCGATAGCCTGACTCAAGTGTAGCAGTTTTTCGTCATCCTCAAACAAATGAATTTGATGACCGCCTTCCACTAGGTGACTAAATTTGACACCAACCAATCGCACTAACAATCTACGGTTGTAGAGTTTTTGATATAAATCTAAAACGACTGGGATGATGTTATGATCCATGGCACTATACGGAATGCGTTGTTGTTGCGTATAAGTTTGAAAATCGGAATAACGTATTTTAAATGTAATACAGGCCGTTAGTTTATTGCCGCGACGTAACTGATACGCTAAGTTTTCGGCCATGGCAATGACGATGCCTTTTAATTTAGAGACATCAGTTGTATCCTTGTTGAAGGTGCGTTCGGTAGAAATGGATTTGCGTTCGTGATACTGGACTACTGGACTATTGTCGATGCCATTGGCTTTTTTCCAAATGGAAAGTCCGTTTTTACCTAAAACTTTATGCATCAATTCCATAGGCATTTCTTGTACCGTCTTAATCCGTTTAACACCCAAATCACAGAGCGCTTTGTAAGTGACATGACCTACCATTGGAATTTTTTTTACTGAAAGAGGAGCTAAAAAAGGTTTTTCGGTTCCTGACAGTACACGTATTTCATTGTTGGGTTTCGCTTCACCTGTAGCAATTTTAGAGACCGTTTTATTGAGAGATAACCCAAATGAAATGGGTAAGCCTGTTTCTTTTATAATGCGTTGTCGCAATTCGGATGCTAGCTTATGGCATCCAAAAAACTTATCCATGCCTGTGAGATCCAGATAGAATTCATCAATAGAGGTTTTTTCATATAAAGGAACACTTTCTTTGATTACTTCGGTCACACTTTGAGAAAATTTAGTGTATACTCCCGAGTTTCCTCTAAGGATAATCGCTTCAGGACATAATTGTTTTGCCATACGCATGGGCATGGCAGAATGAACGCCAAAGCGTCGTGCTTCATAACTACATGATGCTACCACACCTCGATCACTAGTACCACCAATGAGTACTGGTTTTCCATTGAGACGACTGTCGAGTAAACGCTCACAAGACACAAAAAAAGTGTCCAAATCCATATGTACTATTGAACGCTCATTTCTCATAAGGCTTTCAGGTCTTCAAAGCTTTTTTTCTTCTGAAATGTAGGATTTAAAGATTTTATGGCATAGCGAGGGTCTTCAATAATCGCAGCGCGTTCCATCGTTGATACTTCAATCGTGACACAGTCGAATTCTAACATAACCTTTCCTGTGATAGTATAGATACCGTTTCCTCGAAACGGATACTTTTTTGCGACAGGAGGGAAGTGAACGGTGTCAATAAAATCACCATCATAGTCTAAGAACGTACCGAAATACATACGCTTTCCGTTAGAGGTACTGGTGTTTTTAGTGCTGACCAGATACCCTTCAATGGTGACTGTTTTATGCTGAAGCTGTGTGAGATGCTTAGCACGCAAATCATTTGTGGATGGCTGTTCCAATAGGTGAAACGGATTGCATAGTGGGAACCCTAAGAGTTCTATTTCGTCAAAAGCATTTTCTAAATCCGTACTGGAAAGTTGAGGTGTTTTATAGCTAATTTTTTCTGTTTTAAACAAGGTCATAACATGTTCCTGAACCACTGTTTTACTGATTTTTAAATGTGCTTCCCAAAGCAGTTCTCGTTTATTAATTCCTGTAAATCTAAAAGCATTAATTTTAATGAGAATGGTTATTTGTTCTATGGAGATAGTGACCCGTTCGAGAAAGTCATTCAAACTCTTAAACATGCCATTTTGAGTGCGTTCCTTGACAATCGCTTTCATGAGTTTTGACTCAAAGGATTGTAAGAACATGAAGCCTAAATAAATAGTTTTTCCTTTAATAATAGCTTGTGTATAACTGGTGTTGATACATGGTGGTTCTATAATGCCTCCATGCATTCTGGCTTCATGAACATAAAGTTCGGTACGATAAAAACCTCCAAAGTTATTGATGGTTGCTGTCATATATTCCAAAGGGAAATACGCTTTTAAAAACAAGCTTTGGTAACTTTCAACAGCATAAGATGCCGAGTGGCCTTTAGCAAAGGCATAACCCGCAAAACTTTCAATTTGTCGCCAAACATCGGCTGTAAAGACCTCTGGAGTACCATTGTTTTTGCAATTATCAAAAAACCGCTGTTTCACTTTCAAGAACTCTTCCCGCGAACGAAATTTTCCAGACATTCCACGACGTAACATGTCGGCTTCTCCTAGGGTAAGTCCGCCAAAATGATGAGCTACTTTAATGACATCTTCTTGATAGACCATAACGCCATAAGTTTCTGGCATAAGTTTGGCCAATATAGGGTGGGCTTCTTTACGCTTTTCAGGATAACGATATCTCAAAATATAAGCTCGCATCATACCACTTTTAGCAACTCCAGGTCTAATAACAGAACTTGCTGCTACCAATCCAAGATAGTTATCCACTTGCAGTTTTTTGAGGAGCATTCGCATGGCTGGTGATTCTACGTAAAAGCACCCAATAGCCTTGGCATTTCGAAGTAAGTCTTTGATACGTTCATCTTTTTTAAATCGCTTGATATCATGAATATCGATAGCTGGTTTTTTAGGATGATTATACCGAGCAATTTCTACGGCTTCCTTAATTTTTCCTAAGCCACGCTGACTTAAAATATCAAATTTATACAGGCCGATGTCTTCAGCAATGACCATGTCAAACTGGGTCGTGGGAAATCCTTTAGGAGGCATAAATGTGGCACCGTAATAATGAATAGGCTTTTCTGAAATTAAAATACCTCCTGCATGAATGCCTAAATAGTTTGGGAACCCTTCGATGTAGGTACTATACTTAATGACGAGTTGTGATAGCTTATCAAGTTGATTTATTTGATATTTTCCCCTTGTAAGAGTGTCCATTTCCGATTTTGGCAAACCAAATACTTTACCCAATTCACGGATAGAAGCTCTGAATTTAAAGGTGTTGTACACTGTGATGAGTGCGGTATTCTTAAATGTTTTAAAAATAAATTCTGTAATATCATCTCGGTCTCTCCATGAAAAATCTAAATCAAAGTCGGGCGGATTTTGACGAAAGAGGTTAATAAAACGCTCAAAATACAAGTCAAGTTCAACAGGATCAACATCGGTAATGCGAAGTAAATAGGCCACAATACTGTTGGCGCCACTCCCACGACCAACATAGAAATAGTTTTTGCTTCTGGCATATTTTAAGATTTTCCAATTGATTAAAAAGTAAGATACAAAGCTTTTTTCTTCAATGATTTTGAGTTCTTTTTCAATGCGTTCAAAAATGCGATTACCAGGTCTTTTATAACGATAATGTAAACCTTGATAGGTAAGCTTCTTTAAAAGTCTAAAATCGAGTTTTTCATTATTGGTATAAGTACTTTGATTGTTGGGTGTTTTTGGTGAAAAATCGAAATGGATGGCACAATTGTTCACTAGACGCTTTGTGTTTTGAATAAGCTTTGGAAACTCTTGATAGGTGTTGAGCAGTTGCTCGTAGGGTAGCATCATATCATTTTGTTGACCTTCTTCAGATTTTGATAGTTTGCTTAGTAAGGTGTTATTGTCGATAGCTCTTAGTAGACGATGCGTATTAAAGCCCTTTTTATTTTGAAAGGAGACCGTTTTTAAAATGACCAATTTATCTTGTAAAGTAGCCCATTTTGAAAATTTCAAGGCATTTAAATCTTTAGGAGCTATTCCTAAAAATTCGTTGTGTTTTAACTTGTAATCTTTCCCTTTTTGATAAGGATATATCACATAGCAATCTGCAATTTCTTGTTCTGGTCGACTAGGAATTTGTAATTCTTGATTATGGAGAAAGCGAGATAAATAACTATTGATGTTTTGAAATCCACGGTTATTTTTTGCGATCAAAATAAACTGTTGTTGTGCACCATTTCTAAAATCGACTCCAATGATTGGTTTGATTTTATAATTTTTAGATAAACGCACAAAATCCAAACAAGCAGAAGTCGTGTTGATATCGGTTAGTGCCAGTGTGTTCACCCCATTTTCTGAAGCAATGGCTAATAATTGCTTTGGAGCAATAGTGCCATAACGCAAGCTGTAATATGTGTGACAATTGAGATACATCATTAGGATTAACAAAATTAACTACTATATGTAGTTATTATTGCTTATATTTGTAGTAATTAATGTTAAAGTTGAAATTGTAATTATGAAGAACATACAAGCCAACATTAGGCATTTACGGTCGTTGAAGGGATTATCTCAAGAGCGTTTCGCTGACGAACTAGGTTGGTCTAGATCGATGGTTGGGTCTTATGAAGAAGGTCGTTCTGAGCCACCAATAGAACGGCTTATAGAATTGTCTGAGTATCTTAATATCCCTATAGATATCTTGGTTAAAAACGATTTAAGACGTGCCAAGGACACTTCTTTTATACAAATAGGGAATAAGCGTGTTTTATTTCCAATTACCGTGAATGATGACAATGAAGACTTGATTGAGATCATTCCAGCAAAGGCGTCTGCTGGGTATTTATCAGGATATGACGATCCAGAATATATAGAGCAACTTCAAAAGATAAAGCTTCCTTTTTTACCTACAGGTACCCATCGAGCGTTTCCAATCAAGGGAGATTCTATGTTGCCAGTAAAAGATGGTGCCTTTGTCGTTGCTAAATTTGTGGAGTCTATGGATGATGTAAAAGGAGGTCGAACCTATATAGTTTTGACCAAAGATGATGGATTGGTTTACAAGCGTATTTATCTGCCAGAAGGTGATGATTTTAATTTATTGTTGAGTTCAGACAATACATCATACCAGCCTTATTTGGTTCCCAAAGACCAAGTTTTAGAGCTTTGGGAGTTCACCTGTTGTATCAATACACAAGAGTATGATGAAAAAGAATTGAAGATGAGTAATATTATGGCAATGTTTCAAGACTTAAGAGTAGAATTGGAGGCCATAAAGAAATTATAGCATAAAAAACGCCAAACATTGTTTGGCGTTTTTTTATTAGATGTTAACTGTTTTAGTCGGCTAAAACAATCACTTTATTATCTTTCATTTCAACGGTTCCAGAATTAATCTTAACCGTAAGGATTTTGTCGTCATCAGCTTGAGGGACTACTGTTGCATGTAATTCATCAAATACTAAATGCGTTTGAGAATGTGTATGAATTTTAACTGTTCCAGCGGTTAATAAGGATACAATAGGAGCGTGATTATTCAACATTTGAAATTCTCCATTGGCACCTGGCACAACAACTGAGTCTACGTCACTACTAAATAAGGTAGCTTCTGGTGATACAATTTCTAGATACATGTTTCAGTAATTTTGGATTACGCTTCTGCAAGCATTTTTTCTCCAGCCTCGATAGCTTCTTCAATAGTTCCTTTAAGGTTAAACGCAGCTTCAGGTAAGTGATCTAATTCACCATCCATAATCATGTTAAATCCTTTAATCGTTTCTTTGATATCAACCAATACTCCTGGGATACCTGTAAACTGTTCTGCTACGTGGAATGGTTGTGATAAGAAACGTTGTACACGTCTAGCTCTACCAACAGCCATTTTATCTTCTTCAGATAATTCTTCCATACCTAAGATGGCGATAATATCTTGTAATTCTTTATAGCGTTGTAATAACTCCTTTACACGTTGTGCACAGTTATAGTGATCTGCACCTAAGATTTCAGCTGTTAAAATTCTCGATGTAGAATCTAATGGATCTACTGCAGGATAAATACCTAACTCAGCGATCTTACGAGATAATACTGTCGTTGCATCTAAGTGGGCAAAGGTTGTTGCAGGAGCAGGATCGGTTAAATCATCCGCAGGTACGTAAACCGCTTGTACAGATGTAATAGATCCTTTTTTAGTTGAAGTAATACGTTCTTGCATCGCACCCATTTCCGTTGCTAAAGTTGGTTGGTAACCTACCGCAGAAGGCATACGACCTAACAATGCAGATACCTCAGATCCAGCTTGTGTAAATCGGAAGATGTTATCTACGAAGAACAATACATCTTTCCCTTGACCATCACCAGCACCATCACGGAAATATTCAGCAATCGTTAATCCTGAAAGTGCCACACGTGCACGTGCTCCAGGAGGCTCATTCATTTGTCCGAAAACAAACGTAGCTTTTGATTCTTTCATTGCCGCTTTATCTACTTTGGATAAATCCCATCCACCTTCTTCCATAGAGTGCATGAAGTCATCACCATACTTGATAATTCCGGATTCTAACATTTCACGAAGTAAGTCATTACCCTCACGAGTACGTTCTCCAACACCAGCAAATACAGAAAGTCCACCGTGTCCTTTTGCAATGTTGTTAATCAGCTCTTGGATTAATACGGTTTTACCTACACCAGCTCCACCAAATAAACCAATCTTTCCACCTTTAGCATAAGGCTCAATAAGATCGATGACTTTAATACCTGTAAAAAGGACTTCAGTAGACGTTGATAAGTCTTCAAATTTTGGTGCTTGTCTGTGAATTGGTAAACCACTGTCACCAGCTTTCGGCAAATCACCAATACCATCAATTGCGTCTCCAATAACATTGAATAGACGTCCATAGATATCACCACCAATTGGCATTTGAATAGGTGCTCCAGTTGCAACAGCTTCTGTTCCTCTACTTAAACCATCGGAAGAATCCATAGCGATTGTACGAACCGTATCCTCACCAATGTGGGATTGAACTTCAAGTACCAAGATGGAACCATCAGCTTTTTTAATTTCTAAAGAATCATAGATTTTTGGAAGTTCAGCACCTGCTCCGAATTCAACATCGATAACTGGACCTACTATTTGTGCAACTTTACCTGTAACTTTTGACATTACTTATGTGTTTAATGTTTAGATATTTTGATCGCAAAAACATTCGTTTTTCGCGCTGCAAAGATATATTTTTTAATTTAATTCTAAAGCAAATTTTATGGCTTTTTTGTGTATAAAAAAACACCGACATTCAAGAGCTATGAATGTCGGTGTTTGTCATGTTTATTTATTCGTTACTTACTGTAACGTAGGTGAATAATTGGTTGGGTAATTACCAACATTAACGAAATTTCCTGAGGCTTCAAAATTAGAACCATAGGTTACATCAATGGCTCTCATGAATTCATTTGCAATAAGTGCATACCCTCTGGAATTAGGGTGAACGCCATCCAATGAAAACGCACCTCCTGTAACTAAGTTTGCAGTTAATGTGAATTCGCCACTGGTAATACCACCATTTGCTAATTGTGTTAATAACGCATTGGCATCAACAAATGCTAAACCAGCTGAGCTCGCACTAGCAGATATTGTTGCATTAAAGCCTGCTGTTGCTGTTGCCACTTCCGCCTGTTCTGTAGGTAAAAGCACCCATTTATCTTCTAAAGGTAAGGACACACCTTCCACAGCAAATTGTGCGGCTAAAGCAGGTGATAAGCCTTGTGATTCAAGAAATCCTGCAAATACCTCATTGACTTCTCCGATAGTTGATGCACTTGGCAATACTAATAAATCATCGGCAGTTGCTTGTCTCGCTTGTCCGTAAACTATTCCAAATAAATTCGCTACGATTGGTGCAGCTGCTGCAGGCAAACCAAACGATTGTACAAAGGCTGGAAATGTTGGACTCGCATTGAGTACACCTGTGATTTGAGCTGAAAGGTTTGGCAGGCTTTCATCAGAAATTACTACGGCACTTGCCTCAGTTTCTGAAAATACAATAGAACGTTCAGGAACGCCTAAAAAGGCAAACACCTGATTTAATTGTCCAAACACACCATTAAGCGTCGGAATTTGAGGCCCAAAATCTTCATTTGTTGGGTCTAAAGGATTATGAGGTACTGTTGTAAAGTAAGGTATGGTCGTAACGTCAGGAATGTTAGCAACTACACCTTGTGCACCTTGCGACGTTAAGGTGCTAATCAACGTTGAATACGCAAAATCAAATGTTGCTTGGTCTGTTAATGCTCCAGAGGCACCACCAGAAGTCGCATATCCTAAAACATCATTATTACCAATCCATAATGAGAAAAACGTTGGAGATTGTGCCATAGCCAACTCCAATATGGACGCATCCGTATTGCCAGTTATTCTGACGGCATAAGGATTAGCTGCAGTTGGGAAATTAGCTAAATTTCCGTAGCCTGGAGCCAGTAAGTGAAAACTTGCTGCACCAGGAACACCTAAATTGTTAAATGGTCCTGTAGGATTATTCAACGCAAAATCTGTAGTCGGTAAAATAGGCCCTACGACATCTGCTAAATTTACAGGTCCTGCTCCTCCAAACACTAATCTTGGTTTAAATAAAGTATCCATAGTCACAGGATTTACAACAACGTTACCGCCTAATATGAGTCCGCCTATATTATCGTTGGTTAAGGGTTGTGTAAAACTTCCACCACCGACTAAGGCAAATTTTTCTGAAAGTATTTTAGGAAATGAATTTTCTTGACTTGCAATAAATAAGGCATTGTCTGTAAATCCAGCTGTCAATGAATTTCCTAAGGAAACATAATTTGAAAAGTCAGCAGAACCAGCAGTCAATTCAGGAAGGACTACTGCTTCTTCAGTCATATCAAAATCTTCCTCATCGTTACATGCTGTGAAACCTATAAGGATTGCAGAGAGTACTATATATTTTATCGTTTTCATTATGATATTTTTTATAAGTTATTAATTGTCCAAGATGCGTAGTACATTGATCCAATGAATCCAGTACCGAAAGCTGTAAAGTATTCTTTTCCAGTTAGGTTTGTAGCACCTACTTTGAAAGACGATTTTAAACTTGGTATTCTGTAGTTAAGCTGGGCATCTAAGACATGGAATTCTGGCACCACTCCATTTCCGAAAGTTGCTTCCCAGAAATAATCATCACTAAATCTGTAAGCTACATTGAATCCGAAGTTTTTAAACAAATCGGTATTACCGAAAGAGGCTTTGAATTTATGCTCAGGTGTATTGAAGTTAGTCATGAAATCAGGATTAGCTTCTTGATCAAAATCTTGCTTGGTAAAGGTATAACTACCACCTAAGTCGAAGTCTTTAAAAATCTTGGTTGATAATCCAATAGATGCACCATAAGAACTGATGTCAACGTTGGAGTTGGTATAACCACTATAGGCTTGAAAATCGCCATTAGAAATTGCAGCCACAGATAAGGAGCCATCACCTACTGTTCCGTAGAAAGGCGCAATTACAACCTCTTGAGAGATAAAGTCTTTATACTGGTTATAGTAGGTACTAAAATCAATCACGATGTTGTTGAATTTACCACGATATCCAATTTCAAAGGATGTTACTTGTTCTGGCTTCACCAAATCAGGATTGGCAACTTCTAAAACCGCTGGGTTACCAGTTGCAGATAAGGCTTCTACAGAACTTAATGTATAAGAGTTGTTGTAAGCAGCAGCACCAGTTTGCGTAATCGTTGCTGGTTGCCCTAGAGCTTGTCCACCACCACTAACAGAAAAGTTTCTTACATAACGATCTAAATTGTCAGGCGCAGAACCAACGAGGATAGCACGACCAGCATCTAATCCGATAAATAAATCTTGAGTTGTTGGGTTTCTGAAACCTGTTTGAACAGACGCTCTTATGTTATGATTCTCATTAACTGTTAATCCAGCTGATAATCTTGGCGAGAAAAACCCGTCAAAGAACTCTGATTTATCATAACGAACAGAACCTGTTAATTTCAAATCCATCATTTCGTTCAAATTAAAATCTTTTTGGATCTGAGTATACACACCAAATTCTGAGTAATTGATAGGACCATCACGATCTGTATAAATCGTTCCTCCAGAGTTTAAGCTATATCTTCTGTAAGATCCACCTACTTGGATGTCGGCAAAATCGGTTAAATGACTGAAGTTATAATTACCATCGGCATGGTAATATTTAGAGGCGTCTTGAAACTTTGATCCACGTGATAAATCTGGATTTGATATACTGTTTTCAAATGCTTGTTGAAATTCTGGACTTCCTGGTTCAAATCGACCAGTTTCCGCTTGAGCTCTTGCTAAAGCATGCGCTTGTTCGTTTGTAGCACCTGATAAAGTTGCCTGGACATAAGTTCCAGTATATTCACCAAACCACGTATTATCATCTTTCCATGCTCTGTTGATATTAATACCAGTGAACACCATATCGTAAGAATCTCCAGCTTTGTCAGCTACCACATATCCTCTTAAGAAGAAGTTGTCATTTCTTACTTCTAATTTATGTTGTTCTTGGAAAAACCCATTAATATTGTATCTGTTAGTACCTTGATAAATAGTGGATCCTGTACCAGCTTTACCAACATATGACAATTCTAAACTATTGTCTTCAATTGGGCGATAGAAAAGTCCCCAATCCGCTTTAATACTTTCAGCATTATAATTGGTAAGTGTGCGCTCATTATAACCTGTTCTACTTACTTGAACGGAAGGAACCAATGCATTAGCACCAGCAGGCAAGATGCCTAATCCTTCTAAAGTTACAGCAACGTCCTTGATATCTGTTGAAACCTCATCGCCATATACATTGATACCATTATAATTTAAGTTGGTTTGTCTGGTCCCACCAGGCATATCACTATCAACTTCACTAGTCGCAGCCCAGTCGGTACCTTTTAAATAACCGAAGTTGATTTTAGCTGCAAATTTATCACTGAATTTATAGGCTGCACGAAACCCTAAATCTGTATATGGATTGTCGCCAGCTGCTTCTTGAGAAGTAATACCGCGTTTTATGTAGCCACTAATACCTTGGTGATCAAATGGATTTTTACTTCGCATGAACAAGATACCATTAAATGCGTTGGCACCATATAAGGCCGAAGATGCTCCAGGCAAAAGCTCAACGCTCAGTACATCCGTTTCGGTCATCCCAACAAGGTTTCCAATCGGGAAGTTTAAAGCTGGTGTGGAATTATCCATTCCATCTACCAATTGCATAAACCTCGTATTCGCAAAAGTTGCAAAACCTCTTGTGTTAATAGATTTAAAAGTTAAACTGTTGGTATTGACATCAACACCTTTAAGATCTTCCAAACCACCATAAAAATCTGCAGATGCCGTATTTTTGATTTCTTTTAATCCGAATCGTTCTACGGTTACTGGTGATTCAAAAATTCGTTCTGGAGTTCTTGAAGCTGAAATAACTACTTCGTCTAGAGAAGTTCCTTCAACCATTGTGATATCAATTGTTTGAGGATTCGTCGTCACTTCTTTTGTCACTGTTTCAAAACCAACACTACTTACTTGAATAGAAAAGGGAGGGTTTTGATTGACCAACAATGTGTAGTTTCCGTCGAAATCTGAAATTGTACCTGTCGTAGTTCCAACCACTATGATGTTAGCTCCAGGAAGC
Organism: Psychroserpens sp. BH13MA-6; assembly: GCF_052983595.1. Classification (NCBI taxonomy): domain Bacteria; kingdom Pseudomonadati; phylum Bacteroidota; class Flavobacteriia; order Flavobacteriales; family Flavobacteriaceae; genus Psychroserpens; species Psychroserpens sp. BH13MA-6. The sequence continues at coordinate 652,043 of NZ_JBRJGE010000001.1, read as the reverse complement.
GGAACACCATTATTGTCTGTAACTTTACCTTTTACTGTTGTTTGCGAAAAAGTTATCGCACAACAAAACAGCATCATAATCTTGAATATTGTCTTCATTTTAGGGAATTAGTTAAATTTAGTAAAGCAATATAAATAATTAAATGATAATGAAATGAAAAAAAGCAGAAAAATTATGCACGCATAATAGTTTTTTAACAAAAAAAACAGGCTTAAATTTGGTATAATTCAAAAAAAAGCGCTGAAAATAAGATATTTATATTTTCAGCGCTTTTTTAAAATATGATGATTTATGTTATTCTACGGTAACTGCCTTAGCCAAATTTCTTGGTTGATCCACATTTTTACCGAGCATCAAGGCGATGTGATACGACAACAGTTGTAATGGAATCGTGGTTAACAAAGGTGTTAATGATTCTATGGTTTCAGGCACTTCGATAATATGATCAGCTAGTTCTTTTACTTGCTTGTCTCCTTCAGTGACGATACCTATAATTTTACCTTTGCGAGATTTAATTTCCTGAATATTACTCACAACTTTTTCATAATGACCTTTTTTAGTTGCAATGACCACAATAGGCATGTTCTCATCGATAAGTGCTATGGGTCCATGTTTCATTTCAGCTGCTGGATATCCTTCGGCATGGATATAAGATATTTCCTTTAGTTTTAAGGCCCCTTCCAAAGCTACAGGGAAATTGTAACCTCTTCCTAAATATAAAAAGTTGTGAACGTCTTTGTAGATTGCCGCAACCGTTTTTACATAATCATCAGATTCTAATGCTTTTTTAACTTTTTCTGGAATCAATTCCAACTCAATCAAATTATGTCTATAATCTGAGCTAGATATGGTGCCTTTCGCACGAGCTAATCGCAGGGCAATTAATGTGAGAACTGTGATTTGCGTTGTAAATGCTTTTGTTGATGCAACACCTATTTCTGGTCCAGCATGTGTATATGCTCCAGCATGCGTTTCTCTCGCGATAGATGATCCAACGACATTGCAAACACCAAAAACAAAAGCGCCTTTAGATTTTGCTAATTTAATAGCGGCAAGTGTGTCTGCGGTTTCTCCCGACTGAGAAATAGCTATAACCACATCATTTTCTGTAATGATTGGATTTCTATATCTGAATTCTGAGGCATATTCAACTTCTACCGGAATTCTAGCTAAGTCTTCAAAAATATATTCTGCTACCAACCCAGCATGCCATGATGTACCACATGCTACGATGATAATTCTATGAGCATTCAGGAATTTTTTCATGTTATCCTCAACACCTGCCATTTTTATAATCGCTTTATCCGTCAATAAACGTCCGCGAAAAGTATCAAGAATAGCATTGGGCTGCTCATAAATTTCTTTGAGCATAAAATGATCATAACCACCTTTTTCGATTTGTTCAAGATTTAATTGCAACTCTTGCACATAAGGTGCCACTAAAGAATCATCCTTAATTTTTCTTATTTTGACATTTTTATTGCGTCTTACAATCGCCATTTCCTCATCTTCGAGATAAATAGCATTTTTGGTATATTCTATAAATGGTGAAGCATCACTGGCAATGAAGAATTCATCGTCGCCTATACCTATGGCCAATGGGCTACCTAGTCTTGCGACGACAATTTCATTGGGTTTGTTTTTATCAAAAACAGCAATAGCATAAGCGCCAATGACTTGGTTCAATGCAATTTGAACGGCTTTTCCAAGTTTAATATTTTCATTCTTTTTAACATCCTCAATAAGATTGATTAAAACTTCTGTATCGGTATCCGATTTAAAAGTGTAACCTCTTTTGATTAACTCTTTTTTTAAGGATTCATAATTTTCAATGATACCATTATGGATGATGACTAAGTCTCCGGAGTTTGAATAGTGCGGATGGGAATTAACATCATTAGGGACACCGTGAGTAGCCCATCTGGTATGACCAATACCCAAGGTTCCTTTTGTAGATATTTCACTTTCAATCTTGGCTTCTAAATCTGCAACTTTACCCTTTGTTTTCGAAAGCTTGATATCAGTCCCGTCGTACAATGCAATACCTGCACTATCATATCCGCGATATTCAAGTCTTTTCAATCCCTTTAAAATTATTGGGTAAGCATCTCTATGTCCAATATAGCCTACGATTCCACACATGTGATCTAGTTGTTTGGTTCAGTATATATTATCTCCAAATATAATTTTTTTTCTTCGTTGGAAGTGTTGTTTCCGTACAAAACTGTTCCTCGAGGTGTCACGATAGAACTTACGGGTACCTTTTCCTCGGTGTTGTCTCCAGTCAAAACATCAAATTGAAGCGTGCTAGCTTCTAAATTGACATTTCCGGAAACAGACAGTCCAAGCTTTACATTTGTAGAATCTCTTAGTAGTAAGTTGTTGATATGTTCCGTGATTCTAATTTTATACTTGACGCCATTCCCAGTCGATTCGCCATTTTCTCTCTGTAAACGACCTAAATGGTTGGATCTTGAAATGATAGGAAAAGCCGTGTTGGAATTATCCAAGAAAAAATCAGATAAAGGTGTGTGGTTTTCAGCATCATAAAGAAAGACTCGCTCAGGTTCATGCGCTTCACCCACGGCATCTTGATCTACATAAAACACAAGGTTAGCCTCATTAATGATTCTCTTACTGCTGGTAAAACGTCCATTGGCATCAGTTTCAACGAATTCATTCTTGAAGGATTCAAACATATTGTTCGTCGTATTGTCTTCATCAATATCTTCGCCATCGAACAATTTTATTTCAGCAACCGACCCTTGTCCACCTTTAAGAAATAGGTTAGCATCACCATTTGTCTCATCACCTTGATTTATGGTAAAATCGTTAGAAATAAAATTCACACGGTTTTGTGTAAAGTTTAAGACGTAGGTTGAATTCACGCGTTCACCATCTTCGGTAGCACTATCTTTGGAATAGTATAGTGTGATATTTGCAGCCGAAGCGCCAAAATTTAAGAGTGATAAGTTTCCTTGGCTACCTGTAGGTTCTGCCTTGAAATAAATACCTCTCAAATAATTTTTGAAATTATTTTGGTTACTTAATTCAGGTTGGCCTTCCATAAGGATTATCTTGTTATACCAATACCCAGGACTTAAATTAAGTCTTAGGGCTGGTGCTAATCTTGTAGTCACAACCTCTTCTTCATCCCATAATGGAATTTGCAAGGGACTAGGAACAAAATTGTCTAAATCAATGGTTGGACTTGTGCCATTTAGTTCAATACCTTCTAATTGGTTTGAATTAATGTTGTCAACACCAGTCGTCATATTGGCATAATACAATTGTGGATCACCTAAATTGGCATTTTCTTCCGGGTTAAAATCCCTCAAATAGTAATTACTCTCAAAAATGGACAATTTTATGGGATCGCTTCCGTAGACAGAATCTAAGTCAAAAGAAGCAACGCCTTCTTCATCAACCTCTGTAAGCGTACTAAAGTAAGGTACTGTTAATACCACAGAATCAAGTACGACACCTGTTCCGAAGTCTGGGTCTAATAGATTTGGTTCCACTTGAGTTACGATACTGGCTGTTGTATTACCGTAAATAGGATCATTGTATACGCCTAACATGTTAACTGGCAAGTTGTTGGTTTGCACAGGACTTAATGGCTTGGTGTAGGCAATGACTTCAAAATCTTCAGCAATAGTGTTAAAATGAGTGGCATTTTCATTATTGATAATATCGGAATCGATATCAGCAAAATCTTTATCACAAGCAATGAAACTAGAAATTAGCAGTGCTAACATTGCTAAGTTTCTTAGGGCAATTTTTCTTTTCTTCATATATGTATTTCCTAATCTAAAACTTTAGTCTTGTAAAATTCAGTGTATTGATCGGCAAAGTCTTCTAACGGATAATAGTCTAATACTGGTTTATCTGCTGCAGAAAGATAGTCCTCAAGTTCCTTTGGTAATTCATCAGATCCTTTAATCAAGGCATCCGAATGATCTATAGCTACCTTCATTAAGTTGCTATAGGTTGGCTCTTTTAAAGACTTAATTTTACTTTCATCCACATTGTCAAATTTGACTTTGTCAATCATGTTTTTATCTAACGTACCATCAAAGCTTTGATTGTATACTGAGGTCACAATTTTACTTTCTGTGAATAATGGCTCGTTTTTATAAAATTCCTTTAAGTATAAAGGCAATAAGGAAGCCAGCCATCCATTAACATGGATAATGTCTGGAGACCAGTTGAGTTTTTTAACAGTTTCTATCACGCCCTTGGCAAAAAATATAGCACGTTCGTCGTTGTCTGGAAACAACTTCCCATCTTCATCTGTTAATGTTGCTTTTCTTTTGAAGTACTCTTCATTATCGATAAAATATACTTGAATTCTTTCTTTCGGAATAGAGGCTACCTTAATGATAAGTGGCATATCCAAATCGTTGATGACCAAGTTGATTCCAGATAATCGAATGACCTCATGAAGCTGGTGTCTTCTTTCATTAATATTTCCATAACGAGGCATAAATATTCGTATTTGTCCACCTTGTTTATTTACCATCTTTGGAGCTTCAAATGACATTGAAGAAATCTCAGTTTCCGGTAAATAAGGTACCACCTCAGATGACACATACAATATTCTCTTATCTTTCATAAATCTATCGTTTTTGGAATTAAAAATAAAAAACATGCAAAATTACAAAATTTTATGCAGATTGCCAGTAAAATATTAAGTTTGCACGCTGTTAAACTTTTGTTAGCGTATGAAGATTTTTAAAAACAAAGCAGATCTTCGCACCTATTTGGATGCGGTAAAGTCTGATAAAAAATCACTTGGTTTTGTGCCTACTATGGGTGCTTTACATCAAGGTCATGCGTCATTGATTGAGAAGGGTTTAGAGCATAATGATGTGGTGGTCGTGAGTGTATTTGTAAATCCGACACAGTTTGATAATCGCGAGGATTTAATTAAATATCCTAGAACACTTGAGGATGATGTTCAGTTACTGAAAAAAATCTCCAAGGATCAGATTGTGGTATTTGCACCGACTGTTGCTGATATTTATGGCGATAATGTGACATCCGAATCCTTTTCCTACGATGGTTTAGAGCACGAAATGGAAGGTAAATTTAGAGATGGTCATTTTGATGGTGTTGGAACGATTATAAAGCGTCTTTTTAATATTGTGAAGCCTGATCGCGCTTATTTTGGTGAGAAGGATTTTCAACAATTAATGATTATCAAGAAATTAGTCGAGAAACTAGATTTGCCTGTACAAGTCATCGGTTGTAAAATTCACAGAGATGAAGATGGTTTAGCAATGAGTTCTCGAAACACCAGATTGAAACCAGAGTATAGGTTAGCAGCCCCTTTTATCTACAAAACTTTAGTAACGGCCAAGGAAAAATTTGGCACAATAAGTGCTAATAAAGTTACGGAATGGGTAGAACAACAATTTGAAAAACACGATTTATTGGAATTGGAGTATTTTATAATTGCAAATTCGGAAACCCTAAAAACCGTTAAACGAAAATCGAAATACAATTCATACAGAGCGTTTATAGCTGTATATGCAGACGATATCAGACTTATTGATAATATCGCTCTAAATTAATTATCTTTGCCTCATGCAAATTCAAGTAGTAAAATCTAAGATTCACCGTGTAAAAGTAACTGGAGCAGACCTTAATTATATAGGCAGTATTACCATTGATGAAGACCTCATGGAAGCGGCCAATATTATTCAAGGAGAAAAAGTCCAAATTGTTAATAACGATAATGGTGAACGTTTGGAAACCTATTGTATTCCTGGACCACGAAACAGTGGAGAGATCACTCTTAATGGAGCGGCTGCAAGAAAAGTAGCCGTAGGAGATACGCTGATACTTATTACGTATGCATTCATGGATATCGAAGAAGCCAAAAACTTCAAGCCTTCTTTAGTTTTTCCTGATGAAGCCACTAATTTGTTAAAATAAATAGTTGAAAAAAAAAACAAGTCATATCCTAAGAATAGCATTGCCTTTATTGTTAGGAGTGGCGCTGGTATGGTATTCATTGTCTAAAATTTCTATCAAGGAGCTTTTAGGCTATTTTAAAAATGCCAATTATGCCTATATATGTTTAGGACTTTTTTTCGGACTGTTGAGCCATTTATCACGTGCGTATCGCTGGAAATACATGATTGAACCTATGGGCTATACCTTGAGATTGGGTAATAGTATCATGGCCGTATTTACAGCCTATTTAGTCAATTACACAATTCCGAGGGCTGGAGAAATATCAAGAGCAACGGTTCTAACCAACTACGAAGGTGTTCCTTTCGAAAAAGGGTTTGGAACCATTGTCGCTGAACGTATCGCCGACATGATTGTTATGATGGGCATCATCCTCATTACTTTATTTTTGGAATTTGACTATATCTATAATTTCTTCATTGAAAGATTTGATCCTTTCAAAATTGCTATGGGTGTTGTTGGGCTCGTGGTATTAGGAGGCCTGTTTTTGTGGTTTATAAGACAAAGCCAAAGTACATTTGCTTCTAAATTGCGTTCGTTTGCTACAGGTCTGATTGAGGGTGCCTCCGCCATATTTAAAATGAAATATAAATGGGCATTTATAGGTCATACCTTATTTATTTGGAGTATGTATATTCTGATGTTTTATGTCACGACATTCGCTTTAACTGAAACTTCAAATATTCCGTTTGCCGCCATCTTAATTGCTTTTATTTCTGCTAGTTTTAGCATTGCCGCTACAAATGGTGGGATAGGCTCGTTTCCCGAAGCAATTGTGATCGTATTTGTGACTATTTTTGGTTTGCCTGAGGATCCAAGTAGAGCATTTGGATGGATCATGTGGTCCTCTCAGACTTTTATGATTATTGTTTTGGGTGGATTATCCTTATTTTACTTGCCGATATATAATAAAATTAAATAATTTTTTACCTTGCTCTTATTAAATTCAAGCCATCATGAATAAAAGTATCTGCATTTTACTCTTTGGGATTTTTTGTCAAATAGCAACATCTCAGGTTAGTTATGAAACTATTGAATCTTCAAAGTTGGGAACTTCAAGGGATGTTAAGATTCAACTTCCTAGAGGTTATGATCCTGAAGGGGATATACTTTATCCTTTGATAATTGTTTTAGATGGTGATTATTTATTTGAGCCTATGATTGGTATTGCTGATTACCATTCTTATTGGGGAGATATGCCTCGATCTATCATTGTGGGCGTTAATCAAGCAGAAACTAGAAGTTCAGATTTGTCCTATAGTGATGAGACAAAATTCCCATCGGATGAAGGAGGCGCTCAGTTTTTTGAATTCGTGGGCATGGAACTCATTCCTTATATCAATGAACGCTACCTCGCGTCAGAATTCAGAATCGTAGTTGGACATGATTTAAGTGCCAACTTTTTAAACTATTGGTTGTTTAAAGACAAGCCATTGTTTAGAGGTTATGTTGCTTTTAGTCCGGACTTATCACCTGAAATGGTCGTGAGATTGCAAGAGCGATTATCAACAACCTTAGAAGATACCTTTTATTATTTGGCAACAGCAGATGGCGATGTGAATCGATTGAGGGAAGAAACACTCGCTTTTAACACGGCACTGAGCGCCATAGATAATTCTAAAGTACACTACAGATTTGATGATTTTACCGATGCAGATCATTATTCATTAGTCGGACTAGGAATTCCTAAAGCAATCAATGAAATTTTTGGTCTTTATAAACCTATTAGTAGAAAAGAGTATCAGGAAAAACTGCTTACCTATGAAGGGAGTCCGTATGAGTATCTCATAAAAAAGTATGAAGATATAGAGTTTTTCTACGGTTTTGAAAAGAAGGTAGTTGAGAATGATTTACGAGCCGTTTTAGCCGCAGCTAAGAAAAAGAACGATATAGAAGCAGCTAAGGATTTATCAAAATTAGCGAGAAAGGAATATTCAGAATCTATGATTAGTGCTTATTATTCTGGTCAATACTATGAAATGGAAGGCAATTATAAAAAAGCACTTCAGCATTACCAATCAGGTTTGCTTTTGGAAGAATCTGAATTTATATCTAAAGATATGCTACTAGATAAAATCTACGAAATTCAGGACCAGAAATAAAATTTTGTGCATTTCATCGAATAAATTGGCGTTTTAACTTATTTTAGGTATATTTACAGTCCCCAATTTAACCTACTTAAGATGAAAAACGCCCTACGTTTTGTATGCTTCTTGTGCTTTTGTGCGCAATTATCTGCACAAGTTATTTATGAGAAGTTTGAATCCCGAAAACTTAATTCCACGAGAGAATTAAAAATTAAACTACCCGAAAATTACAATCCTGATTCAGAATTAAAGCATCCTGTCATTATTGTCTTTGATGGCGAATACCTATTCGAACCTGTTAAAGGACTGGTAAATTATCAAACGCATTTTGATGAAATGCCAGAGTCTATCATTGTTGGTATTATTCAAGGTAAAGAACGTTTTTACGACAGTTATTTTGATGAGGTCTCTGGCCTTCCATTTGAATCGGGTGACCGCTTCTATAAATTTGTTTCTCAAGAATTAATTCCATATTTGGATGCCAATTATAATACGAGCAAGTTCAAGGTCGCGGTAGGTCATAACTTGATGGGTAACTTTATCAATGCCTTTTTGTTTCACGAAACTCCTTTGTTTCAAGCTTATATCAATCTGAGTCCTGATTTTAAAGGGACGATGAGCCAAAATGTAGTTACCAGATTAGAATGGCTCGAAGATGACATCTTCTATTACATGGCAACTTCAGATAAAGATATCAATGCGATAAATAGTACGGTTACAAAAACGAATCAGCAATTGAAATCTATCAATAATCAGCATTTAACCTATTATTTCGATGAGCTTAAGGGCGACACACATTACCAATTAGTAACTGGTGCCTTATCTAAAGCTTTGGATCGTATTTTTGAACTTTACAAGCCTCTAGATGAAAAAGAACTCAAGGAAAAGGTGCTCCCTTATGTTGGCACACTCGATGATTTTATTGTAGATCGCTACAAACGTATCGATGATTTGTTTGGAATTTTTAAGCCCATTTCAGAAGAGGAATTACAACAATTAATAGTAGTAGCTGAAGAACGTAAGGATCTGGAGTCGGTTTATAAAATAGGGAAATTAGCCAATAAACTGAATCCTAATTCATCGTTTGGAACCTACTACATGGCTTTACATGCCGAAAAACTAGGTAAGACTAAAAAAGCACTAAAACTTTATGAATCGGCACTGACTTTGGAAGACATGGCGCATATTGATAGAGATTTTATCATGTCACATTTAGAAGATTTAAAAGTGGTTGAAGACGATACAGAAATAGATGAAGATGATGAAGAAAACTAAACTCAGTATTTACTCTACCGATTATTTCTTTGAGTGGTTGTACCTTAAGGTGAAACGCTTTTTGTCTACAAATTCCTCCCGTCTTGTGGTTGTTAAAACCTTGGCAATTCTCGGTTGGTTTAAAGATATCAATTAAAAAAATCTTAATTTAGCTGAAAATTAAATTCTAGACTTTCCGTTGATTCGGGCATTGAATATGGCTAAAGTAAAAACAGCTTTTTTTTGTCAAAATTGTGGAACCCAATATGCCAAGTGGCAAGGGCAATGTACGTCATGTAAAGCATGGAACACCATAACAGAAGAAGTCATTGCAACACCCGAAAAGAGTGATTGGAAACCATCTTCAAATACGACCAAGCGTGTTTCAAAACCCCTGAGAATTAATGAGATTGATGCCTCAAAGGAAGCGCGACTAAATACACGCGACGAAGAATTTAATCGTGTTTTAGGTGGTGGATTAGTACCTGGTTCCTTAACACTTTTAGGTGGTGAACCTGGTATCGGGAAAAGCACATTACTCCTGCAAATATCCTTGCTATTGCCTTACAAAACCTTGTATGTTTCAGGAGAAGAAAGTCAGAAACAAATAAAGATGCGTGCCGAACGTATCAATCCTAGTTCCAATAATTGTTATATCTTAACAGAGACTAAGACCCAAAATATTTTTAAGCAAATTAGTGAGCTTGAACCTGATATTGTGGTCATAGATTCCATTCAAACACTTCATAGCGATTATATAGAATCTTCCGCCGGAAGTATTTCTCAAATAAAAGAATGTACTACTGAGCTTATTAAGTTTGCTAAAGAGACAGCCACACCAGTGATACTTATTGGTCATATTACAAAAGATGGAACGATCGCTGGACCTAAAATTCTAGAGCATATGGTAGATACTGTTTTACAATTCGAAGGCGACCGAAATCATGTATTTAGGATTTTAAGAGCGAACAAAAATCGCTTTGGTTCTACCAACGAATTAGGGATATATGAAATGCAAGGATCTGGTTTGAGGGAAGTTTCTAACCCTTCGGAAATTTTGATTTCTCAAAAGGATGAAGAGTTATCTGGTCATGCGGTGGCAGCAACATTGGAAGGGATGCGTCCACTGATGATTGAAGTACAAGCTTTAGTAAGTACGGCCGTTTATGGAACACCACAGCGCAGTGCTACTGGTTTTAATGCCAAGCGTCTCAATATGATACTTGCCGTTCTTGAAAAACGCGCTGGATTTCGATTAGGCGCAAAAGATGTGTTTTTAAATATTACTGGAGGTATTACCGTAGATGATCCTGCTATCGATTTAGCAGTGGTAGCAGCCATACTTTCTTCCAATGAAGATGAAGCCATCCAAAGGGATTTTTGCTTTGCTGCTGAAGTGGGTTTGTCTGGTGAAATTCGACCAGTACAACGTGTAGAGCAACGTATTTTAGAAGCTGAAAAATTAGGGTTTTCAACGATTTTTGTATCTAAGTATAATAAAATAAGTCTAAAGAATACCGCTATCAAAATTCAATTAATCTCGAAGATTGAGGATGTCGTAGCCGCCATTGTGTAACTAGAAAATTATGAAAAAAAACAGTGTAATAATTATAGGGTTGGTGCTTTTATTGCTATCCTGTGGGAATAAAGTTGCCTCTGATGCTGATGTCATCAAGACCATCGATTCATACCGATCTAAGGTTGATAATGATCAATCTTTGACCAAGGAAACAACTGAAGGAGCACTTACCGATGAAGAAGGTTATGAAGATATTGGTCGCTTTGAATATTCAGTATTTTTCAATCAAAATCCAAGAGCGCTCTATAAAATTACTAATAAAGAGATAACAGATCAAACCATAAGTGAGTCCTATTATTTTCAGGACCACAATTTGGTGTTTATAGAGAAGACAAACTCTGGCAGCGCTCCTCAAAAAATGTATACAAAAGGCGATAAAAACGTGTTATCATCTTCAGAAATAAATGATGATGACATCGAGGTATTACTAAAAAAAGCCCGACGCTTTAAGAATGCTTTTTACAGAAGTGAATAAAAATAACTTATGAGAAAACAGCTTCTAAGCCTATTATTCCTATTCCATGCGTTGAGTTATGCGCAAATTCAAGAAGCCACCATTCATTTTAACGACGGGACTTCGGTATTTGGTTATGGCGAGATAAAAGATGACTGGAAAATTAAATTTCGGGTGTCTAAAGATGTAGAACCAGATATTTGGACGGATACGATGGTTTCAGGGATTACATTTCACGGATTTGAAATGGATGTGGAATATCGGTATATGTATGAAAAAGAGGATCAGAGATATCCTTTACTTTTAGAAGTATTGACGGAAGGCGAAGTCACCCTTTATGCCGATGTCAACAGTTCAAACATGATATTAGTGGCTGGATTCACAAGAGATTCATTTTCTCTATCGGGTTATCAACTTCCTGAGACTACTAAATTGTATGTCAACAGACGATCAGAGTTTGTAATCTATAGTTTGCAAGGTGGATTCAAAAGAAAAGTGAGAACCTATTTTGCCGATTGCCCTCAGTTATTAGAAAAAGTGAATAATAACGAATTTGGGCGACCTCAAATTATTGAACTCGTCAATTACTACAATGATTATTGTACAGACTGGCAAGAATCTAAAAACTAGCCAATCTACTACCACATTTTTATCAAAATTCCTTAATTTCGCGACTCGAAATGAAATAGGATACCATGAGTACTAAATTTCCTGAATATAAAGGACTTGACTTACCAAATGTTGCAGAAGACATTCTGAACTATTGGGAAGCGAATAATATCTTTAAAAAAAGTATTTCCACGAGAGAAGGCAATGCACCTTATGTGTTTTTTGAAGGACCGCCTTCGGCAAACGGTTTGCCTGGAGTACACCATGTTTTAGCACGAGCAATTAAAGATATTTTCCCACGCTATAAGACGATGAAAGGGTTTCAAGTGAAACGAAAAGCGGGATGGGATACTCACGGATTGCCGATTGAACTTGGGGTTGAAAAGGAATTAGGCATCACTAAAGAGGATATTGGAAAAACCATTTCTGTTGAAGATTATAATGCAGCATGTCGTAAAGCCGTGATGCGCTACACGGATGTCTGGAATGACCTCACTCAAAAAATGGGGTATTGGGTGAATATGGATGACCCTTACATTACCTACGATCCAAAGTATATGGAAAGCGTGTGGTGGCTACTCAAACAAATTTACAATAAGAATTTACTTTATAAAGGTTATACAATCCAACCTTATTCACCCAAAGCTGGAACTGGATTGAGTTCGCATGAATTGAATCAACCTGGAACTTATCAAGATGTAACAGATACAACAGTCGTTGCTCAGTTTAAAGCCAAAGCTGAAACACTACCTGAATTCTTACAGGATGAAGGTGATGTGTATTTTTTGGCTTGGACAACCACACCTTGGACACTGCCTAGTAACACAGCCCTAACAGTTGGACCTAAGATTGATTATGTGTTGGTAGAGACTTACAATCAATATACGTTTCAACCTATGAATGTGGTGCTCGCTAAAAAATTGGTCAATTACCAATTTTCAGGTAAATATCATTTGGTTGAGGAGAAGTCGGCGTTATTAGACTATAAGTCAGGAGATAAAAAAATACCATATCATGTCGTTAAGGAATTTAAAGGTGCAGATTTAGTCGGTATTTCTTATGAACAATTATTACCTTATGTCTTGCCTCATGATAATCCAGAAAACGCTTTCAGAATTATTTCAGGTGATTTTGTAACCACGGAAGACGGTACAGGAATTGTCCATACAGCACCAACATTTGGAGCCGATGATGCCTTAGTAGCAAAACAAGCGACGCCTGAGATTCCTCCGATGTTAGTTAAAGACGATCATGACAATTTAGTGCCATTGGTGGATCTGCAAGGACGATTCAGACCTGAAGTTGGTGAGTTTGCCGGAAAGTATGTGAAGAATGAATATTATGCCGAAGGTGAAGCGCCAGAGCGATCGGTAGATGTAGAAATTGCCATTAAATTAAAAGAAGAAAATAAAGCCTTCAAGGTTGAAAAATACAAGCACAGTTATCCTAATTGTTGGAGAACCGATAAACCGATTCTTTATTATCCGTTAGATTCTTGGTTCATCAAAGTAACCGATGTAAAAGAACGTATGGTGGCCTTAAATAATACCATCAATTGGAAACCTGAATCTACGGGTACTGGTCGTTTTGGAAATTGGCTGGCCAATGCCAATGATTGGAACTTATCACGCTCGCGCTATTGGGGAATTCCATTACCTATTTGGAGAACTGAAGATGGTAAAGAAGCAATCTGTATTGGCTCTGTGGAAGAATTAAAATCTGAAATGGCTAAGGCTGTTAAAGCAGGCGTCTTACAAAAAGACATCTTTGAGGACTTTGAAGTTGGTAATTATTCAGATGATAACTATGCGACCATCGATTTACATAAAAATATTGTAGATGAGATCATTCTTGTTTCTGAAAGTGGACAACCTATGAAACGTGAAAGTGATTTAATAGATGTTTGGTTCGACTCTGGTTCGATGCCATACGCACAATGGCATTATCCATTTGAAAATAAAGAACTCATCGATGATGGTTTGTCTTATCCAGCCGATTTTATTGCTGAAGGTGTCGATCAAACGAGAGGTTGGTTCTATACTTTACATGCTATTGGAACCATGGTATTTGATTCAGTAGCTTATAAAAATGTGGTGTCTAATGGACTCGTATTGGATAAGAATGGCCAAAAGATGTCGAAGCGTTTAGGGAATGCGGTTGATCCTTTTGAAACCTTGAGTACTTATGGTGCTGATGCCACGAGATGGTATATGATCATGAATGCGAATCCTTGGGACAATTTAAAGTTTGATTCTGAAGGTATTGAAGAGGTGAAAAGAAAGTTTTTCGGAACACTTTATAACACGTATTCATTCTTTACACTGTATACAAATTTAGACCAATTTACCTACAAGGAATCAGATATACCGTTAGCAGACCGACCAGAAATTGATCGCTGGATTTTATCTGAGTTACATACCTTGATACAAAAGGTGGATGATTTTTATGCCGAGTATGAACCTACGAAAGCAGCGAGAGCCATCTCTGATTTTACTCAAGATTATTTGAGTAACTGGTATGTGCGTTTGAGTAGAAGACGTTTTTGGAAAGGCGATTATCAAAGTGATAAAATTTCGGCTTATCAAACGCTGTATACATGTATGGTGACCATTGCCAAATTAGGAGCTCCTATTGCACCATTTTTTATGGATCGATTGTATATGGATTTGAACAATGTGACCAAAAAAGAAGCATTCGAAAGTGTTCATTTGGCAGAATTTCCAAAATTTGATGAAGCATTCATTGATAAAACTTTGGAGCGCAAAATGGAAAGTGCACAGACAATTTCTTCATTGGTTTTGTCGTTAAGGGCTAAAGAAAAGATTAAAGTACGCCAACCCTTGCAAAAAATAATGATTCCAATAGATTCACAAAAGCAACGGGAGGAAATTTTAGCAGTTTCAGAATTAATTAAATCGGAAGTTAATGTCAAGGATGTTGAGGTGATGGATGATGCTTCAGACATCTTAGTGAAACAAATCAAACCTAATTTTAAAGTGTTGGGACCACGATTTGGACAAGATATGAAAGCTGTCGCTCAAGCCATTAATACTTTTACGGCTCAAGACATTAAAAAAATTGAACAAAATGGTAGTTTAGAGGTTGAAATTAATGGAAAAAGCATTACTTTAGAACAATCGGATGTTGAGATTACCTCTAAAGATATTGAAGGCTGGCTCGTCGCTAGTTCTGGAGCCTTAACGGTCGCTTTGGATGTGACTTTAACAGACGATTTGAAGAGAGAAGGTATTGCGAGGGAGCTCGTGAACAGGATACAAAATTTACGAAAGGATTCTGGTTTTGAGCTTACTGATAGGATTGCAGTACAATTTAGAACAGATAAACAAATTATTAACGCGATAAACAAAAATTTGGAGTACATAAAAACAGAAACTCTAACCGATAAGTTGGAGATTTTGGATGACTTAAATAATGGTATAGAAATTGCTTTTGATGATGTAAATACCAAATTGTTTATTAAAAAATTATAGAAATTATGGCAGGAGATAGCACCGTGAGATATTCAGATAAGGACCTCAATGAATTTAGAGCACTTATTCAAGAAAAGATTGATAAAGCACAGCACGATTTAGAACTCATTAAAAGTGCCTACATGAACGATCATAATAATGGTACAGATGATACATCACCTACATTTAAGGCTTTTGATGAAGGCAGTGCCGTTATGAGTAAAGAGTCCAATTCACAATTGGCTATTCGTCAAGAAAAATTTATTCGAGATCTCAAGAATGCCTTAATAAGAATTGAAAATAAGACGTATGGTATTTGCCGTGTCACTGGAAAGCTAATCAATAAAAAACGTTTGGAGTTAGTGCCACATGCTACGTTGAGTATTGAAGCCAAAAACATGCAAAAATAACAAGGTTTAGCCTTGAAGAAACGTCTCAGAAGAGGCGTTTTTTTATGACTATCATTTTGAATTCTTCAAATTCCATTTGGAATAATTATACGTATTTTTGCCTTAACTAATGACTAAGAATGACTTTAAAAAAAGCGACGATTTTAATCTTGCTGATCTTATTGATTGATCAAATTAGTAAGTTTTATATCAAAACCCATTTTGCACTTAATGAAAAATTGGAAGTGCTGAGCTGGTTCCAAATTGCATTTGTTGAAAACGAAGGGATGGCTTGGGGTACTAAACTTAGCGATTTTTTTCCGAGTATATCGGATAGAACAGCTAAAGTTGCTTTAACCATTTTTAGAATTCTTGCAGTGTCCGGAATTGGGTATTGGTTATACCGTTCAGTAAAAAACCATGGAAGTAAAACACTCATATTCGCTATCTCATTGATATTTGCTGGAGCCTTAGGGAATATTATTGACTCGGTGTTTTATGGTGTTATTTTTGATTCGAGTAAAGGGCAAGTGGCTTCATTTTTGCCTGAGCAAGGCTACGACACCTTGTTTCATGGAAAGGTTGTAGATATGTTGCATTTTCCTATATGGAGTGGTCATTTGCCAAATTGGATGCCTTTTATTGGTGGACATTCATTTAGTTTTTTCGACCCTGTTTTCAATATCGCAGACATGGCGATCAGTATCGGAATTGGGATTTTAATTTTTTTCAATAAACGTGCTTTTCAAGCACAATCAGAACGCCAAAATTCCTGAGACTTTAAAAAATATAGATCCTTTCTGGCGTGACGCAATAGTCTAGTTTAACATCACCTTCGAAAACATCTTGAATACCGTCTTCAGAAGCAAAAAATGAGAGACCTATCTTAATGGTTTCCGAACGGCATTTATCCAAGAATTTATCGTAAAATCCCTTGCCGTAACCCACTCTATGTCCTGATTTATCAAAGGCTAGTAAAGGGATAAACACAATGTCAATCTGATCTGTACTGATAGGAATCCCATCAGTGGGTTCTGGAATTTGCCATTCGTTAATTGTTATTTTGGTGCTGTCAGTTAAAAGATAATGTGTCATTTCTAGGGTTGTAAAATCACTCTTTGATATGACTATATGCTTATCTTTTCCCGATAAAATATTTAGAATATAGTCGGTATTAACTTCATTGTGCGTTTTTATGGATAAAAAAATATGGTAAAATGAGGCGGACCAAATAGGTAATGTTAAGAGTTGGTTAGCAATCTGTATGCTCAGATCCTCAACTTGAGCTTCTGTAAGCTGTTTACGAAGCATTTTATACGTCTTGCGCAATTCAGCTTTCGTCATCTTTTAATTTCTTTGAAATATGAAAAATGGCATCGCCTTGATATATGATAGGCGATTCATTAATATTGAATATATAACCGTCATTGGGTGCTTTTACGAAGTGATTAAAACTCCCGTAAGGATCAGTAATGTTTCCAATCACATCGCCTTTGCTAACTTTAGAATTTATGGTGACTGTAGACTTAAACATCCCTGAGTAGTTAGCACGTATCCATTTACTATCTGAAATATAGATACATGGTTTTTTGGGTTTAGAAACCTTAAACTTACTATTAAGCATGCCTAAATGGTGAAGTACACGTTTGACACCATTAACACCTGTATTTGTAATAGTTGCATCAATATTGAAAGATTTACCACCTTCAAAGAGCAGAATAGGAATCCCTAATTTATAGCAGGTGTTTCTAAAAGATTTATTGAGATTTTTAGAATAAAGAACAAAGGGAGCACCAAAAATTTTGGCCAATTCTTTAAGATTCTTTTCGCCTTTAACAATGCGTATTTGTGCAGCATTAAAGCGATCTGCTCCTCCAGTATGAAAATCCATCACAAAATCTGCATGTGGTAAGATTTCAGTAACCAATTTAAAAGCGACACGGCTCGCTAAGGAACCACCTTTTATTCCTGGAAAAACACGATTTAAGTCCCTGCCATCTGGAAATTCACGATCCATATGAATAAAGCCAAAAACATTAATAACAGGCACACAAATAATGGTTCCTTTTTTGGGTTTATTAATGCCTTTAGAAATGATTTGTCGAACAATTTCAACGCCATTCACCTCATCTCCGTGAATACCTGCCGTCATTAAAACGGTAGGGCCTGGTTTTTTTGAACGCTCAATAATAACAGGTACGTCAATGGTATTTTGGGTATGTAATTTTGCAACATTAAAACTTACCGTTGCACTTTTGCCCAAAGCCACTGCTTCTCCTAAAATATTTAAAACGTCCTTATCGCTCATTTAAGTTCTATTTCGTTCAATAAATGTGATGATAGCTCTTGCAATATTTTTACCTGTGGCACCTTCAATACCCTCTAAGCCAGGGGTTGAATTAACTTCAAGAAGTAAAGGGCCTCGTGCGGATTGCAACATATCCACACCGCAAACAGGAAGTTTTAAAGCACGGGATGCTTTCATCGCCAATTTCAATTCGTCAGTATTTAATTTAATAATATTCGCGCTGCCTCCACGATGTAAATTCGATCGAAATTCTCCTTCCTTGCCTTGTCGTTTCATAGCACCAACGACTTGCCCATCAACCACCAAAGCTCTTATGTCGGCTCCTTTTGCTTCCTTGATAAATTCTTGTACAATAACTCTGGCTTGGAGCCCATTAAAGGCTTCTAGAACAGATTCTGCTGCGTTTTTAGTTTCGGCAAGTACAACACCTAAACCTTGTGTACCCTCAAGAAGTTTAATAATGACTGGTGTTCCGCCTACATGCTCAATCACTTCTTCAACATCGCGTGAATAATTCGTAAAAACCGTTTTTGGCATCCCAATTCCAGCTTTACTTAAGCGTTGTAAACTACGTAGTTTGTCTCTAGATCGTTGAATGGCATCAGAAGTGACAATCGTGAACACACCCATCATCTCAAACTGGCGAACAACGGCACAACCATAGAACGTAACAGAAGCACCAATTCTAGGAATAATAGCATCCACATAATCCAGATAGCGATCCTTATAGTATATAGTCGGTTTTTCCTTTTCAATGATGATATCGCATTTTAAGGGATCAATAACTTCAACCAAGTGACCTCTGTTTTGACCTTCTTCAACTAATCGTTGCGTGGAATATAAATGCGGATTTCTAGATAGGATTACTATATTCATTTCTTTTGGCTGTTAAAAGAGACGTTTTCCAAGTTGACATCCACTAAGAATTTTTTACTTATGAATTGTCGACCGATTAATACAGGAAACTTCATGTCGTCTCTAGTGCTTAAAGTTAAGTTAATCTTATAGCTTTTTCCAAAGAATATGGCTTCAGATTTAATTTTGTAGCGGTTTTCTTTAAATCCGTTACTGCTTTTTACATCCGTAAGCGTGTAGTTATCAAACACAACCTGCTCACTCTTAAAGTTTGGATGCCCTTTAGATTCAAAGGAACAAATGAGCTGATGGTCTTTTTCTACAATTTTGGAGCAATGTATGGCAGACGTGTACGCACCAGTATCGATCTTAACGTCTACTTCATTTAAATGGAGTAATGGGAAGTCAATTTTATCAACTCTCCCAATAATTTTTTTGGTCATTTATGTGTTTTAAAAAGTGGCGCAAGGTAATCAATAAGTCGATTTAAAAAACAAAATTTTTCTCGAATTTTTAGCCCAAAAAAAAGACGTTTTAAATAGTAAATACTAACTTTGAGACAATGGAAAAACCTACGCTGGACATACAAATAAAAACATTGCCCCATCAACCAGGTGTCTATCAGTATTTTGATGTAGATGACAATTTGATTTATGTAGGAAAAGCCAAAGACATCAAAAAGAGAGTCAGTTCTTACTTTACCAAAACCCATGATAACGGAAAAACACGCGTACTTGTAAAAAAAATAGCTCATATCAAGCACATTGTCGTTGCGACAGAGACCGATGCGCTTTTGCTTGAAAATAATTTGATTAAAAAGTACAGACCGCGTTACAATGTTCTTTTAAAAGACGACAAATCGTATCCTTGGATTTGTATTAAAAATGAACGTTTTCCACGAGTGTTTTCAACAAGACGTGTGTTCAAAGATGGTTCGGAATATTTTGGTCCTTACACCAGCATGAAAACCGTACATACCTTACTCGATTTAATAAAAGGATTGTACCCCTTGCGAACGTGTCGTTTTAATCTTTCCGAAGAAAAAATTGAAGCAGGAAGTTATAAAGTATGTCTTGAATACCATTTAGGAAATTGTAAAGGACCTTGTGAAGGATTACAAACTGAAGCATCATATAACAAGGATATTCGTGCCATTCGTGAAATAATTAAAGGAAATTTTAAGGACTCGCTTTCGAAGTTTAGAAATCAAATGAAAACGCTTGCGAATGATATGCAATTTGAAGAGGCTCAGCGTATCAAAGAAAAAATTGAAGTCTTAGAGAATTACCAGGCTAAATCCACTATCGTAAATCCAAAGATTAGTAATGTCGATGTGTTTACAATTATGAGCGATGAGAGTTTTGCATATATTAACTTCTTACAGTTGTCTTATGGAAGCATTATCCGATCACATACCTTAGAAATCAAGAAAAAACTAGATGAAACGGATAAGGAATTATTGGAATTATCTATTACTGAAATAAGACAGCGATTCCATTCCAAGTCTAAAGAGATTTACGTCCCATTTAAGGTAGACTTAGGTGAGGATATTAAGGTAACGGTTCCGAAAGTTGGGGATAAAAAACACATTTTGGATTTATCATTAAGGAATGCAAAATACTATCGCATGGAGCGTTTCAAACAAGTAAAGATTATAGATCCAGATCGTCATGCCAATCGCATTATGGCACAAATGAAAGCAGATTTACGATTGTCTGAAGAACCACGACATATTGAATGTTTTGATAACTCTAATATCCAAGGAACTCATCCTGTGGCTGCCTGCGTTGTCTTTAAAGATGGCAAACCAAGTAAAAAAGATTATAGACATTTCAACATTAAAACAGTTGAAGGACCAGATGATTTTGCTTCGATGGAAGAAGTGGTGTATCGTCGCTATAAACGATTGTTAGATGAAAATCAGCCATTGCCACAACTCATTATTATAGATGGAGGGAAAGGCCAGTTATCTTCAGCATTAAAGAGTCTGGATGCACTTGGACTTCGACAGTCGATTGCGATTATCGGAATTGCTAAGCGTTTGGAAGAATTATTTTACCCAGATGATCCAATTCCACTATATTTAGACAAGAAAAGTGAAACACTGAAGGTGATTCAACAATTGAGAAATGAGGCGCATCGCTTTGGGATTGAACATCACCGAAATAGACGTAGTAAAAGTGCGCTTGCCACAGAATTAGAAACCATACCTGGCATAGGGGAACAAACAGTTGTGACCCTAATGAAGAAATTTAAGTCGGTTAAAAGAATTTCAGAAGCAAAAAAAGAAGATTTGGAAGCCGTAGTTGGGGCATCAAGAGCTCAAAAAATCATAGATTATTATCATAAAAAGTGAGAATTAGTTTTGTTATCATATTATGTTTTTGTTGGTCGTTGACGCTCGGTGCGCAAAACAATCAATTACCGTCCAAACCAAAAGTTGGTTTGGTACTCAGTGGTGGTGGAGCTAAAGGCTTTGCCCATATTGGTGTACTAAAGGTTATTGATAGTTTAGGCATTAAGATAGATCACATCGCAGGAACGAGTATGGGAGCCATTGTAGGATCACTTTATGCCTCTGGATATTCAGGAAAACAATTGGATTCTATTTTTAAAAGTTTAGATTTTGATAATGTCATTAGTGATAATTTACCACGTTCTGCAAAAACGTTTTACGAACGTGATAATACCGAAAAGTATGCCGTTTCCTTACCCTTTAACAAATTCAAATTAAAGTTACCTTCAGCGTTATCTCGAGGACAAAATGTCTTTAATTTATTGACTAAATTGACACTTCATGTAAGTGATGTCGAAGATTTTGATAATTTACCCATCCCATTTTTTTGTGTAGCAACCAATGTTGAAACAGGTGAAGCTATTATTTTGGATTCTGGAAATTTGCCATTGTGCATTACAGCGAGTGGTGCTTTTCCATCCTTATTTCGGCCAGTAAATATTGATGGACGTTTGCTGATTGATGGCGGCGTCGTGAACAATTATCCCATTGATGAACTCAAAGCCAAAGGCATGGACATTATCATTGGTGTGGATGTTCAGGATGGTTTAGCATCAAGGGATGAGATGACCTCTGCGCCAGATGTCTTATTGCAAATCAACAATTTCAGAACAATTAATGATATGAAATTGAAGTCAAAGAAAACGGATATATATATCAAGCCTGATATCAAAGATTTTTCCGTCGTGTCATTCAGTGAAGGCAATAAAATTATTGAGAACGGTAAAATTGCCGCTTTAGAAAAATGGCAAGAACTATCTCAATTACCCAAAATAAGGGACGTAAAAGACCATCCTACTATAGATTTAAGAAGTCGCGATAGTATCAGGATCAATGGTGTAGCGCTAAATGGAAATAAACGATATACCAGATCGTATGTGTTAGGTAAATTAAAATTAAAAGGAGATGAAACGGTGAGTTATCAAGATTTCGATAGAGGTGTCAATAATTTAATAGCGACCAATAACTTTGATGCCTTTCATTATGATTTTAGAACCTCTAAGGACAAAGACGGTTATGATTTGGCATTGCGATTAGAAGAAAACAAGGTGACCACAATTTTGAAACTAGGGATACATTATGATGATCTTTATAAAAGTGCAGCGCTAGTGAATCTTACAAAAAAGAGATTACTCTTTAATAATGACTTAGCGTCATTAGATGTCATTTTGGGAGACAATGTGAGGTATAATTTTGAATACCTTATCGATAAGGGTTTTTATTGGAGCATAGGTTTGAGATCGCGCTACAATCAATTTGAAAAAAACGTGAACGCTGAATTATTCTTGGACGAAACTCAAATTGCTAATACAGGCATTAATAAAATTGAAGCCAAATTACGAGATCAAACGAATCAGTTTTATTTGCAAACCCTGTTTAGAAAGGATTTTGCCTTGAGTATAGGTGCTGAGCACAAGCGATTGAATATTAAATCAGAGACTATAACCATTAACAGTCAGACTGACGAATTTCTTTTTGAAAATACAGATTATTTTAGTGCTTTTGGTACCTTGAAATTAGACACCTATGATGATAAATATTACCCGTCTAAAGGGCTCTACTTTAGTGGCGATTTTCATTCATATCTTTTGGCCTCACGATTTAATAAGGAATTTGAGGAATTTTCTATTGCAAAGGCTGAAATGGGCTATGCTTTCTGCTTATCAGAGAGATTGAGTGTTAATTTACAAACGAGTGGTGGATTCAAAGTAGGTGATAATGCGACGCGGACTTTAGATTTTGCTTTAGGTGGTTATGGCAATAACTTGATTAATAATTTCATTCCATTTTTGGGCTATGATTTTATTTCACTCACTGGGAATAGTTATGTCAAAGCCTATGTTGGTCTAGACTATGAGGTTTTTAATAAAAATCACATCACGATGGAAGCCAATTGGGCGAATGTCGATGATGGGATTTTTGAAACAGGCGAATGGCTCACATTGCCAGATTACAGAGGTTATGCCTTAGGATATGGGATTGATACCTTTTTAGGGCCTGTACAGGCTAAATACAGTTATTCTCCAGAACAACGAGAAAGTGTCTGGTACTTTAATATTGGATTTTGGTTTTAAAACTGATCAATTTTAGCGATATTTGGGTCATGTTTCGTCTTCACTTCAAAGATTTACTTAGGCATCTCAATTTTCTTATCAAGAGAAATCCTGAATAAGTAAGCATTTTTTGTATCTTTAAAACACGTTTCATTTATACATTTTACGGTATAAACCATTCAACTTTTAAATTAAATAAAAATGCCTTTTTATCATAAATTAGGAAAAATTCCACCAAAACGACATACACAGTTCCGTAAGGAAGATGGTAGTCTCTATGCTGAACAATTATTTGGCACTATTGGCTTTGATGGCATGTCTACTAACAGTTATCATGAACAGCGACCAACGCAAGTTAAAGCGATAAAAAAACAGTATAGTGTTGCGCCCAAAATAGCTAAGAAAAATCATATCCAGTCTTATAGGTTTAGAGGATTTCAGGTTACACCTGAAAATGACTATCTAGAGAGTAGAAAAGCGGTCTTAACTAATAGTGATTGTACTATAATTTTGGCAGCACCTAAACAATCTACTAAAGATTACTTTTATAAGAATTCCGATGCTGATGAGCTTATCTTCATTCATAAAGGGTCGGGTAAGCTTAGAACCCATTTAGGAAATCTCGATTTTAAGTACGGAGACTATTTAGTGGTTCCAAGAGGAATTATTTATAAAATAGATTTCGATACTGAAGATAATCGCCTTTTTATAGTAGAATCACGCCGACCAATTTACACACCAAAACGTTATAGAAATTGGTTTGGCCAGCTTTTAGAACATGCCCCTTTTTGTGAACGGGATTTAAGACAACCTCAAGAATTGGAAACATACAATGAATCTGGTGAGTTTTTGATGAAGGTTAAAAAACAGGATGATCTATTCGAAATGATCTATGCCTCGCATCCATTTGATGTTGTAGGATATGACGGCTACAATTATCCGTATGCGTTTTCCATACATGATTTTGAACCTATAACAGGTAGAATCCATCAACCACCACCAGTACATCAAACTTTTGAGACGGATGCCTTTGTGGTTTGTAGTTTTGTACCAAGATTATATGATTATCACCCAGACAGCATTCCTGCACCTTATAACCACAGTAATATTGACAGTGATGAGGTCTTGTATTATGTGGATGGGGATTTTATGAGTAGGAATGATATTGATGCCGGACATATTAGCTTGCATCCAGCTGGGATTCCACACGGGCCGCATCCAGGTGCAACAGAACGTAGTATTGGTAAAGTAAAAACAGATGAATTAGCAGTCATGGTTGACACGTTCAAACCATTGCAAATTACTGAAGAAGCCTTGAAAATCGCTGATGAAGACTATTTTAAATCTTGGTTAGAACATTAAGCCACATGAATTATAACAAGTTACCAGCAGATCCATCGGCATTAATTTTAGGTATAGCAGCACTCGTCATTTCGTTTGCAGGATGTTGTTGTGGTATTTTTGCAATCATACCATTGGCCATGAGTATTATAGGTTTGGTTCTTGCAAACAAAAGTTTACGAGAATATACCTTGAACCCTGTAGCATATGACCCTCAAAGTAGGAGTAATGTCAATACCGCAAAAATCATCAATATTATTGCGCTTATCGTGAGTGGTATCGTCACATTGCTTTATACCGCATATTTTGCCATCTATGGAATAGCTATTTCAGAAGTTTTTATGGAGGCTTACGAGGCAGAAAAAAATGGCGAGGCCTATAAATATGAATGGGAAGAAGATGACTGGGATAATGATACGCTGCAAGATGAAGCATCAGATGTGTATATCATAGAATCGGATTCTATCAATCTAAATCCCTCAGAGGAGATAGAGCCTTTAGATAGTTTAAACTTAAATTAAAATAAATTTATAATGATCCTGTTAGCAATGGTTAACAGGCTTGAAAATAATAAGATTATGGCAAAAGAAATATCAAATGTCAATTACGGATTAGAAAAAATATTTGAAGACGCACAAGACTTTTTACCCTTGTTAGGAACCGATTATGTAGAATTTTATGTCGGTAATGCTAAACAAGCGGCACATTTTTACAAAACAGCATTTGGGTTTCAATCCTATGCCTATAGAGGTTTAGAGACAGGAAGCAAGGATACAGTATCCTATGTTCTAAAACAAGACAAAATCCGTTTGGTACTCACAACACCTTTAACCAGTGAGTCTCCAATAAACAATCATATCGTGAAACATGGCGATGGTGTTAAAGTTGTTGCGCTATGGGTTGATGACGCTAGAAAATCTTACGAAGAAACAACCAAACGAGGCGCGAAGTCCTACATGGAGCCAAAGGTAGAAACCGATGAGTTTGGAGAAGTTGTAAGGGCTGGAATTTATACCTATGGTGAGACAGTTCATATGTTCGTGGAACGTAAGAACTACAAGGGCACTTTTATGCCAGGGTTTAAAAAATGGGAATCAGATTACAACCCAACACCTGTTGGACTCAAATACATTGATCATATGGTTGGTAATGTTGGTTGGGGTGAAATGAATACTTGGGTAAAATGGTATGAGGATGTGATGGGATTTGTTAATTTCCTCTCCTTTGATGACAAACAAATACATACCGAGTATTCGGCTTTGATGAGTAAAGTGATGAGTAATGGAAATGGACGCATCAAATTTCCAATAAATGAACCTGCGGAAGGAAAAAAACGCTCGCAAATTGAAGAGTATTTAGACTTTTATGAAGGTCCAGGTGTACAACATATTGCCGTTGCCACAGATGACATCATAAAAACAGTTTCTGATTTACGTTCAAGAGGTGTTGAGTTTTTGTCTACACCACCTGAAGCCTATTATAAAGCGGTACCAGGTAGACTTGAAGAATTCAGTCATGAACTCAGAGAAGATATAGAAACGCTGAAAGGTTTAGGTATTATGATAGATGCCGATGAAGAGGGTTACTTGCTACAAATTTTTACAAAACCAGTAGAGGACAGACCTACACTATTTTTTGAAATCATACAAAGAATGGGAGCTCGCGGATTTGGAGCTGGAAACTTTAAAGCTTTATTTGAATCTATAGAACGAGAACAAGCCAAACGAGGCACCTTATAAAGGTATTCAAATTTAAAAGGCTTCATCTCATCAGGTGGAGCTTTTTTTTGAATTCTAACACAACTATAACACCTTTATACATAATGGTTTCAATAAAATTTATATTTTTGGAATAGTAATTGTAATTATTAGAAATGAACACTAAAATGTGATGTCTAAAATTACATTTGCAATACGAATAAAATGAAAAAGATACTACTTATAATTGGCGCGATCTGTTGTTTGCAATTTTCAAACGCCCAAGAGAAAAATGCATTTCAAGATGGTGAATGGTTTAAATTTAGAATGAGTTATAGCGGCTTTCTAAAGGCTGGTAATGCCACCTTGTCTGTCAATGAGACAAAGCTCAATGGTCGTCCTGTATACCATGTCGTTGGTAAAGGTTGGACTACTGGTGCTATCAAATGGTTTTTTAAAGTAAAAGATAGGTATGAAAGTTATTTCGATGTAGAAACTGGAATGCCTTATCGTTTCATAAGAAAAATAGATGAAGGTGGTCATACAAAAGATATTGAAATAGCCTTTGACCACACTAAGAATGAGGCATTTGTAGAAAACAAAAAGCATAAGACTCAAAAAACCATTGCTACCGAAAAGGATGTTCAAGATATGGTTTCTGCGTTTTATTATCTTCGCAACAATTATGAGACTGAAAATATTAGAGTAGGTGATGTTGTATCGCTCAATATGTTTTTTGATGAAGAGAATTACAATTTTAAATTGAAATATTTAGGTCGTGAAACCATTGATACGGAACTTGGTGGAAAAATGAAAACCTTAAAATTCAGACCTTATGTGATGGCAGGTCGCGTTTTTAAAGAGCAAGAAAGTTTAACGCTCTGGGTAAGCGCGGATGACAACAAAATCCCGCTAAAAATTAAAGCAGATTTGGCTGTAGGGTCACTGCGAGCAGATCTCGAGGCTTTTAAAGGATTGAAGCATCCTCTGCAGATGGAATTTGATTAATACTATGGACAACCAACACCTTTTTGATGACATCGTCAAACAACTTCAACAGAAGTATACAAAAATAGATCAAGATACTGATGACCATTTATACGGCTTGCTTTACAGCAAGCCTATTACATATTGGGACTATATTCAAACGGATGCGCTGTTAAGCTTACAAATTCAACGGACTACACTTCCTGATGAAATGGTCTTTATTGCATATCACCAAATCAATGAGCTCATTTTTAAGATGATTCTCTGGGAAATTCAGCAAGTCGCAGAAAAGGAGGAATTAAATGCCGTCTTTTTTGAATCTAAAATTATGCGAATTAGTAGGTACTTCGATATGCTCACGACCTCTTTTAACATCATGCGCGAAGGTATGGAAATAGAGCAGTACATGAAGTTTAGATACACGTTGACACCTGCTAGTGGATTTCAGAGTGCACAATATAGATTGATAGAATTTGCTTCGACAGAATTAATTAATCTCATAGATTATAGGTTTCGTAAAACTATAGATCGAAATACACCTTTTGAACACGCTTTCGAACATTTATATTGGCAAGCAGCGGGTAAAGATTATAAAACCGGTAAGAAATCGACCTTGTTAGTCAATTTTGAAAAGCGTTATAAGGACGATTTTATTCGCTTTATGCAAACGTATAATACAAAAAATCTGTGGTCACGTTTCAAAGAACTTCCGAAGGAAGATCAGGAAGATAAAGACTTAGTAAAAGCGATGCGCCACTTTGATTATACGGTGAATGTCACATGGGTTATGGCACATTATAACGCAGCAAGACATTACATAGAAAGTGGGACAGGAGATGGTGAGGCAACAGGTGGTAGTGATTGGAAAAAATATATGCACCCAAAATATCAAAAACGCATATTTTTTCCTGAACTTTGGACCGAACAAGAATTAGAAAATTGGGGAGAAAATATATAATTTAACATTTAATGCAACTAAAAAAATTATTAATAGCACTGTGTATTTGTATTGGTTTATTCTCATGTAAGGAAGAGGAGAAGCCAATCGTAGAAGAATTACAAACGTATGTAGAACCTGAACCACTCAAGGAATTTGGTTTTGTTCTTGATGATTATGTAGTAAAACGCGATACGATTCGAAAAGGAGACAGCTTTGGTGAAATTTTAGAACGTAATAAAATTGGATATCCGAAGATTTTTAACATTGCTGAAAAAGTAAAAGACAGCTTCGATATTAAAAGACTCCAATTAGGGAAGCCCTATACGCTTCTTTGCACTAAAGATTCGTTACAAACACCTGAATGTTTCATTTACCAACCTAATAGTATTGATTATGTGGTGATTGATTTTGCAGATTCTATCACAACTTATAAAGGAAGGAAACCTATATCTATCGTCCAAAAAGAAGCTTCTGGGATTGTGATGAACAGTTTGTCTGAAACGATGGAAGCCCAAGGTTTACCATATCAATTAATTAATGATATGAGTGATATTTATGCGTGGACTATCGATTTTTTTAGATTGCAGAAAGGCGATCGTTTTAAAATTGTTTACAATCAACGTTTTATAGAGGACTCTATTTATGCAGGAATTGAAAGTATCGATGCCGCGTATTTTGAACATAAGAATGAACCTTTTTATGCTTTTAATTTTCAAGTAGATAGTACCAAGAATATTTCAGATTATTTTGACGAAAACACCAAAAGTTTAAGACGTACCTTTTTAAAGGCACCAGTACAATTTAGTCGAATTTCCTCGCGTTACAATTTAAACCGTCGAATTGCCTATTATGGCTATAAACTGAGACCACATAAAGGCACTGATTTTGCGGCACCAATTGGGACACCCATTTTAGCAACGGCCAACGGAACGGTTACTGAATCAACTCGAAGAGGTGGTAATGGGAAATATGTTAAGATAAAACACAATGCCACCTATAGCACCCAATACTTACATATGAAAGCTCAAAATGTGCGAAAAGGGGATTTTGTCAAGCAAGGTGATGTGATTGGATGGGTTGGTATGACTGGAAATACAGGAGGACCACATGTATGTTATCGTTTTTGGAAAAACGGGAAACAAGTCGATCCTTTCAAACAAAAACTTCCAGCGGCAGAATCGATTCCAGATTCCTTAAAAGCAGACTACACAGAATTTATTAAACCGTTGAAATCTCAATTGGATAACATTCAGTTTGAAGACAATGCGATTCAATTACCTACTGAAACCGAAGTATTAACGTCCGAAATACAATAATGGCATTACCAACTATCAACCCAACCACTACTAACGCTTGGAGGAAATTACAAGCGCATTTCAAAACCATTGAACACGTGCACCTCAAAACTCTGTTTTCGCAACATGAAAATAGAGCGAATGACATGACCATTAACTGGGAGGATTTTTACTTGGATTATTCCAAGCATCGCGTTTCAGAGGAAACGATGACGCTACTCTTAGAATTGGCAGATGAGGTCGGTTTAAAATCGGCAATGAACAAGTACTTTGAAGGTGATGTCATTAACCAAACAGAAGGTCGTGAGGTATTGCATACCGCTTTGAGAAACCCAAAGGACGCGGTTGTCAATGTGCAAGGTCAAAATGTGATGGAAGACATTTACGCCGTAAAGGCAAAAATTAATGAGTTTTCTAACCAAGTAATTAATGGCGATTTGAAAGGCTATACACATCAGTCATTTACAGATGTCGTTAATATTGGTATAGGAGGTTCAGATTTGGGACCAGCTATGGTCGTTGAAGCTTTAGGATATTACAAAAACCAATTACAAACTCATTTTGTGAGTAATGTTGATGGTGATCATGTCCATGAGGTTCTTAAAACATTAAATCCTGAAACAACGCTTTTCGTCATTGTTTCTAAAACGTTTACCACACAAGAAACCTTATCAAACGCTACCACGATTAGACATTGGTTTTTAAAACATGCCCCTGAGAGTGCTGTTTCCAAGCATTTTGTAGCAGTATCTACAAATATTGAAAAAGTGAAGGCATTTGGAATAGATGAAAATAATATATTTCCAATGTGGAATTGGGTAGGAGGACGATTCTCGCTCTGGAGTGCGGTTGGACTATCCATAAGCTTGGCTGTTGGTTTTGAAAATTTTAATTTATTGCTTCAAGGAGCACATAAAATGGATGAACATTTCAAGACTGAAGATTTTGATAAGAATATCCCAGTGATAACAGCCCTTCTGAGTGTTTGGTACAACAATTTCTTTCATTCGGAGAGTGAAGCGGTCATTCCTTACTCTCAATACCTCAATCAGTTTGCCACTTACCTTCAACAAGGTATTATGGAAAGTAATGGTAAGAGTATTGACAGGAATGGCGATAAAATCAATTATCAAACAGGGACGATTATTTGGGGTGAGCCTGGAACAAATGCCCAACATGCATTTTTTCAGCTTATACATCAAGGTACTAAACTTATACCTGCTGAGTTTATTGGGTTTGCGAAGTCATTGCATGGTGATCAAGATCATCAAGATAAGTTAATGTCTAATTTTTTCGCACAGACAGAAGCTTTAATGAATGGAAAAACCAAACAAGAGGTCATCGATGAATTGAAAGCTCAAGGGTTGTCAGAAAGTGATATTGCTACCTTAACACCTTTCAAAATATTTGATGGAAATAAACCAACGACTACTCTATTAATTGATAAACTCACCCCTGAAAGTTTAGGGAAATTGATAGCGATGTACGAGCATCGTATTTTTGTACAAGGCATTGTTTGGAATATTTTTAGTTATGATCAATTTGGTGTGGAGTTAGGCAAGCAGTTGGCGAACACGATTCTTGAAGAACTTCAAAACGACAAAGTTCTTAACAATCATGATGAATCCACTTCAAACCTTATCAAATACTATCAAAGTCAGCGATAATTTTTGTTAAATACTTCTCGGCGTTGAGTGGATGTTAGAGAAAATTTTAAGAAAATTTTAAGTATTTTTAAGAGTTCAAAATTCTTAACATTTAGGTAATCTTGTATTGTTCGTTCGGACGTACTTTTGCCGAAAATTAAAACTCTAAATAATTCTTAAACAATGAAGAAATTTTCAAAATGTTTATTGGTTTTAGTAGTCCTATTGTGCACTACGATAGCCTTTTCACAAAGCACAATCACTGGTACGATTGTAGGTTCTGATATGAATGAGCCGCTACCAGGAGCTAATGTCATCGAAAAAGGGACATCAAATGGTACCACAACCAACTTTGATGGTGAATTTTCCTTGACTACACAGGCCTCTTCTGGAGAAATTATTATCTCATTTGTTGGCTATACATCAAAAACTATTAGTTTTTCTGGAAGTCAAGATTTGGGAACTATTACCCTAACTTCAAGTGAGGTAGGATTACAAGAAGTTCAAATCATTGCGTCGGTTGCTGTAGATAGGAAAACACCTGTAGCAGTATCAACGGTGCGAGCAGCAGACATTCAGTTAAAATTAGGAACTCAAGAATTTCCAGAGGTACTGAAATCGACGCCTGGTGTTTATGCAACTAAAGCTGGTGGTGGTTTTGGAGATGGACGTATTAACTTACGTGGTTTTAACTCTGAAAATGTGGCTGTTATGATTAACGGTGTTCCTGTAAACGACATGGAGAATGGTCGCGTATTTTGGAGTAACTGGGCAGGTTTAGGAGATGTTACAAGTTCTATGCAAGTACAGAGAGGTCTTGGTGCGGCGAGAGTTGCAGTGCCTTCTGTTGGAGGAACCATAAACATTTTAACGAAAACAACCGATGCCGAAGAAGGAGGGAACATATTAACAACTCTGGGTAATGATGGTTACAAGAAATTTGGTGTAACCTATTCAACTGGATTGATGGATAATGGTTTTGCAGCTACGATTTCTGCAGCGAAAACAGATGGTGATGGTTACGTAAGAGGGACGCAGTTTAATGCGGTTTCATATTTCGTGAATTTATCCAAGAAATTAAATGACCAACACAAATTATCATTTACGGCTTTTGGTGCGAAACAACGTCACGGACAAAGACAAAATAGACACTTAATTGAAACTTACAGACAAAGTGAAGACGGGATTAGATATAACTCAGATTGGGGTTATAAAAACGGACAAGTAACTTTTATAGAAGACAATTTTTACCACAAGCCACAAATTTCATTAAACCATTACTGGGATCTTAGTGAGAAGACAAATATTTCAACTGCAGCTTACGTATCCTTCGGTTCCGGAGGTGGAGGAGGAACACTAGGAAGTGATGCCGAAACTCCAGGTTTTGAAGGTGATGCTAGATTTAAGTTTACAAGTCCAGAGTATCGTATTGGAAATTTGGGGCCTTTAGATTTCGATCGTATTGTTGATGAAAACATTGCACATGGTGCTAATGGTTCTAGTGCTGCTTTAAGAGCATCACGTAATGACCATAATTGGTATGGTGTCCTGTCAACATTGAAAACTGATTTAAGCGATGACTTAGTGTTATTAGCTGGTTTAGATTTTAGAAGTTATAAAGGAATTCACTTTAGAGAAGTCACTGATTTATTAGGTGGTCAATTTATCATTAATGAAGACAACGTCAATAACCCTACAGGTGTCGCAAGAGTTGGAGATAAAGTCTCTTACTATAATGACGGACTTGTTGGTTGGTTAGGTTCTTTTGCGCAATTAGAGTATGATGTGAATGAAAAATTCAACACATTTATCTCATTAAATGCCTCGAATACCTCTTATAAAAGAGTCGATTATTTTCTTTATACGCCAGATGATCCTTTAAGAGAAACGGATCGCTATAATTTCTTCGGATTTGGAGCTAAAGGAGGTGCTAACTATAGACTTACTGATAAACATAACGTTTTTGTGAATTTAGGGTATTTTGAAAAAGCACCAGATTTTGATGCTGTTTTCCCAAATTTTAACAATGAAGAAATCAACTCTGAAGCTGAAAATCAAAAAATCACGAGTTTTGAGTTAGGTTATGGTTACAGAGGAGAGCGTTTATCAGCCAATGTGAATTTATATAGAACCGCTTGGAGAGATAGAACAGAGACACTTTCATTTCAATTGAGTGAAGACGAAACAGGTTTTGCTAACATTTTAGGCGTAAACGCAATTCATCAAGGTATAGAAGTAGATTTCGTTTATAAAGCTACCGATAATTTAGATATTACAGGTATGGTATCTTTAGGTGATTGGAGATGGGAAGAGGACGTGACAGACGTTAATATCCTTGACGAGGAACAAAATGTCGTTGATACCGTGAATTTGTTTATTGAAGACACACCAGTTGGTGATGCTGCTCAAACGACCTTAGCCTTAGGTCTTAATTATAAATTTGCTGCAGATACTCGATTAACAATAGATTACAATTATTTTGATCGTTTGTATGCAGATTTCAATCCTAGTGATCGAGGTGACGCTGATGCTCCAGATCCATGGGAAGTTCCTGCTTACGGTGTATTTGATGCTGCGATGACTCACGGCTTCTCTTTTGGTCAATTTGATGCGTCTTTAACAGCAAGGATGAATAATGTGTTTAACACAAAATATATTGCAGATGCCTTGGATGGAACAAATTCAAACGCACAAACGGCATTAGTATATTATGGTTTTGGAAGAACATTTAGTGTTGGAGCAAAACTTAAATTTTAAAAAATAGAATTATGAAAAGAATAGTTTATGTTTTAGCCATTATTGGCGCCATCTTCACAGGATGCGAACCTTTAGAAGATATTAATAACGATTTAAGTAATCAAGATAATCCTATAATTGGAAACGATGCGTTTACCATGACTTCTGATGATTATGCAGCACTTGTAGATCAAGGAGACGATGAGGAGCCTGATTACTATGAAACCTTTGAAGCCTTTAGTGATATCGAAGACGCGAAAGTGACTTTACCTTCATTTTTAGCAGATAGATACCCATTTTGGGGTGACGGATCTTCCGTGACTGTCAGTTTTAATTTAAATGATGGGAATCCTGAAGATGTACATGCCTTTGTGAATGCAGATGTTTATAATTTAATGTCTGACGATTACATTACGCCTTTGAGTAACGCATTTTTGCCTGCAGAGGATGCTGAAGGAGCTCTGGAAGATGTACTCGCAGCACAGTACCCATCACCAACTGAAGGACAAGTCGTACGATTAGGTTATGATGTATTTACTGAAGAGCCTGTTGCTGGCTTTGCTAATGTTTTTCAAGCAGTATTTCCAGAAAGTGTAGCAGATTTTGAATTAATTTCTGTTTCCGGACCTGTTGCTTTAGGTTGGACTGAAGGTTCTACCAACGTTCAAGGTTCTGGCTTTGATGGAGGGCCAACAGCTGTTGAAGAATGGTTGATTTCTCCAGAAATTGATTTAACTGATAGTGCTAATGTGTTATTTCAGATTACTCAAGAAATTGACTTCTTAGGTGATGCAAGTTTAATTGATATCGAGATCTCATCTGACTATACAACAGGTGGAGATGTTATGGCAGCTACATGGACAGCCTTTAGTTTTGATAAAACAGCTTATGGTGATATGACGCCATCGCCTGATTTTGATTTTTCTGCTTTCGAAGGACAAACCATTCATATAGGTTTAAAATATAGTTCTACAGATTCAGATTCTCCAAGATGGCGTGTAGAATCTATGGCGCTTAAAGTTCCAGGGATTTCAGGTGAAACGGAAGCTAAATCTGCTTATTATCAATATGTAGAAGGTGTTTGGGAGTCCGTAGAAGGCGTATACTACTTAACTACGGCAGACTATGACTCTATGGGTGAGGATTCTAACCAGCCAGGAG
Source organism: Psychroserpens sp. BH13MA-6 (assembly GCF_052983595.1). NCBI lineage: Bacteria > Pseudomonadati > Bacteroidota > Flavobacteriia > Flavobacteriales > Flavobacteriaceae > Psychroserpens > Psychroserpens sp. BH13MA-6. The sequence continues at coordinate 616,687 of NZ_JBRJGE010000001.1, read as the reverse complement.
CATTTAATAACTTTAGTTCATCGGTATTACCTGAAAATTACATCCCACAGTTTTTAGCAATTAATTATCCATTTGCTCAAGAAGGTGATGAATTATTCGTACTGTACAGATACTACGGAGGAAGTTCCGTAGGAACGGTAACAAAAGGGAATCTTTACACATTTAACAACGGAAGTTGGTCTCCAGTCATATCGTCGTTGCAGTTTGGTCTTGAAAATGGTATTTGGGTACCAGATAACACGATTAGATATACAATGGTTGGTTCAGACTATACCTTAGTAGCTGCTGCTTTGATAGATACTGAAGGGTTTGAAGCTGCTGCTGGAAACCTTGATAATTTTGGTAACTTCAACAGAACTGGAAGTTCTTCTAGCTGGAGTGATGACATGATGATTACCGCTCTGGGAATCGTTTTAGATAACTTAAACCCAGCAGCTGCTGAAGGACAGAAATATATTGTTACTGCTGATGTTTACAATGGTAGTGGAACAACTGAAGATTTTAACCTTATTAAAGAAGGTGGCGAGTGGATCGCTAATTAATTAAAATCCTCATACGATAAAAAAAGCCTTGAATAATTTCAAGGCTTTTTTAGTTTGTCGTGCACCAACTATTGGTCTGTTTTCCACTCAATAGACTCCATCAAGTGTTTAATGTCATTTTTTAAATACACCGCAGCAGGATAAATCGAATCGTAATTAGGTTTGGTATAAAAGTATAAAGACCCACTTAAAAAGTGTGAGGTGCTATCGGTGACATAAAACTGAGATTGAGAGGCGGCATTACCACCAACTTCATAAAACATCCCATACACATTTTGTTTCGGATTTTCATACAAGACACTCTCAATAGCATCTGCTTTAATGGTGTGTTTTTGAGTAAGATTTTGAGCATCTCTCAATAAGGTATCTAAATTTGTAGCATTAACTTCTTTGTAAGTGAGGTAAATGGTGCCTTTCATTTCAGAATAATTGATGTTCACACCGTAAGCATTATTAATTCCATCCAATTTGATGTTGGAGATTTTATCGGCGAGTTCGTTTTTTTCAAAGGTAAAAGGGAGCTTCACATCCACGCGATTGTATTGAGGTTCCGGATACTCCAATCGAAGCATGGCTTTTGGTTTAGGTAAAGGATCATTGCCACAAGAATTAAAAGTAATGGCAATGAGTGGAATTAAGAATACTTGTTTGATGGTCATAACTGGCCTTGTTTATTTTAGAATGGTAAACTTTACCTGTTTGATTCGTTTTTTATCAATGGCTTCAATAGTAAAAACGTAATTTTTAAAATTTATTTTACTATGACGTCTTGGGAATATCCCAGAGATTTCTAATACAAAACCTGCAATCGTTTCTGCTTCTCCTTTGTAATCCTCAAAATCAGATTCGTCCTCCAGTTTTATAATTTTATAAAAATCTTTTAATGTGGTCTTTCCTTCAAAGGAGTAATTGTAGTCATCAATCTTCGTAAACACGACATCGTCGTCGTCAAATTCATCACTAATGTCGCCTACAATCTCTTCGATGACATCTTCCAAAGAGACCACACCAGAAGTACCACCATACTCGTCCACTACAATAGCTAAATGGACTTTCTTTTCTTGAAATTCGACCATGAGGTCGTCCAGCTTTTTATTTTCAGGTACAAAGAAGGGATCACGAAGTAAGGTCGTCCAATCAAATTGCTTTCTTTCAATATAAGGCAACAGGTCTTTGATATATAAAATACCCGTCACATTGTCTATACTGTCTTTGTAAACAGGAATCCGCGAGTAGCCATTTTTAATCACTTCTGGGATGATATCAATGTATTTGGTATCCTCATTTAGCGCAAAAATATCTATTCTAGGTCGCATCACTTGTTTGGTGTCTGTGTTACCAAAGGATACAATACCTTGGAGGATTTTGTGTTCTTCTACTGTGGTATCACCATCTGTGGTAAGTTCTAATGCTTGGGATAATTGATCCACACTAAGATTGGATTTTTGTTTCCCTAATTTATTATGAATACCCAATGTAATGCTGCGCATAGGTAAGCTAATAGGTGAAAAAATGACATCCAAAACTTTTAATGGAACAGCCATAAAAAGAGAGAATTTCTGTCTATTTCTACTCGCATATATCTTTGGGATGATTTCACCGAAGAGTAGAATTAAAAAAGTAATGACTACAACCTCCAATAAAAATCTTGCCCAAGCAATCTGTACATGCTCGAATAAAGTTTCGCCTAAGTAGGCAAACAAAATAACAATGCCAATATTGATAAAGTTGTTGGCAACAAGAATAGTGGCTAGTAGCTTTTTCGGTCGACGTAATAATCTTGAAATGATCTCAAATTTAGACGCATTCGTTTCCAATCCAACATCAATATCAGATTTGGTAAGCGAGAATAAGGCGACTTCAGCACCAGAAATTAACGCCGAACACATTAATAAAACAAGAAGTAAAACCAACCCGAAAGCAAAAGAAGCGTCTAGGTTGAGTGTGGTGATTATTAAACTCGTGGGCTCAGGATCCAAGGTAAATAATTTAAGTTTGGTTTAGTTAAAATGGTAAGTCATCGTTATCCTCAGTCACCGGTTGCGAATTCGATCCGTTGCCACCTTGATTCTGAGTTGGCGAATGCGATGTATTTTCTTGACTTCCCTGACTTTCACTTTTAGTGGTTAAAAAGGTAAAATCTGTACATTGGATTTCAGTAGAGTAGCGATCTGCACCTTTATCATCCTGCCATTTTCTGGTTTTTAAGCGACCCTCAATGTAAACTTTGTCACCTTTAGATAAATATTTTTCGCAAATTTCTGCCGCTTTATTTCGAACCACAATATTGTGCCATTCAGTATTGGTGACACGTTCATTAGTTTGCTTATTCGTATAGGTTTCATTCGTTGCCAAAGGGAAACGGCCAACACAATTGCCGCCATCAAAATAATGCATCTTTACTTCATCTCCCAAATGCCCAATAAGCATCACTTTATTTAATGTTCCTGACATAATCGTTTTTGTTTAAGATGACAAAATTAAGCATTTTGAAATCACTGTATTAAAAGTATGAAAAAATTATGAGTTATTTAAGGGCTTAAATCAAATGCTTCTATAAAGTTACTGATTAAAATAGGTGTTGGGTAAGTGTTTATTTCTGAAATAGGAATGCCCTGTTTTGGGAGTTTGGGCATCGTAATAATCCAAAATTTTGTAAACAAATGCTGATGCGATAATTTATGTACAATGGGTTCACTGTTATATAAACTGTATTGGAAGTCTCTGTCTTTAAAGAATGACTGAACCTGCCTATGACTTTTAAAAGTATCGATGTCGATTGGCCTTTCTGTCTCAATTAATGGAAACTGATAAAGGTTTTGCCAAATACCTTTGGAACGCCTTTTTTCAAAAAGAATTTGTCCATGATCAGAAATCACTACCAAAAAGTTAAAATGTTTCTTAGCGACTTTAGTTTTCTTGAGTTTCACAGGTAATTCTGAAATGCGCCCTTTTTGTAGAGCTTGACAACTATGCTTAAGCGGACAAACGGTACAATCAGGATTACTTGGCTTACATTGTATAGCGCCAAATTCCATAATCGCTTGATTGTAATCACCAGGATGCTGCGCATCTATTAAGGTACTTGCCAAGGCTTTAAACTCTTTGATACCTTTTGTTGAATTAATAGGTGTGTCCATACCAAAATAGCGTGATAAAACACGGTAGACATTCCCATCAACAACGGCACAAGGTTCATCAAAGCATATTGAGGCAACGGCACTTGCGGTATAATCACCAACACCTTTCAATTTTAAAAGATCGTTATACGTGTTTGGAAATATGCCATGGAGTTCGTTTACAATGTACTTAGCTGAGGCGTGTAAATTTCGAGCTCTAGAGTAATAACCTAAGCCTTGCCAAAGTTTTAAAACGGACTCTTCAGGAGCCTTAGCAAGATCAAAAACGGTCGGGAATTGGGTAACAAATGCTTCATAATAGGGTAAACCTTGCTTAACTTGGGTTTGCTGCATGATGATTTCCGATAACCAAATATGATAGGGGTTTTTAGTAGATCGCCATGGTAAGCTTCGTTTATTTGCTGAATACCAGCGTGTTAAAATTTCTGTAAAATTCATTTAAAAGTCTAAATATTTACAAAAATAAATCTTTACAAGGTTAAATTTTAATTAATTACGCTTGAAATATTGAAATTAAATTACCTATATTTGCATCCCTTATAATTAATAGATAACCCTAAAAATTAATAACAATGACAAAAGCTGATATAGTAGCGAAGATTTCTGATAAATTAGGAATTGAAAAAGGAGATGTACAAGCAACAGTTGAAACATTTATGGAAGAAGTTAAATCTTCTTTAGAAGGTGGAGATAATGTATACTTAAGAGGTTTCGGAAGTTTTATCGTTAAGACAAGAGCTGAAAAAACAGGACGTAACATTTCAAAAAATACAACGATAAAAATACCTGCACACAACATACCTGCATTTAAACCTGCTAAAGTATTTGTTGAAGGTGTTAAAACTAACGTTGAAGTCAACTAAACATATTATAAAACAAATATTAATTTAAAAAAGACTTATTTATGCCAAGTGGTAAAAAAAGAAAAAGACACAAGGTAGCGACGCATAAGCGTAAAAAACGTAGACGCGCTAATCGTCACAAAAAGAAATAAATTAAGAAAAGTAGTTTTTTAACTACTTTTCTTAATTTTAACAACAACGTTCTTTGATATAGAATTCATGAAATTATTGCGTTTACCTTCGCAATACATGAGTTTGCTGGATTATATATCCTGTGTCAAAATAAAGTAATATCCATCTATTTTGAAATGAATCAAAATGGATTAAAATGAACAACATGGAAAAAGAATTGATTATAAGATCGAGTTCTGATATTGTTGATTTTGCCTTATTAAAAGATGGAAAACTTATCGAATTACACAAGGATGAAGATGATAACAACTTTGCGGTTGGTGATATTTTTATTGCCAAAATCCGTAAAGCGGTTCCAGGTCTAAATGCTGCATTTGTTAATGTAGGTTATGAAAAAGATGCTTTTTTGCATTATCATGATTTAGGACCAAAATTACCTTCCCTTGTCAAATTCGTTAAACGTGTAAGCGCAGGTAGACATACCGATTTTTTACTGAAAAATTTTCAGTTTGAGAAAGATATTGACAAAAACGGGAGCATTGCTAACGTTTTAAAATCAAATCAATCTCTATTAGTACAAATTGTAAAAGAGCCAATATCCACCAAAGGACCTCGTATTAGTAGCGAGTTGTCCATTGCTGGTCGTTATATTGTTTTGGTACCCTTTTCGGATCGCATTTCGATTTCTCAAAAAATCGAATCGAAAGAAGAAAAAGAGCGTTTAAAACGCTTGGTAAGAAGCATAACACCTAAAGGTTTTGGCGTTATTATTCGTACAGTCGCAGAAGGCAAAAAAGTGGCCGAGCTCGACAAAGATTTACAGAATTTGCTGAATAGATGGACAGCAATGTGTAAAAAATTACATAAGGCCCATCATCCGAGTAAGGTCTTGAGTGAAATGAACAAAGCCTCTTCTATTTTAAGAGATATTTTTGACGATTCATTCTCAAGCATTACCGTAGATGACGAAGTGCTTTATGGACAAATTAAAGATTACGTGCAAGAGATTGCACCTGCTAAAGAATCAATCGTTAAGATGTATAAAAATGGCGTCCCACTTTACGAAAAGTTCGGAATCGAACGTCAAATCAAAACATCTTTTGGTCGTACAGTCTCTATGGCAAGAGGGGCTTATTTGGTTATTGAACATACCGAAGCGATGCATGTGATTGATGTGAATAGTGGAAATCGATCCAACAAAGAAAAAAATCAAGAAGACACTGCTCTAGAAGTTAATTTAATTTCTGCGTCAGAAATTGCCAGACAGTTACGACTACGTGACATGGGAGGCATCATCGTCGTAGATTTTATCGATATGGGACGAGCAGAGAATCGAAAAAAATTGTACAATCATCTTCGTAATGAAATGAATGATGATAAGGCAAAGCACAAGATTTTGCCACCTAGTAAATTTGGTTTGGTCCAAATTACCAGACAACGTGTTCGACCAGAACGCAACATTAAAACAAAAGAAGAAAATCCAAACGGCGTGGCCGGAGAAGAAATTGAAGCACCAATTAAAGTGATTCAATCAATCACCCAAGACCTCGAAAGGCTTTTCAAAAAAGACTATAAAAAGATCACGCTTAATGCGCATCCATTTATAGCAGCCTTTATCACCAAAGGGTTTCCATCAGTACGTTCTAAGTGGTTCTTAGAACACAAAAAATGGGTAAAAGTTTTACCTAGAGATGCTTACACATATCTTGAATATCATTTTTTTGATAAAAATGGTAAGGAAATCAAATAATATCTTAAAACCCCTTTTCGTCTAACGGAAAGGGGTTTTTGTTTTTACTATTAATCCTTAAGGCGCAGGATTTGGAATGCTTGCATGTACCTCATGAATAGCCTTTAAGACGTCTTCACTTAACTGTATATCAACACTGTCAATATTTTCTTCTAATTGGGCTAACGAGGTTGCACCAATAATGTTACTTGTCACAAACGGTCTGTCGGTCACGAAGGCTAATGCCATTTGCGCCAAGGTCATAGCGTTGACTTCAGCAATTTTAAGATATTTTTTTGTGGCTTCAGTGGCTTGTTCGCTGCTGTATCGTGAAAACCGTGGAAATAGCTTTAACCGCGCATTATCGGCTGCCGTTCCTTTGATGTACTTGCCAGACAATACGCCAAAGGCCATTGGTGAGTATGCCAAAAGCCCGATGTCTTCTCGGATGGCAATTTCGGCCATATCACCTTCAAACACACGATTTAGTAAAGAGTATGCATTTTGAATGGTGATCATTCGAGGCAGATCATTCGCCTTTGATTCTTCCAAATACCGCATGGTTCCCCAAGCTTTTTCATTGGAAATACCTACCTGTCTTATTTTACCTGACTTGATAAGGTCATCCAAGCTGTGTAGAATTTCCTTGAAATTATCGTTCCAAGAATCGTTGGGATTATGTTTGTAATCGCGTGTTCCGAAGGTGTTTGTATCACGCTCAGGCCAATGCAATTGATAGAGGTCGATATAATCTGTTTTCAAGCGTTTTAAACTTTGATTCACGGCATCGTTTAACGCTGACTTACTAAAACCATTGGTTCTAATATGAGCCGTGTAATCTCCTGGACCAGCAATCTTGCTCGCCAATACTACCTTATCGCGATGTCCTGTTTTTTGAAACCAATTCCCTATGATGCGTTCCGTATCTGCGTAACGTTCAGCTGTGGCAGGCACTGGATATAATTCTGCAGTATCGAAAAAGTTAACGCCTTTATCTAAGGCCATATCCATTTGGGCAAAACCTTCATCTTGGGTGTTTTGATTGCCCCAAGTCATGGTGCCTAGACAGATTTTACTGACTTTAATGTCGGTTTTTGGAAGTGTGGTATATCTCATAGTTGCTGTCGTTTTTAAAGAGGTATAAATATAAAAAGACCTTTCAGCAAACATCTCGCGGAAAGGTCTAAATCTATGTTAAGGTTTTAAAATGATACTTTGTATAAAATCGTTCAAACTAAAAAATGCTTTTAAATATCATTCAATAGTTTTGAAATTTCATCCAATTTTGGTGTAAGTATGACTTCAATACGACGGTTTTTTGCTTTTCCTTCAGCGGTAGCATTGCTCGCTATTGGTGCATATTCACCACGACCTGCAGCTGTGAGGTTTTCGGGATTGATGGCTGTATTTTCTCTTAAGATGTTCACAATGGCTGTAGCGCGTTTGGTGGATAAATCCCAATTCCCACTAAGTTGTGCATTGCCTTTGTAAGGCACGTTATCTGTGTGTCCTTCGATGAGTATCGCAATCTCTGGATTGTCAGCTAAAACAGCTCCAAGTTGTTTAACAGCTTGTTTTCCTTGGGTTCCAACAGCCCAACTACCAGATTCAAACAATAACTTATTCTCCATAGAAACATAGACTTTACCATCGCGTTGTTCGACGGTAAGACCTTTACCTTCAAAATTGGTCAATGCTGTGGAAATAGCATTCTTTAGTTTGGTCATTGCGGCATCTTTGGAGGCAATTACTTGTTCTAATTCAGCCACACGTTGCGACCGCGATTCTAATTCTTTTTTAAGCTTTTCTAGGCGTGCATTTTCTGCAAGTATGGCTTGTTCTTTTGCTTCTAACTGTGCCAGTAACTCTCTGTTCTTTTTAGAATTTGCAGCAATAGCGGCACTGCTGTTTTTCTCGAGGGCATCATAGGAAGCCTCAAGATTTTCATGTTCGTTAACTAATGCTTTGTATTCGCTTTCCCATTGGTTTTTATTAGCAATGGCATTATCATAATCATCCTTTAGACTACTGAGTTCGTTAGTTGCTTTGTTCAACGCAGATTTTAAATCGGCATTTTCATCGGCTAATTGGCGATTTTCTATTTTTAGGTCGGCATATTTGTCCTCTAAATCGGTATAGATTTTTTTAGAGACACAAGAGGTAGTTAGACAAAGTGTAAGTGCTAATAATGACAATTTTCTAATCATGTTGTGTATGTTAAGTTGTATTTAAATTAATGATCAATTTCTACTAAAATAGGGCAGTGGTCACTGTGAACCGCTTCTGTTAAAATAACGCTGCGTTTTATTTTTTCTTGTAATGGTTCGGAGACCATACCATAATCTAAGCGCCAGCCTTTATTATTAGCTCTGGCATTAGCTCGATAACTCCACCAACTATACTCTTGGCGTTCGGGATGTAAGTATCTAAAGGAATCTATAAAACCACTATCAATAAATTCTCCAAGCCATTGTCGTTCTTCAGGTAAAAATCCTGAAACACCTTTCATTTTTGGATTGTGGATATCAATTTCCTCATGACAAATATTATAGTCGCCACAGACTATCAAATTTGGGCGCTCCTCACGTAACTCATTGAGATATTGGTGGATCATATCCATATATTGAAACTTGTGGGATAATCGTGCGTCGTTAGTGCCTGAGGGTAAATACATACTCATTATGGATAGTCCATTGAAATCAGCTCTCAAATTCCGTCCTTCAAAGTCCATGGATTCGATTCCGGTGCCATATTCCACATGGTCAGGTTCCGTTTTACTCAATATAGCGACACCACTGTAGCCTTTTTTTTGAGCGCTAAACCAATAGTGGTATTTGTAACCAGCGTTCTCAATGGCTTCAATATCCACTTGCTCTTTCATGGCTTTAATTTCTTGTAAACAGACCACATCAGGATTGGCATTGCGCAACCAATCGATCAAACCTTTATTCATGGCGGCTCTGATACCATTTACGTTGTATGATATAATTTTCATTCTAGAATGTTAAGATTTCAGCTAAATTAAATAATACTGTACTTTTACGCTATTATTTTAAGGGCATTTTAACCATAAAATAATTTCTGTCTTTAGAAGTTTATATAGGGAATGAAAATTGCTTTATCACTTATTTGTTTTTTGATGTCTTTTTGTGCTTTCGCGCAGGAAGGATCGTCTAATTACAGAACTAAAAAAGTAGCCGTTTCAGATTCTATTCAAATTGATACCGTGAGTATCAATTCTAGTCGATTGGTCATCCGACGAAAAGATAAAACCCTTATAGATAGTTCGTTTTATCAAGTTGATTTTTCAAAAGCATTACTCACCTTTAAAAAGCCAATTGATACCGATTCCATCGAGATTGATTATTTGCGCTATCCCGATTTTTTAACACGGAAGTATGCGCAATTAGACGATAAGATCATTGTTAAAAATACAGACAACCTCCAGACACTATACAAGCTGAACCAATCCACTCTACAAAATAAATTGACACCATTTGATGGTTTAATGACGTCTGGAAGTATCTCAAGAGGTGTGACTGTGGGGAATAATCAAAACTCGGTTTTAAACAGTGAATTGGATTTGCAAATTTCAGGAAAGTTAAGTGATAAAGTATCTTTGAGAGCATCCATTCAAGATGCCAACATTCCTTTGCAAGAAAGTGGCTATTCTCAGCGCTTGGATGAATTTGATCAGGTCTTTATTGAACTGTTTAGTGATTCGTGGAATATTAGAGCAGGAGATATTGACTTGGTCAATACCGATAGCTATTTTGCAAGTTTTACGAAGCGTGTACAAGGTTTACAAGTGAGTGCCGAGTTTGACGGCGAAGCGTCTAAAACGACCGCTTTTGCTTCGGGAGCTTTAGTGCGTGGACAATTCACAACGAGTAAGTTTACGGCTCAGGAAGGTAACCAAGGTCCCTACAAGTTAACAGGTCCTAACAATGAATTATTTGTACTCATCGTTTCTGGCAGTGAGACCGTTTATGTGAATGGTATTCCCATAGAACGTGGCGAGAATAAGGATTATATCATCGATTATAATGCTGGTGAAATTATTTTTAATGCAACTTTTCCCATAACTTCTGAAATGCGAATTACAGTAGATTATCAATTTAGTGATCGTAATTATTCGCGTTTTACAGTATTTGGAGGCGGTGCTTATGAGACTGAAAAATTCAAAATGGGCGTCTCGGTTTATTCCGAAGCAGATGCCAAAAACCAACCGTTACAGCAAAACCTATCTTCCGATCAAGTAGCCATTCTTTCCAATGCTGGTGACGACGTCGATTTGATGGTGGCACCGTCCGATACACCACAAGCATACGATGAAAACCGAATTCTCTATCGAAAGGAACTAGTAAATGGCGAAGAGATCTTTGTCTTTTCTAATAATCCGGACGATGAACTATTTAGTGTGAGATTTACATTGGTTGGTGCGAATCAAGGGGATTATGTGTTGGTCAATAGCAATGCGGTAGAAAATATTTATGAGTATGTGGCGCCAGCTAATGGTATTCCACAAGGGAATTATGCGCCAATTGTTAGACTGATTGCTCCAGAGAAATTGCAAGTAGCCGTTGCCAATGGAACTTATAAGCCTTCAGAAAAAACCAACATATTTTTTGAACTAGCAGGAAGTAAAAATGACCTTAATTTGTTTTCGAGTTTGGATGATAGTAATAACAATGGCTTCGCAGGGAAGTTAAAGGTCAATCAAAATATTATAAAATCGGATAGTTTATGGAATATGAATGTGACCGTTGATGCCGATTTTATTCAGAAGAATTTTAAGACCATTCAGCGTTTATATCGCGCAGAATTTAACCGAGACTGGAATCTCGAAAACCCTCTTGGAAATCAAGCGTTACTGTCGGCTGGCATTGACTTAATTCATTCAAAAAAAGGTCTGGCTAATTATACATTTGAACACCTAAATTACGCTGAAAACTTTAATGGAAATCGCCATAATATTTTGGCTAATCTCAAATTGAATCGATTCGGAATTTATTCAAATTCTAGTGTCCTGAATAATAGTAGTAGCCTATCTACCTCACGATTTGTGCGCTCTTTCAATAGGGTGACGTATCACCTAAAAAGGCAATGGGTAGGCACTAAAGTGGCGTTAGAAAGTAACGAACAACGTGATAAAGTAACCGATTCTTTGACGAATTTAAGTCAGCGTTTTCATTCTTACGAAGTGTTTACAGGTTATGGTGATAGTACAGGCGTTTTTGTAGAAGTAGGTTATAAATACAGAGTTAATGATAGTTTACGATTAAACGCTATTAAGCGAGTCAATACATCAAACACCTACTACTTAAAATCAAAAATCATTCAAAATGAAATGACCAATCTGGGGATATATGCCAATTTCAGAAAATTAAAAAATGAAGATCCGGAATTAAAAGATGAAAGTTCATTGAACTCTAGAGTGAATTTTAGTCAAAAATTATGGAATAATTTGATCCTTTGGAATACCGTGTTTGAGACAAATTCAGGAACCTTACCGCAACAAGACTTTACCTACGTTGAGGTGGAACCAGGTCAAGGTGCTTATACCTGGATTGATTACAATGAGAATGGTATTCAAGAGCTGAGTGAATTTGAAGTCGCTCAATTTGCAGATCAAGGCGATTACATTCGCGTGCTTCTACCAAATCAAGTTTATGTGAAAACACATCAGAATAGATTTAGTCAAACTTTGACTATTAACCCGCAGCAGTGGTCGGTTTCAGAGAGTAAGAACAAGAAGTTTTGGTCCCATTTTTACAATCAGACGTCGTTTTTGATTGATCGCAAGAACCGAAGAGAAGGGGTAGAGTTCGATTTAAATCCGTTCTCAACAGATGAGGAGAATCAACTAGGATTGAATAAGAGCATTCGGAATGTGTTGTTTTTTAATAGAGGTAAACAACGCTACACCACATCTTACACGTTTTTAACAAATACCAATAGATCGACCTTATCTATAGGTTTTCAGGAAAACAGATTGCGAAGTCACCAACTAAATTTTAATCATAAGTTTGCAGAAAGCTGGTTGCTGAATTTGCAAAGCAGTTTTGAAGCCAATGAAAGTTTAAACGAAAATTTCATATCGCGGAACTATCAACTGGATGAGTGGCGCTTTCAGCCTAAATTGTCATACATATTCAACGAAAATGCACGCTTTGATGTCTTTTATCAGTACACATCTAAGGATAATACGACGGGTGCTATGGAGCAATTACTCCAAAATAACTACGGCTTATCATTTACCTATAACAAGGCGAATAAATTGGCATTGACTGGAGAGGTCAACTTTTTTAAGAATGAATTTGTAGGTAATGCAAATACGCCAGTTTCCTATCAAATATTGGAAGGTCTGCAACCAGGGAATAATTTTACTTGGAGCTTATTAGCACAAAAGAAATTGACCAAGTTCTTAGATTTAAACTTGAATTACTTTGGAAGAAAGACCGAAACGAGCAAAACTATTCACACAGGAACGATACAATTAAAGGCTTATTTCTAATTTTTGATGAATTTGAAAACTGCGGAACTTGACTGATGCGTAACAATGCTTATGAGATACATTCCAGATTCTAATTGAGAAACGTCTAGAGACGCTATGTTGGAACCGTTCTGTACTTCAAAGATGTGTTTTCCTTGAAGATCAGATATTGACATTGATTTAATGTCTGAATGTGATCTACTTGAAATAAATAATTGGTCGCCTACTGGATTTGGGTAGATCGACAATGATGGAGCGTTTAATTCTTGAACAGACAACAATGAGTCGCCTTCCGTGATGTTGAGTGTTTGGTTAGCATTGACGTTATAGAATATATCTTGGGCACCACTAGGCCAAAGTATTTTTACATAATCGGCTTGCGCATGAGTACCTAAACCAAAAAACTCTGACCCTGAATTTTGAGACATATAGCCTTCACCACAATGTGTAAACCGAAATTGTTTTTCGCCATTTATAGAAATTTCAATTTTAGATCCAATCGCGTCCCTATTGCTGAGTGTACCTTCTAAGTTAATTTTTAACCAGTTATTTGATGATGTGGTTTCGTTACTCCATATGCAAATATTTTGATCGCTACTATTGGTAACTACAAAATCAGGAAAACCATCATTATTGATATCTCCTATTGCATTACAATAACTATTAAATTCATCATTATAAAAACCAGCTGAAGAAGGAATGCTGAAACTACCGTTAGATTGCTCATAAAATGCGGCCGAGTTTAAAACAGGGTTTAAATAGAGAGAGCCACTAACGTACAAATCTAAATCGGTATCGTTGTCTGCATCTAAAAAAATGGCGCCCCAACCAGTACTTCCAAATTCACATCCTGTCGCTACAGCCATATCTGTGAAGGTTTCATTGCCATTGTTCAATAATAAAGCACTGTTACCTGTATTTGTTACATAGATATCAATCCAACCATCATTATTGTAATCCCCTACAGTCGTAGTCATGGCATTAAATGCTAAGTCGGTATTTGAGAAGGCACTAATATCACTAAAAGTACCATCGCCGTTATTTCTGTAAAGTTGATTGAGATTATAAGCCTTATCGGTTGAGCTATAGATGTCCAACCAACCATCATTATTAATATCTAAAAACACCGAGCAAAATGTTTGGTGTTTAAAAGGATCGATTCCGGCACTAATCGACACATTAGTAAACGTCCCGTCACCATTATTCTTAAACAGATAATTGGGTGTGGTCGTGGCGGTAGTGATATCTTTATTACTCAAATATACATCTAAGTAGCCATCATTATCATAATCACCCCAAGCTGCTCCATTTGTAAAAATATTTTGTGTGTGGAGTCCCGAACTCGCAGTAATATCATTAAAACTCAAGTTTCCTGTATTTTCGAATAATTTGTTGCCCTGGGTATTGCTGGTCACGAATAAGTCTTTATCTCCATCATTATCAATATCAACCCAATTAATTTGCTTGGTAGGACGATTTAAGGTGGGTAAGTTAAGATCTATCAAATTGAAAACACCGTTGTTATTTTTGTAAAACACGATTTCTTGTCCGTCATCTGAGGCAAATGATAAGTCGTCCCAACCATCATTGTCAAAATCATAAAATGAAACACCACTGCCTAAATAAGGTGTACCGCAAGTGTGACTTATTCCTAAAGAAGTCGCGTTATTCGAAAAGGTGATTTGTCCAATAGCGCTAAAACATATCAAGACAAATAGTCCCGTTGTATAAAAAGTTTTCAAAGCATTCTTTTTTAAAATTACGAAACTATTAAAATTATGTTAATACATCAATAGAAACGTTAAAAAAATGCATAAAAAGTCATGATACACCATATAACAAGTAATAAAAACTATTTTAATGTTAAAAAAACAGATAAAGTGCGTTTGTTGTTTATCATTTAGCATCATAGCTTAAAAAAAATGCTCAAGGAATTTTCTTTGAGCATTTGCATATGATGATTGTAAATCTGTAATAATTAGATCATTTTTTGTAGCCAATATTTGATATCAACTTCTTTTTTAATAATTGCACTCAATTCAGAGATTTTCACGCGTTGTTGGTCCATACTATCGCGATGACGAATGGTGACAGTTTGATCGTCTAAGGTGTCATGATCAACAGTGATGCAAAAAGGAGTTCCCGCGGCATCCTGCCTTCTATATCGTCTACCTACAGCATCTTTTTCATCATAATCTACATTAAAATCCCATTTCAATTCATCTACAATTTTTTTAGCAACTTCTGGTAAACCGTCTCTTTTAATGAGCGGTAATATGGCGGCTTTTGTTGGTGCCAAGACTGCAGGAAGTTTTAAAACGGTTCTTACACTGCCATCTTCTAAAGTTTCATCTACCAGCGAATTTGAAAAAACGGCTAAGAACATACGATCTAATCCTATGGATGTTTCTAACACATATGGCGTATAGCTAGCATTGTCTTCGTGGTCAAAAAATTGTAATTTTTTACCAGAGTATTCTTCATGCTGTTTAAGGTCAAAATCTGTTCTTGAATGTATGCCTTCTAATTCTTTAAACCCAAAAGGAAACTTAAATTCGATATCGGTAGCAGCGTCTGCGTAATGCGCCAGTTTTTCGTGGTCATGAAAACGATAGTTGTCATCTCCCAATCCTAAAGACTTGTGCCATTTCATACGGTTTTCTTTCCAATAGTCAAACCATTCACCTTGAGTTCCAGGCTTTATGAAAAACTGCATTTCCATTTGCTCAAATTCACGCATTCTAAAGATGAACTGTCTAGCGACGATTTCATTTCTGAAAGCTTTTCCCGTTTGGGCAATCCCAAAAGGAATTTTCATACGTCCTGTTTTTTGAACATTCAAAAAATTGACAAAAATCCCTTGTGCTGTTTCTGGACGCAAATACAAATCCATGGCATGTTCTGCGCTAGCTCCGAGTTTGGTACCAAACATCAAGTTGAATTGTTTGACATCTGTCCAATTTCTGGATCCCGTTAATGGATCGGCGATTTCCAATTCTTCAATCAAGGCTTTAACATCAGCTAAATCCTCGTTTTCAAGAGATCTACCAAGACGTTTTAGTATGGTATCAATTTTCTCTTGGTATCCTACAACGCGTCCATTCGTGCTCACGAATTCAGCTTCGTTGAAAGCGTCACCAAAGCGTTTTTCTGCTTTTTTGATTTCCTTTTCGATTTTGTTCTCAATTTTAGCACAATAATCTTCTACTAAAACATCGGCTCGATACCGTTTTTTGGAATCCTTATTATCTATTAAGGGATCATTAAAAGCATCAACGTGACCTGAGGCTTTCCAGGTAGTAGGATGCATAAAAATTGCCGAATCTATTCCGACAATATTATCATTCATCTGAACCATGGCTTTCCACCAATAATCACGAATGTTTTTTTTGAGTTCAGCACCATTTTGTGCATAGTCATAAACTGCACTTAATCCATCGTAGATTTCACTACTTTGGAAGACGTAACCATACTCTTTTGCATGAGAGATTACTTTTTTAAATTGATCTTCATTTGCCATGATGCAAAAATAAAAAACCGCTTCAATTAATAGAGCGGTTTTTAAGAAATTATATCTTGATGGGTTATTTTAATTGTACTTGTGTACTTCCTAATTTTCTATTCTTATGAAATATCGAAATATAGTAAGTTCCACTAACGAGAGGTTGTTCATCAATATCTGCATCGACATCAATACACACTTCTGAAACTTGATTATTATAGTTGATAATTTGTTTCTCACTGTAGATTAAAGACGTATTACCAAAATTGATAGCACCTTTATCGGCAACCACATTATTTTTTGGATTGACGACCTGTACGTAAATTTCTTTTTCACCTGCTTTAGTCAATGAATTTTCAGCTAGAGTGAAACAAACCTCGATACTTTCTACGTGTTTTGCTTTATTGCTAGAACGTTTCGCACCAAAAAATTTCTCATAGCCCTTTGCCTTGAATGAGTTGGCTGTAAGTTGGGCGCCTTTTTCGATACTTTTTTCTAAATTTTTATTCACTCTTTGCAAAGAGCTATTGGCTAACTTTTGTTTTTTAAGTTCATTATAGGCAAACAGTTTTTCTTTCTCTAAACCTTCATTAACTTCATCTAAGGAGTCTATGGTTTTAAATAAAGTCTTATTTTTAAGTTTGATTTGGTAGAGTTGCTGTTTGAATTTGGATAAGACTGAAAGGTCGCTGCGAAGTAACTTTAGAGAGTCTAAAGCTAATTGCGTGTTTTTTCTAGCATCTTCAAGTTGAGATGTAATCAGATTATTTGAAATTGAAACGTCATCATAGCGTGTGATCATTTGGGACAATTCACTTTCAACTAGCTTCTTTTCCTGTTCAATAAATTCTTGGTGCGCTACAATGGATTGGTAACTTGTAAAACTGTAAACTGTTAAAACTGCGACCGCGACTATTAAAGAACCAATTATTAATCTGTAGTTAAATGATTGAGGGTTAACTATCATTATTAATATCGTTATTTTATCTTGCGAAACTAGATAATATGTTATAGATACTTAATTTTAATCGTTGAAATGATAAAAAACTTGTTAAACATGTTTTTTCCCGAAGTTTGTCGGGCTTGTGGTAATCATTTGTCAGATAATGAATTACAAATTTGTACGAATTGTCGACATCAATTGCCCTTAACTAATTTTCATAGCGATAAAGAAAATGCGGTTCATAAAATACTGTATGGAAGAGTACCGTTGGAACATGCGACAGCTTTATTACACTTCTCCAAAAAAGGCATCGTTCAACAGCTGATGCACAATCTAAAATATAGAGGTCATGAGTCTATTGGGCAATTTCTAGGAGAGTGGTTAGGTAATGAACTTCAAACAGAAACTGGCTATTCTGAGGTAGATATAGTGATTCCAGTGCCATTGCATAAATCGAAATTGAGAAAACGAGGATACAATCAAGTGGACCTATTTGGTAGAGCGCTGGCTACTTCTCTGGATGCTGAATACAATCCTTCCGTGCTTATCAAATCGGTGAATTCTAAAACGCAAGTCTTTAAAAATCGTCTCAATAGAAACTTTAAAGCAACTAACGACTTTGAAATCGTAAATGGGTCAAGTTTAGAACATAAACATATTCTGTTAGTAGATGATATCATTACTACGGGAGCTACAGTGGAAAGCTGCGCGAGCCAACTCTTAATGATTGAAGGACTTAAGTTAAGCTTGGCGACTATGGCTATAACAGATTAGTCTGTCAAAACCACGTTAATTGTTTTGAGTATAGGGCAAATAAGTTGTTAATTTGTTGAAATTTGAATTTTGCATGCATAAGAATATTTTACAAGGATTGGTTGTCATGGTCTTGCTGCTATTGATTGTTAGTTGTGCCAATAGAGGTACACCTGCTGGTGGGCCAAAAGACGTAGAAGCTCCTAAAATTTTAAGAGCGACTCCTGAAAACCAAACCACCAATTTTACTGGTAATGAAATAAGGATTTATTTTGATGAATATGTCAAAATAAAAAATTTGCAAAAACAATTGATCATTTCCCCTCCAATGAGTACCGATCCAACAATAACGCCTTTGGGTACGGCTAGTAAATACATAAAAATTATTATCAATGACACTTTAGAAGCCAATACAACTTATGCTTTTAATTTCGGACAAAGTATCGTGGATAACAATGAGGAAAATCCTTATGACTATTATAAATATGTTTTTTCAACAGGCGATTATATAGATTCACTAACTGTGAAGGGACAAATTTTAGATGCTGAAAACAGAAAGCCTGATGCCTTTGTATCGGTGATGCTGTATGAGCGCGATTCTACCTATACGGACTCAACGGTTTATAAGCAGAAACCGCGATATATTACAAATACCTTGGATAGTTTAACCACATTCAGTATTGAAAATATAAAGTCCGGGACCTACAAACTTGTCGCTTTGAAAGATGAAAACGGTAATTTTACCTATCAACCTAGTACTGATAAAATAGGTTTTTATGAAGGTTTTATTGAAGTACCTACAGATTCTTTTTATACCATTAAACTATTTAAGGAAGAATTAAACTTCGACGCGAAAAGGCCTAAACAAGTGGCAGGCCAAAAAATTGCTTTTGGTTATGAAGGTGATCACAAGGGTATGACGATTGAAATGATTGGTCAAAAACCAGACGGTTTTCAAACTCGCATTACCAAAGACCCTACAACCGATACACTATACTATTGGTACCAACCGAAAATTGAGCTGGACTCAACTCAATTTATTGTTAGGAACAAAAGTTACATCGATACGTTAGACTTCCGATTTAGAGATATTGATAAAGATTCAATGGTTGTAAGTATGGCTTCCACTGCCAATTTGAATTTTGCGAATGACTTTCAGATAACTGGAACGATTCCATTTACCAAAATAGACCAGAGGCAAATAGCTATTTTAGATAAGGATTCCTTGAATGTAGCATTTGAAACTAGCTTCGATTCGTTAGCAAATAGGTATAACTTTCAATTTGAGAAACAAGAGTCTCAGCGTTATAACATCACGATGTTGCCAGGTGCTTTAGAAGATTTTTTTGGTAACGTCAACGATACCCTAAGCTTTAGCGCTAGAACAAAATCTTATGCAGATTACTCTAACATTCGAATTACCTTGAGAAATGTCAATTATCCTGCAATCGTTCAATTGACAACCGATAAAGGTCAAGTGAAATATGAACAATTTGCAGAAAAAGAACAGTTGTTTGATTTTAGGAATATTGAACCAGGCAATTATTATTTAAGGGTGATATTCGATACTAATGGCAATCAGAAATGGGATTCTGGAAATTATTTACAACAGTATCAACCAGAGCGTATAAGTTATTATCCTGATTTGATAGACGCACGGGCTAATTGGGATCCAATTATTGAGTTTATTCTAAAATAAACGTATCGCGATCATCTAAAAAACCTAGCTTTTTCCTGTATTTTGTTAGGTGTTCTTTATAAAGGGTCACCATCTCTGTGACTTCTTTGTCTTCGGGAATGATATCTATGCGCTCACCCAAAGCATCATAGGCTGCAGAGTGTCCTGAATATTCATAGTCATTGCCATCTAAACCCACACGATTTACACCCAGACAATAACTCATGTTTTCAATGGCTCTTGCTTTTAATAAGGCGGTCCAAGCAGCAACTCTTACTTTGGGCCAGTTAGCCACATAAATCAAAACATCATAATTAGAGGTGTTTCTTGACCATACCGGAAATCGAAGATCATAACAAACTAATGGATTGATTCGCCAACCATGATAGTCTATAACACACAACTGATGACCAGCTTGATACACCTTTTGTTCACCTGCTAATGTGAATGTATGTCGTTTGTCATAGTGCTCCACTTGACCATTTGGGTGCACAAATAATAAGCGATTATAGTAATTATCGGCTTCTGTAATAATAACACTTCCTAGGATAGCTGCTTTTTTTTGTTTGGCCATTTGTTGCATCCAAGATACCGTATGCCCAGACATAGTCTCAGCCATAGGTGCTGCGTTCATAGTAAAACCTGTCGTGAACATTTCAGGAAGCACAATAAGGTCTACAGGTTCGAGAATCGCTGTGATTTTGTTTGTGAAATTAATCCTGTTTTGTTCAGGGTTTTCCCAAACTAAGTGCGCTTGTAATAATGCTATGTTTAATTGCTCTTTCAAATATTTTGACTAAAGTTTCTTTTTAGCTCTCTCGGCATCCTCTTTCAAATTCTCCAATTTTTTAAGCCATTTTGCATCATCCTCAGGAGACAGTTTTCCTTTACGCTTGAGTCTGTCATATTTCTTTTGAGCCTCTTTATATTTTTTACTGGCTTTTTCAAATTTCTTTTGAGCTTTTTCTTTTCGTTTGAGTTCTTTTTCAGCCTTTTTTTGTGCTTTTTCAGCTTTTTTAATTGATTTTTCAGCCTTTCGCATCTCTTTTTCAAGATTTTCAGCTTTTTTTTCAGCTTCTTTTTGAAGTTTTATTTGTTCTGAAATTTTAGTCGCGCGTTCTAATATGGCTGATTTTTCTTTAGCGTTTAAAGTGGCGGTCACATCTTTTCCATCTAAAAAGATTTTTTCTTTTTTAACTTCATAGGTTTTACCGTCTTTTTTTACTTCCTGTGCATTCGCAGAAATACTCACAAATACAATAATGAGTATGGCAATAAATTTATTCATAGGTCTTTTAATTTATTTAAGTTTTGTTTTGCTTTTTCTACCTTTAGTTCTAGATCTTCCAATCTTTTTTGCCATTTCTCCTCGTCTCTAGGAGATAATTTTCCATCCTTTAATAATCGTTGGTATTTTTCTTGCTTATCCTGTAATTTTCTCTTGGCCTTCGTGAAATCATCTCTCGCATCCTTTAGTTTTTCACGTTGCTTTTCTAATGCTTTCTGCTTTTTCTCTAAGGCTTTTTCTTTCCGTTTTGCTTCCTCCTGAATTTTTTCTAATTCCTCTTGTTTTTTCTCTAGAGCCTCTTGGCGTTCTTCAGCAGCCTTTCGCGCTGCCATTTTTTCTTCAAGGGTTTTATTGATGATTTCCTTTTCATTCTTGGTTAGTTGGTCTGTGACGTCTTCACCATTACGCATAAATGTATCGCCTTTGACCTCATAAATTTTACCATCGTTGGTAATAACCTGTTCTGAACTACCACAAGATACTAAAATGCTTATAAAAATAAGCGTCAAGAGTTTTTCAAATTTCATAGATATGTATATGTTGGTTCCTGTTATAATAAACACAATGTTCTTAGATAAGTCACCGATTTAAAAAAGATTTAACATTTAAATGGCGTTCAGAATTTCTGCTGCTTTTTGTAAAGTTTCCTCAGTTTTAGCGAAGCAAAAACGCAAGACTTTGTCATCACGATTTTGATCGTTAAATGCAGAAAGCGGAATGGAAGCAATGCCTTCTTCAATTGTTAAGTGTTTTGCAAAGGCTATATCTGATTTTTCAGTGATTTCTGAAAAATCCAAGACCTGAAAATAGGTGCCTTTTGAAGGCGTGAATTTAAAGCGAGAATGACGAATAAGCTCCAAAAAACAATCTCTTTTCTCTTGATAAAATTCAGATAAGCCTGTGTAATGATCGGGTGTTTTTAAATACTCTGCCAAAGCAACCTGCGTAGGGTGGTGTACTGAAAACACATTAAACTGATGGACATTCCGAAATGCTTCCATTAATGGTTTCGGCGCACAGCAATACCCAATTTTCCAACCCGTATTATGAAATGTTTTCCCAAAAGAGGCTGTGATAAAACTGCGTTCTTTTAGCTTTGGGAACCGACAAACACTTTGGTGGATTTCACCATCAAAAATAATATGCTCGTACACTTCATCACTCAGTATGATAATATCTGTATTGTCGGTTAGTGCTTGTAGTTTCAGCATATCTTTTTCGCTCATAACAGTGCCACTTGGATTATGAGGTGTATTGATTATAATCAATTTGGTTTGGCTTGTGATGTTTTTCGCAACTGCTTGCCAATCTATAAGATAATCTGGCGCTTTAAGGGGAATCGAAATTGTTTTTCCACCATTGAGTTCTATGGCAGGTTGGTAACAGTCATAAGCCGGTTTAAAAATAATGACTTCATCACCAGGCTTGACAAATGTGGAAATGATTGTAAAAATAGCTTGAGTGGCTCCAGCGGTCACCGTAATTTCTGATTCAGGATGGTAACTTGTATGATAAAGGCCTTCAAATTTTTTGGAAATTGACTCGCGTAAGGCTAACACACCTGGCATTGGCGCATATTGATTTTTACCCGAATTCATAGCTCTTGTTACGGCCTCGATAAGTACTGGGTCACTTTTGAAGTTCGGAAAACCTTGTGATAAGTTAATAGCATTGTGCTTCTGAGCTAAGGCGCTCATAATTGAAAAAATAGAGGTTTCGACTGACGTTAGTTTCGGTTGTATCTGCATTATGTAAAGATACTAATATTGATTGGTCATAATAATTTGAGTTATAAAGAGTTCTTATTTTATGAAACCAGCCTGTTATAAAGTCCTGTTAATCCTATTATTAGTTAGCTTGATGCATTGTCAATCTTTCTCGGAAAAGCCAGTGGTTATGGAACTCACTGAACAGACTGTCATATCAGAAAAGCCAGAACTCATAAATACGCCTTCCATGGATTCCGTTAAACTCGGTCTTAATTTTAAACCGACGGGACGTTATCAAGACATTTTAGAAGCTATCGAAACCGATAGAAGATTTTTTAAACAATTTTACGCTACACAAAAGACTAAAGCCATTGACAGTGTTTCCAATTATCTTTATACAACCTTGTTGAATGAGCTCGTGCCACATTGGTATGGCACCGAATGGGATTTTAACGGTTATACCAATGTTCCAAATAAAGGGGAAATTGCCTGTGGTTATTTTGTATCTACAACACTCAAGCATTTAGGTTTTGACTTAAATCGCTACAAAATGGCACAACAAGCAGGTTTGCTAGAAGCTCAAGTTTTACAACCCAAATCGGAACTTAGGTCCTTTTCCAATAAATCATTTGAGGTTTTAAAACAACAACTCAATGCTGTTTATACCAATGGTATTTATTTTGTGGGACTCGATAATCATGTAGGTTATGTCCTGATAAAAAACAAGGAATTATATTTTTTACATTCCAGTTATTGTGATGATAAGGTCGTGATTGAATTGGCCGAGACATCACCCTGTTTCTCTTCAAATTATTATGTATTTGCAGAAATATCAACAAATAGAGCACTCTTGAAGAAGTGGCTATTTAAAGAGCATTTACCAGTACCGCTCCAATAAGTGATTATAAAAAAGCCCTTACTAATGGTAAGGGCTTTAATGGGATACCTTTATTTAAAAAGTATTACTTAGTATCTGTAATGTTCAGGTTTGTAAGGACCTTCAACAGTAACACCAATGTATTCCGCTTGATAGTCTTTTAACTCTGTAAGTTCGACACCAATTTTTTCTAAGTGTAACTTTGCTACTTTTTCATCGAGATGTTTTGGTAACATGTACACATCGTTTTCATACTTATCACTGTGATTCCAAAGTTCAATCTGTGCTAATGTTTGGTTTGTAAACGAGTTACTCATTACAAAACTAGGGTGACCCGTAGCACAACCAAGGTTGACTAATCGTCCTTCAGCCAATACGATGATATCCTTTCCATCGATGGTGTATTTGTCAACTTGCGGCTTAATGGTGTTTTTCGTATTTCCATAGTGCTCATTTAACCATGCCATTTGGATTTCATTGTCGAAATGTCCAATATTACAAACAATAGTCTTGTCTTTCATTCCTTTAAAGTGTTCAGCACGCACAATATCTTTGTTTCCTGTCGTGGTAATCACGATATCAGCGTTAGCCAAAACAGTTTCCAGTTTTTTCACTTCAAAACCATCCATGGCAGCTTGAAGCGCACAAATTGGATCAATCTCAGTGACCGTAACGATACTACCAGCTCCTTTAAAAGACGCTGCCGTTCCTTTTCCAACATCGCCATATCCGCAAACAACCACACGTTTTCCGGCAAGCATAACATCTGTTGCACGACGAATAGCATCTACAGCACTCTCTCTACATCCGTATTTATTATCAAATTTTGATTTCGTTACAGAATCATTGACATTGATGGCTGGCATAGGAAGCGTTCCTTTTTTTACACGCTCATAGAGTCTGTGAACACCTGTAGTGGTTTCTTCAGAAAGTCCTTTGATACCAGATGCTAATTCTGGGTATTTATCTAAAACCATATTGGTTAAATCTCCACCATCATCAAGAATCATATTTAATGGTTTACGATCTTCACCGAAGAATAAGGTTTGCTCAATACACCAATCAAATTCTTCTTCAGTCATGTCTTTCCAAGCATAAACTGCTGTTCCTGCATCAGCAATGGCCGCTGCAGCTTGATCTTGTGTAGAGAAAATGTTGCAAGAACTCCAAGTTACTTCCGCACCTAAGGCTTGTAAAGTCTCAATAAGTACCGCAGTTTGAATAGTCATATGCAAACACCCAGCAATTCGAGCACCTTTAAGGGGCTGTTCATTCTTGTATTCTTCACGAAGACTCATTAGTCCAGGCATTTCTGCTTCTGCCAATTCAATTTCCTTTCTTCCCCAAGCGGCAAGAGACATGTCTTTTACTTTGTAAGGAACGTAAGTCATAGTTTTATCCATTTGTCTTTTTTCTAAAATTTTATATCAATATTGCTTTGGTTTTAGAGCTTAAAATTGGTTAAATTCGCTCTTCTAAACACGTAATTTCGCTAAATGCTGTGCAAAGATAACTATTAAGTTTCAGATAATTAAATGCCACTTTATAAAACTATTCATCAAAATCCTCAGACCATAATCAAAATTTGGAAGATTACCGAATCTTATGATGTTTTGATGGAGCCATTAGACCTCAAACCAAATAGTCTGGAACGTGTTCTTGGGATGAAAAGTGAACTGCATCAACGAGGGTTTTTGAGTGTGCGTCATTTATTAAGAGATTTTGGTTACACAGATCAGGATTTGTACTATGATGCTAATGGGAAACCACATTTAAAGGATGGCAAGCATATTTCAATTACGCATTCGTTTACGTTTTCAGGTGTTATCATAAGTGATTCGGAAGTGGGTATTGATATTGAAATGCAAAGAGACAAGATTGCTATTATCGCCAAGAAGTTTGTGGACTATGAGTTTAACTACTTATCAAAAAACGATGAAGATTACGTTAAAAAACTTACCGTGATTTGGGGAATCAAAGAATCGCTTTACAAGTTATTCGCCACGCCTGGAATGCTATTTAGAGAGCATTTTTTAGTCATTCCTTTTATGTTGAACGATGGCGAAACCATTGCTTGGATTGATTACAAAAATAAAAAATACAGATACCAAACGTTTTTTCTAGAGTTTGAAGGGTTTACTTGTGCTTATGTAACAACTTAATGGGACTGGTCTATAACAACATATTGGCGTCAATCGCACAAAGAGAAAAAGGATTAGCTGTCTTAATTGATCCAGACAAAGCCATTTTGAAAGATCTTCCGGAATTTTTAAAAAAGTTACATCATTCTATTGCCACACATATTTTTGTAGGAGGGAGTACAGTTGATGATGCAGCCACTCAGATTTTAGTGAATGAATTAAAAAATCTTACGAAGTTGCCAGTGGTGTTGTTTCCTGGTGACATCACTCAAATTACCAATCAAGCTGATGCCTTGTTATTTTTATCATTGCTCTCTGGTGATAATCCAGAGTATCTTATTGGTCAACATGTAAAAGCAGCCTCTAAATTAAGAGTGTCGCCATTGGAAGTGATACCTACAGGATATATTTTAATTGAAAATGGCAAACCAACATCGGTACAGCGTGTGACGCAAACACATCCCATTCCAAGAGAAGATCAACAACGCATAAGAGATACAGCGAAGGCTGGTGAACTATTAGGGATGAAGCTCATTTATTTAGAAGCAGGAAGTGGTGCCTTACATCCTGTGCCACATGAAATCATTAGCTTTGTAAAAAAGGACCTGAATATTCCTTTAATTGTTGGTGGAGGTATCAGGTCGATTCAACAATTAGACGAAGCTTATGATGCTGGTGCTGATTTGGTAGTCATTGGGACTGCTTTTGAGGAGGACACCTCTTTTTTTGAACACTTAAAAACAAGCAAATGAACATATCTGTAGAATTAACTTTAACACCATTACACGATACTTATGAACCTGCCATTATTCATTTTATCAAGCAGTTAAGGGCTTCTAATTTGAAGGTTTTGGAAAACCCCTTAAGTACTCAAGTATACGGTGATTACGATGAGGTCATGCGTGTTTTAACTACGGAAGTCAAAGCAGCATTTGAACTGATTGAGAGAGGCTTATTACATATGAAAATCGTAAAATCTGATCGCTACGATTATGAACCCCATTTTTGAGTTTTTTTTAAACCCTTACAGAGAAAGGGATACGCATTTAATTGTGCTAGAAGCAATCGCTTTTGTCTTTGGGATTGCTAGTGTGGTTTATGCCAAAAAGGAAAATATATGGGTATATCCAACAGGACTCGTAGCCACAGTCATTACCGTATATATTTTTCTAGAAGATGAATTAATGGGCGATATGATGATGAATTTTTATTATTCGGTTATGAGTATTTATGGTTGGTGGAATTGGTCTCGAAAAAAGGAAGATGTTTATGTTGTGCCTATTTCTAGAACGAACACTAAAGAAAAGCTTATTGGGTTCCTTATGTTTTTGGTCACTATGATTGTTACTTATTTGGTATACACCGCCTATGGTACAGAGATTAATACCTCAAATTATATCGATATTTTCACATCTGGTATATTTTTTACGGCGATGTGGTTTATGGCCAACAAAAAACTTGAAAATTGGACCTTATGGATTTTTGCTGATATTATTACCGTACCATTGTATGCCTATCGTGGTTGGGGTATGTTATCGCTACAATATTTAATTTTTACCGTCTTGGCAATCCAAGGCTATTTCGCATGGAAGAAGCGCTTAAACAATTCAAAAACGGAAATTCAGAGATCATAAAGGTCGTGCTGTTCGGTCCTGAATCTACTGGAAAGTCATCATTAGCTAAAGCATTAGCTCATCATTTTGACACGTCTTATGTTAAGGAATTCTCTCGTATCTATGCTGAAAAAAAAGCCAATCAAAACCAAGAATTGACTAAAGTTGATGTCATGCCAATCGCCATTGGCCAAATGCAATTGGAGAACGAACAGGTCAAAAAAGTTAATGAATTATTGATTTGTGATACCGATTTGTTAGAAACACAAGTATATTCGCAATATTATTATGATGGATATTGTCCAAAGCTCGTTGAAAAATATGCAAAGACAAATTCCTATGATTTGTATTTTTTGACATACATTGATACGGTTTGGGAAGCCGATGGCATTCGTGATAGTCCGCATAATAGATTAGAGCTTTTTAAACGGTTTGAACAGGCACTAATAGCCACAGGGAAACCTTATGTGTTAGTAAAGGGGAATTTTGAGCAACGGCTAGAAACCTGTATCTTACATGTAGCAAAACTTTTAAAACAAAACCATTGAAATTTTCAAATAAAGACATAGCACAAATAGAAGCTAAGGGGCTCACGGTAAAAAAGATTGAACAACAAATCGAACTTTTTGAAAATGGCTTACCCTTTTCAAATTTGGTATCCGAAGCTACAATAGGTAATGGCATTATACGACTATCAAATGATAAAATTTCAAAATACGTTGCTAGTTTTGAATCCAAGAAAGACAATATATCTATTCTGAAATTTGTGCCAGCTTCTGGAGCGGCAACGCGTATGTTTAAATTCTTATTTAAGTTTCTTGAGGAATACGATATCAGCAAAGAGAGTATCAATTCTTATATTAATAGGAATAAAAATCAGGACTTGTCATTGTTTTTTATCGGACTTGAAAAATTTCCTTTCTACCATATTGTTCAAGAAAAATTACAAGATACCTATCCGGATTTTCAGACATTATCAATTAATGAACAGCGACTAAAGTTCGTTAAAATGATGCTGGACGAGGATAAACTCGATTATGGGAATTATCCAAAAGGCTTATTGCCATTTCATGAGTATAAAAACCAAATAATTTCAACAGCTTTTGAAGAACACCTTTTTGAATCGGCATTGTATTCTTCTGAAGGTGAACCGACCAAATTGCATTTTACGATTTCAGAAAAACACGAAGATAAGTTTGATTGCGAATTCAAGCGTATTGAAGAAAAGGTCGAAAAGAAAACGGGTTCAAAATTTGATATTTCATTCTCTTATCAAAAGCAAGCTACAGATACTATTGCCGTCACACCAAAAAACAAACCTTTTAGGAATGAGGATGGTTCCGTACTTTTTAGACCTTCTGGTCACGGTGCCCTTATTGAAAATTTGAATGACCTAAAATCAGACATCATTTTTATCAAGAATATTGATAATGTGGTTGTCTATAAGTACAAAGATGAGGTCGCCAAATACAAAAAGGTGTTGGCAGGTATTCTCTTAGATATACAGGAACAAGCGTTTAACTATTTAGAAATTCTTGAGGCTGATACCTTATCGGAAGATCAGTTGATAGAAATTGCAGAATTCTTAGCTAATAAAATGAATGTTCGAATTAGTTCAGAATTTGAAAAATATTCCTTGAAATACCAAATCGAATATTTGGTTGAAAAACTCAATCGTCCTATTCGTGTCTGTGGTATGGTTAAAAATGAAGGAGAACCTGGAGGTGGTCCGTTTTGGGTGAAGGATGAAAGTGCCAATATCTCTTTACAAATTGTTGAGTCTGCTCAGATTAATAAAAAGAATAAGAATCAGAAAGCAATTTTAAAAAATGCGACACACTTTAATCCAGTAGATATTGTTTGTGGGACTAAAAACTATCGAGGTGAAAAATTTGATCTGAGATCGTTTGTTGATTCCAAAGCCGCTTTTATCACAATGAAAACGAAAACTGGAAAAGATCTGAAGGCGCTGGAGTTACCGGGTCTTTGGAATGGAAGCATGGCCAATTGGAATACCATTTTTGTTGAGGTGCCACTTATAACTTTTAATCCAGTTAAGACGGTAAATGATTTACTTAAAGCGCCACACCAAATTAAGTAATGTTTGATGAACAAGCCATATTAAATGAATTGAGTTTCAAAGCTATTCGAAGTTCTGGTGCAGGCGGTCAGCATGTGAATAAGACGGCTTCTAAAGTAGAATTGACCTTCGATTTGGAAGCTTCCGAAGTCCTATCAGAAGCACAGAAGATGCTACTCAAATCCAACCTTCAAACGCGATTAACAAAAGCCCATGTATTGATTCTGCAATGTGGTGAAAGTCGGAGTCAGCATAAAAATAAAGCAACTGTCATTGAACGTTTTCTGAATATCATTAAGGAAAATTTAGAAGAGGAAAAAGAACGTATTCCAACGAAAGTGCCCAAGGCAGTTGTTAAGAAACGACTTAAAAGTAAACGGAAAATTTCTGAGAAAAAGGCCAACAGGAAACCACCAGAAATAGATTAATTTTCGAACTTATAAAAAAAGTAATAATCTTCTTCATCAATTAGAAAACTCCCTTATCTTTGCATCGTTCTCAAAAAAGGGGTGCCTATTTTCGGCTGAGATCATACCCATTGAACCTAGAACAGGTAATGCTGTTTAGGAATAGAACGTTCGGAAAAGTTTGAAATAATTTATGGACACTACACAAGTATTAAGGTGTTTTTCACAGGCTTTCTAATCGTTCATTTGTATCAATTTTAATAAAGAATAATGACCTCTTTTTATTCGATTATATGGTAATCGTAATGAAAAATGTATGTGCTTTTTTATGTCTTTTTACACTCTCGATGAGTGTGTTTTCACAAGAAAAACAACAAGACTCCACAAAAACGGAGAAGTTAGATGAAGTTTTGGTAAAAGCTGTGAGGGTAGAGGCGACATCACCAATCACCCATACAAACGTGACCAAAAAGCAATTAGCAAAACGTAATCTCGGACAGGATATTCCAGTGCTGTTAAATTATTTACCTTCTGTAGTAACGACTACTGATGCTGGTGCAGGTGTAGGTTATACTGGTATTCGAGTTCGAGGGATTAATGCTCAATCAACAAATGTGACAATCAATGGAATTCCCTACAACGATGCCGAATCTTTAGGGACCTTTTGGGTGAATTTAGGAGATTTTGCATCTTCGGTAGAAAGTTTACAACTGCAGCGAGGTGTTGGGACATCCACCAATGGTTCAGGAGCGTTTGGTGCTAGTATCAACGTGCTAACTGATGCTGTTTCAAAAGACGCTAGTGGTGAAATATCAAATTCTTTCGGAAGTTTTAATACGCGGAAACATACGGTGAAATTTAGTACTGGCTTATTAAACGAACACTTTGAAATAGCAGGTCGCTTATCCAATATTGCATCCGACGGTTATATCGACAGGGCAGAAACGGATTTAAAATCGTATTTTCTACAAGGCTCCTATATCGATGATAATACATTAATAAAGGCTATCACTTTTGGTGGTAAGGAGGTGACGTATCAAGCCTGGAATGGGATCGATGCTCAAACACTCATTGATGATCGAACATTTAATCCTTCAGGTATCTATACGGATGCCAATGGCAACACGCAGTTTTACGACAATGAAGTTGATAATTATAATCAAGACCACTACCAATTACATTGGAATCAGCGCTATAACAATCAATGGTCTACAAATGTAGGCTTAAACTACACTTATGGTCGTGGTTATTTCGAGCAGTATCGAGAGGATGAAGCTTTTGAAGATTATGATTTGACACCCTTGGAAATCGGAACTGAAATTATTAATACGACAGATCTCATAAGACGTCGTTGGTTGGATAACGATTACTTCGTGGTCAATACCAATGCGAATTATAAAAACGACAAGATAAATATGATTTTTGGTACATCTTACTGTTTTTATGATGGTGATCATTTTGGTGAAATTATCTGGGCGGAATTTGCGAGTGACAGTCAGATTAGAGATCGTTATTATGAAGGTAATGGCAAAAAGTCTGATTTGAGCTTTTTTACAAAGGCAACTTATAGAGTTAGTGATAAGGTTAGTTTGTACGGGGATTTACAAATGCGATTAGTTGGATACAAGACTTCGGGATTAACGTCTGATAGAATTCCTTTTAATGTAGATGAAAACTACAGTTTCTTTAATCCGAAAGCAGGAATCACCTACAAATTGAACTCACAAAATAGTTTGTATTTTTCCTATGCACGTGCTAACAGAGAACCGAATCGGGATGATTTTCAAAACAACGCCACAGTAAAACCTGAACAGCTGAACGATTTTGAATTGGGTTGGAGACACGATGCTGAAAAGTTTAGATTGTATGTGAATGGCTATTATATGCTTTACAATGAACAATTGGTTCTCACAGGTCAAATAGATAATGTTGGAAATCCTATTAGAACCAATAGTGGTGACAGTTATCGTTTAGGACTTGAGATAGATGCGGCTGTTGCTATTTCCAAAAGTTTTTCTGTGCAGCCAAACCTTACGGTAAGTTCTAATAAAAATAAGCAAACGTTTAATTCAGTTAATGGAGAATTGGTGAACTTGGGTAAAACAGATATTTCCTTTTCACCAGAATTGATTGCTGCTAATGCTTTCGTTTATCAACCAAAAGACGGATTTCAACTATCGCTTTTAAGCAAATTTGTAGGTGAGCAATTTATGGGTAATACAGAAAACCCTGATTCAAAACTGGAAAGCTATTTTGTCAATGATTTTAATGTCACGTATGAATGGAAAACCAACGCTGTTTTTGAGTCTGTTGTTTTTACCGGATTGGTGAATAATATTTTCAACAAAAAATATGTCTCTAATGGTTATTTTGGGTCCTTTGATTTTGAGGATTCAGAGAGTCCTACAGGAATTACAACCGGGTATTTTGCAGGCTATTACCCACAAGCAACAACTAACTTTTTGTTAGGTGTGACCCTAAAGTTTTAGGAAGTTAATTTTAAGGTGATATAAGGGCATTCTATTAATTCAGGATGCTTTTTTTGATGTCATCTGCTTAATTGCTAATGGTTAAATTGTTTCCAGAGACCGTCACACGGTATTCCTTGAGCCCACAAGGGAGTGGGTCGTTTAAGGCTTGTCCTGTATAAAGATTGTATTCATTCTCGTCTGCACAACCACAGGTGACATTTATACCGTCAATCTCTAAAAAAGAACAACTTGAAGGTGCGTGATTAGGGTCGCTGGCATCCCAAGCTCTAAAATTACCATTACCCACATTGGTGACGTAAACGCCTTGGTTGCCTTGGTTGGGAACATAAACCGTATTGCTCGTGAACATTAATTGATTGTATTGTGGCAAATTGAGATTTAGGGTGAAATTGACACCTACATTTAATAAGAAATTACAGTTGTTGATGTTGTCATTGCCACCGCAATTTGTTAGTAATAAGAGGTATAAGACGCAGGTAAGTCTTTTCATAGCATTGTTAAAATTTTGACGCAATTTACAATAATTTAAAGGTTGAATTAAATATTTTGTATCTTTGTATTCGAATCTCGTGATAGCGGGATTTTTTTTATGCTGAACCCTGGTATTGAACATGAAACAAATAGAATTCAGCAATTTTTATTATTAAACGAATGAATTATGAGTAAAGTATCTTATTATACTCCTGAAGGATTAAAAAAATTAAGAGACGAGTTGCGACAACTCAAAGATATTGAACGCCCAAAGGCATCGCAAGCAATTGCCGAAGCAAGAGATAAAGGTGATTTAAGTGAAAATGCTGAATACGATGCAGCGAAGGAAGCTCAAGGCTTATTAGAAATGAAAATTTCTAAATTAGAAGAAACTTTATCTGGTGCGCGTGTGATAGACGAGTCTCAAATGGATACATCCAAAGTACTCGTGTTATCTAAAGTGAAGATTAAGAACCAAACCAATGGCATGGAGGTGACCTACACATTGGTCGCTGATGGCGAAGCTGACTTGGCATCAGGAAAAATTTCTGTTAACTCGCCAATAGGAAAAGGGCTTTTGGGAAAATCGGTAGGTGAAGTAGCCGAGGTTCAAGTGCCTAATGGTGTCATGAAATTTGATATTTTAGAAATAAGTAGGTAGACTTAGATACGACTGCCGAAAAGATTAGAAAAGATTCCTATTCCATAGGAATCTTTTTATATTTACATTGGTTCTAAAACTCTTAACTATGGCATCTATTTTTACCAAAATTATCAATGGCGACATTCCGTGTTATAAGGTAGCAGAAACGGATGATTATTTAGCCTTTTTGGATATCAATCCTAATACCGAAGGCCATACATTGTGTATTCCGAAAAAAGAGGTTGATAAGCTTTTCGATTTGGATGAGGCTACTTACCATGGACTTATGGAATTCTCTCGACAGATAGCCATTGCATTAGAGAAAGCTGTGCCATGCGAACGCATTGGAATGACTGTCATTGGATTAGAAGTGCCTCATGCACATGTTCATTTAATTCCTCTAAAAGGGATGGATGATGCCAGATTTATAAATAAAGTGACACTCGATCAAGACAGATTTGAGGCTTTAGCTAAGCGCATCGCATCTTTTTTATAGTTATAGCTTTATAACACCACTAACTAAAAGTAACACGACAACTATGAAAATAGCATCGGCTATGATGATGAACCAAGCTAGTTGCTTTAATTTAAATGATTGTGGCTTGTGTTGCACTGCTCGTTGTTGATAGGCTACCACTTGCTCAATGTCATCCGTCCAACGTACAGGAAAAATGTCAGTATGACAAGTGTTGCAATGCATTTCGTTGATAACATTATTGGTAATGGCCTTATATAAGGCATTCTCCTTAAAACCTTGCTTAAAGGTCAATTGCAGCCCGTCATTGGAATAGCACTCCGGACAATTATTGTTGAGTTGTACCTCCTTTAATGTAAAATACTGTTGCTCCATGATAGGTAACTAAGATAATAATTTCAATGATATTTGCATGGTTGTTCCGATACCGATTTCAGAATGAAGTACTTTAATTTTACCATTATGATAGTCTTCAATAATACGTTTTGCTAAGGACAAGCCTAATCCCCAACCACGTTTTTTTGTGGTATAGCCTGGTTGGAATACCGCATTAAAGTTTTGTTTTGAAATGCCTTTCCCAGTATCAGACACAGTCACTTTTACATATTTATCATCATAACTTAAGACCAATTTTAAAGCGCCTTTGCCTTTCATAGCGTCAATCGCATTTTTGACTAAATTTTCGATGGTCCAACTGTACAATTGCGGATTGAGATTTACGTACAAAGCTTTATCAGGAAGAGCAATATCAAAATCAATTAATTTAGAAGATCGGCTCTTAAGGTATTCATACGAGTCTTTCGTTTCTTTAACAATATCTACCCTATCCAACGTTGGAACAGATCCAATTTTGCTAAAACGATCCGTAATGGTTTGTAATCGCGTTATGTCTTTTTCAATTTCTTTGAGATATTC
This sequence comes from Psychroserpens sp. BH13MA-6, assembly GCF_052983595.1. NCBI lineage: Bacteria > Pseudomonadati > Bacteroidota > Flavobacteriia > Flavobacteriales > Flavobacteriaceae > Psychroserpens > Psychroserpens sp. BH13MA-6. Next base: position 581,819 of record NZ_JBRJGE010000001.1, on the reverse strand, counting down.
TGGCTTGACATTTTCTGTTCTTAAAATTTCAGTCCAACCAACCAAAGATGACAATGGTGTACCAATTTGATGGGCTGTTTCTTTGGCCATTCCTGTCCATAACTTATTTTGATCGGCCGTTTTCGAACTTTTATAAAAGAAATAAGCAACTGCCGCAAACAGTAATATAATTAGGAGTAAGGCTAAAGGATAGTATTTTAATTTGTTTAATAATGGAGAGTTGCCGTAATATAAAACTTTGTCATACCCTTCTATTTTTATGGGTGCATTTTCTTTACTGAATTGAGTAATTAAAGCTTTTACATTTTTATAAACATAGGCGGAATCATTTTCCTCTTTACCAGTAATATTTCTATAATTGACAATGCTAGAATCAATTTCAGTTAATATCATTGGTGTACTATTGTTGTTGTCCAAAATCTCTAATGCCAAATCTAAGTCACCAACAACATCATCACTATTGTTGGTAAAAGATGCTGCAATAGCTTGTTGATAATCGCGCTGTGCAGAGGACCAGATTTCCATTTTGCTGCGCTCTTCAGCTTTGAAATTTTGGAAGAATGCGTAAGTATTCCATAAAATAAGGGAGATGATAATAAATGAAGCCACAATGATGATCCATCGCGTCATATTTCGGTTTATGGTTAAAGCCATTAACTATGATTTTGAATTTTAAATATAAAGGATTTATGTTAATAATATTGTGTTGAGATATCTTGAATTCATTTTTATAACATTGACAATATGGTTACATTTGCATTTCAATAACTTGAAGCGCTAGCATTTAAGGGGAAATCAACAACAAATGGCATCTTATAATCCAAAAGATTTAACAACAGGACGACTACACGCTTATTTATTAAGTGCTGTGGCACCGAGGCCGATTGCATTTGCTAGTACTGTAGATGTTGATGGTAACCCGAATTTGTCGCCCTATAGTTTTTTTAATGTCTTTAGTGCGAATCCGCCCATAATGATTTTTTCACCTGCAAGACGCGTTCGAGATAATACAACCAAGCATACCTTGGAAAATGTTGAAGCTACAAAGGAAGTTGTTATTAATGTCGTCAATTATGATATTGTGCAACAAATGTCGTTAAGTAGCACGGAATATGCCAAAGGGGTGAATGAATTTGAAAAGGCTGGATTGACCATGCTAGAATCTGATATCGTAAAGCCTTTTAGAGTGGCGGAGTCTCCAGTGCAATTTGAATGTAAGGTGAATGAAATTGTGCATTTAGGAACTGAAGGTGGTGCTGGGAATCTCGTGATTTGTGAGGTTATAAAGTTGCATATTTCTGATGATGTTCTAGATGATAAGGATGTGATTATTCAAGAACGATTGGATTTGGTTGCTAGAGCGGGAGGAAGTTATTACAATCGTGCAAAAAAAGGGTTTTTTGAAATTCCAAAGCCATTAACTACTTTAGGAATTGGCGTTGATGCCATGCCTTTGCAAGTAAAAAACAGTATGGTTTTAACGGGAAACGACTTAGGTATGTTGGGAAATGTACCGTCCTTACCAACGCAAAATGACATTGATAATTTTATCGATACTGTAAGTGAACGCTATCCTAATATTAAGGATATGTCACATCATGAAAAACATAAAATTGCCAGAAACTATTTAAGTTATGGTGATGTAGACAGCGCATGGAAATTGCTGCTGTCGTAAAATATAATGAGATACAAAATTTAATAAACATAAGTAATACAAAAATGGAAGTACAAGGAAAAATCAAAATGATTGGAGAAACTCAAACGTTTGGAAGTAATGGGTTTAGAAAGAGAGAATTGGTAGTAACGACAGAAGAACAATATCCACAGCATATTTTGGTTGAATTTGTTCAAGATAAGACGGATTTGCTCAATAACTATCAAGTTGGACAATCTGTAAAAGTAAATATTAACCTTAGAGGTAGAGAATGGGTAAATCCTCAAGGTGAAACGAAATATTTCAATTCTGTTCAAGGATGGCGAATTGAAGCTTTGCAAGCGGAAGGTGATAACATGCCACCTGTGGCACCAACAGAAGCTTTTGAACCTGCAACGAATTTAAATGAAGACGATCATGATGATCTACCATTTTAAGGTCGTGTAGCAAATTAACATTAGAAAGCCCTCATTAAAAAATGAGGGTTTTTTTATGTAAAAAAAGTCCCGAAAACTCGGGACTTAGTAAGTGGTTTTAGGTTTGACCTTTATAAACAAACTCAAAAAAAAGCAATGATGAACAAAAATTTAATTCACAAAGATCAAATCAAATATGGTGAATTTTCAAAAAATTTCAAAGTTAATACTTAGTTTTAACATTGCTTAATCGCTTCATTTTTAGAGAACAATCTTATGTATGTACTGAATAATGATATGGTGTTTCCTGATGTCTCTTTGGCTTCTAAAGAGGGTATTTTAGCCATAGGAGGTGATCTATCTGCTGAACGACTTATTTTAGCCTACCGAAGTGGTATTTTTCCTTGGTTTGAAAAAGAAGAGCCACTTTTATGGTGGTCGCCAGACCCGAGATTTGTCTTATTCCCAGAGGATTTAAAAGTGTCTAAAAGCATGAAACAAGTCCTTCGAAATAGTGATTTTGAAGTGACCGTAAATACAGATTTTAAGGCGGTCATCGAACACTGCGCTGCCATAAAACGCTTCGGACAACAAGGTACCTGGATTACAAATACGATGATAAATGCTTATGTTAAGTTGTTTGATTTGGGTTTTGCCAAATCTGTTGAGGTGTGGTTAGAAGATCGTTTAGTAGGAGGCTTATATGGCGTTGACGTTGGGAATGGGGTTTTTTGTGGCGAAAGTATGTTTAGTCTCGTGAGCAATGCCAGTAAAGTAGGATTTATAACATTGATACAAAACTCAAACTATAAGTTAATCGATTGTCAAGTTTTTACCAACCATCTTGCCTCATTGGGCGCTAAGCATATTTCAAGATCAACATTTCTTGGATATTTAAATGTTGAAGGTTATGGACGAATAAAAGAATAAGGTCTCTTTAACAGCTAAATTGAATTTATCCAACCGAAGTTCTAAACCAAAATCTAAATTCAATTCTTCTGATAATAAAAGACCAATATTTGGCGAAATCCTATATTCTAGTTCAGGTTTAAGAATGTTTGAGGTCGTTAATAACCCTTCATTTGTGATGACGAAATACGTTTCACCATAATCCAGTTTTAGCCCTTGAAGTGGCACATCTATCGCAAATCTGTATCTAAATCGGAAAGCTGTAAAATTATTATAAAATCGCTGTTCAGATCTAAAGCGATGACCAAAACGGAGTGTTCTATACAAAGATTTAATATTGTATTGCTGTGTCAGTCTAAATTCATTGCTGGAATTTGAATCAAAAAAACGCCTGTTTCTCAACATGATTCCTAGTGCAATACTTTGCTTTAAGTCTAATTTTAAGGTTGAAAAATGACCAACTTGTAATTGCCTTAAACGGTATTGAGCGTTGCTGTTTTCAACAACATAGGCACGAGAACTGAGCTCAAAGTTAGCGCTATAGTTTTTTGAGAATCCATGCCGGAAGGTCCAATCGTGCTCATGAAAAACTTCGGTATCCTTCTGAGCTAAACTTATAGTGGACCAAAATAGAAAACATAGGAAAACAGTTCTAATACATAATATATTCATAGCTTTCTGGCACCAAATTTCTTGTCCTTATAAAATTTCCGTGAGCGTCAAAAGTCACTTCTTGAAGCTTCCATGATTTATTTTTTTTGAGCGCAACAATCATTTCATAGTTAGGGCTTAATTTATTTATATCGTAGTAAATATCTTCAATAAATTCAGAAAGTGAGTCTTGTGGTTGAAAGACATACTGCTCTTGAATTTTCACAATATCATATTTGTCTGAATGCGTTTTAAAATACGTTTCAATATGCTGAAATATCTTAATAGGAACTTCTTTTTGCTTAATTTGAATTTCAACATCTTCAAGAATTCCAGACTGATTGAATTCTACACTATGCCAATGACCATTGTATTTAAATTTACTTTCATAACTTGTCTTGTCACCATCTGTTTCGTAATAAAAACGTTGTCGTTTGGCGTTTTTAGGGGTTTGAGAGATCACAGTTTTAGAATACTCCGGAAACGCGTTCATTTCAATCCTCGCTTCTTTTTCATTTTTAGTTTGTGAAAGACCAAACGAAAAGCAAAGTGATGCTATTAACCCGAAAAGAACCTTATACTTCCTCATATCTAAAACAATTAATTTCGTGATCGTTCACCATCCCAGTGGCTTGCATATGTGCATAAACAACCGTTGAACCCACAAATTTGAATCCGCGTTTTTTCAAATCTTTACTGATGGCATCACTCAACGGAGTATTTGCGGGCGCTTTTTTATAATCTGTTATTTGGTTTTTAATCGGTTTACCATTGACGAAACCCCAAATATACTTTGAAAAGGAACCAAATTCTTTTTGCACTTCCATAAATGCTTTGGCATTGGTAATTGTAGCCTGTATCTTGAGTTTGTTTCTAATGATACCTTCATTACTTAATAGCTCATCGATGTTCTTCTGATTGTATCGAGCAATTTTTTTATAATCGAAGTGGTCGAACGCTTTTCTGAAGTTTTCGCGCTTTCTAAGAACGGTAATCCAACTCAAACCCGCTTGAAAGGTTTCTAGTATTAAAAATTCAAATAAGGAGTCATCATCTGTAACTGGCACACCCCATTCTTCATCGTGGTAAGCTTCATATAACGGATCTCCAAGGCACCAACCGCATCTGTGTTTTTCCATAAACATTGTTTGAATATTAAATGTAGTAAGTTTTTAGTAAATATTTCGTCTTAATTTGCAAAACTAAATCTTATGACCATTTTGAAGGATCTGTCAATTACTCAAATCATAAATGAAAGCTTAGAAAAGGCAATTTCGTATCCAGAATACCGCCAATTAGTTCGCGAATTAGTGGCTCAAAACACGACGACAGGTCTCCAAAAAACGGAAGCCTATATTGGCTACACGAAACTCAACGATCGACGTATGAAGCGTTGGGATAAAACCGTAGAGATTCCAGAAAAATTCAAAGAGAGATTGTCCCATTTCAAAAGAAACATGACCTGGTTAGTAATTACGGAGAGTTGGTGTGGTGATGCGGCTCATTTGATTCCAGTGCTAAATAAAATAACAGAACTTACCGATAACATAGACTTGAAATTGGTATTTAGGGATGAGAACGAGAAGTTGATGGATCAATTTTTGACTAATGGTGCAAAAGCAATTGCCAAGGTGATTATGATTGATGATGCAACAGGAGAAGTTGTCAATACCTACGGACCACGACCAAGTAAAGCCACGCATTTAGTCGATCGCTACAAAGCCGAACATGGTAAACTAACACCAGAGTTTAAAGAAACGCTACAAGTGTGGTATAACAAAGACAAAGGTCAAAATATTATAAGCGATATGATGGACCTGCTAGAACTTTAATTTTTGCCTTGAAAGTAATAGGTGATGGAACCAATTTGACTTTGACGTTGCGCTTTCGAGAAGCGTGCGTTTTGTGCATACTCTAAAGCATGGTCAATTAGACATTGATTCTTTGAGGATGAAGACGAGTTGATATAAGTATCAGTGACCACGCCATTTTCATTAACGGTGATATTCACAACAATTTTACCATTTTCCTCACATAAATATACAGGTGGTGGTAAACTTACTTTATTCCGATTTGACAATGAAAAAGAAACACTGCTGCTAGCATTTCCCTCTATATTTTTATCATCTTTCTTGCTGGAATGCATCGCTAAAATATCGTTGGTTTTATTGAAGGTTTTACGCTCTTCTTCATTCAAAGCATAGCGTTTTGAGGAGTTTAAAGGACCATTTGAAGTGAGCAGGTCATCCGGGTTTTCAGACGATTCTTCTTCAGGTGTTTGACGGTCTTCAGAAGACTCTCTAGTATCGTTAGCATTCACCGCCTTAAAATTACGCATCATTTCCTTGAACTCTTTATCTTCATTAAAGGCCTGATTTGTTTTAGGCGATGCGTTTTCTAATTCTTCCAACGCTTTTATACGCTCCAACTCTTTTAGTTCTTCCTCTGTTTGAGGCTCAACTTCATAGTAACTTTCAGCGATAAATTCTGTTTTTTTCTTAATATGAAGACTGAATAATCCAAGAACAATGGTGCCTGCAATTAAGGAAGTAAGTAATAATGCTTTATGTTTTTCAACAAAATTCAAGTAGGTAAAATTTTAAAATAGTTGTTAGTATATATACGTCAAGATACACAAAATGGATTAAATGCACACCGAAAATGGGCTTTCCACCTAATTTTGACGACTTAAAGAAGCAATAAATTCTATCGGTGAAACAGCGTCTTTTACATCGTAATCACCAATTTTTGTACGCCTTAAGACCGACAAATGAGCACCAGATTGCAGTGCTTTTCCAAAATCATGAGCTAATGACCTTATATAAGTTCCTTTGCTACAAACAACTTTGAAATCTAGTTGATGGCCATCAATTTTTGTGATTTTAAATTCAGATATTTCAACCATTCTTGGCTTAACTTCAACGTCTTCTCCGGCTCTCGCATATTCATAAAGTCGTTTTCCATCCTTTTTTAAGGCAGAGAAAACGGGAGGCAATTGCGATAGGGTTCCTAAAAATTTCTTGGCGGTCTCATGAATTAAGGCTTCAGAAATGTGATTGGTAGGATAGGTTTGATCAATCTCACTTTCAAGATCATACGATGGTGTGGTGCTTCCCAGAACAAACGTACCAGTGTAAGTTTTATCCTGTCCTTGAAATGTATTGATTTGCTTTGTCATTTTACCTGTGCAAATTATCAAAAGCCCTGTGGCTAAAGGGTCGAGAGTGCCAGCATGTCCTACTTTTATTTTTTTAATGTTGAAGGCTTGTCTGATTTCCCAGCGCAGTTTATTAACGGCTTGAAAGGATGTCCATGTCAAAGGTTTATCAATGAGTATAACCTGTCCCGATTTAAAGTCTTCACCCGTCATTATGGTTAGTTTAATATTGAAAAGATGATAGCGATGATGCCGACCACAATACAATAGAATGCAAAATAGGATAACTTACTTTTTTTAACCAATGAAATCATCCATGTACAAGCAAAAAGCCCTGAGACAAAGGCAGCTATAAATCCAACACCTAAAACGCTAAAGTCAACACCCTCATTGGAAAGGTCTCCACTCAAAACATCTTTAGCAATTTTCCCGAAGATTAGTGGTACAACCATTAAAAACGAAAAACGTGCCGCTTTGGTTTTGTCATTCCCCAAAAGGACGGAGGTAGATATGGTAGCACCAGATCTTGAAATTCCAGGCAGCATAGCAATGGCTTGTGATACACCAATTACAAATGCATTTGAAAAACTCACTTTCTTGTTAGTATCTTTAGCTCTATCGGCCAAAAATAAAAGGGCTGCCGTTACAATGAGCATGCAACCTACAAGAAGGATATTTCCGCTAAAAAGTTGTTCGAGTTCTTCCTCAAAAAAAAGACCAACAATCACAGCTGGAATCATTGAAATTATAATTTTTGAAAGGAATTGAAGGTCCTCATTCCATTCAAATTTTAAGATACCCTTGATAATATCAAGAATGTCTTTTCTGAAAACAACAATGGTACTTAACGCCGTTGCAAAATGCAGGACAACGGTAAACAGCAGACCGTTTTGATCATCTTTTGGCACAAGCTGATCATTTTGCAAAATAACTTTGCCCAATTCAATATGTCCACTAGAAGACACTGGTAAGAACTCTGTGAGTCCTTGAATAATTCCTAAAACGATTGAATCGATGATATCCATGCGGCAAAAATATCAAAATAGAATTTGTGACCTACAAAAAGCTTGAATTTTGTTACTGCCAACTTATTTTTTTGGCTTCGTATTTTTATTAGGATTTAAAAGAATGGCATATACTTGAATGCCGAATCCTATAAGAATTAAAGTCGGTGCCAATCTGATGCGTCTCCAACTAAAGATAGATGGATCAAAGACATTAGGATCGTCACTTCCACCACCAGACATTAAAATAAAACCAAGGGCTATACATCCTAAGCCTATTAACATGAACTTGTAGTTTTTCTTTCCGAAGATAAATTCACCTTTAGCCGTTTCTTTTCGTTTTTGTTCTCCCATAATGCATTTAAAACTCTGCAATTAAAATCTCATCGTCAATCGCCAATACTGCCATAAGCGTTGAGAATCTTAAAACAGACTGTGGTAGGTGCAAAGTAACAGTTTTATTTAAAACTTTTACGTTAAGAGAATGTAAATTTAGTCTAAGGTTACATCCTCGATTCAATCAAAACGGTGCCTATCGTTTATTTTCAAGTAAAAGATAGCGAGACTATTTTTATAAATCGGTACGTATTAATATCGAAATAACCTCACCTGATAGGCAATATGACCCTTGATGTTTTAAGATGTATAGGTTCATATGTTAGAGTTTTTTCTTGGATTTACCATCCGTAAAAACCAAGGTGCCTAAAATGGATTCTAGTTCTGCCAATTGCGCCTCTGTTTTGTAAGACAAAACAACTAAAAGACAAAAATCTTTTGTGATGGTTGCCATAAATTGTTGTTGATATTCATTGTCTAAATAATTTCCAGTGGCATTTAACACGTCGAATGTATGCGGCCCTATTTGCTTCCGCTCCATGTCAAAGTCGAAATCATAATTAACTTGTGTTTGCTTCATGATTTTTTGTGCTTCAATAAGGTAATCTTTACCAGAGGTAACCATGGGCGCATTTTTGACATTTTCTGCAATAAGGCTAAAAGATGGATTGTAATCAATGAATGTACCTTCAGGATATTTATAAGCCATGAACAAACTAGCATTATTAATTTCCGATGCTTTCAATGCTTTTTTTAGATTGTCATCATTCACTAATTCACGTCCCAACTCTGAAATTTCATCCATTTGTTGCTTTGATTGCACATTCCAAGACGGATCGTATTCTAGGCGAAGATTAAAGTAATTATTCGTGTAGACACCATTATTAGCAGTGCCATAATCGAAATTCTCCGGAACCTTTGGTTCATCGTTGCAAGAAAGTGCCGTTAATGCAATAAAAAGTAAGACAAATTGTTTCAAAATATTTGGGATTTTAATAATATAACTGATCGGTTTTTAAGTTGAGAAAACGCTGTGTTGCGATGAACGTACTAATCCACGTAATGATAATGCCTAATAGAAATACACCAACAAACAGTACAGCAATCCATATTTGATTTTGCATCAGTTCTAATTCAGGGAACGTACGATTCAGATAATACAATAAAAAGCCCATACCAATAAGAGCTACAATAGCACCAATAACACCCAGCTGAATACTTTTTAAGACAAAAGGTTTTCTAATAAAGCGCTTCGTGGCACCCACCATTTGCATGGTTTTGATAATAAAGCGTTTGGAATAGACTGCGAGCCGAATAGAACTATTAATTAATAAAACAGCTATAAGCGTAAAAATAGCACTGAGCACAAGTACCCAAAAGGTGATTTTTTTAACATTATTATTCATGATCTCAACCAGATCATTGTCATAGGTGATATCTTCGATAAATTGTTTATTAGCCAATTCTGCAGTGATATTATCGAGTGTTTCGTTGGTAACATAATCTGCTTTTAAATGCACATCAATCGAGTTTTGTAAGGGATTGGCTCCTAAAAATTCCATAAAGTCTTCTCCGATATCAGATTTGACGATTTGAGCGGCTTCTTCCTTGGATACGTATTTAGCATCCTTAGTGTATTCCGCCATGGCTAAACTTTTTTGCAGTTGACTCACTTCTACCTCTTTGGCAGAATCATTCAGGTAAATGGTCACTACCACTTGCTCTCTAAAATGATCGGCTACTTTTTTCGCATTGAGTACTAAAAGGCCTAAACAGCCAAGTAATAGTAGTACCAATGCAATACTAATCACTACGGAAAAGTATGAGGATATTAATTTGCGTTTTTGGTATCTTTCAAAAGATGTACTCATAAATAAGGCATTGATGGTGTAAAAATAGCAAAAGAAAATGCAACTTAAGCAATTGCAGCAATCAATCTAATCAAAGCAATAATGGCAATAACTACTGTGATGGCAATGTACTTATTTGATGACGATTTCGACTTCGACAAACAGGCATCATAACGCTGCTGTTGTTCCTCATTAAAACGGATGGATTTCATCTTATCCAAGAGTCCGTTAAAAAAAGTAAACTCCACAGAACTCGAAGCCTTATATTGCTTTAATTCTTCACATATAGACAACGCATGATCAATGATATTATTTTTCTTTGAAATGATATTCGGATGTTCCACTTCGAATATCGCTTTATTAGGATAATTGAGTACGGAATTGGCCAAACTTCCACTCACTTGAATGATGACTTCCAAATCCTTGTTACCATCAATAGATTGCTGGAGTTCTTTTGAAAGTTGCTCAGCTGCTTCTAATCGCGGAATGAGCACAGCTACAAGTCGCTCTTTAGTCTCAGCATTACAAATCCATGGTGAATTAATAACTTTCACTACTTTGGATTCGCTTTTCTGACCCAAATGCGTGTTGTAAATACTCACAAAGGCATCGTAATATTTCGGACTTATCCAATCGATAAATGCTTCGCTAAAAGTGTCTTTAGACGGCAGTTTAGCAAAGGTGTTGATGTCATGTTCCTTAATGAGTTTGTGCAAGGATTCATGTGCTGAAAGTTGAGTTTCGAAATCTGATGTCATATGCCTAATTTGTTTCGCGGACGAAGATAATTAAAATAAGATAGTGTGCGTGATAACTTTCTTGTTCACATAAACTTTTAAATGTCTAGTATTACCGTTAAATTTGCCCTTTAAATTTGCAGAGCAATCATGAGTTACCATTTTAATGAGATTGAAGCCAAATGGCAAGACTATTGGGCAAAAGAACAGACTTTTAAGGCTGAAAATCATAGTGACAAACCAAAGTACTATGTGCTAGATATGTTCCCTTACCCAAGTGGTGCAGGCTTGCACGTTGGTCATCCATTAGGCTATATAGCGAGCGATATCTATGCACGTTATAAGCGTCATAAAGGATTTAATGTCTTGCATCCACAAGGCTATGATAGTTTTGGGTTGCCTGCAGAGCAGTATGCGATTCAAACAGGACAGCATCCCGCCATTACTACTGAAACGAATATTAAGACCTATCGTCGTCAATTGGATCAAATTGGATTTTCATTTGATTGGAGTCGTGAGGTACGAACAAGTAATCCTGAATATTACAAATGGACCCAGTGGATTTTCATTCAATTGTATGAATCCTACTTCTGCGAGGATTCACAAATGGCGCGACCTATTGATGAACTGGTGACTGTTTTTGAAGCCGAAGGAAATCATCACATTAATGCAGCATGTGATGATGGGATTGACCTATTCTCTGCAGAGGATTGGAAGGGTTTTACTTCGGAAGAACAACAAGAAATTTTACTGAAATATCGACTCACTTATTTGGCTGAAACTGAAGTGAATTGGTGTCCTGCGTTAGGAACAGTCCTGGCTAATGACGAAATTGTCAATGGCGTGTCTGAACGTGGAGGTCATCCTGTGGTTCGTAAAAAAATGACCCAATGGAGCATGCGTATTTCCGCTTATGCAGAACGTTTGCTGCAAGGGTTAGAGACAATCGACTGGACAGATTCATTAAAGGAAAGTCAGCGTAATTGGATCGGAAAATCTGTTGGTGCTAGTGTGACTTTTAATGTCAAAGATCACAACGAAACCATCGAAGTGTTTACAACACGACCAGATACGATTTTTGGAGTGTCTTTCATGACATTGGCTCCAGAACACGAGTTGGTTTCAACAATCACTACAGACGATCAAAAAGCGACTGTTGAAGCCTATATAGCAGCTACAGCAAAACGTAGTGAACGTGATCGTATGGCCGATGTTAAAACTATTTCAGGTGCGTTTACAGGTGCGTATGCTGAACATCCATTTACCAAAGAACCCATTCCTATTTGGATTGGCGACTATGTGTTGGCAGGCTATGGAACAGGAGCAGTGATGTCAGTACCATGTGGTGACCAACGTGATTATGATTTTGCCAAGCATTTCGATATTCCTATTCCGAACATTTTTGAAGGCGTAGATATTTCCGAAGAAGCCTTCTCAGATAAGGAAAAAACAATCATAGCGAATAGTGATTTCCTAAATGGCATGAGTTATAAGAAAGCCACCAAACGTGCTATTTATGAATTGGAACAAATAGGGCAAGGGGAAGGAAAAACAAATTATAGGTTACGAGATGCCGTATTTTCACGCCAGCGTTATTGGGGCGAACCCTTTCCAGTCTATTATGTGAATGGCATGCCGCAGATGATTGATAAACAGAATTTACCTGTTGTATTGCCAGAGGTTGAAAAATATTTACCTACGGAAGAAGGAGAGCCACCTCTAGGACGTGCCGATATTTGGGCTTGGGATACCCAAAAAAATGAAGTCGTAGCTAATGCGTTCATCGATGAGAAAACGGTATTTCCTTTAGAATTGAATACCATGCCAGGTTGGGCAGGAAGTTCTTGGTATTTCTTTAGATATATGGAAGAAGCTGCAAAGCGAGGTGATGTATTTGCGAGTGAAGACGCGTTAAAGTATTGGGAGAATGTCGATTTGTATATTGGTGGTAGTGAACATGCTACTGGTCATTTGCTCTACGCGCGATTTTGGACGAAGTTTTTAAAAGATCGCGGTTTTGTGACTGTTGACGAACCTTTTAAGAAGTTGATCAACCAAGGAATGATTTTGGGGACGAGTGCCATTGTTTATAGAGTGTCAGGTACAAATAAATATGTTTCCAAAGGACTGAAAAATGACTATAACACAGAAGAAATTAGAGTTGATGTCAATTTAGTAGATGCTTCTGATGAGATAAATGTAGACGCTTTAAAAGAGTGGCAACCACAATTTAAGGATGCCGATTTTATTCTGGAAGATGGAAAGTATGAAGTTGGTCGTGAGGTTGAAAAAATGTCTAAACGTTGGTACAACGTCGTGAATCCAGATCAAATTTGCGAGCAATATGGTGCCGATAGTTTACGTCTCTATGAAATGTTTCTAGGACCTTTAGAACAAGCGAAACCTTGGAATACGGCTGGTATTACGGGTGTGCATGGCTTTCTAAAAAAACTTTGGAAATTGTATGTGGATGATAGCGGTTTGAAAGTCACTGATGACGAGCCTACCAAAGACCAATTGAAAACCTTACATAAAACCATCAAAAAAGTAGAAGAGGATATCGAGAATTTCTCGTTTAATACTTCTGTCTCAACCTTTATGATTGCGGTGAATGAACTCACTGCTCAAAAGTGTACAAGTCAGGATATTCTAGAACCTTTATTGATTTTAATTTCGCCATATGCGCCTCATATTGCTGAAGAACTTTGGAACCGTTTGGGTCATTCAGAATCTATAGCTACCGCTACTTTTCCTACATTTGAAGAAAAGCATTTGGTGGAAAGCACGAAAAACTATCCCATCTCTTTTAATGGTAAAATGCGTTTTACCTTAGAGTTACCAATGGATATGTCTAAGGATGATATCGAGAAAACGGTAATGGCGCACGAGAAGACCATGGCACAATTGCAAGGTCGTGCACCTAAAAAAGTGATTGTAGTGCCTGGAAAAATTGTCAATATTGTTGGGTAATATGAAATTCAGCCTCATTGTTATTTTCGTTTTTTTAGTAACCGCTTGTCATAGCTCTAAACATGAAACACAAGCAGTAGAAGTTTCCTGTGGTCAATGTCAGTTTGGCTTAACAAGTCAGAAGGGTTGTGATCTTGCAATACGAATAGACGAGAACGCTTATTTCGTAGATGGTGCAGACATCGATGATTTTGGTGATGCCCATGACAAGGATTCTGGGTTTTGTGAAGTCATTAGAAAGGCGGAGGTTTCAGGATCCTTGGAAGGTGATCGGTTTAAAATAGAAACTATAGCACTAACAGAGTAAACATGTTACGAATCAAGAAATATGATAAATTGCTGTTGTTCTTTTTTGCAGCTGTAGTCATTGGTTCGTTTTTAACATGGGCTTTTGAAGAGCGTTTCGACCCAGAACTTTGGCGCTCAAATCCGACATTGCGCTATAAAATGGCAGACGATATTATTGAAAACAGATTACTTATTGGCAAAACGAAAGAGGAAATAAAGCGTCTTTTGGGATTTCCAAGTAAATCGGCATTTGAAGGCAAGGATAATGTTGTGTATAGGATGGGAAGAGCGCCCAGTTTTTTTGAGCCACAAACACAACTTTTAGTGATTGTCTTTGAAAACAATCATGTCAAGGAAGTCTTTCAGACAGAGGAATAGTTCACTTCAAAATAGGTCATGAAAATCAAAATTTCAGAAAATCGGCCTATGAAAAATGCGAATTCCGTAAAAATTATCAAGTAGTTTAGAAGGCGAAAGTTTTCTTTAAAATTTCATTGTATTTTTCTTAGGGTAAACCATTAATAATAGCATTATGATTATCGGTGTTCCCAAAGAAATTAAAAATAATGAGAGCCGTGTCGGTATGACACCATCTGGCGTTTTTGAACTTACCCGAAATAACCATCAAGTTTACATACAATCATCCGCAGGCGAAGGCAGCGGATTTTTTGATTCTGATTATGAAGCGGTTGGTGCGCAAATTGTCAAGAACATCGAGGATGTTTATAGCTTAAGCGATATGATTGTAAAAGTCAAGGAACCCATTGTCGAAGAATATCCGCTCATTAAAAAAAATCAAATTGTCTTTACTTATTTTCATTTTGCCTCTAGTGAAGCTCTTACCCTCGCAATGATGAAAAGTCATGCTATTTGTATTGCCTATGAAACTGTAGAAGATCCAGATGGTAGTTTGCCTTTATTGACACCAATGTCTGAAGTAGCAGGAAGGATGGCCATTCAACAAGGAGCTAAATACTTGGAAAAACCAATTAAAGGGCGTGGTGTACTTTTGGGCGGAGTACCCGGAGTGCCTCCTGGGAAAGTATTGGTTTTGGGTGCTGGTGTCGTGGGCATTCAAGCTGCAAAAATGGCGGCTGGACTTGGGGCACATGTCACGATTATGGATATAAATATGAAGCGCTTAAGACATGTTAATGATATTATGCCAAGCCATGTTATTACCGAGTTTTCTAGTGAATTTAATATCCGAAAACGCATACAGACTCATGATTTAATTATTGGAGGTGTTTTAATTAAAGGAGGAAAAGCACCAAAGCTCATTACGGCAGATATGTTAAAACTTATGCGACCAGGAACCGTAGTCGTAGATGTTGCTGTAGATCAAGGAGGTTGTTTCGAGACGACTAAAGCTACGACCCATCAAGATCCTACCTATATCATTGATGATATTGTACATTATTGCGTGGCTAATATGCCCGGAGCAGTGCCCTATACATCCACAATGGCATTGACCAATGTTACCTTGCCATATGTTTTGAAATTAGCGAACAAAGGTTGGGAGGTGGCCTGTCAGGAGGATCCAGTTTTGGACAAAGGCCTTAATATTGTTCATGGAGAGATTGTTTATAAGGGCATTGCTGAAGCTTTTGGTTGGGAATTAAGTTCTTAGCGACTGACATTTTTTCCTGCATCTAAGTTGGCTTACTTTTTGCTATCTTTAGTTGAACAATTTAATTCGAATAATTATGAATGGAATGATGGGATACTACATTTTGATTGGAGCAATAGCTCTAGTAAGCTGGTTAGTGAGTAATCAATTGAAACGAAAATTTGCGAAATATTCCAAAGTGCAATTACGCAATGGTATGAGTGGTCGTGAGATTGCTGAAAAAATGTTATCTGATAATGGGATTAGTGATGTCGAGGTTATTTCAGTGAGAGGACAGCTAACAGATCATTATAATCCAAAAAATAAAACAGTTAATTTAAGTGAAGCCGTTTACAATCAAAGAAATGCGGCGGCCGCAGCTGTGGCAGCTCATGAGTGCGGACACGCGGTACAACATGCACAGGCCTATAGTGCTTTAAAAATGCGCTCAGCCTTAGTACCAGTTGTTTCTGTGACTTCTGGAATGTCACAATGGTTAGTCATTGGTGGTCTTATTTTGGGAGCCGCTGCTAATGTTGGGTTTGGATTTTGGATTGCTGTGGCAGGATTGGTATTTATGGGTGCTGCAACCTTATTTAGTTTTATCACCTTGCCAGT
The DNA here is from genome assembly GCF_052983595.1 of Psychroserpens sp. BH13MA-6. Classification (NCBI taxonomy): domain Bacteria; kingdom Pseudomonadati; phylum Bacteroidota; class Flavobacteriia; order Flavobacteriales; family Flavobacteriaceae; genus Psychroserpens; species Psychroserpens sp. BH13MA-6. The sequence continues at coordinate 565,620 of NZ_JBRJGE010000001.1, read as the reverse complement.
GGAATATGATGCCAGTAATAGAGCTTTAGCTTGGTTAAAAAATAAGAATATGGTTACTCCAGAAGAGTATAAGGGTTCTGAGGATGCCCTAAAATGGGCAGCCCGAACTTATTTAGTTGCCGCTATTGGAGCATTAGCCTCTTTGTTATATTGGGCCTTACAAGTTTTTGGAAGTAGAGACTAAACGTATATCCATGTAAAATATCGAAACCGAATAACATTATGGTGTTAATTCGGTTTTGTTTTATTATTTTCGACTTTACTAAATTAATTTTATACTTATGGATAACTCAACGGAAAGTCCTTTTGATCAATTCGAAGGCAAAGTTTTGATAAATAGTCTCACCACGGAAGAACGCGTGGCATTTTATAAAAAAACCTATGCGCATGTCGCTGGAGGTGTGCTTGTTTTTATTGTATTTGAATGGTTGCTATTGCAAAGTGATGCCATTGTGGAATTTTCATTATCCATGTTGCAAGGTTGGCGATGGCTTATTATGCTAGGCGGATTTATGTTCGTCACCAATTATGCAGAAAGTACAGCTTTACGAACCAAAGACAAGAATAAGCAATATTTGGCTTATGGATTGTATATTTTGGCAGAAGCGTTCATTTTTGTGCCCTTACTTTGGATTGCGATTTTTTATATGGATTCAGGGACAGAGATGTTAAATCAGGCTGCCATAGTCACCTTGGCGTTGTTTACAGGTTTGTCGGCAGTTGTTTTTGTAACTAAAAAGGACTTTTCCTTTATGAAAACTGGACTCACAATAGGTTTCTTTATCGCACTCGGATTGATAGTCGCAGGATCCTTATTCGGCTTTAATCTTGGCTTATGGTTTTCGGTAGGGATGTGTTTATTAGCTGGCGGATCCATTTTGTATCAAACCTCTAACTTAGTACATAAATACTCTGAAGATGAATATATTCCGGCATCACTTGGATTATTTGCCTCTTTGATGTTACTGTTTTGGTATGTCCTTCAGATATTCATGTCGAGAGACTAGAATCTTAATGAAAAAAATATGACAAAAAAGCATTCTGAAAGGAATGCTTTTTTGGTATTAAAACTTCTCTTCGAGGTTGACTAATTTATTCTGAATGGCATAAACGACCAATCCTGCCAAATTTTTGGATTCGGTTTTGAGTAAAAGGTTATTGCGATGTCCATCGACAGTTCGCGGACTGATAAACAGTTTTTCGGCAATTTCATTCGTAGTGTATTGTTTGCAAATGAGTTCCAAGACTTCTTTTTCCCGTTTGGTGAAATAGGTGGTATCGAAAGCCGATTTCTTGGGGTCATTATTGTTTAATAAACCCTCATGGATAAACCTCATGACCTGCTCATCATAATAAAACCCCTTTTCAGATACCTCATTAATTGTAGTCAACATGAGTTTTGGGGTACTATTTTTTGCCAAATAAGCAACGGCACCAATTGAAATCATATTGATGATAAAGGGTTTACTAAAATAGCTGGTTAAGGCAATGATTTTGATGTCTGGAAACTCTTTTCGAATAAGTTTGGTGGTTTCTACGCCATTGAGTCCAGGCATTTTTAGGTCGGTAATTACAATTTCGGGAATAGTGGATGCCGTCCGTAATTGCGCCATGAGATCGTTACCATCTTCGGCATCAAATAAGATGTTTAAATGTTTCTCTTTATTCAAAATTGAGATGAGTCCTTGCCGAAATAGCAATTCGTCATCGGCAATGGCTATCGTTATTTTAGTATCCATAAGATTGACAATTGATGGTGAATTTACTTCCTGTTTTCTTAGAGCTTTCAACAAAAAGCTGTCCGTTTAATATAGCAACTCTGCTCTTAATGTTTTGTAACCCAATACCAGATTTTTTCTTGTCATCGGTCACATCAAAGCCAATACCATTATCTTTGAATTTTAGAACAAAGCCTTGTTGCTCTTTTATGAGTTCCATTTTTAGCATATCGGCTTTCCCATGTCTTAAGGCGTTATTAATAAGTTCTTGAGCAATTCTAAAAATATGTAGCTCACTGCTTTTATCCAATTGATCCAAAGTTTCGATGTGATGACTTATACGAATTGAGGTATTCGAAGTAAACTCATCAAATAATTCTTCCAAGGCCACTTTCAATCCAAATTTATCTAATATAGGCGGCATAAGTTCATGGGCAATTTTCCTAGAGCTTTCCAAGGTTCTCGTCGTAATATCCAAAATGTGTTTTAAAGCTTCTTTTTGCTCATCGCCTATAGTTTTATCATCAATCAAAACGTTTGTTGTTAAGCTAACCACATTTAGTTTGGAGCTTATGGCATCATGTAAATCTTGCGCTATTCTATGGCGTTCTTCCTCTTGCACTTTAATAGTGGTTTGCAATATTTTTTTTTGATGATCAAGTTTGATATTAACTTTTTCAACTTCTTTTTGTATAATTTTTTTTCTCGAATAGTAAAAAAACAGAATGAGTCCTAGAGTCACTAGCACTAAAAAAATAATCCCGTAGACTAAAGCTCCTATGATTTGCTCTTGACTGGCAAAATTGATGTCTTCCATTCCATTAAGATAAGTAACATGTAAATTACGTATAAAACTTTATTTATGAACCATATATCCTTGACAGCTCTGTTGTTTGTGTAAATGGATAAGTAATCTCCTAAAATAAAAATGAGCGTACTCGTAGTAATGTAAATTAAAATCCCAGCGTTGATATACATAAACCGATTGGGTTCGTTTAATGAATTGTAAAGATGAATAATTGAGTAAACGACCAATGGCAACGATGTGATAAAAATTTCGGTTAAGTTAAACCGATATAAGAGTTCAGGATTGCTTATATATTTGAAAGCTAAAATGGCCATAATGACACCAAGCACAATCATCAAATATTTTTTTTGCTTTGGCTTAAACAATGATTTGTAGAAAAATGTCAGAAATAAAAACTGACTGATAAAATAGACATGGGATAAAAACAAATTATTGATTCTTAACTTATTCAATATAAAAGCAGTTAAAGATGTAAGTAGTGAAATAACTAAATACCAAGAAAAAAACTTATAAGCCATGGTTTTTTTTAAGGTACCATAGCTTATAAGGTATAGAACTGTATTGATTATAATTAATACAATTCCAAGGTATTCGAAAAAGGTATTTGACAATGTCATCTACACCAATTAATTTTTACTTTTTGTGATAGAGTAGACTGCTGTCATCACAATCACTTGGGCATGGCGTAGTAAAGTCATAAATACCGGTACCATTAGTACCATCACCATTTGGATAAATAATGTCCTTGTACTTTGATCCATCTGTAGTTGTTGTTCCTACAATTAGTAAACACTCGCCACCAGAGTCTTGAGTTCCCAAATAAGCTCTGACCTTCGGTTCAAAACCATCAGCCTTCACCTGAAGCTTTCCATTCCCATCTGTGGTGACTTTTAATCCCATTTCATTAAAGCAAGCGATTAAGTCATCTGCTGGGATTAAAAAGGCTTTACTTAAGTTGGGATGATTGGTTTGCCAAGTTTTGGTCCAGTCTTCAGCTTCTTTAAGGGTACGTGTTAGGGGTGTTGTTGCACTCATAATTATTGATTTTAGTTGATTTATATGCCTAAAGCTAGGCAAATTGAACTTAAAAATGGTAGGTATTCTAAAAAATAGGTATTTCTACTTGGTTTTAGCTTTAGGTGCTTTTGCTTTTAAAAAAACAGTTTTGTTTTCTGAATTTTGAGAACTATTAACCAACTTAAAACCAGTAAATTATGAATGCACTTTTGGCACAAATTATTATGTTTGCCGGCAACTTTGCTCCAAGAGGATGGGCTTTTTGTAATGGACAGTTGTTGTCTATTGCTCAGTACTCATCACTTTTTGCGATAATTGGGACAACTTATGGTGGCGACGGAAGAACCACATTTGCCTTACCCGATTTGAGGGGACGATTTCCAAAACATCCTGGTGATGGTCCAGGTTTACAGCCTGTGACTTGGGGAGAAATGGGTGGAAAAGAGAACGTTGTTTTAACAACATTAAACATGCCTGCTCATAGTCACGATGGAAGTAGTCTAACACTCAAGTTATCTTGTAATGAAGATGATGGTGACAACAATGAACCCTCCGGAAGAAACTTTGGAATAGCAGGTTCAGGAACACCTTACAATTCTGCAGCTAGCGACGCAACATTTGGTGGCGCTACTGTATCAGGGAATACAGGACCTCAGGGTAATAACCAATCCTTCGACGTTCAAAACCCATTTATTGGAATCAATTACATTATCGCTCTTCAAGGTGTTTTTCCACCAAGAAATTAAAAATCAATAAAGAATAATTCAAAATTTAATCAATTAAAAAAAATAGAAATTATGGATGATGCATATATAGGAACAATCATGATGTTTGGAGGCAATTTTGCTCCAAGAAACTGGGCCTTTTGTAATGGCCAAATATTATCAATCGCAGACAATCAGGCGCTATTCTCCATCTTAGGAACCACTTATGGTGGCGACGGTAGATCAACATTCGCTCTACCGGATTTAAGAGGACGTGTTGCAAAGCACGCCGGAAATGGTCCAGGACTTCAGCCAGTTACTTTAGGTGAAAGAGCAGGACGAGAGACGGTTTCCTTAACTACAGGGAATTTACCTTCTCACACACATGACGGAAGCACCTTATCTGCGACCTTATCTTGTAATGAGGACGACGGTGATAATAATGAGCCTTCAAGACGTAATATCGGTATTGCTGAATCAGGAACACCTTATAATTCGGCGGCTAATGATGCCACATTTGGCGGTGGTACTGTTACTGGAAATACTGGACTTACTGGAGGGAATCAACCATTTGATGTACAAAACCCATTTTTGGGGACTTACTATGTTATTTGTACATATGGACTTTATCCGCCGAGAAGTTAAAACAAAGTACAATAAATCAAAACTAAATAAAGTACTCTGTTCGGAAAAACAAAGTACTTTATTTGCTTCAATACTTAAATCTCAATACTATGAAATCAAAACTACTTTTACTACTCCTATTATTACCTGTTACCATGTTGTCTCAAGTAGGCAATGGCTTTGAAAATACGCCAGGTGTCAACTTTAGTGCTGTTGGTGGCTCATGTCAATATTTTGACTTTGAAACCGCGACGGCTCATACCCTTGCCAATTACAATGCGCCATGCGGACTTATTTATGTCACTGAATCGTCAAATGGTGCTACACTCGGATATGCCATTGAACTTGATCCAACAAGTCCAAATGGGCCATCTGGGTTTAGTGATGGTGATTTTTTTGGTGTTGGAACAAGTGCTTTCTTCACCACGGAAATAGCAGTAGCACCTCCCGAAGGGAGTCAAGCTTTTTTTATGGAAGATCCAGATGGCGATATCACCATGACATTCGATCTCGTAGATTTAGCCGGAGCCAGTAACCCACAATTTAGTATGCAATATATTTTGGAGGAGACGAGTTGGGAGTTAGAAGATTTTTTTAGAGTTCAAATCGTCTTTACAGATTGTGCGAGCTCCACATTAACCTTAATCGATACTTTTGGAAGTGACATAGATGATTTGGCCATTGAGGATACATGGAATATGTTAACCGCTGATTTATCTTCGTATGTAGGATGTAAAGCACAATTGGTGATTGAGTTTTCTTCCAATTCTGCAGCTGAAGAGTTAGGATTGGATGCCATTTCATTTAGTTCAGGTGTCACACTATCGACACCAACTTCCAACTTAACAAATCTGATTGAAGTGTACGCAAACCCAACCAATGGGAGTCTTCATATTAGTAATTCTGGGATAGCATTGCATGCCCTATCAATAGTAGATATTAATGGTCGCCTAGTGTTTAATGAAGAATTAAATAATACAACACTTGATGTGCAGTATGAACTAGGTCATTTATTGTCTCCAGGAATGTATGTCTTATCTATAGCTACAGAGAGAACAGTTTTGACTAAGAAAATTATCATCGCGTCCCACTAAGGGATTTTATAGTTCTCAAATCCTATAATGGTCTCGTGGTTGGATATTAGTCGCTGAACCTATGTGCTTAAAAGTAGAAACCGTACTAAAGGTATTACTAGTACTAAATTCGGCATATACAATTAATTAATCCAATATAAGCTATTATGAAAACAAAATTACTTTTATTACCATTTTTGATGAGTTGCGCGCTAGGCATGCAACGAACTCAAGCCCAAACTACTTTAGTACCTGGCGATATTGCCATATTATGGTATCAAGCCGATACACCTGACTCGTTTGCATTTACGACATTCGTAGACTTAGAAGGTGGCACCCAAATTCTTTTTACCGATTGTGGCGCGGTTCCCGCAGGAACTTTTGATCCTGCAGGCTGTGGAGAAGGTGCTAATAGGTACACTGTTCCAGTGTCTGGTATTGAAGCAGGTGAAATCATAAGTTATAATTTTGCAGTTCCTAGTCCAGAATTTAGCAACTATTCAGGAGATAGTGTCATTACAAGCGCTACCGGAATGTCACTTTCAACAGGCGGAGATTCAATTACTGTTTTGCAAGGCACAGGTGAGTCACCATCATTAATTTTTATTTTGAGTGGATCATCCACTACCTTTTCGGGCGACGACAGCAATAGTACGACAGAAACTAATTTATTTACAGGTTTAACTGGTGTTGGCCTGCCAAGAACAGCAGTGGCCGTTGGTTCAGGGCCATTACCTTCACAAGAATTTGATAATGCTGTTTACAGTGGAAGCTATACGTTTACTACAATTCAAGATGCCAAGATTGCTCTCACAAACCCAGCGAATTATGTAGGCGCTAATGATCTACTTGATTCGCCATATAATGCACTAGTTGCAGCTATTCCAGACAAATTAAATATTTTGGCACTTTCAACAAATGAATTTAATCTTGGAACTGTTATTTCTGTGTACCCAAACCCGTCAAAAGGTCAGATTATTATCAAGAATTCTGGTGTAGCATTAGAAACGCTTACCATTAATGATGTTAATGGACGTCGTATTAGGTCTTATGATTTAAATGGTGCCTCTGGTGATCAATCCCTTGATTTAAGCAATACGTTATCTTCAGGGATGTATCTCTTGGAAATTGTATCAAAAAAGGGATCTACTATTAAGAAGCTATTAATTCAGTAATCCTCGCTTTTAAATCTTATAAAAAAGGCAATTCTATTGAATTGCCTTTTTACTTATATGTTGATTTGTCTATCGATTTGCTGATTTAAAGAAATAAATGTTTCGGTTCTAGAAACACCTGTGATTGATTGGATGTCACGATTGAGAACATGCATGAGATGCTCATTATCCTTACATAGAATTTTGATAAATATGCTCCAATTTCCTGTAGTATAATGACATTCTAAAACTTCAGGAATTTTTTGTAATTGTTTAACAGCTTCCGGGTTACTAATCGCCTTGTCGAGATAAATGCCAATAAATGCCATGGTGGTATAACCCAAAACTTTTGGGTTAATAACAAACTTAGATCCTGAGATTAATCCAGACTTTTCTAATTTTCTCAGACGTTGATGTATCGCTGCACCAGAAATACCAACCATTCTTGCGATTTCTAAGATAGGTGTTCTAGCATCAGCCATCAAAGCGCGCAATATCTTTTTATCGATACCGTCAATTTGGATATTTTGGTTGACAATTTTCATGGTTTAAACATTCAAGGGGTTATAACCTAAATAAGGGACTTCCTTTTCAGAAAACTTCATTCCGAAATCTTCTAATTCAGCCAATATAGGATTGTAAACTTCTTTGGAAATCGGAATTTGAACACCAGGTGTTGTGATGACTTCATTAAGAATGGCGAGCGTAGCAATGGCTACTGGAAGGCCTACTGTTTTTGCCATTGCGGTATATGTTTGATCCTCACCAATCGTCACCATAGTAGAATCTATTTGATGATGTTTTCCGTTGAGTTCATATCCAAATTTGTGATACATCACAATCATGTCTTTATCATCTGCCTCCAATGTCCAGCTATCCATTAGAATTTTCTGTAGAATTTGAGCCGGTGTCGCTTTTTTAAGTTCAACCATTTTTGTTTTACTGAAAACGTCTAATTCTTCCAGTTTATCCCAAACAATATCATCTTGGTCTATTTTGAGTGCATGTCGGAACTTTAATTCTACAGAATCAGTAGGACTGTAAGGTAGAAAGGCATTTACATAATCACGATAACTCATATTTTCACTATCATCTATCGTATAGCTGTCATCTGTCATTCCAAGTTGTACAAACATATTCCATGCACGGCTAAATCCCACACGACGCATCGTTCCACGATACAGTGTTTTAATGTCATTGAGGCCGTAAACATCTTGATATTTTAAGGAATCTCTATTGGCATAGGCTTCAAAACGGCCGTAACCTTCAACATCCAGAAATTCCGTTCGTCTAAACAATCGGTTGTATGGGATGTATTTATAGGTGCCTTCTTGAAGGAACTTAGCAGCACCACCTTGTCCGGCCACGACCACATTTCTCGGATTCCAAGTAAATTTGTAATTCCATAAGTTGTTATCACTTTCCGGAGCCACTAATCCACCAGTAAACGATTCAAACAAAACCATCTTTCCTCCTTTATCACGAATGTTATCAATGACTTTCATAGCGCTCATATGATCAATACCTGGATCGACACCAATTTCATTCATAAATACGAGCCCTTTCTCCGTTACGGCATGGTTCAGTTTTTGCATGTCATCACTAACATATGAAGCAGTCACCATATTTTTACCTAGAGTGACGCAATCTTTAGCGACTTCAATATGAAATCTAGCAGGTAGCATCGATACTACGATATCGGCATTTTCTATAGCAGCACGTCTAGATGATTGATCAAAAACGTCTAAGGTAATCGCATTCGCATTTTCGTGATTATTTATTAATTTCCGAGCATTTTGAATATCAATATCACCTACAATGATATGTAGATGTTCTTCATGAGATTTTTCTAGTAAATATTTTATTAAGTATGAGGTTGATTTTCCAGAACCTATAACTAAAATCTTTCGCATAATGGGTTTTCTTGAGTAAATTTGTATGTGTTAAACGCTATCACCCTTTAGTAATTACCGAAGACGTATAGCGTTTAATCTTCTAAATTAAATTGGATACGAATTTAGTAAATACTGAGGGTTCAAAAAATCTTAATGCCACTAATATATGAACAAAATAATTTTATTGACAGCGTGCTTACTGGGTGTTTTGGGAATAATTCTGGGTGCTTTTGGGGCACACGGACTTAAGTCTCTTATTTCAGTAGAATCCCAACAGACTTTTGAAACAGGTGTGCGATATCAAATGTACCATGCACTATTCTTATTGTTCATTGGAAGTTTGGATGTTATTCGTGAAAAAGCAAAACGTATAATTCTTATTTTGGTACTACTTGGAGTGTTGCTTTTTTCAGGTTCAATTTATGGTTTGTCTACCAACCAATTAACCAGCTTTGATTTTAAAACTATAGGGTTTGTGACACCAATTGGAGGCTTGTTACTGATAGTAGCTTGGGTGGTATTGTTAATAAAGATTTTGAAAAACAAGCGTGATAAATCTTAAAATAAACAGCCTACTTTTATAATAATGTTTAATTTTGCAACTTAAACAACACAAACAAATTATGGTAAACCATACAGATATTACGCAAACGATTTCGCTAGATGCCTATGGCATTAAAAATGCCAAAGTGAGATATCAATTGTCTCCTGATGAATTACAGGAGATTACAGTATCTAAGGGCCAAGGCGTTGAGACATCGAATAAAACACTAGCCGTTAACACTGGAGAATTTACGGGTCGCTCACCGAAAGATAGATTCATTGTAAAGGATGATATCACAAAAGACCGTGTTTGGTGGGGAAATATCAATATTCCTTTTGATACAGATAAATTTCAAAAGCTATATGATAAGGTCACAGCATATCTATCAGAAAAGGAAGTTTTTGTGAGAGATAGTTATGCTTGTGCAGATGACAATTATAAATTGAATATTCGTGTCATAAATGAATATCCTTGGAGTAACATGTTTGCTTACAATATGTTTTTACGTCCTAGTAAAGAAGAATTGACTAATTTCAATCCAGAATGGACGATTGTTAATGCTCCCGGATTTATGGCAGATCCAGAAGTGGATGGTACGAGACAACACAATTTTGCGATACTTGATTTTACAAGAAAAATAGCATTGATTGGTGGGACAGGTTATACTGGAGAGATTAAAAAAGGTATTTTTTCAGCACTTAACTTTATTTTGCCTGTCTTTAAGAATACATTACCTATGCACTGCAGTGCAAATGTTGGTAAAGATGGTGACACAGCAATCTTCTTTGGTTTGTCTGGAACAGGAAAGACCACCTTATCAACCGATCCTGAACGCAGTTTGATTGGTGATGATGAACACGGATGGACCAATGAGAATACAGTCTTTAATTTTGAAGGCGGTTGCTATGCCAAAGTCATTAATTTATCACAAGAGCAAGAGCCTGAGATTTTTGAGGCTATTAAGAAAGGGGCAATTCTCGAAAATGTGATTCTTGACAGTCAAGGACAAGTAGATTTTTCAGATACGTCCATAACACAGAATACTAGGGTAAGTTACCCGATACATCATATTGAAAATATTAGAGTTCCATCAATTGGTAAAAACCCTAAAAACATTTTCTTCTTAACAGCAGATGCTTTTGGAGTGTTACCTCCAATTTCTAAATTAACACCAAGTCAGGCAGCATACCATTTCATTTCTGGTTATACAGCGAAAGTGGCTGGAACTGAAGCGGGAATAGATGAGCCAGTCCCAAGTTTTTCAGCATGTTTTGGTGCGCCATTTATGCCTTTACACCCAACGGAGTATGCCGATATGTTGAGCAAAAAAATGAAAGATGCTGGTGTCAATGTATGGCTTGTTAACACGGGCTGGACAGGTGGTTCTTATGGTGTTGGGACTCGAATGAAGCTCAAATACACACGTGCCATGATTAATGCAGTGCTCAATGGTGATTTAGGGTTGTATAATTACGACGATTACCATATTCACTCTGTATTTGGTGTCGCGCAACCTAGAACTTGTCCTGGTGTACCAAGTGAGGTGCTCAGTCCGAGAACAACTTGGAATGACGATCAGGCGTATTATAAAACGGCCTTTAAATTAGCCAATGCGTTTCGTGAAAACTTTAAGAAATTTGAGGAATTTGCTAGTGAGGAAATCCGAAGAGGAGGCCCACAACGCTATGGATTCTAATAAATCATTAGATAACAAAAAAGAAAAGCGGTTTCAAGTTAATGGAACCGCTTTTTTATGCTCAAAAAGGTAACTACTTATTATTTTCCTTTATTTGTCTTTTCAATATATTTCTCTAAAGCCATAGTCATGGATGGCGTTTCAGGTGTTGGCGCTGAAATATCTACGCGTAAGCCATGAGATTCAACGGCTTTGATAGTCGTATTTCCGAAGACCGCAATACGCGTATCATTTTGTTTGAATTCCGGAAAATTATGGAATAATGATTCGATACCAGACGGACTAAAAAATACCAAAATATCATAATAGACATTTGCTAAATCTGATAAGTCACTAATAACCGTTTTGTAAAAAACAGCTTGTTTCCACTTTACGTTCAAATTATTTAAAATTTCAGGAACCTCAGGTTTCAATTTATCAGTGGTTGGCAAAAGGAAGCTCTCGTCTTTATATTTTTTAATCAATGGAGACAAATCAGCAAATGTTCGCTTTCCAACATAAATTTTACGCTTTCTGTATACCACGTATTTCTGAAGATAGTAGGCAACCGCTTCAGACTGACAAAAATATTTCATCGTGTCTGGCACTTTGAATCGCATTTCATCAGCGACTCTAAAGAAATGATCCACAGAATTTCTACTAGTAAGTATAATTGCCGTGTAAGAAGCAAGATCGACTTTTTGTTGTCTTATCTCTTTGGCTTCTACACCTTCAACATGAATAAATGGTCTGAAATCAATTTTTACTTTTTGTTTTTCTTGAAGATCAAAGTAAGGCGAATTTTCTATTTTAGGTTCTGGTTGAGATACTAAAATTGTTTTCACTTTCGTCATATTCCTTAAAGTGTTTTAAGCGTTGAAATCTTTAATTAACTTATATAAAATCAGATAGGGTCCGATTTCAAGTGCGCAAAGATACAAAATAAAATAGAATATGTTATTCAAAAGTAATTTTTGATGATTTTTAAAGGATGAAAAAAATCCTATGAGATTGATAAGAACAATCAACCCTATCACTACATAAATTATTGTGGCATTAGGCTCAATCGTGTAGATTAAAATACAATTAATTGGAAAGATGACTAAGCCTGTATAATTTTTGAAAGTGGTTTTCTGAAATAAGTAGTAATCAACTAGCTCATCAATATCAAATAAACTCGCAATCAAACGTTCTAGAAGTATTTTTATGAGAAACAGAACGCCAATTCCAAAAGCCAATTTGAAGAATTCATAGAGGTCAAATGCTGTTGGATGAATCACCGTCGCATAACTCATATATGCAAATATGGAGATAGAAATGATGAGATTGATGTACAATAAGGCATCAAACCCATCTATAAATTTTTGATCTCTCGCGTAGATTTTTAAATATTTGGAATTACCGATAACAGCTAAAAAATCTTTAAATCGGTGTGCAAATAAGTACTTGCTCAATGTTAGACAAATCAGTGCTAACACAAGAAATAGGGTAAACCAATCATTGGAAATGATGTTTCTGAGCATGTCACAAAATTAGTAAGAAAAATTGATGATTCCACGGGTTAAAATACACATCTTAAAATCAATATGACAAGATTAACAATGTTTATGATTTTATCACTTAATTTTAAATGATAAAACGCTTACTTTTGTTTTGTCAGACCAATTAAAATCAAGACTAAACTGCATGTCAGATGCCATTGTAATCATACCAACTTATAATGAAATAGAAAATATCGAATCTATCATAAGAGCGGTTTTTGCCCAAGGCATGAGGTTTGATATTTTGGTAGTTGATGATAATTCACCTGACGGCACAGGAGATAAAGTGATAGGGCTTCAAAACGAGTTTAAAGACCAACTCCATTTGTTAACTAGGGCTAATAAAACGGGATTGGGAACGGCTTATATCGCAGGATTTAAATGGGCTCTGGAGCGTTCTTATAATTTTATATTTGAAATGGATGCAGACTTTTCGCATAATCCAGCTGACCTCATATATTTATATAACGCCTGCGCTATTGAAGGTGCAGATATGTCCATTGGTTCGCGTTATATAAACAATACGGTGAATGTTGTTGATTGGGATATGAAACGATTATTGTTATCGTATTTTGCCTCCAAATATGTGAAATTCATCACACGTATGAAAATTGCCGATACAACGGCAGGTTTTGTATGTTTCAAACGAAAGGTGCTTGAGACTATCAATTTGGATGATATCAAATTTGTTGGTTATGCATTTCAAATAGAAATGAAGTTTAAGGCACATTTACACAAGTTTAAAATTGTAGAGATTCCCGTCATCTTTACAGATAGAACCAAAGGAAAATCTAAAATGAGTGGAGGGATTATTTCTGAAGCTATTTTTGGAGTTATAAAAATGAAGTTTAATAGTGTATTCAATTAATCCAATGCAGTATAATACCAAACTTATTAAGAATGCCAAAATAGTTAACGAAGGCAAAGTTTTTGAAGGGGATATTTTAATTGAAGGGGAATTAATTAAAGAAGTCTCCGATTCCATAAGTGCGAAATCTGCCGATGTTCAAATCATTGATGCCGAAGGGAATTATGTATTCCCTGGAGTTATTGATGATCAAGTTCATTTTAGAGAGCCTGGACTAACCCATAAGGCAGATATAGCCTCCGAATCGAGAGCTGCTTTGGCTGGTGGAATTACCTCATTCATAGAAATGCCTAACACTAATCCGCAAACGACCACGGTTGAGAAACTGGAGGAGAAGTTCGAAATCGCAGCCAATACCTCTTTTGCCAATTACTCATTTATGTTTGGAGGCACAAATGATAATTTGGAAGAAATTTTAAAAGTCAACCCTAAAACTGTTGCTGGATTAAAATTGTTTTTGGGATCATCTACCGGAAATATGCTTGTTGATAATCCTGAGGTATTAGAAAAAATATTCAGTAGTACGGATATGGTGATTTCTGTGCATTGCGAAGATGAAGCAACCATCAGAAAAAATATGGAAGCTCATCTCGCTGAATTCGGAGAAGATATTCCCATAGAAAAGCACCCGATTATAAGAAGTGAGGAAGCCTGTTATTTGTCTTCATCTAAGGCCATTGAATTGGCAAAGAAAACAGGAGCTAGATTGCATGTGTTCCACTTATCTACTGGAAAGGAGACACAGTTATTTACAAATAAAATCCCTTTAAAAGACAAGAAAATTACAGCAGAAGTTTGCATCCATCACCTTTGGTTTAGTGATGAAGACTATGCAAAAAAAGGGACTCATATTAAATGGAATCCAGCTGTAAAAACTGCCAAAGACCGTGATTTATTGTGGAAGGCATTATTAGATGATAGAATTGATGTGATTGCTACAGACCATGCACCACATACCTTGGAAGAGAAAAATAACAAATATACGAAAGCACCTTCAGGAGGACCACTAGTGCAACATGCTTTGGTAGCCATGTTGGAAATGTATCACAAAGGTAAAATTGGGCTTCCAAAAATAGTTGAAAAGATGGCTCACAACCCAGCAATCTTATTCCAAGTAGAGAAACGAGGCTATATCAAGGCTGGATATTTTGCGGATTTAGTGATTGTCGATTTAAATAGTCCGTGGTCGGTTAAAAAGGAAAACATTCTTTATAAATGCGGATGGTCTCCTTTTGAAGGCACGACGTTCAAATCGCGTATTACCCACACGTTTCTCAATGGGTCTTTAGTGTACAATAATTTTAAGGTTTTAGATGTTAAGGTGGCTAAACGTTTAACTTTTAATAGATGAAAAAGCTCTGTTTATTAATATTAATTGCTGCTCTATTTGGTTGTTATTCTTCAGGAAAACCAAAGAAGCCTGACAACCTTATTCCGAGGGATAAAATGGTGGATGTGCTTTACGAAGTCTTTATTATAAGTGCAGCCAAAGGAGGGAATAAGTTAAAACTCGAAAACAAGGGGATTTATCCTCAAGATTATATTTTCGAGAAATATCATATCGATAGTCTGCAATTTGCATTGAGCAACGAATATTATGGGTATGACGTGAGCGAATACGAGCTCATGATCAGTGAAATTGAAGAACGTATTAAAAGCGATAAAGAAAAGTACGAGAAAGCCATGGCAGAAGAAGCCAAGGAGATAAAGCGAAAAAAGGATTCGATGAAAATGGCTATTGATTCAACCCAAAAAATAAAGGCCGATAAGGTATCCATCAAGTCAGATCGTTAGGGTATCACCTTTGTAAATCCTTCAGGTAGAAGGCACTGACTTCCGAAATAGTTTTGGTGATTGGCTTGAAATCAAAATTGAGTTCAGAGGTTATTTTGGAGTGATCATATATAGTTCTTTCTGAAATAGAATGTGCCATTTGTTTTGATAATTGTCTCCGTTTACCAAAAAGATTATGTCTGAGCCAATCTAATCGCCATAGGATATTTAATAACCCTTTTGAAGCCGCTTTTTTTGGCGGTTTAACCTGTAAGGCTTTAGCCACTTGATACTGAAAATCTTTAAAAGTTACATTCTCAGCAATCACGATATAGCGCTCATTTTTTATCGGTTTTTCCATGAGTTCTGTCATGACCGTTACGACGTCCCATACGTCTACATAAGCAGACGATCCAGTAGGATAATAGCTGAGACCTCTATGTATTTGTTGGAATAGGCTACCACTACCACCACTTTTCCAATATCCTGGACCTAAGATAATACCTGGATTGACGATAACCGCATCCACACCTTCTTGGGTGCCTCTCCATACTTCTAATTCTGCGCCATATTTAGTGATAGCATATACGCTGTGGTCCAATTCTGGCTGCCATTCTGTATCTTCTGTAACAGGAATTTCAGGATGAGGTTCATGTCCTAATGCAGCAATAGAACTGACATAACATAATTTTTGTACTTGATTTGAGATACAAAGATTGACAATATTAGCAGTGCCTTTGATATTCACTTTGCGAAGTTCAAAATATTTGTCTGGTTCAAAACTGATAAACGCTGCACAATGATAAACATAACTCACGCCATGGAAAGCTTCTGCTAACGCAGGTATGTCATTGATATTGGCTTCCACCCATTCAATCTTATTGTATAGTGTTTCTACATCTTTGGTGTAGTATCCAAAGACATGCTTTACAGTTTCTAGCTTGTGTGCTCTTCTGTAAATTGCTCTAACCTTCTCATTGCTTTTCAACAATTGGAATAATAAATGTGAGCCTACTAAGCCTGTTCCTCCAGTGACAAGAATCATAAGGTAAAGTTACTCTTTTTTATAATTGTCTTTTGTCTTTTAAGGTATAAATCTATCTTTGCGAATGATTACTAATAAAGCTGTTATGATAAAGAATTTTGTTGAAGAATTGCAATGGAGAGGTATGATCCATGATACTATGCCAGGAGCCGAAGAGCATTTAATGGAGGCTATGCGATCTGCTTATGTAGGTTTTGATCCTACTGCCGATTCTTTACACATCGGTAATTTGGTCCCAATTATGCTGTTAGCACACTATCAGCGATGTGGTCATAAACCAGTGGCTTTAGTTGGAGGTGCCACAGGAATGATAGGTGATCCTTCGGGAAAATCTAGTGAGCGTAACTTATTGGATGAGTCGACGTTGCGACACAATCAAAATGCGATTAAAAAGCAATTATCCCATTTTTTAGATTTTGAAAGTGATGCTGAAAATGCCGCAGTTTTAGTGAATAACTATGACTGGATGAAAGATTTTTCATTTCTGGAATTTATTCGTGATGTCGGGAAACATATTACTGTCAACTATATGATGGCAAAAGATTCTGTTAAAAATAGAATTTCGTCAGAATCTACAGATGGGATGTCTTTTACAGAGTTTACCTATCAATTAGTGCAAGGGTATGATTTTCTTCATTTGTTTAGAGAAAATAACTGTACTATTCAAATGGGAGGTAGCGACCAATGGGGAAATATCACTACTGGAACGGAATTGATTAGACGTATAGCCCAAGGGAAAGGTTTCGCGATTACCTGTCCGTTAATTACGAAAAGTGATGGCTCGAAATTTGGAAAATCTGAAGGTGGTAATGTTTGGTTGGACGCTAACAGAACGTCTCCTTACAAATTTTATCAATATTGGTTGAATTCTACAGATGAAGATGCCGAGAAGTATATTAAAATTTTTACATTTTTATCCGAAACGGAGATTGCTACGATTGTCAGTAATCATCAAGAGGCACCACATCAACGTGGTCTCCAAAAGCGTTTAGCTGAAGAAATTACATGTATGGTACATTCTCGTGCCGATTTTGAAAACGCAGAAAAAGCCTCCAATATATTGTTCAGTAAAACCTTCAAGTCTGATATCAAGACCTTGGATGAAAAAACGTTTTTAGATGTTTTCGAAGGTGTTCCGCAAGCTGAAATTTCTAGAAATGATTTGCAAGAACTTGATATGATTGGTGCGTTAGCAGCTCAAACAAATTTTTTATCTTCTAATAGTGAAGCGCGTCGTGCCTTAAAGGAAAATGCTGTTGCTGTTAACAAGGAAAAAGTGAAAGAAGACTACCAATTGTCATCAGAAGATTTAATTAATGACAAGTATATTATTTTAAACAAAGGCAAGAAAAACACCTACATTATTAAAGTTATTTAAAGAAAAACGCCTGATGTAAATCAGGCGTTCAACATTAACCAATCAACTATTATTAGAAGCTAATTCTTCTTTTTCATAGAACTCTTTAAACTATTCTAGAATCATAGCTTCCCAGTTTTGGTCGGCTTTATGCTGTAAACCTTTCACATTATTTTTTTGCCATAATTTTAAGGTGTTCGATCCCCAAGCATTGTAAAAAAGATAAAGCTTACCATCCCTAATTTCAAAGGCTTTGGGATTGATATCTACTTTTTCAGATTTTAAAGCAACGGCATAAGCGCAATAACCACCATATTGAGGGAGAAATCTTTCCGGCTGACTTTTAAAACGCATAAGATGTGCTTGAGAGGAAAATTTATAGACGACCTCCTTGTAGGTTATACTGTAACGCTCATGTCCTTTTACGGCCTCATTATCGAAATAAGCTACGACGTCATAACCTTTAACACCAAAGCCTTTGTAGGTGTTGTAATTAGATGATTGTGAGTGGCCAAGAAAAAGGCTAAAGAAAATAAATATTGTAAATAGAAGTTTTTTCATAGACCTTTGGTCGACATACCTAAAGGAAGATTACAAAACCATTAAATTGCAACCGCGAATGTCACTAGCATCAAAACGGCCAATAACTTCAAAACTCCCATCGCGATATACACGTCCTAAATCTTGAGTTGCTATAAACGAGCAAGAATTGATATTCGCTAAATCGACAATATTTAAACCACCAGATTTCTCTGATTTTAAGAGCGTTAATGCGTCTTCAGGATCACGTGTTAAAACACGCATCCAATTGGGACATTGAAAACGTCCGTTGCCTTGAGAGTAAGCCTGACTTAGAAGTTCGGTCATACCATATTCACTATGGATTTCAGAGACGCCGAAACCAGTTTTTAAAATGGCATGGAGTTCTTCGCGAACCAATTCTTTTCGTCGTCCTTTCATGCCACCAGTTTCCATAATAGTGGTGTGCTTTAAATTGAATTGATGGTGTTCAATTAAATCTAATAGTGCAAAGGAAACACCTATGAGTAGCACAGATTGACCTCTGGCATCTAGGGAAATAAGTTGGTCTTTAAGCGCCTCCATATCGTTGAGATAAAAACCGCTTTCAGGTTGTTTAGATGCAGCAATCATATCATTTACCATGTAAATTAATGACGAACCTTCGCGTTCTAAATAACTAGGTAAAAGTGCAAGAACAACGTAACCTTCAATGTCACCGTAAAAGTGTCTGAAGGCTTTTCGGAAACTTGCTTCGTAAATAGATATGTCTACCACTTGATGTTTACTCGTTACAGATCCTGTGGTGCCGCTGCTCGAAAAACAAGCTTGGACGGGTGCTTTAGAACTTACTACTTGATGGCTTTTAAAAAATTGAATTGGCATAAAAGGAATTTCCTGCCATTCCTTAATATCACTCGGATGTTTGTAAAGTAAATCACAAAACGAACGATAAACAGGATTGTGTTCAAATTGAAATTTGAAAATATCCAATGCTGTCTTTTTAAATTCAGATTCAGAAGTGATTGCAAAGATATCCTGTGGTAAAGTCATGAATGCAAAAGTAATTAATACAAATGAAAATTTAAGACATAAAAAAAGCGCTGTCTAACGACAACGCTCTTTTTTGATATGGATGTCAAACGCTTACTTGATCACTAATTTTTTAGTGACAGAAGCATTATTTTGAGTGATTTTTAGAACATAAACACCGGCATTCAAAGACGCGACATTCAAACGTTCATTCGTCAATCCTTCATTGATAACTTGTTTTCCTAAAACATCATAAACAGCTACAGAAACTTGATCGTTTTGTGCACCTACAATGTTAATGTATCCAGTAGCTGAAGGGTTTGGATATACCTTAAAGCTATCTGCCGTAAATTCATTGGTTGATAATAAGTTTGGTGTGACATCATTCCATGACGTACCAATACGCAATTCATCAAAAGTGATGGCTGGTGTTTCTCCTGTTGAATCTTGTCTCAAAGAGAATAAGTTGACAGAAGGGTTTGGAGAGCCGTCAGTATCCGTCAAAACGGCTGCTGGTGCAGAACCTCCTAGATCAGCCTCTGCAGGATTGATCCAACCATTAATTGCTCCAGTATCTACGTTGTAGCTCATCACTACAAATACGTTATCTCCTACGTTATATTTTGTCGTTGTAAAATTTGAACCACTACTGCCATTCGTTAAAGCAATATCATAAGTTGTTCCAACAGGATCCGTATCAGGGTGAACCCATAATCTAGCATCAAAGTTTCCTAAAATCGCAAAGTATCCACCATCAGTTAAATCCGTGATATTTGATAAATCACTCACATTGATTATAAAAGACGCATAAACTTCACCAGAAGTTACAGGTGTGAACTCAATTTGCGAATCAATAAAACCACCTTCAAGGAAAACAGCGTTTCCTGTAGAAGTAACTAAACCAGGATATGATAAACTTCCAGAAACAACATCAATTGGGTTGTCAGAACCACTATAGTTCGTCCAATTTGTTGTATTTCCTAAATCCTCACCAATACTGTAGTCAAAACCTTCATAAAGAGGAAGGGTATTTGAAGGGATACATTCTGGTGTAAAAATAGTTGCAGACAAATCGCATAAAGCACCATCTTGAACGGTAATAATAACGTCGGTTCCTTCCGCAACACCAGTTACAGTGATTGTTCCGGTAGCATCAATAGATGGATCTCCAGCGCTTAAATCAACGACTCCAGAATCGGCAGAAACCGTGTAAATAGTCGTACCACCACCAGCAAAATCTACGGTCGCTGTGTAAGTGTCAGTACCTGCTGTAGAAGCATCACAAACAGCACCTGTCGTTGTCAAACTAAGTTCGCAAACCGCAGCATCATTTGAGTCTCTAAAGGTTGGAACTTTAGTTTCATAAGCGGTTCCGGCCATATTTAATTGTAAAGATTCAGAATCGCTAGCACCATTTAAGCTCTCATCATACTGAACTGTTTCACCAAGTCCATTAAGTAATTCCATATCATCAGCATCACCTGTTCCATAAACGATAGCGTCTACCAAATTCACAGAAGTGACTGGTGTGTTACTTGGAAAATCCGTATCATTCGCTGTATAAAGAGCGACCGCATCAGCACCGTTTTGTAAGGAATTACTAGCTCCCAAATCGATATCTGTTCCAGAGATAATTGAAGTGTTACCTAAGATAAAGAAACCATTAGCATCAAGGGTTTTTCCGTCTAAATCAAAGGCTGCATAACTTTCATCATTGGAACCATTGTAAAGTACAACAACCAAACCATCCAAAGATGCATTTGGCGTTCCTTTAAGTTCAATAAACTCAGCCATATCAGTACCAGGTGTATCTGCATCAATTTCATTGATGACCACTTGACCAAAAGACAAAGAAGTTAGCAATACAGTTAAACATAAAAAGTAAAGTTTTTTCATAATTATTTATTTAAATTGAATATTAAAAATTAAGCATACAAATATACTTAGTTTTTGTAGTTATACCGAATGTTTGCGTTACTAAATCGTTATTTAATGATTAAAGTCATGGCATTTTTAGCGTTTACGGAATGGCTTGTGTGAGCGTTTTAAGTTAACTTAATGTTATCAATTACCTGTATGAAACAACATTTTGTTATAAATCCTATCTTTACAACACAAATGTTTTTCAATTAAATCAATGAAAAAAAGAGATATTAAGATTTTACTCGTGGATGATGAACCCGATATATTAGAAATTGTAGGGTATAATTTATCTGCTCAAGGATATCAAATTATCACTGCAGAGAACGGTATTGAAGCGGTTAAAAAAGCGAAAAAGGAGAAACCACAACTTATTATTTTGGATGTGATGATGCCAGAAATGGATGGTATTGAAGCCTGTGAACAAATTAGAAAATTGCCTGATTTGAGCGATACTATCATTACATTCCTAACCGCTCGAGGGGAAGATTATTCTCAAATGGCTGGTTTTGATGCTGGTGCTGATGATTACATTACCAAGCCTATCAAGCCTAAAGTGTTGGTAAGTAAGGTCAAAGCCTTATTGCGACGATTAAAAGAAGAGGACAAAACAGATGAGGTTCTAAAGATAGGAAATCTCACCATCAACAGGGAGGAATATAAAATAACCATCAAGGGTCAAGAATTAGTGTTGCCGAGAAAAGAATTTGAATTATTATCTTTGTTAGCAACAAAGCCAAACAAAGTTTTTAAACGTGAAGAGATACTCGATAAGGTCTGGGGCAATGAAGTGGTCGTAGGTGGTCGCACTATCGATGTGCATATCAGAAAGCTCAGAGAAAAAATTGGAGATAAGAAGTTTAAAACTATTAAAGGTGTTGGTTATAAGTTCGTAGACTAATGCAAAATAAATTAAAAAAAACGTACAAGTTTGCCTTTAAAACATCCTTGTACATTACCTTGTTTTTAACGCTCATTTTGAGTGTTTTTTTGTACCTCGTACTTTCCATAAACATTTGGTATTTGTTATTATTCACCTTAACAACATACGTGGTATCATTTATCATCATCCAATTTAGGGTAGAGCGCTTCATTTACCGACGGGTAAAGAAAATCTATGATGATCTGACTTTATTAGAATCGACAACACTCCGAAAACAGCCGATCACCACGGATATGGCTACCTTAACTCAAGAAATTGATAAATACGCGAAAGACAAAAAATTAGAAATTGAAACCTTAAAAGTCAGGGAAGAGTACAGAAAGGAATTTTTGGGGAATATTTCACACGAACTCAAAACGCCATTGTTTACAGTCCAAGGATATTTGTTAACCTTATTGGATGGTGCTATTGAAGATATGAAAGTGAGAGAAAAGTATCTTAATAGAGCCAATAAGGGATTGGAACGATTAATTTATATAGTGAAAGATTTGGACATGATTACCAAATTGGAGGTCGGCGATTTAAGACTTAACATTGAAACATTCGATATTGTCGAATTGGTAGAAAGTGTGTTCGATCTCTTGGAGATGAAAGCTTCTAAAAAGAAAATATCACTCATATTCGATATTGATTACAAGGAACCCATTATGGTGTCTGCTGATAAAGAACGCATCCAACAGGTACTCACCAACCTCATTGTGAACTCTATAAAATATGGTGAAGAAAAAGGCACCACAGAAGTAAGTATAGAAAATTTGATAAAGAACAAAGTTATCGTGAGAGTGACCGATAATGGCGAGGGAATTTCAGAGAGTAATTTGACGAGACTGTTTGAGAGATTCTTCAGAGTGGATAAAAGTGGCTCAAGAAAAGAAGGCGGATCTGGTCTTGGACTCTCCATCGTTAAACACATTATTGAAGCGCATGATGAGAAAATTTATGTCGAAAGTGAATTAAATGTCGGAAGTGAATTTTCATTTACCCTTGAAAAGGCGAAATAATCTTTTATAGTTGACCTTATAGTCTAAGGTATTCAACCCTTTGTAATGATCGATATCATTTAATTTGTCCAAACTAAATTGATCTTGTGAGCAACTTGGTGCGATGCCGAGATGACTTAAGCGTTCGGCTAGATATTCTTGTTCAAATTGACCAGGCGTTGGAATAAAAAAAGCTTTTTTATTCAGTTTCGCCAAATCCATTATTGTTGTGTAACCAGATCGCGCAACAATTAGATGACTTTCATTGATGGCTTTTCCCAAATCTTCACTAGTCATAAAGTTATAGATTGTGAGATGACCTTCTTTCGCACACTGAACTTTTTCTTCTACAATTCCTCGTATAAAAAGAACCTTACCCTGAAACAATTTAAAAGATTCAAGAAGTTTTGACTCCAACAAAGATCGCTGTGGTTCAGGTCCAGACAATAAGATTAAAACATCATACTTTGAAGGAAGTTCCTCTTTCTTAAATCGACTCAACGGACCAATATATTTTACCGGTAAATCATAAAAAGCAGTATGCCCTAAAATACCACTTAAATTATCC
This sequence comes from Psychroserpens sp. BH13MA-6, assembly GCF_052983595.1. NCBI lineage: Bacteria > Pseudomonadati > Bacteroidota > Flavobacteriia > Flavobacteriales > Flavobacteriaceae > Psychroserpens > Psychroserpens sp. BH13MA-6. The sequence continues at coordinate 541,862 of NZ_JBRJGE010000001.1, read as the reverse complement.
TCTCCAAGGTGATCTGGTACCCAGCACTCTTGAAAGCGTTTGATAACTTTTTGATGTAATTTCGTGCTTAACCACGTTGTGTTGCCACTTAAGACCTGCAATTGATGCGTCATAAAGATGCAAGGAACTTTTTTGCTGTGAACACCTAAACGGTTGTCAGAAATAATGCCATCAATTTTATGAGATGTAATGATATGGGCAATGGCTTTTCGTTCTGCTTTAATAGCCTTTAACATTTTAGGAGAACTTTGGAGCAATTTTAATTTAAAATGTTGCCCCTTTTTTGGATACATGATGCGATAAGAAGGAAGTTCAATGGCCTCGAGATGAGGGAATTCTTTTTTTAATAATGAAAGTGCTTTTCCATCACTAGCAATGACAGGCTCGAAATCATGTGCTATGAGTTCTTGAATCAGCGGGATGCAACGAGTGGCATGACCTAATCCCCAGTTAAGAGGTGCTACTAAAAGCCTTTTTTTAATCAGAACATCAGTTTTGGTCATATAATTTTGTTGAGTCTTTTCAGAATTCGAATATAAAGCTTAAAATGTTTCCTTAATTTTACCGCGTCAACAGTAAAAATAAGAAATTGTTAATTTTTTCAAGTGGGAAGTAAAAATAAACTGAAACGATTTAAAGAAAACGAAACTTTTGCCAACGTTTTTCAGCCAAAACGACATGAATTGGTGGATGCCAATTATAAGCTGAAAGGGAATTGGAACTCAGAAGTGTTTAAAAATGACAAGCCTTTAATCTTAGAATTAGGTTGCGGACGAGGTGAATACACCATAGCGTTAGCACGAAAATATCCAGAAAAGAATTTTATAGGGATTGATATCAAAGGAGCACGGTTTTGGAGAGGCGCAAAAACTGCCATTGAAGAACAACTTAGTAATGCCGCGTTTTTGAGGACACAAATCGAACTGATAGATTTTGCTTTTGGGGAAAATGAAGTGGATGAAATATGGATTACCTTCCCAGATCCTCAAATTAAATATAAGCGAACAAAGCACAGAATGACCAATTCTGATTTCTTAAAACGCTATAAGACTATTTTAAAATCGGACGGTATCGTTAATTTAAAAACCGATAGCGAATTCATGCATGGCTATACTTTAGGACTGCTTCACGGCGAAGGTCATGAAGTACTTTATGCCAACCATAATGTGTATAAACAAGAAGGAAGCCCTGACGAAGTTACGAGTATCCAAACTTACTATGAGTCCCAATATCTAGAACATAATAAACCAATTACGTATATTAGGTTTAAAATTAAGTAGATTTGAACATCACAGTCATTTTTTTTCTAGGTCTGATCATAGCATTAATTGGTGTTATTCCTCCTGGTTTATTGAATATGACTGCTGCCAAGATTAGTCTAAAGGAAGGATATGCTCGCGGTATTATTTTTTCCGTTGGTGTTTGTTTTATCGTGTTTTTGCAAACCTATATCGCTGCTATGTTTGCAAGGTATTTAAGTAATCATCAAAGCGTTGTGGAGATTTTGCAACGTGTGGCATTTGTTATTTTTGTGCTCATCACTATTTATTTCTTGTTGTTAGCCAAGTCTTCCCAAAAACCAGATGTTGAACCACTTGCTAAGAGTAAGCAAAGCCGTTTTTTTCAAGGTATTTTTTTATCAGCGATTAATGTCTTTCCAATTCCATATCAAGCTTATATGACCATCACCATTGCCTCTTTTGGTTGGTTCGCGTTTGATGTGACGAGCATCGTGACTTATTGCTCTGGAGCCAGCACTGGAACTTTCGTCATGCTGTATGTCTATATTTTCTTTTTTGATAAAGTCAAGGACAAGAAATTTACCTCACAGAAAAATATGAATTACATTATCGGAACCATCACTGGCCTTGTTGCAGGTGTAACCTTTATCAATATTTTAATGGAGCTGTAATATGACCCCTGAGACACACAATTTTTTTGATAGGGTATATGATGTCGTAAGGCAGATTCCTTTCGGAAAAGTCACCAGCTATGGCGCTATTGCAAATTACTTAGGAGCCAAGAGAAGTGCTCGAATGGTAGGTTATGCGATGAATGTTTCTCATGGAAAAGATGTTCCTGCGCATCGTGTGGTAAATCGTAAAGGACTACTTACTGGAAAACATCATTTTGAAGGGACTCACCTGATGCAACAATTGTTGGAGAACGAAGGTATTAGCATAATCGATAATCAGATCCAGAACTTTGAAGCGGTATTTTGGGACCCTTCAGAGTCCTTATAAAACACCGTAAAAGTCATGTTCTATATCATTTGAAACCATGTATTCAATGCGATGAACTATACTATAATTCTAGTAAATCATGTTATCAATCATTTCAATTAAACCGTTTCAAATTCTAAACTATTCACAGTATATTTGCATTTAGAATGATTCTGAATAAAAAGAATCACTAGGATTTAAAAATTGCTATGAAATTAAATAAAAAGGACATACTTAAAGCCTTGGAAACCATTTCTGCGCCTGGTGAAGGCAAGAATATGGTGGAGAGTGGTGCCGTGACCAATGTGGTTACTTTTGCAGATGAGGTCGTTGTAGATATTACGATATCCAATCCGAGCTTACAAGCGAAAAAGAAAACAGAAGTGGAGATCATGAAAACGATTCATGACAAGGTGTATGAAAAGGCCAAGATCAAGGTCAATGTCAAGGTTAATGCTCCTGAAAAACCAACGACAAACCCTATAAAGGGAAAAGCAATTCCTGGAATAAAGAACATTATTGCAGTGGCTTCAGGTAAAGGAGGTGTAGGGAAATCTACTGTCACGGCAAATTTGGCAGTCACCTTGGCAAAAATGGGATTTAAAGTTGGGGTTCTTGATGCCGATATTTATGGACCGTCCATGCCCATCATGTTTGATGTGGAATTTGAAAGACCTTTAGCTGTCAATGTAGATGGTAAATCTAAGATGAAACCAGTTGAAAATTATGGGGTTAAAATTCTGTCTATTGGCTTTTTTACCAAACCTGATCAAGCGGTTGTTTGGCGAGGTCCAATGGCAGCCAAAGCCTTAAATCAAATGATATTTGACGCTGCTTGGGATGAACTCGATTTCATGCTAATCGATTTACCACCAGGAACAGGAGATATTCATTTAAGTATTATGCAATCCTTACCAATCACTGGAGCTGTAGTTGTAAGTACGCCTCAAAATGTCGCGCTGGCCGATGCTAAAAAAGGCGTGGCGATGTTTCAACAAGAGAGCATCAATGTGCCTGTATTGGGAATTATTGAAAACATGGCTTACTTTACGCCAGAGGAATTGCCAGACAACAAATATTATATTTTCGGTAAGGCTGGTGCTAACAACTTAGCAAGCGATTTGGATGTGCCATTTTTAGGTGAAATACCACTAGTACAAAGTATTAGAGAAGCTGGTGATGTTGGTAGGCCTGCTGCCTTACAAACGGCAACGCCTTTAGAGAAATCTTTTGAAGAACTTACACGAAATGTGGTGAAGGAAGTTGTTAAACGTAATGATAATTTACCACCTACCGAAGCAATTAAAATAACAACCATGGCTGGGTGTTCAGCAGTAAAGAAGTAATAGATGAGTACAGAAGAATTAAGACGTAATGTCGAGAAAGCATTGGATGAAATCCGCCCTTTCCTGCAAAGTGATGGTGGTGATATCTCTTTGTTGTCCATTGAGGATGATAAGTTGGTAAAGGTCCAATTAGAAGGCGCCTGTGTAGGTTGTAGTGTCAATCAAATGACGCTTAAATCTGGTGTGGAAATGACGATTAAAAAGTACGCGCCTCAAATCGAGCAAGTGATTAATATTGAAGCTTAATTGGGCGTGACCACAAGGGTCAGGCTTTCACGACTCGCTCTCTATGAGGAGCTCAAACAAGTCGCTCAATCCTTCACGCAAACTGATATTTATCATAGAAACAAACGATGTATTATGAGATCTTTGTTTCGTGAAAGGACCTGCAAAACTTTAATGACGTTTGTAGGTTTTCAAATTAAAAGAGAACCATCGAGGTGGTAATGATTATGATCAAAACAGATATACTTATTATTGGAGCAGGACCTACCGGACTGTTCACCGTTTTTGAAGCGGGATTGCTAAAATTAAAATGTCATTTAATAGATGCATTGCCACAACCTGGCGGACAATGTTCTGAAATATATCCTAAAAAACCAATTTATGATATCCCAGCTTATCCTGAAATTTTGGCAGGCGACCTTACCGATAAACTTTTGGAACAATGCAAGCAGTTTGAGCCAGGATTTACTTTAGGAGAACGTGCCGAAACGATTGATAAACAAGATGATGGTACTTTTATAGTAACTACTAATAAAGGGACAAAACACCAGGCGCCTGTGGTCGCAATTGCAGGTGGTTTAGGAAGTTTTGAACCAAGGAAACCCATGATCGACAATATTACCGATTACGAAGATAAAGGTGTGGAATACATGATTAAAGACCCAGAATTCTATCGCGATAAAACCGTAGTTATTGCTGGTGGTGGTGATTCTGCGCTTGATTGGAGTATCTATTTAAGTGATGTCGCAAAAGAAGTAACACTTATCCACAGAAGAAATGAATTTCGTGGGCATTTGGATTCTGTAGAGAAAGTACAGGATTTAAAAAATGCAGGTAAAATCAATTTGATAACACCAGCTGAGGTCATTGGTTTGGATGGTGGTGAAAAAATTACATCTGTTACCGTGAAACACGGAGCTAACACTTTTAAAAAGGCTTGTGACCATTTTGTACCCTTGTTTGGATTATCTCCAAAATTAGGTCCAATAGCTAATTGGGGCTTGGAGATAGAAAAGAACGCGATTAAGGTGAACAATGCTTTAGATTATCAAACTAATATTCCCGGCATCTTTGCCATCGGTGATGTGAATACCTATCCAGGAAAATTAAAGTTAATTCTTTGTGGGTTTCATGAAGCAACCCTCATGTGTCAAGCGGCCTATCAAATTATCAATCCAGGTAAGCGTTATGTGTTAAAATATACTACCGTAAGTGGTGTTGATGGTTTTGATGGCACGCGTAAAGAAGCACCAAAAGCGGTTGTAAAAGCGTTTGATTAATGGAACAAGACATCAAAATAAAGATTACCGATAGGGAAGGTGTCAAGCATGAGGTACTAGCACCAACAGATATGGCTATGAATCTGATGGAAGTGGTGCGTTCCTATGAACTGGCTCCAGAAGGCACTATTGGTATTTGTGGAGGTATGGCCATGTGTGCATCTTGTCAATGCTATGTAATTTCTGATCATGAGCTACCAGAGATGCAAGATGATGAGGAAGCGATGCTAAGCGAAGCTTTCTATGTCAAAGAGAATTCTCGTTTAGGATGTCAAATTCAAATAACGAGCGACATGGAAGGCTTAGAAGTGGAATTGGCTCCTGAAAGCTAGTCTGTCTTATAATCAACCAATTTTCGAGGTCCTTCTAGCAACACCCGAACAATCTTTAAGGTACCATCATCCGTGGTGGCAATCTGCCATTTAATAAGTGAAATTTCGCCGTGTTCTATTTCTATGCCAGTAATGCTTCGAGGGTGGACACAACTACCATCATTAAAAAAGGCGATATCACCAGGTTCCGGAAAGCGAGGTCTGTGGGTATGTCCAACGATCGTAATAAGATTGTTGTTATCTGAAATCCATTTTTTAGTACGACGCTCAACTTTGATAAGTTCTTTGTAGTTTTTTGCCGGACTCGTTGGATCTGCAATACCCATCACATTTAAAGGCTTCCATAAGATTCGAACCAAAAAACGACTCCATTTCCAGAACAGGTAATTCCACCAATCAGCTTGATGGCCGTGAGTCAAAAAAAGTTCTTGGTTTGTTTCGGTATGTCTGAGTATTATACCTTCATGATACCTGATGTTGCAAAACAAGTCTACGTCCTCACCAATTTTTGGGTCAAAGTACGTGGATAACTGTTTTTCTACATATTTAGGATCGCGATAAACCATATCATGATTACCCCAAATCATATGCAAGCGTTCCTGTTCATGAAATAATTTCATGAGTAAGTACACGTTTTTATGAGCGTTTAAGATAGAATCAAACGATAGGTTCTCCCAAAGTTCATCACCATCACCTAGCTCACAATAGTCGAATCCTTCCGCATAATAATATTTTAAAGCGTGGAAATAAATATTTCGGTTATTGGCAAAATCGTCAGCAAAACTATTATCACCTCGATGACAATCACTGAATAGAATGAATTTACTCGAATCGTCAAAATTGACAATTTTCGCATTCTTGTAGGCTCTATTCAATCTCGATTTTGAAGACATACGTAAACTTTTATCTAAAATAAGCAGAATTTACCAATGGCAAGTAGGTCATTGCAATTTTTGAATAGCAAAAGGTAAGAGGCGCTCTACAAATTTTGAGTACGCCAGCTCTGAGGGATGCAACCCATCTGAAGCAACCAAACTAGGTTGCTCTAATCCTAATCTCGTGATATCCGTAATATTTACGAAAGTAATTGCCTCTTGTAAAGCATAATTTTCAGCAAAAGAATTGTACATATCAATCTCTTGAGAGGTCTCTTCTGGATTACCAAAATTTTGTCCAAATACGGTGAAAGCATAATCAGGAATAGACACGATAATGATGCGGTCTTTGTTGCCATTTGCTGCTGCAATGGCGGTTTGCACAAGTTCAGGGAATTCAGATTCATAGACCGAAAAAGGCACATTTTGAAATTGATTATTGACTCCTATTAGTAAGGTAACTAAATCGTAATCTGATTCAAGAGTTTGATTATCAATAGCATTGATAAGGTCAGAGGTTGTCCAACCAGTTTGTGCAATCACATTAAGATCTATGGTATAGTCTGTGACATTCCCGAGTGCCCTCTTTAGTTGTTCCGGAAACCGACACGTATCACATACACTTTGACCAATGGTGTAGCTGTCTCCTAAACTCAAGATACTTCTCGTTAGATCAATGTCCATGGTGTCAATGTCCATGGTGTTTGTCATATCATCAGCAAGGTATTCATTGTTTGTACTGCATGACCAACAAGTCATTATGCTCAAGATTAAAATAAAAACGCTGCACTTCCTCATACCTAAATATACGCAATTTGATTTATAAAGGTTTCTTATAGATCAATCATAAAAAAGCCTTTCACGAAGGAAAGGCTTGTATAAAATTGATATCAGCTAGAAATTTATTTGAATGCATTTAAACCAGTAACATCCAATCCTGTGATTAATAAATGAATGTCATGAGTGCCTTCATAGGTAATGACACTTTCTAAGTTCATAGAGTGTCTCATAATACTATACTCACCAGTAATTCCCATACCACCTAACATCTGTCTTGCTTCTCTAGCAATATTGATGGCCATATCTACATTATTTCTTTTGGCCATTGATATTTGCGCGGAAGTTGCTTTGTTTTCATCTCGCAATACACCCAAACGCCATGTTAATAATTGCGCCTTAGTGATTTCAGTAATCATCTCTGCTAGCTTCTTTTGTTGCAATTGGAATTGCCCAATTGGCTTTCCAAATTGCATACGTTCTTTACTGTAGCGCAATGCGGTATCGTAGCAGTCCATAGCAGCACCAATGGCTCCCCAAGCGATGCCATATCGGGCAGAATCTAAACAGCCTAAAGGCGCTCCTAAGCCTGATTTATTCGGCAATAAGTTCTCTTTAGGAACTTTTACATTATCAAAAATCAATTCGCCAGTTGCGGATGCTCGCAGCGACCATTTGTTATGGGTCTCTGGTGTTGAGAATCCTTCCATGCCACGCTCTACAATTAAACCATGAATACGGCCTTCTTCATTCTTAGCCCAAACCACGGCAACTTGACAAAAAGGGGCATTGGAAATCCACATTTTAGCACCATTTAAAAGGTAATGATCTCCCATATCCTTAAAATTGGTCGTCATGCCACCAGGATTACTACCATGATCAGGTTCTGTTAATCCGAAGGAACCCATCCATTCGCCAGAAGCCAATTTAGGTAAGAATTTTTGACGTTGCTCTTCGGTACCATATTTCCAGATAGGATACATCACTAAAGACGATTGTACAGAAGCCGTACTTCTGACCCCAGAATCCCCACGCTCAATTTCCTGCATGATTAATCCGTAAGAGATTTGATCCAAACCAGCACCACCATATTCCACAGGAATATAAGGGCCAAATGCACCAATTTCAGCTAGACCTCCAATGATTTGTTTTGGAAATTCTGCTTTTTGCGCATATTCTTCAATGATAGGTGACACATCCCGTTTTACCCAATCTCTGGCAGCATCGCGCACTAATTTATGCTCATCGGAAAGTAATTCGTCAAGTTGATAGTAATCAGGTGCTTCGAATAAATCTGGTTTCATTTTGCTCTATGTTTTAATCCTTTAATACCATTTGTTTTATCAGGTATTGAGGTCTTATTTTTGTTTGATAGCAAAAGTAACGAAAACGTTTTCACTTAACAATATTAATGTGACATTTTCAAGTAAAAATCCTGAGTCAATTTGATATATTCTTCGGTGTATTTATGGCGTTCTGTCTCTATGATGAGTTCGTTAAATTCTACGTTTCTTTTGGAGAAAGAAAGCCTTATTAAGCTTCGTTTTACAGGAGTAGCCTCTCGTCCTTTTACATGAGTGATATGGGATGGGTAAAGCCCTAAAGTTTCAGCTTGCTCAAGAAATTTTTGTTCTTCTGAAAAGGGAATAATTACCGAAAATTGTCCGCTTTCAGAAAGCAAAGTAGCAGCACTTTTGAGAAGATGTTCAAAGGGCATGGCATCTTGAAACCTCGCTAAATCTCTCTGAAGGTTTTGGGTTTTGTAGTCTTCAGCATAAAAAGGCGGATTACAAATAATTAAATCGTATCGGTCTTCAATTTCTTCAGTAAATTCTTCTAATGAAGCGTGGTAACAAAATAAGCAATCACCCCAAGGAGATTGCTCAAAATTATCGACACATTGGGCGTGCGCATTGTCATCAATTTCTAGGGCGTCAATGACTTGAGCCTGACTTCGTTGCGCCATCATTAATGCGAGAATACCAGTGCCTGCACCAATATCTAATATGGAATTTGGTTGATGCTCAATGGAAGTCCAAGCTCCGAGGAGAACACCATCTGTTCCAATTTTCATGGCACAGTCATTTTGGTGAACCGAGAATTGTTTGAATTTAAACGGTTTAGTCATTTAAATAGAGGTCTATCAATCCTGTTGGCGTGTTTACGTAGATGATTTTGTTCGGTTTGTCTAATTTGGTAATAAACTCATCATTCATAGGTATTAAAATTTCAATACCGTCACGATCAATTTCGAATAATGATTGTGCGGTAGAATCGTTGACAGACTTAATGATACCTACATGACCAAAATTCGTATCCTCAACTTTAAAGCCGATGATTTCATGAAAATAAAATTTATCATCTTCAAGTTTAGGCAGAAATTCTAACGGCAGATAAAGATCGCTTTTCAAAAGTGAATCTGCATCGGCTTCAGTATCTACATCCTCAAACTTAACTCGTAATAATTCTGATTTATGTAACTGGGATGATTCAATAAAAAAGGGAACTAGGTTGTTGCGAACTTCAACAAATACCGAATTCATAGCTTCATAAAGCTCTGGTTCATCCGTATCTAACTTGATGAGTAGTTCGCCTTTAAAACTATATTTTTTAACGATTTTGCCTAAATAAAAACAGTCTTTTTTATCCATTGTTTTAAGCTAAGGTATTAGTTTTGAATTACAGTAGATATCAAATAAAAAACTCCGATACAAGCGTATCGGAGTTTAAAAGTATAAAAAATAATTTCTATTCTTCTTCGTTTGAAGCTGTTACTTCACCTTCAGTTTGCGCTTCCGCGTCTTCAGTAGCTTCTTCAACTTCAGGAGTAGCCGCAGCAATTCTAGCTTCGTTTACTGCTTTTTCAGCTGCAAGTGCTTCAGCTTTTGCTTTCGCTTGAGCTTCAGAAAGACCATCTGCTTTCGCTTGTACTTTTGCTGCCTTTTCTTCCAACCAAGCATTGAATTTAGATTCTGCTTGTTCTTCAGTTAAAGCTCCTTTCTTAACACCTCCTGCTAAGTGGTTTTTCAACATCGCACCTTTGTAAGATAAGATAGCTCTGGCCGTATCAGTAGGCTGTGCACCATTCTGTAACCATTGTACAGCACCATCAACATTTAATTCAACTGTTGCTGGGTTTGTATTTGGATTGTAAGCACCTAATTTTTCTAAGTATTTACCATCTCTTTTTGCTCGTGCATCTGCTGCTACGATCCAGTAGTAAGGTTTCCCTTTTTTACCGTGTCTTTGTAATCTAATTTTTACAGGCATATTTGTAATTAATTTGTGAGGTTCTCGACCTCTATTATTAATGAGGGTGCAAAGATAATACAATTATTTAATTTTGAACATTTTATTTGAAATTAAGTAATATTGAAATTTTATTATACTTTTGGGAGTTATTAAACGTTATGTTAAACCAAAAATACTTTAGTGACTCACTGAAGGACGAAAAATAAAGCAATGAAAAGACTAATACTTCTTTTTTTAACCGTATTGACTTTAGTAAGCTGTGGTGATGAGGTTGAGTTTAGCTCGCCTGGTTTCCAAGGAAATAGAGAGTATGGTTTATGGCGAGCAGAATTTACAAATGCCGCTATTGATGCCAATGGATTTTTGACTATCACAGCTGGTAATAATGTGGAAACAGTGACACTGAAAGTGCCTTCGGTTGCCGTGGGAACATACATCGTAGGTGACTGGGGAACTATGGAAGCTAGATATGTAGATGCCAATGGTACTGTTTATACCACAAATAATAGACCAGATGAAGACGTGTCTATTTATCCAGAATATGGTTTCGTAAAAATTGAAGAAATAAATAATAACACATTTACCGGAACTTTCGAGTTCTTAGCCTTTGATGACTCTGGTTTGAATTCTATTGGCTACAACGAAGGCGTGTTTTACCAAGTGCCTTTAATCTCTGGAAGCATACCAGCCGTAGTGATTACTTGTGATGATACCGAAGCTGTGTCCATTGAGGCTAGAGCTGCATACATTGCATCATATGACACAACGGGTTACATTAATAGAGAAGCATATGAAGCAGCGTGTAACGCTTACAGAGAAGCATTGATTGTACAACGCGATTATTGTGGTGATATTAGTGGAGAACTAACGCAACTCATAGGTGAGCTTAATGTATGTAACTTCAGATGTTCGTTTGCCACGCAAAATAGAACGCTGGCTCAGACGGAATTTGAGGATGCTACCATCAGTAATTATGTTGCAGCTTGTGACAATTATAGATTTTATCTGGAGCAGCAATTAGAGATTTGTGGTGATGAAGATGGAAGTATACAAGCTGTTTTGGATGAATTAGATTGTAACGATGATGATGCAGATGGTATCCCAAATTATTTTGAAGATTTTAATGGAAATGGGAATTTGGATGACGATGACTTAGACAATGATGGTATCGCTAATTATTTAGATAACGACGACGACGGTGATGGAATATTAACGATTGACGAAGCTCAAGATGTCGATGGAAACCCATTAGATACAGATGGTGATAATGATGTTGATTATCTAGATAATGATGACGATGGTGACGGGTTATTCACACAATTTGAACCAGGTGATACGGATGGTGATGGTACACCAAATTATCTCGATACCGATGACGATGATGACGGATTGTTGACAATCGCTGAAAATGCAGATCCAAATTTAGACGGTGATCCAGCAGATGCCTTGGATACAGATTCAGACGGCTTACCAGATTACTTGGACGATATGTAACATTTCGCAGATGATAAAATATATGAAAAGCAGCCTATGGGCTGCTTTTTTGTTAAATAGCTATAAAGCTTTGTTAAAGATGTTAATTTGTTAGATTTTTCTTACATTTTTCATTATATTGATTATGGTTGATGTGAAACAATATGCATCCTAAAAGAAGATATTGAAATTTAAAAATGTATAGAGATTATGAAGTATTCTGAAAAAATTTCAAATAAATTAAATGAATTATTAATCAAGAACTATGATGCCGAAAAAGGGTATTTAAATGCTATAGATCACGTAGAGAGTGATAAGCTAAAAATGTTTTTTAAGCGTCGTGCATCTGAGCGAAGCCAATTTGCAAAAGAATTGCGAACAGAAATTCTGCAATACGGTGAAGCTCCTGAAGATTCAGGAAGTTTTAAAGCAACCATGCATCGCAATTGGATGAGTCTAAAATCTATGTTTTCCTCAAATAATGAAGAAGCCATTATCGAAGAGACGATTAAAGGCGAGGAAGCAAGTTTAGAAGAGTACAATGAGTTACTTAAAGAAAGAGATTTGCCGCCAAGTATTGATTCTTTACTAATTAAACATAAAAATGCTATTCAATCGGCTATTAATACCGAAAAAGTACACGAAGAACTTGTGTCCTAAAAAAGCGCATATACTAAATATCAAGTCAGCTGGTAACAGCTGACTTTTTTTGTTTAAAACTGTTCATAACTTCATTTTAAAAAAGAAGAGTTTCTCCTTAATTTTATGGACTTACTTTTGAAAGTTTTCTTCAAAGGCAGACCTCTAATTAATGTCCATATGTATTTAATCTTTGATACCGAAACCACAGGATTACCGAAACGCTGGGATGCACCAATAACAGATGTTGACAATTGGCCTAGATGTATTCAAATTGCTTGGCAATTGCATGATGCTATGGGGAATTGTATCGATCATCAAGACTATCTCGTGCAACCAGAAGGGTTTAACATCCCATATGACGCTGAAAAAATCCATGGGATTTCAACGGAGCTTGCTCTCGAACAAGGTATACCGCTAATAGAGGTTCTTGAAAAATTCAATAGTGCTTTATCAAAAACCAAATTTGTTGTTGGACAAAACTTAGGATTCGATTTGAATATTATGGGTGCTGAGTTTGTTCGTGAAGACATGGCTAATAATCTTCAAGAGCTACCGGTTTTAGATACTTGTACCGAACATACGGCTGAACTCTGTCAACTTCCAGGAGGTCGTGGAGGTAAGTTCAAATTACCAACACTAACAGAACTACATCAACATTTGTTCGACCAACCATTTGCTGAAGCTCATAATGCTACCGCTGATGTTGAGGCTACGACTCGCTGTTTTTTGGAATTAATTCGCTTGCGAGAATACACCAAGGAAGAATTGGATGTACAACCTGATTATTTTGAACAATTTAATCAAGAGAATCCAAAACCTATTCAGCTCATTGGGTTGAAGCATATCAATCTGAAGAAAGCGAGTGCTAAAATTAATGAGCGACTCCAAAAACAACAGAGTGACGATATTTCCGAAGCAGAAATTCAAGAGAATATTTCTGATTTAGCTGAGGTTGATTTTGTTCATTTACATAACCACTCCCAATTTTCCGTACTGCAATCTACCCTAAGTGTTCAGGACTTAGTAAATGTAGCTGCTGAACAGCAAATGCCAGCCGTAGCGTTAACAGATCATGCCAATATGATGGGAGCATTTCACTTTGTGAAAGCCGTAGGTAATTACAATAAATCCGTTCAAGCAAAAATTGCAGAAGCGAAAGCGCAAGGCGAAGTCACCACTCTAAAAGAAATTAAACCGATTATAGGTTGTGAGTTTTTTGTGTGTGAAGATCATCAAGATAAAACCAGAAAAGACAATGGTTACCAAATTGTCTTATTAGCCAAAAACAAAAACGGCTATCACAATCTAGCAAAGTTATCCTCGCACGCTTTCGTAGATGGATTTTACTATTTGCCTAGAATTGATAAAGCTCTAATTGAACAATACCGTGAAGATCTTATTTGCCTCACAGGTAATCTCTACGGAGAGGTTCCAAGTAAAGTATTAAATGTTGGTGAAAATCAAGCAGAAGAAGCCTTGCTTTGGTGGAAATCCGTTTTTAAAGACGATTTGTACATCGAATTAATGCGTCATAATCAAGAAGACGAAAATCGAGTCAATCCTGTTTTAATTGATTTTTCTAAAAAGCATCAGGTCAAACTGGTAGCAACTAATAATACGTACTACGGGAAACAGGAAGATGCCAATGCTCACGATATTCTCTTATGTGTTAAGGATGGAGAAAAGCAAGCCACACCCATAGGTCGTGGAAGAGGCTATCGTTATGGATTGCCAAACCAAGAATATTATTTTAAATCCTCAGAGGAGATGAAAGCCCTTTTTAGGGATGTTCCTGAGGCGATTTTAAATATACAGGAAGTCGTAGACAAAGTTGAAGCCTACGAATTGGCTCGAGATGTCCTGTTACCTGCGTTTGATATTCCAGACAAATTTAAAGATGATGCTGATTTGGCTGATGGTGGCAAACGAGGTGAAAATGCCTATTTAAGACACCTCACCTATGAAGGTGCTAAAAAACGGTATGGTGAACTTACAGACGAGATAACAGAACGTCTTGATTTTGAATTAAGCGTTATTGAGAATACAGGATATCCAGGCTACTTTTTGATTGTAGAGGATTTTATCCGTGAAGCACGAAATATGGATGTGTCGGTTGGTCCAGGTCGTGGTTCTGCGGCTGGGTCTGTAGTGGCTTATTGCCTTTGGATTACCAATATAGATCCTTTGAAATACGATTTGCTTTTTGAGCGTTTCCTTAATCCGGATCGTATCAGTATGCCAGATATCGATATCGATTTTGATGATGAAGGTCGAAGTCGTGTCATGGATTATGTGATAGAAAAGTACGGTGCAAATCAGGTAGCTCAGATAATTACATACGGAACCATGGCAGCCAAGTCGTCTATTCGCGATACTGCTAGAGTTTTAGATTTGCCATTGTTTGATGCCGATCGTATCGCCAAATTGATTCCAACCATGTCCAAATTAAACAAGATTTTTGGTTTGGACGAAAAGGAATTGAGTAAGAAATTTAGAGCTGAAGATTTAGAGAAAGTCAATCAGTTACTACAAATTGCTGATGGCAAAGATTTAGAGTCTGAAACCGTCAATTTAGCCAGAACTCTCGAAGGTTCGGTAAGAAACACGGGAATTCACGCCTGTGGTGTGATCATCACACCAGACGATATTACAAAGTTTGTTCCAGTCGCTACAGCCAAGGATTCAGATTTGTATGTCACCCAATTTGATAACTCTGTCGTTGAAGATGCCGGATTATTAAAAATGGATTTTCTCGGTTTGAAAACCTTGACTTTGATAAAGGATACCGTTAAAATCGTAAAAGCGAAGCACGACGTATTATTAGATCCAGAGAGTTTCCCTTTGGATGATGAAAAGACCTATGCGCTCTTCCAAAGAGGAGAAACAGTTGGTGTATTTCAGTATGAATCTCCAGGAATGCAAAAACATTTACGAGATTTAAAACCGACAGTTTTTGAGGATTTGATTGCGATGAATGCGTTATACCGACCAGGTCCAATGGAATATATTCCAAGCTTCGTAAGACGGAAGCATGGTGAAGAAGAGATTGATTATGATCTTCCTGCCATGGAGGAGTACCTGCAAGAAACCTATGGTATTACAGTATACCAAGAGCAGGTGATGTTGCTCTCACAGAAATTGGCAGATTTTACCAAAGGTGAAGCCGATGTCCTGCGAAAAGCTATGGGTAAAAAGCAAATAGCCGTTTTGGATAAGATGAAACCTAAGTTTATTGAACAAGCGGTTGCCAATGGTCATGATGCCAAAAAACTTGAAAAAATTTGGAAGGATTGGGAAGCATTTGCGAGTTATGCTTTTAATAAATCACACTCAACTTGCTATGCGTGGATTGCATACCAAACGGCGTATTTAAAGGCGCATTATCCAGCCGAATATATGGCAGCTGTGTTGTCTAATAACATGAACGATATCAAACAAGTCACCTTCTTTATGGAGGAGTGCAAACGTATGCGCTTGGATGTATTGGGACCTGATGTGAACGAATCTTATTATAAGTTTTCTGTAAATCAAGATGGTGCTGTGCGATTCGGAATGGGAGCCATAAAAGGCGTTGGTCATGGAGCTGTCAAAACCATTGTAGAGAATCGAAAAAAGGATGGACCTTATAAATCCATCTTTGATATGGCCAAACGTATTGATTTGCGTGCTGCTAATAAAAAAGCGTTTGAGAACTTAGCCTTAGCAGGTGGTTTTGATGGTTTTGGAGACACCCATAGAGCACAATATTTTCATGATGAAGGTGATGGAATCACCTTCTTAGAAAAAGCGATTAAATATGGTGCTAAGCATCAGGAGAATGAGAATTCAGCACAAGTCAGTCTCTTTGGAGCGGCAAGTGATGTACAGATTGCTGAACCTGTGGTGCCTCCTTGTGAGGAATGGGGAACTATGGAGAAATTAGCCCAAGAAAAAGAGGTGGTAGGTGTGTATATATCGGGACATCCCTTAGACGACTTTAAGGTGGAAATGAAAACCTTTTGCAATGGCACCTTGGCCTTGTTTAATGACATGGAACAATATGTGAACCGAGAGATTACCTTTGGTGGTGTTGTGACTGATGTGCAACACCGTGTGAGCAAACAAGGAAAAGGCTGGGCGATATTTACCGTGGAAGATTATACGGACAGTTATGACTTTAGAATATTTGGTGAAGAATACTTAAAATTTAGGCA
Organism: Psychroserpens sp. BH13MA-6; assembly: GCF_052983595.1. NCBI lineage: Bacteria > Pseudomonadati > Bacteroidota > Flavobacteriia > Flavobacteriales > Flavobacteriaceae > Psychroserpens > Psychroserpens sp. BH13MA-6. Next base: position 525,245 of record NZ_JBRJGE010000001.1, on the reverse strand, counting down.
TTTCTTGGTGAAGAATAGTTTTGTTTATGTTCGATCATTTATACGGGAAGGATGGGTGAATCGAGATACCGGTAAAAAGGGAGATCCGAGGTTGCAGTTTAACAATTTTCAACTGTTGCACGATGTCATGGATACTTATGCTAAGAAGTTATCGATTCAATTAAATATTCGGGATTTAAAAACGGAACGGATTTCAGAATTAAAAACCTTGTTTCACAATTACAGAGGTGAGAAAGCCTTAAATTTTGTCATTTATGACAACGCTGAAAAAATCAAACTGAACATGCCGAGTAGAAAGCAAAAAGTAGCCATATCACAGGAACTACTGAATGCATTGGATATGAAAGATGTGTTGTATAAATTAAACTAGTGGACTTTGCACAAAGGATGGAGCCACTGTTGAAGCTCCTCTTTTGAGAGAGCGACTGGCGAGAGCCTGACCCTATGGTGTTGAAACACCATGGGATGTGCCATAACGACAGCATATAAAGGCTCAATAAGCCTATAATCAAAACAAATACAGAGGATGTAAGGTTTGGCAAAATTTTTGACTAATTTTGTGTATTAAAACGAAGTTAAACATATAGATAATATAATTATGGCATTAGAAATAACAGATGCAACGTTTGAAGAAACAGTATTAAAGAGCGATAAACCAGTGATGGTGGATTTTTGGGCTGCTTGGTGTGGACCTTGTCGTATGGTTGGACCAATCATTGATGAAATAAGTACAGAATATGACGGTAAAGCCGTTGTAGGAAAAGTGGATGTAGATGCCAATCAAGAATTCGCTGCGAAGTATGGTGTGAGAAATATCCCTACAGTTTTAGTATTCCAAAATGGTGAAGTTGTAGGTCGTCAAGTAGGTGTAGCTCCTAAAAACGCGTACACAGACGCTATCGATTCTTTATTATAAGATATATTCTAAAAGAAATGATAAAAGGTTTGCCGTTATGGTAAACCTTTTTTTATTTTTAACTAAAATTTAGACAACATACCTATGAGTAAGCAAGCAAAAACGCAGGACTTAATTGATAGTAAATTACTAGAGGAACGCAAAGTGTTTCTTTGGGGACAAGTGGATGATAAATCTGCGAAACACGTTATTGACCGATTGATGTATCTCGATTCTTTGGAAACAAAAGATATTCAACTTTTTATTAATAGTCCAGGAGGTTATGTGACCTCTGGGTTTGCCATTTATGATTGTATCACATCTTTGAAAAGTGATGTCTCTACGATTTGTACAGGGTTGGCTGCTTCAATGGGCTCAATTTTATTATCTGTGGGTACCAAAGGGAAACGTTTTATCCAGCCACATGCTAGAGTGATGATTCATCAGCCTAGTGGAGGTGCTCGTGGACAAGCTAGTGATATTGAAATTACAGCACAGGAAATTTTAAAGACCAAAGAACTTAGTGCCCAAATATTAGCAGATAATTGTGGACAGGATTATGATAAGGTGATGAAGGATTTTAATCGTGATCATTGGATGGATGCAGAAGAATCTGTGTCTTATGGAATTGTTGATGCCTTGTTAAAATAGCACTATGAATTTACAGGCAGAACTCAATAAAGCAGGTGGCTTTAAAAACCTTGAATTATTAGCCAAGCAAGTGGTTGAAGGTTTTATAGCTGGCATGCATAAAAGTCCTTTTCACGGGTTTTCTGCCGAGTTTGCTGAACACAAAATTTATAATCAAGGGGAAAGTACGAGACATATCGATTGGAAGTTATATGCCAAGACCGATAAGCTATATACCAAGCGTTACGATGATGAAACGAATTTAAGATGTCATCTTATAGTTGATAACAGTAGCTCTATGCATTATCCTGAAATCAATAATTTGAGCATTGGCAATTTAAATAAAATAGGTTTTTCTGCCTTAGCATCTGCTTCACTGATGCATATCCTTAAAAAGCAACGTGATGCGGTTGGTCTTAGTATTTATAGTGATGCTTATGATTATTATGCACCTGAAAAGGGCAGTGAACGTCATCATCAGATGTTGCTGAATCAATTGAGTCAGACAGTGGTTTCAAAACCTTTGAACAAAACTACAGAGACGTATACATACCTGCATCAAATTGCTGAGAATATCCATAGGCGCTCGTTGATTTTCTTCTTTACAGACATGTTTCAAACATCTACAGATGAGGTACAATTATTTGAGGCGCTACGTCACTTAAAGTACAACAAGCATGAAGTCGTCTTATTTCATGTGATCGATAAATCCAAGGAATTAAACTTTGATTTTGACAATGCACCAAAGCGCTTTGTAGATGTAGAAACTAATGAGTTTATCAATCTTTATCCAGACACTGTAAAAGAAGGGTATGAAAGTGCTGTAGAGACCTATTTTAAGAGCATACGATTGAAGTGTGGTCAATATCAGATCAAATACGTAGAGGCAGACATTCATCAATCTTTTGATAAAATTTTGACGACCTATTTGGTAGAGCGTCAAAAGTTTATTTAATTTTTGTCAAAATTCTTTATAAAATGTTTGTGTTATAAAAAATGCAGTGTATATTTGCAACCGCAATAATGCAACGGTCTGGTAGTTCAGTTGGTTAGAATGTCGCCCTGTCACGGCGAAGGTCGCGGGTTCGAGTCCCGTCCAGACCGCAAAAAAATTGCAAAACTAAAGCTCTAAGAAATTGGAGCTTTTTTTAGCAATAACGATTAGTTGTGTTGTTCTAGGAGTCATCCTAGAGTTGTGAGAAACTCAATGTTGTTGAGTTCTTACCGATGAGAAGCTTTCCTTTTTTTGAGCAATCAAAAATCGGGATGCTTTTTTGTTTAGAGGTAATAATCAAGCAGTTATTAACAAGTAACTAACAATTTTTGGACGAAAACACGTATTTCGTCGATATAAAAATACATTTTATCGGATTTATTTTTGTTTATCTATTAAAATGTGCTATGTTTGAAGTCCTTCATAAGCCCCTAACATCACTTATCAAGGAAATTTTATTAATCCATTCATGTTTAAATGCCTTTTAGGTATTTAAGTTTCCCTCAATTTTATAGGCATTTTATGCTTTATAGTTAATAATCCATTCATCCCTCGAATTGGCATTTTTAATGCTGTTTGTTATTAACATAATTGAAACTATATAATCCCTAAAAACGAAAAACATGAAGACCCTGAAAATTACTTTTTTACTACTAGCTGTATTATTATTAACGGTATCTGGACAAAGCAGTGACTCTGTTGTGGATACTGATAAACCAGTTTACAAGGAGTACCACCAGAAAGATTTATTAGCATTAGATAAAAAGAAGTTGAAATTAGAATCTCAAGGTTAATATCCGCTTTAAAAACTTTTCATTTAAAGTCCTTGCCTATGGTAAGGACTTTTTTTTTATTCTGCTATAAATTCATTTAATTTACTCTATTTTTGAAATAAACGTATTTCATTTTGTTAAGAGTCCTTTTACTTTTAATTGTATTCATTTTCCTAAGTGCTACTTCAATTGCTGCACAAAACAAGACATTAGACTCTATTGATCTGCTAATCGAGCAATCTAAAAATGAAGAAGAACCTCTTGATGTACGCTTAAATTATGCGTTGAAATCCTCAGAACTAGCACAAAGCTACGGTGTGGATTCTATGATACTTAAAGCTCACAGAAATCTATCAATGATGTATTTTCTCTCTGAGAATTATGATGAATATGTAAGAATCAACAGATCAAACTATGAATTAGCTCAGAGGTTAAGAGATTCATCCGCTATTACGGTCGCAGGTTCCAATTTAGGCTCTTTTTATAGATATTTACAAAAGAACGATAGCTCCTATTATTTTTATTCAAAAGCACTTCAATTTTATCCCAAAAATGAAGTCTCCGAGGCCAAAGGTACGGCATTGCTTTATCTCGCAGATATTCAACAAATTGAAAAAATATATGCAGGAGCGGAGGAAACTGCAATAAAATCTATTTTGATACTGAGTAGTTTGCCGAAAACGCAAAACAGACTCGACAAACTATGGAATGCCTATAATTTAATGGGTATTATTTCGAGAGAATTAGGTAATTATGAGAAATCAATTGAGTATTACGAGAAATCTAATGAATATGCTAAGCAAATAGATGATGGATTCCTAAATGAAGTATATTCTATAAATAATACGGCGTATGTCTACCGTCAAATGGGAAATTTTGATAAAGCTATAGAACTCTATGAAAGTTTGCTGCCCTTACGACCTAAGTACGAAGAGCTTGATCCGACCTTCTATCCAGGAATCATTGATAATATTGCCGATACCCAATTGGAATCTGGGACATACGATTTTGAATTGGTGAAGAGTAAATTTAATGAATCTTACTCAAGAGCCATAGAATTGGAGGATGACGTACTGCAAATGAACATTGCTTTTGATCTCGCAAAGTTATATAAGGAAACTGGAGAAACAGATTCGATAGTTAAATATGCTAATGAAGCATTATCCATTTCTTCAACGATTTCAGATAACGAGTTGAGACAAGCCGCATTACTAATTTTAGCCGATGTAAGTGAGGGCGAAAAAGGCAAAAAATACTTGAAAGAGCATATCAGGTTGACTGATAGTTTAATGAAAGTTAACTTAAATGTTAGAAATAAGTTTGCGAGAATTGAATTTGAAACGGATAAGATAGAGGAAGAAAATAGAAGGATTTCAGAACAGCGAATGTGGCTCATGATTATTTCCGCAGGCTTGTTATTAACGTTATTTCTCCTGTATATTATTATTACTCAACGCGCCAAGAACAAGGAATTAAAATTCGAAAAGGAACAACAAAAAGCCAACGAGGAGATTTATAACTTGATGCTTTCACAACAAGATAAAGTAGACGAGGCACGTGCCAATGAAAAGAAGCGCATTTCAGAGGAATTACACGATGGTGTCTTGGGCAGACTTTTTGGTACGAGATTGAGTTTGGATAGTTTGAATTTTTCGGAAGGTAAAGATGCTATTACTAACAGAGCGTCCTATATTCAGGAGTTAAAAACCATTGAAAATGATATACGGAAAATCTCACATGATTTAAATACAGATTTTGTTTCTGGCTCCGGATTTATGGATATTGTTTCAGAACTGATTGACAAGCAGACTCAAGCGTATCAACTCAAATCATCATTCGAATATACCGATGACATTAATTGGGAAATGGTACCCAATAAGACCAAGATTAATATTTATAGAATTATACAGGAATCACTTCAGAATATCTACAAACATGCCAATGCTAACCAGGTAAAAATTAGTATTCAATTAAAAAATAATGTAATTTGCTTGTTGATTATAGATAATGGTGATGGTTTTGATGTCAACAAAAGTAAAAAAGGTATCGGAATCAAAAACATTAACTCAAGAGTAAATGAGGTTGAAGGGACAGCCGAGTTTATCTCATCAATACAACAAGGGACTGAGGTTAAAATTACGATACCTTACAAAAATTAGACATCATGCAACACATTCATATATTGATGGTGGATGACCATCCAATCATTATTGAAGGTTACCAAAACACATTAATGGCCACAAAGAAAGAGGATCAAACTTTAGTCATCGATACGGCTAATACTTGTGACGCTGCTAATCTTTTAATGCAAAAGGCCGCAAAAGAACGACCTTATGATGTGTGTTTTTTTGATATCAGTTTACCAGCATCTGAAGACGGTAAGATCACCTCAGGTGAGGACTTAGCTAAAATTTCACGGACTATCATGCCAAATGCTAAAGTCATCATTTTGACCATGTTTAATGAATCTTACAGGATTCACAGTATCGTGAAGGAGATTAATCCAGATGGTTTCTTAATAAAGAGTGATCTTACGTCTAGCGAACTGGCAGAAGCGTTCCATCACATTTTAATAGATCCACCATATTACAGTAGTACCGTGAGTAATTTTTTGAATAAATCGGTGGTTAATGAAATTTATGTCGATGAAATCAATAGAAAAATACTTCATTTATTATCTCAGGGGATCAAAACACGAAGCTTAACAGAATACATCGATTTATCTATGAGTGCTATCGAAAAGCGTAAAAAACAACTCAAAATATTGTTCTCAATTAACGATGGAAAGGATGAATCACTCATTATTGAAGCCAGAAAAAAAGGGTTTCTTTAAAAAATCAAAAAAAAATGTATTTTTTTACGGTTTCATTTCCTTCTGAAACCCTTGCTATCATTGATAACTACGGTTTTTCCGCATCAAGTTTACGGTTTTTCCGTAACAAAAAGTAAAAGACAATTTCTATATTTGAATAAGTCAACAAACTTAATTAATCCCTCTAAGTAATTTGTTGAATTAATAGCAAAGAAACAAACCTAACATTTCTCAACAAGTGTTAGGTTTATCTTTTGGTCACATTTTGAATTAGAAGATGACCTCCTGATAATCAAAGAACTTCACAATATAGAATCCTAAGAAAATCATCGCGACCATGAATTTTATAAAGGTAGAAGCGATAAAACCAAGAAAGGATCCAAATGCCGCTTTTAAAGCTTTATCAAATTCAGACTTATTAATTAATTCGCCAATAAGTGCTCCAAAAAAGGGTCCGATAATGATACCACCTGGAATGGGAGATAGTAACCCTACGATTAAGCCTATTGATGTCCCGATCATACCAGCTTTCGTGCCACCAAATCGCTTGGTGCCCATAGCTGGAATAATATAATCGAGAATCCATATACCCAAGGCAACAATGAAGGTGATAATGAGAAATGTCCAATTCATAGGGATAGCCTTGGCTAAATGAAATATGAGAAGACCTACCCAACTTGTCAAAGGACCAGGTAAGACAGGCAGAAAACTTCCAATAATGCCAAGGATCATGAAAATTCCTGCTAAAACAACTAAAAATATATCCATATAATAAATTTCAAACGTTAATGATTAGACGATAAATAACCCTTTATGTTACACTTATGAACTAAAAATTTAGTTGTAACTAAAAATTTAGTTATATTTGTGATAGAAAAACTATTTTGATTCATTAGAATGTTGTGAAAAAGGGGGTTGTCTTTGTGGTATTTTTAGTGTGCTAAGTGTCCGTAGCACAATCATCACATGCCCCAAACAATTTAGAGTTTATAAGAAATTTAATGCTTTGGTTAACTACCAAAGACTAAAATACAATTAAGTAATGAAGCAACTCACAAAAGCAGAGGAAGAGATTATGCAAATCCTATGGCAATTGGGAAAGGGGAATGTTAAAGATATTATTGCCGAAATAAAGGCGCCCAAACCTGCTTATAATACCGTGTCGACTATTGTTCGCATCTTGGAGAATAAGGGTTTTGTGGATTATGAGAAGCAAGGCAAAGGTCATTTGTATTTTCCCTTAGTAAAAAAGCAAGATTACAGTAACCAAAGCATCAATAATTTGGTTGAAAATTATTTTCAAGGCTCTTTCCAAAGCATGGTATCGTTTTTTGTAAAGAAAAATGATATCGATTTAAAGGATATGGAAACTATTTTAAAAGACATTAACGAATCAAAAACATAGCGTATGTTACATTATATTTTACAGACGATTGCGTTTCAATTAGTGTTTTTGATGATCTATGATTTAGTCCTTAGAAAGGAAACGTTCTTCAACTTAAATAGAGGTTATCTGTTGGTTACGGCTGTACTTTCAGTGGTTATTCCTTTTATAAAAATAGAACAAATAAAATCTGTAGTTTCTAAAGATTTTGTAATCACATTACCAGAAGTTATCATAGGTAATACAACAACACCTATTGATTTGTCACACCCTGAAATCGCCGCTCAAGCTGGACTCCCAATAGAGGAGCCATCAACATCCATTTGGTCTATCATTCTGATCATAGGGATGTGTTTAACAATGGCTGTCTTTTTATTTAAAATGTCAAGAATAGTGTGGTTAACTCTAACTTATAAAAAAAGATGGTTTGGAAATGTATTAATTATAGAATTGCTCAATAGTACTAAGGCATTTTCATTTTTTCACTACATCTTTATGGGAGAAAAACTGAAACCTCAAGAAAGGGCTGTTATCGTCAAGCATGAAATCATTCACGTAAAGGAAAAGCACACCTTAGACTTGCTACTATTCGAAATTTTGAGAATTGTTTTTTGGTTTAATCCTCTAGTCTATATGTATCAAAGTAGAATAGCCTTGCTACATGAATACATCGCTGATGCTAAAGCCATCAAACAACAAAATCCGAAAGATTATTATCAAAACTTGTTGTCTCAGATCTTTGAAACTCAAGAATTCTCTTTCGTAAATCCATTTTTTAAACAGTCATTCATTAAAAAACGAATCCATATGTTAAGTAAATCGAAATCTAAACAAATTCATCTATTAAAATATTTGTTATTCATTCCCATGGTATTTACAATGCTTTTATATACCACATCTTATGCTCAGGAATCTAATAATCAGGTGGATTTAAGTCAGTATAGTTACTCGATGTCATTAGATGACACTCAGATGTCTGAAGCTACCAAGAAAACGCATGAAGCTTATGAAGCATTTTTAAAATCTAATCATGATTACGTGAGCTGGGCGAAATTTGATAGTGCTTCAAAACGTGTCTTTTATTCGGTGCATTCTAAAAATGAAGAACGTCCAGATGGTTTTACGAAACACACGATGCGTTTTGAAGATGGGTCGTATTACGTGACTTATATGAATCTAAGTTCTGTGATCCAGGAAACTATGGAAATTCGAGACCTCAAAGCGTCAGATAGTCAATCGGAAGAAGTACCTTTTGCGATTGTTGATAAATCACCAACTTTCGATTTTTGTGATGCATTAAAAACCAATAAAGAACGCAAAAAGTGTATGACAGAAAATGTAGCCATGCACGTGAACAAAACCTTTAATACTAATCTCGCATCAAGTTTGGGATTAAGTGGTAAACAGCGAATTAATGTGATTTTTAAGGTTGATAAGGAAGGTTTTGTAACAGAAGTAAAATCGAGAGCGCCTCATCCTGCCTTAGAGAAAGAAGCGATTCGGGTGATCAACGAATTACCGCAATTTATTCCTGGTGAACACAAAGGCCAACCCGTAGTCGTTCCTTATAGTTTACCAATTATATTTCAGGTCGCTGACAAGAATAGTCCCTCTAAAAACACAAACAAATTAAAGAAGGACGAAGTGCTTTTTTCAGAATTAGACAAAGCTCCAAGTAATGAAAATTGTGAAAATATTGTTAGCAATGAGGACGCCAAAAAATGCTTTAGAGATTTTGTTTCTAGTTATGTCAATCAAAATTTTAATACCAAATTGGCTCCTAAATTAGGTTTGGAGCACCAATACCGTATTGTTCTTGCTTTTAAAATTAACAAGGAGGGAGCTGTGGTGCAAGCAAAAGCAACGGCAACACATCCTGAATTAGAGACCGAAGCTATAAGAGTTATCAATAGCTTACCAAAATTTACACCAGGTGAGTTAAATGGTGAGCCAGTAACGGTTAATTATTTTCTGCCAATTTTATTTCAAACAGCTCCAGATCAAAAGGATAAGAATTAATGAGATTAGTTGTATTATTTCTGTTTCTTGGCAATGCTTTATTTGCACAATCGTCCATGATTACTAAGGCAGATAGTTTATTTGTCAATGGAAATTTTAGTAAGGCAATTGCCATTTACAAAACACAGACCAATCAAGAAGAGGTGTATCATAAAATGGCACGATCATACGTGGCTATTGGAAATTACGATAAAGCGCTTGAATACTATCAACTAAGCGTCACATCTCAACCTAAAGAAGCACTAGTGCTTTATGAATATGCGAAGCTGTTATCGAAAACCAAAAAATATGATGCCGCTATCGAGGTCTTTAATCAACTCATGAATATCGATTATCGCAATCCGAATTACCATTATGAAATGGGTTTGGCCATGGAGCGGATGAATGATTCTACAGCGTTGAATCGGTTTAGAGCAGCTTACGACTTAGACAATTCGCATCAGAAAGCCATTTTTAAAATAGCCAAGCATTATCTTATCAAAAGGAAGCATGACATCTCTCTAAAATATATAGACCAAGGTTTAGAAAACTATGAGAATAACATGGAACTTATTAGTTTGAAAGCTCAGAACTATAATTATTTGAATGATTATAAAAATGCGCGACTCTGGTTTCAAAAATTACTGGATTTAGGGGAATCCTCAGAGTTTATTCATGAAAAGTTAAGTCTTATTCACGCTGAATTTTCCGATTATGAGTTGGCTATTGAACAACGAAAAAAAGCATTGGCTTTCAATCCTTATGATGCGAATGCCCTGTTCGTTATTGGCACCTATTACAATAGTTTACAAGATTTTGTAAATGCAGAAAAATACATGAAACAAGCCTTGGCTTTGAAAGATGTGCCCTTAGATTTCGAGTACCAAAAATTGGGCATAGTTTTAAATCAACAAAAAAAACACAAAGAGGCCTTAGCAGCTTTTCAAACGTCACTTGATGAGAATTCAGAGAATGTGGGTTCTGCGTTTTTCATGGTAGTAACTAAGGATAAATACTATGCAGACATTGATACCAAAATTCAACTATATCAAGATTTTAAGGAAAAATTCCCAGATAGTTTTTACAGTAAATTTTCGGAACGACGCATTTCTGAACTAAAAGAAGAGAAATTTATGAAGGAAAAGGAGTAAGTTACCGAAATATCTAAAAAAATTGTACTTTTCAGTTTCAGTTGACTTACATGAAACACGTCCTTTCAATAGTTCTATTGCTCAGTTTATGGTCTTGCGATTATTTCGATAAGAAAAAAGTGTATTCTGAAGATATCCTTGCGGAAGAACTTAAAACGTTCAATTGGAATGATGTTGATGAATATCCGTCTTTTCAGTCCTGTGATTCAACCACTGGAAAATCAAATAGAAAGTATTGTTTCGAACAAACCTTACGACAAATTCTCAACCGAAATCTGTCTCAACACCACATTGTGGTTTCAGAAGAAATCACCGATACTATTGCTCTAGAAATCACTATTGATAATCAAGGATCTTTTTTTATCAATACGATCAGGTGTCATGAGTCAACACGAACACAAATCCCACAGTTAGATAGTTTGTTAAGGCGAAGTCTCGATTCGTTACCCAAAATTTATCCAGCTATCAAGCGTAGTCAAGAGGTGGCTACGCAATTCGTTCTACCTGTGATCATAAAATTAGATTAAAATCGAATAGCTAATTTTTGGAGCAGTCTCAAGGTTTCTACATATAACCAAATAAGCGTGGCAAGAAGTCCCCAAGTGGCCAGCCATTCTTTAGATTTGGGAGCCTTATTTTTAAAACGCTCGATAAAGTCAAAATCCAATAATAAAGAAAACGACGCCACAATAGCGGCAATACAGTTAAATACAATGGCTAACCAAGATGTTCCCCAAAGGTAAGGTTTGACACCAAAGAAACTCAGAATCCATGAGATGAGGTAAACTACCATAATACTTACGGCTGATGTGATAATCACACTTCGCAATTTTTTCGTAACCACAATAATCCGTGTCTGATAAAGAACGAGCATTACAAAAAAGGTAATGATAGTAACACCAATTGCCTGATAAGGTAACTCTGGGAAATGTTTATGAGCATAGGATGAAAAGCCGCCTAGAAAACAACCTTTAGCAACGGTGTATAAGGGTACTAAAAATGGTGCCCAATGCTGTCTTACGGAAATGACAATACTGATAATAATAGCTCCCAACATACCACCTATGGTCAACCATCTTACAGGCATGCCATCTTCATTTAATTTCCAAATATAGGCTGTGATTCCTGCAATGACTAAAATACAGAGTATCGATTTAAGCGTAATTCCCAAAACCGACATCGTGTTTGATGATGATTTTGGTCCATCCCAAAAATAGCCTGAGAAAACAGGATTGTTGGTTTTGTAATTAGTGAGTTTCAACTTTTATAAATTAAACTTATAACCAACCGCAAAATCTATCGGGAAGTTGCCTTGATTGTCTAATAGTACAGAAAACAACTCATTGTATGCTAAAGTGATATAGCCATCTTTACCAACTTTTATGTCTGCTCCAACACCAAAAGTTAGTGGGACATCAAAGGCTGTTTCATTAAATTCTTCCGTGACGACACTGCCTTCATTTTCGGTCACTACAGTGGCATTCGAAAAATTCAAGGTGGCAAGCTTTACATTACCGTATAAACTGAAGCCTTCATTATTAATAGCTCGAAATCGATATCCAAGACCCAATTCTGAGGTTGAATATTGTAATTCATCTTGTTCTAAGACATGTCTAAATTGAAGAAAAACCGCATGTCTAGATATTAATTTGACATCTAAAACTTCTAGTTCTGCTCCAAATAGAGGTGTTGTGAGGTTGTCTGGATTAGTGATAAACGGATTATTCGTAATCCCAGCAAAAGCACCTAACCTAAACTGCAGTTTATTTCTAGTAACCGTAGATTCATAGGACGCATCCACAGAACTATTATAAGTATCTATAAATTCTTTAAGGCTGAAAAGGGTCAGATTTAAGCGGTCTGTAGACATACTCGCATTTGTCAATTCATATAAAATAGCCTTATATTCTTCTTGGTATTTACCATCTTTTTTAGTGTTCTTGAGCTCTACAATGGTATTAGATTCCGTTCTTACAAAATAGCGGTAATTGCCATCAATGATATTCCAAAGTAAATCCAATCGACCATCTACTTCATTTTTTAAAACTAATCGTTCTCCATCTACCATAAAGACTTCTTGCGCTTCAGATAAGGTTACGGTTAAAAGAAGGCCAACTAAAATGACAAATTTTTTCATTGCGATATTGGGTTAGAGTTAGGTAAATCTAACAAAAATAAATGATAAAAGCACTATTTTGTGAAGGCTCTGTCTTTCCATTTATAACGACTGAAAACTGAGAGAAAGGCTACATAAACATTAAAAAATGGATAGATGATACAAGCAAAGAAGTAGGACGGTAAACTGTACTCTTGTCCAAAAAATCGAGCGCTTTTAAAAATCAATAACAAATCAATAAGACTTTTGACTATAAAAGTATATAACAGGCTTTTTAAAGAGATAATTTGAAGTACATATAATAGTGGTAAACACACCAGTAAGGCATTGGTAACAAGTACTATAAATCCAGTCATTTTGCCAAGGAACCGTTTGTATTTTGATGTTTTTGAAGCCCATCTCACACGCTGTGCAACAATTGCTTTCCATGTTGTTTGTGGTTTGGTAGTTACAGTGAGTTGCGGATTTTTTATGTAATGCACTGCCTTTTTATCGTGGCTTAAAGCCTTTTCTAACAGAAATATATCATCACCACTAGCAATATCTGTATTCCCTGAAAACCCATTAAGTGCTTCAAATAAGGATGTTTTGTAAGCAAAGTTAGCACCATTACACATTAGTGGCTTATTTATACCAAATCCTCCAATCGTGATGCCTTGTAAACTCAATATTTCCAATAATTGAAAACGTTCGAAAAAGGAGTTGGCTTGGCCGTAAGTAACTGGAGCTACTAACATTTGGACTTTGTGTTCTTGAATATAACAATCCAAACCGTCCAACCAGTATTTGGGGAGGATACAATCGGCATCAGTTGTTACAATCCACTGGTATTTAGCTTGTTTGATAGCTGTAGTAATAGCGTCTTTTTTAGGAGCGCTAGTTTGGCGTTCATTGTTTAAAATCGTGAGCGAGATACTGTTTAAAATGGATCGTTCTTTTTCGATGCAGCTCAAGGAATCATCAGTAGATTCATCATTTACGAGGATAATTTCATAGAGCGACTTAGGGTAGTTCAATTTTGAAAGTGATTTTAATAATGGCGGTAAATTTTCAGCTTCATTACGAAAGGGCACAACAATGGTAAACGTTGTTTTTGGAGCAATATCTTTTAATTTATAATCAACCACTTTATCAAAACCATAAATAAAGCTTCCGATTAGAAACACGTAACACAAGAGGATAATAAAAAGAAGACTCAACATAATTTATGGTTTTGCTTTAGACAATTTAAAGTTTAGTACATAATAACTGCCTAAAATACTAGGGAGCACAAAATTAAGTAACCACATAAGTGTAATAATACTCAATACTGTAAATTCATTCACGCCTACAATTGTAAATAGATAGATGGCAACACTACCTTTTATAATGACATCAAAAATAAATATAGCAGGAATCACTGAAGCTAGTAAGTACATCGTAGTGATAACTACCATAGCATTAAAATAACTCACATCTACGCCAAACATCAGCAGGAGGTAATAAAACTGAAAAGAAAAGATGAGGTATCTAATCGCAGATAGCCAAAACGTCTTAAAAATAAGTTGCTTTGATAGTTGGCTAAAGAAATGCTTTAATCGTTCTAATGAAAACCCTTTAATCTTGAATTTGTCTTGCTTTAATGTAAATAGGGCAATAAAGGCTATCGTTAAAATGATCATTATTAGCCGAATGACTTTATAGTAATTGATATTCAGATCGTATTTTGAGTACATCACATAACATCCGATAACTCCAAAGATAACAGTAATGCTCATTTGCATAACGTTACCTAGTAGATTGAGAAGCATTATCTGTTTCCGCTTTGAAGCATGATAATACATAGCTTTTGCGCCATATTCACCAATTCTATTTGGTGTTAACAAGGAGGCAGTGAGGGATCCGAGACTTTGTTCAGTTGCACTTGTGAAGTTTATGGATGAAACACTATTTACTAAAGTTCTCCATTTTAATATTTCAAAAAACCAGTTCAAACTAGACAATATGACTAAAAAACTGATGTTTTTGAAAGAAAAGACGTTCTTTTCAGACAAAAACGCTAAAAATTGCTTGAAATCTAAATCACGATTGTCGGTCAATTTATGATAGATAAAATAAAAAGCACCAACAACGATACTTAATTTGATAAGTACAAAAAAGAATTGTTTAGTTTTGTAAGGAAGGCTGCCAAAATGCATAGTACAAATTAAACGATTATAATCATATGACCTCAAATTATAGACTTCAAAAATTAAGTATATTGATGTTATGCTTAAGCAGTGTGCTGTATTTGAATGCTCAAAAAAGTACCAATAAATGGAAAGCACAGATAGCGTTAGGTGTTAATAGTCCATCCCAATCGGGTTTTGTTGAAGCTTTTCAAAGTAAATCTTTAAATTTTCCAACCGTTCACTTAGGTATTCAACACATGTTTAAAAAGCAATTAGGCGCTAAGTTAGACTTTGGTTTTAACCGATTTTCTAGTGATGACAATTCTATTGATTTCAAAACGAATTATACGAGACTCAATGTGCAATTAGTTTATGACCCAACGGAGTCTATTGGATTTTTGCCAACACGATTTGGATTAGTAGCACACGCAGGTCCTGGTTACTCCTTTATAAGGCCTTTAGGGGATTATAGCGGTAATCAAACTTCTTTTTTTAATGTCATGGCTGGATTAGAAATACATTATGCCATGTCTCAATATATGTCCGTACATACGGATGTCTCCTATATCCTAGGATTTGGTGAGGATTTTGACCCTATTACGGACGGTTATGGGGCTTTTAATAGCGATCTTTTGACGGTTACTTTAGGAGTAACCTTCTCATTAAGCGGTTGTCAATATTGCGATTGATGGCTACAGAAAAAATCATATTGGGTATTGATCCAGGTACAACTATTATGGGTTTTGGTCTCATTAAAGTAGTAGGAAAAAAAATGACTTTTCTACAATTGAATGAACTGGACTTAAAAAAGTACAGTGATCATTATCTGAAATTGAAACTTATTTTTGAACGAACTGTGGAGCTCATCGATACCCATCATCCAGATGAAATTGCTATTGAAGCACCATTTTTTGGTAAAAATGTTCAAAGTATGCTGAAGCTAGGACGTGCTCAAGGTGTGGCCATGGCAGCGGGATTGTCAAGAGAAGTACCTATTACGGAATACTCACCTAAAAAAATAAAAATGGCTATTACAGGCAATGGAAATGCCAGTAAGGAGCAAGTCGCCAAAATGTTACAAAGTTTATTAGATCTCAAAACACTACCTAAAAACCTCGATGCTACAGATGGATTAGCCGCAGCTGTTTGTCATTTTTATAATGCAGGACGCGTTGAAATTGGTAAGAGTTATTCGGGTTGGTCGAGTTTTGTCAAGCAAAATGAAGATCGTGTAAAGAAATGAGTGGTATTTATATCCATATTCCATTTTGTAAACAGGCTTGTCATTATTGTGATTTTCATTTTTCAACAACCTTGAAACATAAAGATTCACTTATCAAAGCATTGGTAAAAGAACTGATACTTCGAAAAGATGAGTTTCACAATACCACCATTGAAACAATCTACTTTGGCGGTGGAACGCCGTCCCTACTAACGCTAGAAGAATTACATTTTATAATAACGTCTGTTTATACGCATTATGACGTATCAGATAGGCCTGAAATCACTTTAGAGGCGAATCCAGATGATTTGTCAGCCATAAAAATCGATATGTTGGCGGCAAGTCCAGTTAATCGACTTTCGATCGGTATTCAATCTTTTTTTGAGCAAGACCTCAAATTGATGAATCGTGCTCACGATGCCGAGGAAGCCAGAGCTTGTTTGGAAAAAGCCTGTGACACTTTTAGTAATATTTCCATCGATTTAATTTATGGAATTCCTGGTTTAAGTCATGAACGTTGGATAGAAAATATTGATATAGCGCTAAGTTATGGCATTCCACATATATCAAGTTATGCATTAACAGTTGAGCCGAAAACGGCTCTAGAAAGCTTTATTAAAAAAGGGCTTGTAGATGCGGTTGATGATGACATAGCGCAAGAACAATTTCATATATTGGTAGATAAATTGGAGCGTCATAATTTCATACATTATGAGCTTTCTAATTTCGGGAAAGAACGTTTTTTCAGTAGAAATAATTCGGCCTATTGGCAAGGGAAGCCTTATTTAGGTATTGGACCATCGGCACACTCTTTTAATGGTACACAACGCAGTTGGAACGTACGAAATAATTCAAAATATATAAGAGCCATTGAGAATCATGAGTTGCCATTAGAAATGGAAACGTTGACGCTTACCGATAAATACAATGAGTATATTATGACGGGACTACGAACCATTTGGGGAGTCTCACTAGAAAAAGTCAAGCATGATTTTGGTGTCAGCTATAAGGACTATTTATTACTTCAGGCGGAACCTTTTATAACGCAACATTTATTGTATATTGATGATGAAAAACTGAAGATTACTAAAAAAGGAAAATTTTTAAGTGACGGGATCGCATCCGATTTATTTAAACTCAATTTATAAATGCAAGCAACCATACAATATAATTCTAGAAAACTTCAAATTGATTTATCCAAACCCTTAGATATCTCCATTCCTATGCGTGCATCTCAGGAGAATGTCAATGCCTGGTACATCGACGCACCAAAAATTGAAGCTGAGGTTATTGAAGGTGATACCATCAGTGTTGAGAAAGGTGCTGCCGTGAATTTCAATACCATTCATTTTAATCCGCATGCACACGGAACACATACGGAGTGTGTTGGACATATCACTAAAAAAGTCTACTCTGTTAACAAGCATCTGAAGCAGTTTTTTTTCTTAGCAGAGGTGGTCACCGTAGCACCAGAGAAATTAATGAAAGATACCATCATTTCTAAGAAACAGTTGCAATTTGCTTTAGGTAACAAGAAACGTGATGCTATTGTGATTCGGACAATTCCGAATATGAAAGAAAAATTGTCTCGACAATATTCCAATAGCAATTGGACGTATTTGAAAGAGGATGCTATCAAGTTTTTGGTAAAAAAGGGCATCAAACATTTACTCATTGATTTACCCAGTGTGGATAGAGAGGAAGATGGTGGCGAGCTTAGAGGTCATAAAGCTTTTTGGAATTACGATGGAAAATTAAGAAAAGATTGTACCATCACTGAGATGATCTATGTGCCTAACACAGTAGCCGACGGCGAGTATTTCTTGAACCTCCAGATTGCACCGTTTGAAAATGACGCCTCACCTAGCAAACCTATATTATATAAAGTCTTGGAATAAAAATGGAAAAATTGCTCAAATTAGAAGAGCTTGCAATGTTGATACTAGGCATCATTGTTTTTAGTCAGCTACCTTTTAGCTGGTGGTGGTTTTTAGTGTTGATCCTCTTACCAGACTTAGGAATGTTAGGCTATCTAATAAATTCAAAAGTTGGTGCCGTAACATACAATATTTGCCATCATAAAGGCTTGGCATTGTGTTTGTACTTCATTGGTGTCTATTTTGAGATGCCTATATGGCAACTTAAAGGTATTATCATATTCTCACATGCATCTTTGGATCGCATTTTTGGCTACGGACTTAAGTTTGAAGATGCCTTTAACCATACGCATTTAGGTAAAATAGGAAAAAACTAATTATGGAAACGTTTTTAATCATTATTTTAAGCATACTTGTGACTTTAGGTGTTGTAACGCTTATCAAGCAATTTCGTAAAAAGCAACAAACCCATTCGCAATCGGTCATTTTATTAGACAAGATTAAAAAGGTGTGCAAGTTTATTACGGTAGAAGGCGATTTCGCTGAAATTTATCATTACGAAGATGTCAAAGAACGGTTTTTGAAGTTGATTTCTAGTAGAAAAAAAGCACTGGTAGTCATCAATGCAAAAGCCCATGTAGGTTTTGATTTATCTAAAATTAAAATGACATCTGATGTTAAGAGCAAAACGGTTACCTTATTCCATTTTCCACAGCCGGAAGTATTAAGTATCGAAACCGATTTAAATTATTACGATAAAAAGGATGGCATGTTTAACAAATTTGAAGCCTCTGACCTTACGGAGTTACACAATGAAGCGAAATTGCATATCATGAACAAAGTGCCTGAAAGCGGCTTGTATGAGATTGCGAAAAGAGAAGCCTTGGAATCGGTGTTGCTTATTGAATCTATAGTAGAAACTATTGGTTGGAAGCTAGACTATGCAGCATTGAAAATAGAGGCAAA
Source organism: Psychroserpens sp. BH13MA-6 (assembly GCF_052983595.1). Taxonomy (NCBI): domain Bacteria; kingdom Pseudomonadati; phylum Bacteroidota; class Flavobacteriia; order Flavobacteriales; family Flavobacteriaceae; genus Psychroserpens; species Psychroserpens sp. BH13MA-6. The sequence continues at coordinate 506,277 of NZ_JBRJGE010000001.1, read as the reverse complement.
GGAGGTAAAGGCTTTAAAATCCTAAGGTTTTTTAAATTCATAAATTTTTCGGAATGAACATTGAACAATTACGAGACTACTGTCTGCAAAAAAAAGGCGTCAGTGAAACCTTTCCATTCGATGCCGATACGCTAGTGTTTAAGGTCATGGGTAAAATGTTTGCCTTATTTCCATTAGAAAAATGGGAAATGGGTAAAGGTTCAGTTAATTTAAAATGTGATCCAGATTATGCTGAAGAATTAAGAGCAGAATATCACAGTATTGAGGCTGGATGGCACATGAGTAAAAAGCATTGGAACTCTCTTTACATTTACAAGGGCGAATTAAGACCTCAACTCGTTCTTGAATTGATTGATCATTCGTATGACTTAGTGGTAAAAGGCTTACCAAAAAAATTAAGAGCAGATTTATCCAATGAATGATATGAATATTTTAACTATCATTGCAAAAAAAATAACATGAGCGTATTACAAACGTTACAAGAGCGAAGCAACAATTCTTGTGAATTGTGTCAATCTACTGCGAACTTAAGTCAGTACACCATTCCACCTTCACTCAATGAAAATGTGGCTAATGATATTTTGGTCTGTCGTACGTGCTTAGAGCAAATAGAAGAAAAAGCCGACATGGATGTGAATCATTGGCGCTGCTTGAATGATAGTATGTGGAGTGAACATGTAGCGGTTCAAATTATGTCTTGGCGTATATTACAGCGCTTACGGAATGAAGGTTGGCCTCAGGATTTATTGGATATGATGTATTTGGACGATGAGGCTATGGCACTCGCTCGAGCCACCGGAGAACATGAAGATGAAGCAAATAAAATTATTCATCGCGATTCAAATGGCGTTATTTTAGAAGCCGGTGATTCTGTGGTTTTAGTTAAAGATTTAAAAGTTAAAGGTTCAAGTATGGTGGCAAAACAAGGTACCGCTGTACGGAACATTCGATTGGATCACGAAAATGCTGAATATATAGAGGGAAAAGTAGATGGTCAGCAGATAGTCATCATCACACAATATGTGAAAAAGCTGTAAGCATAATCTCAAGTTTTAAACAGGACATTCTTAACACAAAGCCATGCGCTTGTGATGGTGATTTAATGCGTAACGCTCTTATTTTTAGGTATTCATCTATTTAGTGTTTGTAGTTTATCGAACAAAAGATGCTATTCATAATACAAAACCAGCCAATTATACATTTTATCGAATATATAGTATAAGCCATTCAAATTTTCGGATATTTATATCATAATAATATTGATTAATAGCTCCAAAAAACAACCTTAAATCGTATTATTATGAACTTAGAAATTACCAGTGCAAATAACTTTTTTAAAGTTAAGGGATCGTTAGATAGACATAACATCCATTTGTTCAAAAAGCAATTCAGAAACATTTTTGAGAAGTCCAATTCAATAACTGTAAGTATTGAGGATTTGACGAGTATTGACCGTTATGGTGTGAGTGCCATCGCTCAATTGCACAATGAGGCCTTGATGAAGAACAAACGTCTTTCAATTATTGGTTTAGGACATAACAACCTTTATGATCATTTTAAAACAAAAGAGGTCGCAGCATAATCATTAGCAGGACATATCTGCAATAATTTTCCACTGATTATCAATCTTTTTAAAGATAATCATAAAGACACCATTGGCATTTCCAATGTCACGCGTCAAGTGATATTCACCCATGACCCAATAATGATCTGCTTCGATTCGACTGATGTCATTGATGACAAATCGTAATATGCCACTTTCTGCTGAAGTTGGGTAAGCTTTTTTGTAGTTAGCTAGCGTATTTTCCCAACCATTAGTGAGACCATTACTCCCATAAAACTTCAGGTTGTCACTGTTCCGATAACCTTCCATAAAACCTTGCAAGTCATGATTATTCCAAGCCTTTTTTTGATCAGACATCACTTTTTTAATAGCAGCGATATCCTTATCATAGGTAGCTTCTGAAGCCAGTTTGATTTCTTCAGGAGTCGTCGTCTGACAAGAAATCAATAAAAAGGAGAGCAGATAAAACGAGTATTTCATACAATAGCTATTTAAAGAGCTATAAATATACTCAAATTTATAGGGCGTTTTTTTGATGCTCAAAAAAGGCGTCCGCTTGGAGCTGCATTAATTCACGGGCTTTTTTGCGTTTGTACTGATATAGCTCGTCCTCTTCAGCAATATCATTGTATATTTTATTATTGAGTTTTTGATCAGTTTGAAGAAGGATTTTACGTTCATTAACTTTTTGTTCCACCCAAGTTTTAACAGCGGTCTCAGCATCTTCTAACTTATAGTCGTATTCTCCTTTTGGAGATAATAGTTTTGCGAAAATAGGCGAGGTTTCAATGGCAAGGAACAATAGAAAAATAAAGAAAGATGGCAACCATGGTAATTCACCCAAGGCATTGACGCGCGCCATTAAACCATCAAAGCCATCAATAATAGGTTGTGATGTGCTCACCTGAAGTTCATAATCGGATTTTAGTTGTGCCAATTGTGCTTCTGTAGCTGCAATTTTTGATTTGTTCTCAGCTTTTAATGCTTGTAATTCTGCAAGGGCAGCATCATGTTTTTCGCGCTTTTCTTTATAAACAGGTCCTTTTCCCAACAATTCTGTACCTGCAGTCCCTTCAGCTTCTGAAATATAAATATCGTAAAGGGCATTGACCTCAGCTTCTTTAGTGGCTATTTCGGATTGTAAGGTTTGAATATCCGCTTTAAGGACTTGTTCGTCTGGTGTAAATTGTTCGGCAATCTGATTTTGATTCGCCAAGGTTAGGTCATTTTTTTGTTCTAAAAGTACCTGATTAATCTCTTTTTCAAATATTTTGAGTTCCATCGGTTTGGAGATGACTACCGCAATAATGACCGCTAAAATAATTCTTGGTGAGGCTTGTATAATTTCATCAATAATATGATTCCTTTTTTTTATGGTAGAGACTATAAATCGGTCAAGATTGAATATGAGTAAACCCCAAATGAACCCAAAAGCGATAGCTGCTAATAAATTATCGAAGACCGTATAAAGTGCATAACAGCAGGCGATGAATGCCATGACCGCGGTAAAAAAAACGGTAGCTCCAATACCAGCATATTTGTTTTGCTCGCCTATGGCACAATTATCCAGAATATCCGTATCGGCCCCAGAGCAAATGATGAAGAATTTTTTAAGCATGATGATTTGATTTTTGATTGATTGACTATTAGAACGCAAAAACCATGAGTTTGTTACATTATTTAACAGAAAGGCCATAGAAAGTGCTACCAATCAAAAGTCATTCATTCGAAGCACAATAAAGCTTGTTACTGTATTTGCCACTCACATATACATCACTATTCTTTTTAATAACGAATTCAGATAGACCGACGTTTGAAGGATTGTCTGGACTCCAATCGTAAGTATATCCTAATTGTGTCCATGGATAGCCATACTCACTAAAGATAGAGTCTGTGCAATCATTATATTGGAATGCTCTAGTATTATTAAACCATTGCCGATATTCAGGTGTCACATTTTGAGGCAGATTTAAGCCACAGGTGTGATCGTTGGTTTCATTATCTGGAGTAGGTCTGAATAGATCTTCAGGTTTTACCCATAATTCTAAAAAAAATGTTTCTACAGTTAAGGGTTGAAGTCCAAGAAGTTGTCTGAGTCTCATATTGGCATCTTTATATGTTTTATGAAAACTGATACAACTGTCTTTGATGATGGGTGCAATAGTCACCCAAATGACGCGTGAGCTGTCGTTAAATTTTCCGGAGTCGGGATACCATGCAGGATTTAACTTCCATGAAACTACTTTGATATGACGAATGCCATTGATAGTCTTAGTGACTAAATTTGGATCCGTTTCTAAATTAATAAGCTGATGACTAATTTCATGTGGTTCAGGATTTTGAGCATCGACCATAGCAGCTTCAAACAGTTTTTTTAAATGTGGAATGCTGTCATGAATGATTGGCAAAAGTCCAGGCATGTCCTCGTTTTTTGAAACTGTATGATTTGTTGAATTTTCGTCTGGTTGTTCTTCAGCTTTTTTACACTTGGTTAAATTGAAGCCTAAAACAATAAAAAAGATAAGGGAGAGTAGAATGGTAAGTTTTGGATTGTCTGCTTTTTGCATCATCTACAGTTTAAATGTTGATACCATGAAAGTTAGCCTTTGTTTTAATGGTATTTGACACTTAAAACACCCAAATCCCGAACCACGTAGATATACGTGGCTGGGATGCTTCTTGTGATGCCGTTCTATAATTTCGAAATCTCAGTTAAAAGCTAACAAAGACAATGTCTAGTCGCTATTCTTTAGTAATGTACACCAACGGCATTTTAGTATCCGTTTCTTTGGCTTTGATATTTAAATCCTTGTTGTTTTTCACAATTGAAATCGCTTTATCTGATGAGATTTCTTTGTTTTCATAATAAAATTTAGCATTCGTTTTCGCCATATCAACGATAAAATCTAAAGGCGATTGTGGAGGTGGTGGCGGTGGCGGTAATTCGACGATTTCAGCTTGAGTTTTCGAAATAGGAACTTCTACTTCTATGATTTCAGGTGCAGCTGGTGGTTGTACTTCTTTGATCTCAGGGAAATTTGATGAAACTGGAACTTCCACTTCTATAATTTCTGGAGTTTTAGGCGCAGGTGGTGGAGGTGGAGGTGGTAAATCACCATACTTATCAGTAACATCTGTTAATCCATATTGGTTTATCAAAGATTTGATTTTTTTGACGGTGTCTTTAGGGGATTCATCGAGATACTTAAATAACACATGTTTGTGACCCTTAGATTTTGCTAAAGACTTGAAGTCTTTGGTGATTGATGATATATCTGCTAATTTATTATTTGCTAATAGCTGACCCTTTTGATTCAGAAAGATTGTATAAGGTTCATTTTGAACCACAGCTTCTTTCGTCCATTTTACAAGTGTTTTTTCTGAATCGGACAATGGCATATTTGGACCATGTCCCTTGTCCGTTTTAGCAGGAGTAGGAGGTGGTGGTGGCGTTGGACACTCTGGAAACGCTTCAGCCTTCGCTTTTTGTGTTACGGTCATTAAACTATAAATAGACTCAAGTTGCTTGATATCTTTCAGTTTTATAACGCGTTGATCGTTCGGTTGTTCATTGTATTTTTTTGCTAGCGCATTGTAGGTTGCTAATTGTTTTGGCGTCGCCCCTTGTTGCGCTCTTTTTTTCGCAGGTAATGGCGCAGGCGGAAAGATTTGATACTTTTCTTTTTCCGAAGATGAGAAAGCCGCATAAGTTCTATCCATTTGCTCCTTGAGTATTTTTAATTCTGAATGCTTTGTAAGGGTTCCGTTTAGATAGGATTGAATAGCATTCGAATATTTCTTTGAAAGCGTGCGGTATGTCTTAACGTTTGATTCTTGGTAGTTCGCTTGAAACCCTTCCTGTGTAAAAAGACTGTATTGGTACGGCTGCGGATATTTCTCGCTTCTCGCATTAGTATGTACAAAACTACCACTAAAATGTACGATATCTTCCTTAGACATGTCCTCTAAACGATTATTAGAAATGGGCTTGCCGTTTAACCAAAGGGCATAAGTCTTGGTGTCTTTCCAGGACTCAAATTGTGAGGCATTTGGTCGAATAGCGGTTACTTTAGATAAATCGATTGATGGAATGTTTGGGTATGGAGCGACGGAAGCGCGTTGTTCCTGAGACATCAAATTATAAATTGAAACCATGCGCTCGTGAGCATTGCTGTATATTCGGTGGGTGGCATTGTATTCCGAAAGCAATTGCTTGTATTCGGTCATGAGTTCTTCAGACACGCCTTCAGTAGTTGGTGTCTGAATCAAGGCGGTTGCATCTTGGATGACTTGTTTTCTTTCTGTAAAACTATACAATAGTATAGCTAACAATGGTAAAAGCAGTAAACTGCGCAACCATATGGACGGTTTTGATGTTCTTGTTTTCATAACTGTAAATCGTTTTTTAATTGATGAATAATTAATGGCATTAGCCAAAGATTGATGCGTGGCTTTTGATGTGTAAGCCAATAGCGTGTTTTGATAATCAGCTGCTTGTATTCCATGATTCAAAACCGCTTGATCGGCTAAAAATTCATGGTTGAGTTTTATGTCTTCTTTGAGCATATAAATCAAAGGATTGAACCAAAATACAATTTGGAAGAATTCTATGATAATGATATCAAAACTGTGTTTTTGTAGGGCATGTGTTTGTTCATGTAAGAGGACTTCCTTTGGGATTTCATGTTTTTCGTATTTCTTCTTATTTAGAAAGAGATAGTTAAAAAAGGTATATGGCGTGACAAGATTCTGAATGAGTACATTTACGAAATTCTGGTTTTTGTGTTTGGGGTTATTGCGGATTCTCGATATAATTTGATTCAAATTGAATGCGAATTTCAGTAAAAAAGCAACGGCACCAATACCATATAAACTCCAAAGAATAATAGGTAGCTGATTCACTGGAGCATGCTGTATATCAATGTCTTCAGTGGATATGTCTTCGATAGGTAGTAGTAAGGATGCGTCCAGCATGACGGGTTCTACATATTCTACAAAGGCAATATTCGGAACAATAAAAGCAATGATGACAGCACCTAACAAGTAAAACCGTTTGAATTTGTGAATGCTCATCGATTCTAAAACCAATTTATAGAATGCCATCAGAATGGCAAGGCACGCACTAAATTTAAGAATGAAAATGAGCATGATTATTTGTTTTTTATTTCGTTGTCTATTAACGCTTTCAGATCTTCTAATTCCGATTTGGTTAAATCCGTTTCTTTCGTAAAAAATGACGCAAATTGAGAAGCACTATCATTAAAAAATGTTTTTATTAGTGAATTTACATGCTTGGAAAAATAATCTTTCTTTTTAACCAAAGGATAGTATTCACGCGACTTTCCATAGAGCTTGTAAGCAACAAAACCTTTGTCAATCATACGTTTTAAGAGGGTTGCAACAGTTGTTGTAGCTGGTTTAGGTTCAGGGTAGGCTTCCAATAGGTCCTTCATAAACGCCTTCTCCAATTTCCATAAATACTGCATTAGTTGCTCTTCTGTTTTTGATAATTGCATTGCTCTACGTTTTTAGAATGTACTCTACAAATGTAGAATAAAAAATGTAATTACCAAATAACCAGATCGATTATTTTGATTAAATCCACTATATTTGATGCAAATTTCTTTGAAAGCTCCCAACAATGAATAAAGCATATGTATTAGTAACCATCTTGTTTTTTGGTTCTTTGTGTTCCTACGGACAAAGTATTCAAGACCTTATAGATGAAGTCAGTCTGCCTCAATTAACTCAAAAAATCAACGAGTTTTCAGGTGAGATTCCCACAACTGTGAACGGTAATTCTGTGACCATAATTAACAGACAACAAGCCAATAATGATTTGGCGGCAGATTATTTGGTTGAACAATTTCAAGCCATGGATAATCTGACGATAACCGATCAGGCGTTCAACAGTAATGGTAGGAACATCATTGCTACACAAGTTGGTAAGACCAATCCTAACAATATCTATATCATTTGTGCACATTATGATACGGTTGCAGATTATTGTGCCGATGATAATGCTACTGGAACAATTGCTGTTTTAGAAGTGGCAAGAATATTATCGCAACAATGTATGGATAACACCATTGTTTATGCCTTGTGGGACGAAGAAGAAATCGGGCTTTTGGGTTCTAATTTTTACGCCAATCAAGCGGTGGCTAATGGCGACAATATATTAGGTGTTTTAAACATGGATATGATGGGTTACGATAGCGATAGCCCAGGACAACCTGGAGATAATCAATTTGATATTGACTATCGGAATATCGCAGGTTCAGTCGCCATGAAAGACGATATCATTTCAGTGTTAAATTCATACACTTTTGATTTAAGCGTTGTTGAAGTCAATCCAGGAACCACAGCCAGTGACCATTCTAGTTTTTGGTTTGCTGGTAATTTTCCTAATGACGCCATTTCAGCTGTTTTGGTTGGTGAATCATGGGAAACAAATGACGAAACCCCATTTTATCACACTTCTGGTGATCGTGCTTCAACTTTAGATTTCCAATATTATCACGAAATGGTAAAGTTGATAACGGCATATACAGCCACTAAAGGTGGACTGTTAGATGTTGATAATACGGTGTCCCAAAATATGACGATGCTTACGTCCAATGAAGATTTGGCGTCTTCCTATCAATGGTACGATTGTGATACAGACATGGCTATAACAGGTGCAACAAGCCAAAGTTTTGTACCATCATCTAATGGAAATTATGCTGTCGAAATAACAATTGGTAGCTGTACGGAACGTAGTGAATGTCTGCTATTTGAAGCTCTAAATGTCGCCTCTTTTGAAGATGGTGAAGTCATCGTGTATCCAAACCCAGTTAAAAACCATTTGCAAATTGAATCGGGCAATATTTCCGACTTGGAAATGAAGCTTTATGATATGTCTGGAAAATTAGTAAGATCTATTCAAAGTGCCTCAGGAACTTTAACGACTATTGATGTGAAGCGTTTACCACAAGGGGTTTATTTTCTGAGTGTTTTGAATTCAGAAAAAGGAGGGACGTTCAAAATTATTAAGGAATAATTATCGATTATACGGCCTTTCATTAATCCAGTGAAATCCGCGTGATTTTAGTTCGAACGAATTCAAATCTTTTCGTCTCATTATTATTTGTAATGTGTCTTGTTCTAAGATACCTTCCAATGTCAAAATATCAGGATTCGAATTGTCGTAAGTAAAGTTGGAAAATCCAATTTCCGATTTAATTGGATATAATTTAATTAGATTCGTAATAGAATCAATTGTAAAGTGATAATTCTCTTTTTGGTCATCCATAAATTTAACCGTTGCGATATCTTTATAGTCAGATATGAAGTAACGCCAACGTTCATCATCCGTAACAAGTGGTGGAAGTGTATCTCCATTTTTAATAAAGTTACTGGTCTCCCAAATACCGTATAGTAAAGGTTTCTGGCGTTTATGTCCTCGTTCTCGTTCTGATTGATATCCAAAAACACAAATTAGCACTGTAAATACGCTTAATACAATAGCTTTGAGCCATATAATGGATTTATGGTAAGTCTTATGTTTAACGGGATAAAAATAATTAATCGCCTTAGTGGGTTGATTCTGAATAAAGACATTAACAAATCGTCGGATATCCGTAAAAAAAATAACGGCCGCCATTCCCACCAAGTGTGAAGACATCAGTTTGACCGGAATATCAAACATAAAATTCATAATTGCTACATGCGTCATAACACCCATAACGATAAATGCACCTAAGGTTTGTGTACGGCGTGGAATTAATAAAAGAGCGCCCAGTACTTCCATAAATCCAGTGAACATATTAAACCCTTCAGAATAACCCATATAGGTCCAAGCAAGACCCATGGGCGAATAATTACCCAAAGGCTCTAATAACCTCACTAAACTTGGTTGTGGAAATTGGATTTGAAAAATTTTGACAGCGCCGTAAAAACACATGGTGAAAATAAGGACGACTCTCAATAGCACTAAAAACCAATAAAAGAGGCGGTTGTAACTTTGGCGTTTTCTGTCTAATACTGTCCAAATGATTACAAGCATACCTGTTAATAGCACGTTCATGAATAACGTGACATAGGCATAGGTATGATCACCGCTGCCATAACCACTAACATCATATGCGTAATTAATCCCTAAACACGTGCTAGCTATCCATCTGAATGGTACCTCAAATAAAGAAGCGGTAAACGTGAGACATATGTATAATGAAAAGTAAGTAGCTGTAAATCGAAACCACAACTTTTGGCCAAAGGACCATTGTTCCAGGTATTCCTGATTTTTAAACATGTTATTTACTTAATTCCGTAAAGTACTTATAGAATAATGGAATGGTTTCGATACCTTTAAAATAATTCCAAATACCGAAATGCTCATTGGGAGAATGTATGGCATCACTGTCAAGACCAAAACCCATCAAAATGGTTTTACTTTTTAATTCTTCTTCAAATAAGGAAACAATAGGAATACTGCCACCACTGCGCTGAGGAATAGGTTGCTTTCCAAAAGTGTCAAAATATGCTTTTGATGCTGCTTGATAACCGATGCTATCTATAGGTGTAACATATCCTTGTCCGCCATGGTGTGGTTTCACAGTCACTTTAACACCTTCAGGAGCGATACGTTCAAAGTGCGTTTTGAATAATTGAGTGATCTCTTCCCAATCTTGATGCGGTACCAATCGCATTGATATTTTAGCATAGGCCTTACTAGCAATAACTGTTTTTGCTCCTTCGCCAATGTAGCCACCCCAAATACCATTCACATCAAGAGTAGGTCTAATAGAATTGCGTTCATTTGTTGTGTAGCCTTTTTCTCCATAGACAGCGTCAATATCTAAAGCTTTTTTATAGTCCTCAAGCGAGAAAGGTGCTTTGGCCATCTCTTGTCGTTCTTCATCAGACAGCTCCTCGACTTTATCATAAAATCCAGGAATGGTAATATGATTATTGTCATCGTGAAGTGACGCAATCATTTTTGTAAGTACATTAATCGGATTTGCTACAGCACCACCATAAAGCCCTGAATGCAGATCTCGATTAGGTCCCGTCACTTCAACTTCTACATAACTCAATCCGCGAAGACCAGTTGTAATTGAAGGGACATCTTTGGCAATCATGCCGGTATCAGAAATTAAAATCACATCATTTTTAAGTTTGTCTTGATTGTTTTTGACAAAGGTTGAAAGATTGACACTGCCCACTTCTTCTTCACCTTCAATCATGAATTTGACATTGCATGGTAATTGATTGGTTGAGGTCATAAACTCTAGGGCTTTCACGTGCATGTACATTTGACCTTTATCATCGCAAGCACCACGAGCAAAAATAGCGCCTTCTGGATGCGTCTCCGTTTTTTTAATCACCGGTTCATAAGGCGGAGAATCCCACAATTCAATGGGATCTGCAGGTTGAACATCATAATGGCCATATACCAACACGGTGGGAAGATTCTTGTCAATCATTTTTTCACCATAAACAATAGGAAAACCATCAGTTTTACAAATTTCTACGTGATCACAGCCTGCATTTTCTAAACTAGACTTAACTGCTTTCGCCGTTTTGATGACGTGATCTTTAAATGCAGGATCTGCACTCACAGAAGGGATCTTTAATAAGTCGATAAGCTCGTTTAAAAAGCGATCTTTATGTGTTTCTACATAAGATTGAATATTTTGCATGGGTGTTTTTTTTTGATTCCTTCAAAAATACAAAAATGAGGCTGATTTTTTCCCAAATAAACTTATTTGAATATTGAAACTATTGTTTATATTTGCATCCCATTATTCAATGGAAAGTTGCAGGCGTGGTGGAATTGGTAGACACGCTAGACTTAGGATCTAGTGCCGCGAGGTGTGCGAGTTCGAGTCTCGCCGCCTGTACTGAAACTAAAAGCCAGAACATTTGTTCTGGCTTTTTTAATTTCTTTGCTGATTAATTTTATAACCTTAGTCTAGTTTTTTTCAAGCATCTCAGGTGTTACTACAGTTCTAAAACCGGTGTGATCTGAACCAGAATCCAAAGACATACCCATACGCGCTGATATTCTAAAGCTGGCACAATAGGAAGCATGGCATAAAAAAGAGCCGCCTTTCATCACAATTTCTTTTTGGTAAGGATTATCCGGACTATAAGGTTCGCTGGCACCTGTTGGATTGATCAAAACGGAGGACGGATCTAAGCTGTTATAGTAATTCACGTTGAACCAATCGGACGTCATTTCCCATACATTTCCCAACATATCATAGATGCCAATGCTATTTGGTGCATAAGATTTAACAGGCGCGATGAGTGCAAAACCATCAACACTATCGTTTTTGATTGGAAAGGTGCCTTGCCAGGTGTTCGCTTTTTCAGTTAAAAGACTGGTGTCATTACCCCAAGTGAAAATAGCATCGGTTGAGGCGCCTTGCGCTGCAGCTTCCCATTCGGCTTCGGCGGGCAGACGTCTATTAGCCCATTTACAATAAGCTTGTGCATCTTCAAGAGCGACGTGTACCACCGGATAATCATCTTTCCCGTCAATACTGCTGTTTGGACCTTCAGGATGTCGCCAATTGGCACCAATTTTCCAAGTCCACCACTGACTGTAGTTCGACATGTTGGCCACCGCATTGACCTGTTTGTTAAAAATGAGACTTCCTGGCTGTAAGACTGAATCATGTGGTTTAGGAGTCCCTTCTGGTAATTCCTTTTTCATCTGTTCCCAATCAATAGGTCGTTCTGCAACCGTGACATAATTGGTAGCCTCTACAAAGGCTTTGAATTCTTTATTGGTCACCTCGGTAATGTCTATAAAAAAACCATCGACCGTCACTGGATGACTCGGTTTTTCTCGTCTCATGGCAAATGGGTCATTTGCTTTTGCACCTTGCATAAAGGTTTTACCTTCCACCCAGACCATATCTTTTGGTGTGGCGATATGGGCAGGTTTTGATTTTAAAATGGTGTGAGGTTCGTCTGCAATTACTGGTTGAGACTCCTTGTTTTCTGAAGATTGTTTACAATGAAACATCACAGTAAACAGTACGATCATTAGCGTGTTAAGTGATTTGTTTTTTAACGACATAAATTAAGGATATTATCATGAATTTTATTTTAATCACATTTAACTCTCAAAACTAAACAAATTATTGGTGTTGATTTTTAAAAAGCAACTACTTGTTATATTTTTTAGTCTAACTTGGCTACTAGGTTTTTCACAAGGTAGTGTTGAATTTCAGCAGTTAAGAGGCGAGAACGTGCTAACACAGAGCATTACTTATGCGGTTCTCAAGATAGTGTTGGGAACATTTGGATCGCCTCCGAAGAAGGCGTCTTAAAGCATAATTCTAAATATTATTGTATTTACAATTCTTATTCTGGACTTTCGAATCTTATGAGTAATAGGATCAAGGAGGTGTTTGTTGATACCAAACAGCGCGTATTTGAATTGAAACTTATCCATTTCTGAAATAAGAAATATTCACACTTTCTCTACTCGATAGATTCATAACTAAAACTTCTAAAGGGATTTTAATTACATCTTTATAAACTTTTTAGTGACTTTGTTATGTTCTGATTGAAAATGAATTACATAAACGCCACTAGATAGTTGTGAAATATTCAGGCTATTTGCGCTCTGATTTGGCTTGATATTCTTTACCAATTTCCCAAGTGAATTACATATTTGAATATTTTCCATTTTAGATGCAGAGTGATATGTTAGTATATCTTCAACCGGATTAGGATAGATGCTTACACTATCAGAAAATTCGAAATCATTGACGCTTAAATTGTCTGTTACTACAGTGGTACTATAACTATTCGTTTCAATAGGAAAATTGTAATCAAAATAAATGTTTGCACTATTTACAAAAGTATCCTCCAATTCCAAAGTGGGTAGCGTCCTTATTTTATATAGAATAAATCCATCATTATTAGCGTCATCAAAAGGTAAGTTTATATTTTCAAAAATAAACTCTACCTTATTTCCAGTCACACGACTTTCAAATTGATGATTACTAGTTAAAATTTTGAGACTAGATAGATCAAATTTTTGAAGATCAATGTCATTTTCAACAACGATATTTTGCGCAGGAAAGGTCCCTGTATTCTCAAAACGTATACGATAATGCACATAATCGCCAACATGATCTATAAGGATAGTTTCACCTTCCAAACAAAGAATGTCATTAGGATCAAAAGATCCCACAACTACCTGATCTAGTGAGAATACATTATTATCTGGCGTAATGTCATCAGTTATTGGATTCGCAGTGGCTGTATAGGCCAAAACATCGTCAATGTTTACAGGGAAATCAGGGTCAGTTGGTGGATTTACGTTAAATGTGATGTTAACTGTATACGACTGAAATGGATTCAAATCATTGAAGTTCCATGTGAAGCTATTTATAGTTGAAGCATCAAACGGTATATCAGAATCTATAAAAGTTACTAAGTCTTCAGGATAAACTAGGTTCACAGTACCACTTATTACTTGATTACCTGTGTTTTTCACCATTAACTGATATTGGGAGTCAAAACCCGGTCTAGCTGGTGTAAGTGGAATTAATAGCGCTTCTAAGTCATTCACTACGGAATTAGGAACAATACAAATATCCTGATTAAACGGACTAGCTTCTAGAGGAAAGTCAACAGTATAATTTAATGGCGTGACATCAAAAAGCGCAGGATCAATAGAAATAGGCGTAATTGTATAACTTCCAGCTTGTACAGGTATACGATACGAACCTGTGCTATCAGCGATAGCAATACCTTCATTGGTACCATCGTTAATTGTAAATGTCATAAATGGAACCATAGCATCTGAAACAGTGCAGCCATCGCTATCAAAATCGAATTGTGACTGACCTTGTATTTCATAAAACTCGCCGCCAGGATTAAAGGAACAATAGGTATTTATATTGATAGTTCCATAACCATTGTTACTCAACCAACTTTGAACATCATTTAATTGTTCATCATCTGCACACACATATTGCAAGTTTGGCAGGTTACTAATATTGATGTTAATTAGAGATTCTATACTGCCATTTTTAAGCAGAATAGATTCCAAATTTGGATTATTATTAAAAGATCCCCAATTTAAGTTGGTGCAATTGTTCAAGTTAATTTCAGTAAAAAGATTATTTGCCAATTTGATTTGATTAATGTTATTATTTTCAGCAACGATTAAATTGTCTAATACATTGTTTTGTACTTCAACAATTACGGTGTTGGGTACACCAGACAAATCCAGTGTATTTAGTTGGTTGTCACTCATGACTAGCGTAAAAAAGAGCGGACAATTTTGGATGCTGAAATTGCTTATCAAATTTCCAGCGGCACTGATAGATTGCAGCACAGGCAAATCCTGAACCGTTAAAGATGTAATTTGATTTGAGGTGATATTTAAATTGCCTAAACTTATGGCTCCAGTCACATCGATGCTAGATAGATTATTATTTTCAGCAAACATAGTTGATAAATTAGCCAGCCCGCTTAAGTCTAAACTTGTTAGGGCACCATACTGGCAGTTTAGATCTTCGAGTGCTGTGCAACCATTTACATTTAAGCTTGTCATATTATCGTTACTGGTACAATGAAGATCAGTAAGATTAGTTAGATTACTAACATCAAGACTAGTAAGGTTGTCACAATAACTAATATCTAAAATGGTTAGTGAGCTCAGTGTACTTAAATCAATGCTGCTAAACGGGTTGCCATGCGCCCAAAAAATCTGAAGATTTGAGAGTCCTGTAAGATTGGTGGATGTTAAATTGTTATTGCTAAAATTGAGATATTCTAGATTAGTGAAAGCAGTACCATCAAAAGTAGCTATGTTATTTAAATTTATCTCTAAACGTATTAAATTAATGAAATTTTCTAATCCGGTTAGATCAGTGATATTGCTTGAACTTATATTAAGCTCATATATGGCTTGTGCTTCGTTTATATCAATTTCGTTGTCAGCGTTACTGTCAATGTTTATAGGATTTCCATTAACATCTAATGCGATAAAATTGCTATTACTTGAAGCTAATAATTTGTTTTTTAATTCTACATCTGGAAAATTTATTATTTGTCCTTGAGCGAAACACGTGAAGAGTAGAATGGCAGAGTAGTAAATAGTTTTCATAATTTGAAGATTTAGTGATAACCCACAAGGTTATTTTGGTTGTGTTGACTTTTAAAAATAAATTCGGAAAACGGCGTTAGCAGTAAGTTCTAAGGAGTTTCTAGAAAACTTTTCAACCACGTTATTTTCATTAATTCTATAATAATTATTTATGGCATTTTCTCTGTTAGAAATGTTCCAGATTGATGCGCCTATTTCCGATTTGAACCTGTTATTAATTTTAAATTTATAAACGGCAGAAGCATCTATTCTTAAATAATCAAGTAACCTTTCATTATTGGCTCGGTCAAAGTTGACATCGTCATCTATAATCTCCAACCCATCCAATGGAATTGAGGTTGGGTTTCCGGTTCTATAATTCAAACCAGCGGATATATTCCATGATTTATGACTAAAAGTACTTCCAAGCGTTACCGAGTGAGTAATGTCAAAATTGCTTGGAAACTCGATGTCTTCAAGGGTATCAAAGGTGTAGGTATTATTTATGTACGAATAGCTTAACCAACTATTGAAATTATGGAATGTTTTTCTACATAGAAACTCAAAACCGTAGGCATTATAACGTCCTTTTTCCTTCGCAAATTCATATTTCGTGGTGAAGCTCTGACTTTGGGTAGTGATACCGTCCACTATTTTAAAATAGCTGGTGGCATCCAAGAACCATCCTTTATTTTTATACATAAACCCAAGAGAAACTTGTTTGCTTTGCAGCACAGGAATACTATCATTATCTGTTAGTTGCCAGCGTCTTTTCTCAATGCCTAGAAAATCATTCTGGAAATTGACGATTTGCGATGTGCTTTGATGTTTAAATTCGGCCTGCGCTTCAATGTCTATATGAGCGCCTATCGATTTTCTAATACTCACTCTAGGTTCAACGATTGTTTTTTTGAAACGGGACAAATAGTTAGCTCTTACACCAGCTCTTACTGAAAAGTCATTGTTTGAATTTTTGTACCAAGCTTGACCAAAGACACCATGTTCTCTCAAAATTTCTTCATCACGCCTAACAAATCGCGGTAAGTCAATATCATTCAGGTTAATGACTTCAGTTTCTGTAAATTGATATCCAAGATGATAACGCCATCGATTTGCTTCGAATACATTATTAATTCGAACACTCGATTCAGACACAATATTCTCTTGTAATTGCAGCTGATTATTTAAGACGTCTGCGTTAAGCGCTTCAAGCTTATATTCATTATTATAGATATTGATGTCAGAAGAGAACTTTTCAGTCCATTGTCTTTGGTAGTTGAATCCAACTGCAAGTGTGTTTTGAGAAATACGACTTCTTCTTGTTTGTGCAACGTCATTCACATTGGCGGTTTCATTAAAACCTAAGTTATTATTAATTAAAATAAAGTTGAATCTTAAAAAATCTTTATCCGTTGGTTGGTATAACCATCGAAGTGAAGCGTCATAGAAATCAAACTCTTGATTGGAGTTGATGACATTGGCAACATTGTTATCAGCTTCCGTTTCTTGGATAACTCTTTCAAAGTAGACATCATAAGTTGGTGTCCTAAGGAAATCATCTAGTGACTTTCTAGAAGCAACTTGAATGGAAGACTTATTGCCTATACCTATGTTTGAAAACAGCTCTGCATTTAAAAAATTAAGACCAAAAACACCTTTGAATTCTGAATCAATTTGTTTGTCGGTTTGCATATGGATCGTTCCTGAAACACCATCTGTTAAAGAGACATCAGACCCATTATTAATAACACTCGCATTTTGAGTGATGAGAGGATTAAAGCTTGATATAAGCCCAAAGAAGTGCCCAGTTTGATACATCTTGATATCATCCCAAAGTATCAAATTTTGGTCGTTTGAGCCACCTCGAATATTGATATTAGATACCGTTTCATCAACACTTAAAATACTTGGCAATGCCTGAACAGTTTGGAGCACATCAGATTCAATAAGACCAGGTAGCAAACTGAATTTGTTATAATCGATGGAGGTCGTCCAGTCCTGTCTTTTATCAATTCCTTTTACGAGGTACGTTTCAATGAGTACGGGTGCGATAAGTTCTTTTTGAACGAACATGGAGATGGTTCCACATGCTTCCAAGTCGAAATAAGTCATTTGGCGTTCAATAGTTTTAAATCCTAGATGTCTTATGGTGACATTGGCATTTTTAGATGTCAATACAATTTCGAAGAAGCCATTGTCGTCAGTTAGTGCATAGGCGTTTTTACTTCTGATTGTTGCGCCAGAAAGCGGATGTTCTGATTCTGAATCTTTAATATAGCCACACAATCTTACGGCTCTAGAAATACTGTAAACAAGATGGCTTACCTTTTCAAAAATTAAATCAGATTGCTGTTCGAGATTTTTAATCTTTGCGGCTAAACTTAAATCCTTTGAAACAGGCATGACAGTCACATCATTTAAAAGATGACTCTCATAATTAAAAACAACAGCATGCTGACTAGAAATTTGTTCCAATACTTCTAAAACTGGAATTTTATTTCCGGTGCTTTGACCGTGAGATTTACATATCGAAACGATACATAATACTAAAAATATGTGAAATTTAGTCCTGCCCATTCCTAATAATGACCTCGTTAGTATTCTCGATAGTGTAGGTCAAATTAAGGGGCTGGGTAATGGACTTTAAGGCATTTTCAAGGTTGTTGTGTTCAAAGGCACCTGTGAATTTCAAATCGGTGTCCGTTGGAAAATCGACGGTAAGATGATATTGCTTTTCAACTTCGGCTATAACATCTTCAAGTGCCGTATTTTCGAAAACGCTCATGTTTTTGAGCCAATATGGTTCTGCGATTACAATGCTTGATTTTACACCTTTGCCAGATGCTAAAACAAACTCTGAACCAGCAGGTAGCTTGATTTGATGATTGTTATAAATAACTTGAACTAAGCCTTCATAACAGGTGACTTTAAAAATGCTATCTCTAGATAATACATTAAACTCTGTTCCTAAAACAATCACCTTTCCAAGGTCAGTATTCACATCAAATCGTTTGCCTTTTTCAACATCAAAATAGGCTTCTCCTTTCAAGTTTAAGGACCTATTATTATTCCAATCTGAATCATTATAAGCTAACTCTGACAACTCATTCAGTTGAACCTTGGAATTGTCTGGTAAGGTGATGGTTTCATTTTGAGCTATATCAGTTTTATATGCGCTTAACGGATCTCTGTTTATTAACGTAAATATGGTAACACCAATAACCAGAACAGCAGCAATTCTTGATATCGTTTTTAACCAATGTGTCGAAGTCGCTTTTTTGCTATCTAGTTTTTCATTTAAGGCCTCAAATGTTCCAACTTTAGCATTAGTATTGCCTTTAAAACGGTGAGCTTCTTCAATAATTTCTTTGTACAAGTCTGCACCTTCCAACGCTTCAAATGCCTTTGCTTCGGCATCAGTAAGATCATTGTTTAACCACTTTTTTAATAGGTATTCTTTTTCCATAATAAGCTATTATATATTTAAAACAACTTAAAATAGAATTGTCCCAAATTATTTTCGATTTAATTCTTCAATGTCTATTTTAAGTTTATTCAAAGCTGCATATATCCGATGCTCAGCCACCTTTTTGGTAATGCCTAAAATGTCGGCTACCTCTTTATGTGTTTTGCCATCGACCTTATTTAAAAGGAAAGCTGCTCGTTCTTCTTCTTTTAACGACGACAATGCACGTTCAAACCGCTTTAGAAACTCTTTTTTGCGTAACAAGAATTCAGGAGATTCATTGGTGTAATCCTTGGGCTTTACTTGTTGATATTTTAAGACCACTTTTTGATGCTTTACTTCATTGAGCATCATATTATTTGCGGTCGTATATAAATAGGATTTTGCAGCTTCTGGAGTTATTTTAGCACAGTTCTCCCATAGTTTAATAAACGCTTCCTGAACTTTATCAGCTGGGTTTAAAAGATTTCCATATTTATAAAAGAGAATATTGCCCAATGATTGAGCGTACTTTTCATAAAGTTTTGAAAAGCGAATCTTATCGCATATATCTTGATGTAAAGATGTTGGCAAGGTTTATTTAATTTGATTTCTGAGTTGAAAGGTAAATAAAAAAAAATCTTTTTTTTCTTGGGACATTTTTTTATCGAGTTGTTTTAAGAATAAAGCGTCGAGTTATAAGCTTACTATCAATCGAACTTAAATATTAAAAAAAACACATTTAGTTATGAAAACATTACAACCAATTTTACTGCTACTTCTTAGTGTGATATTCACTTTGACCTCCTGTAGAACAGAAGACGATTTAGCCATAGATCCTCCAGTGGAAGAAACCATCGAAGCCAATTCAGCGGTGGCTAATTTAATGAGCAGAACTGCTTCAAATGATGGGTCTGATGATAATATTATAGACAATGCCAGCTGTTTGAGTGTGCAACTTCCAGTGACGGTTACAGTTAATGGCATTGAACTAACGATAAATGATGAAGATGGTTATGAGGACATCGAGGATATTATTGATTTGTTTGAAGATGATGTGGATTCTATTGTTATTTCATACCCTATCACAATAATTCTCACAGACTACTCAACAGTTATCGTAAATTCAGATTCAGAATTGGCGGCTCTTACGTCTAATTGTGTTGGTGAAAACGAAAATGATGATGATATAGAATGTATCGATTTTCAATATCCTATTACAGCATCTATTTTTAATGAGAACAATGATCTAATAAGTACAATCACTATTAATAATGATAATGATATGTATGATTTCATTGAGGATTTGGATGAATTTGCAGCCGTAACAATTAACTTCCCGCTTTCGGTAATTTTTGCAGATGGCACTACACAAATCATTAATTCTATACAAGAATTAGCCAATGCTATTGAAATGGCTGATGATACTTGTGATGAAGATGATGATAATGATTTTGATGATGACGATTGTGAAAATTGTACAACCAATGACTTGGAAATGGTCTTTGCCGACTGCTCTGAATGGTGGGTTGATAAATTAGAACGTAATGATGATGATCTGGAGGATAACTATGTAGGATATGCGTTTGTATTTAATAATGACGGCACAATTTTAGTGACGCAAGGTGCTAATACCTACAATGGTACTTGGGTCGCTTCTGGTACAGGAAATAATATTTCGGTGGTTATTAACGTGACTGGATTAGCAGATTTTAATGACAATTGGAATTTGCATGAGATACAGCAAGAACCAGGCGAAGTGAAAGTAGATTTAAGAATCGGTGATGATCGATTACGATTTGAAAGTGATTGTTCGAGTAATGGAAGCATTGATGATTCAGCCTTAGTAAGCGCTTTAACAAATGGCGATTGGTATGTGACCTACTTTTTTGACGACACAGATGAAACTTCAGACTTTGCAGATTTCGTTTTTAATTTTGCCTCCGACAATACAGCTACAGCAACGGATACTAATGGTACTACCAACGGCTCTTGGTCTACCACATCCGGAGACGATACCGAGCTAGGCCTGAATTTAAATTTTGGAACAGGGATTCCATTAGATGAATTAGCCGATGATTGGGATGTTCTCGAAGTTACCAATGATATTATTCGATTAAAAGATATTAGTGGAGGAGATGGTTCTGAAGACTTCTTAACTTTTGAAAGAACACCGTTTGATGGTGGTAATGGAAATGATGACCTACAAAATATTCTAACCGATGGTTTGTGGATTGTGGCTTCTTATTTTGAAGATGCCGATGACCAAACGGCTAACTATTCAGGGTATGAACTCAACTTTGACATAAATGGAACTGTTTCTGCCTCTAACGGCTCTAACACCAACAATGGCACATGGTCTGTATTTAGTTCTGGTAATCAAATGACGCTTAATTTTGGAACAGAATTGCCATTTGAAGAATTTAATGATGATGATTGGGATGTGATATCAGTTTCTGCTACAGAAGTGGTCATTCAAGATGTCAGTGGTGGAGACGGTGGAATTGACACCTTAACGCTTCAAAAACTATAATAATATATTAATCTAAAACTAAGAATTATGAAAAAAGTATGTAATATCGGGCTTCTAATAATGTTAAGTTTTTCACTTATGTCATCTATGTGTTCAAATGATGATGATGATGGGAATCCAAACAATAATAGTCAACAAATTGTACAAATAGAAAGTACCGCTGAATCTGGTACTTGGAGAATTACCAATTTTAATGACTCTGGTCAAAACGAAACTTCTGATTTCAATGGTTATGACTTTAGTTTCAATGCTGATGGTACGCTTGTAGCCACTAATGGTTCAAACACTGTCAATGGCACTTGGTCAGTAACAGATGATAGTAATAGTAATGATGATAGTAGTAGTGATGATGATATTGATTTCAACATTTTCTTTCCAGTTCCAGAAAGTAATAACTTTGAGGACTTAAATGATGATTGGGATATAATAGCTATTTCATCAACCACAATAGAACTCATTGATGTTAGTGGAGGAAATGGCGGTACGGATCTGCTAACTTTCGAGATGAACTAATGAATATCAAGTTTTGAATTAATCAAATGATCCCTCAGCCCCAAAAATATTTGATTAATAGCAAGCCAACTATGAGTTTCATAGTTGGCTTTTTTAATTTCTTGTCTAATTTACCTCAAAACTATAGTATATTGTCTTTTCAGGTTATCCTGTAATTTACATTAGGTTAATATAGAATATATATCCGATAATCGAGTATCGTAGTAGGTTCTTTTTTATGCTGAAATTTGTACCTGAAATAAGATTCTATTTCAAGTTAAGTTTAAACTATAAAAGAACACGTTATGAAAAACACAAAATTTTATCCAACATTATGGCAACCATTGCCATATGAATTGTTTGACAACAATTGGAAATATAAACAAGCAAAAGTAAAATCGACTGAGCTGATATTAAAGAATGATGATATCTTAGAAAAGGGAATTTCTGAAATGACCATAGAGGTGACCAAACTAGCATTCATTGACGCGACGGGTCAAGAGCATCAAATTTCAGATTTTACCAATCAACAGCTACAATTAAAAGGTGATCACACAGGCTTGTTTATTACATCCAAAAATGCGTTAATGCTAAAGGAGGGACGTTATAAAACTATCAGGTTTTATCTCAATGGAAAGATAGATGAAGCCGTTTATGTAGATAGAAGTTGTGAAACAATTCACAATGTTAATTATTTGGATTTTCAAATAGAAAACGGACTAAACGTAAGTAGCGATTTCTCTTGTCAAGTGATTCTAAGATTTCAATTAAATCCCAATAAGTGGTGGAGCTATTTTTATCCAATTAAAGACTTTTTTGAGAAACATTTAATAAAGACCAAAAGAATGGCTAATAGCTTTTACAGCTAAAAAGGACATGTATAAATATCGAAAGACGCTACTATAGCGTCTTTTTTTACGAATTGGTTATCTATAAATACTTATATTTATGACATCAATAAACCGACCAATTCATGCGACTTATTTTTATGACTCTCTGTTTCGGATTTCTGCTTTTAAGTTCTTGTAAGGGCGAATCCGATAAAACTCGTATTCCTGAAGAACAACAAAAGACTGAACAAACCGATTTATATACCGAAAAATTTAGACCACAATTTCATTTTACGCCTCCTGAAAAATGGATGAACGATCCCAACGGACTCGTATATCACGATGGGGTCTATCATTTGTTCTATCAATATTATCCGGAAGATATTGTTTGGGGTCCTATGCATTGGGGACATGCCGTAAGCGAGGATCTAGTGTCTTGGGAAAACAAACCTATAGCACTATACCCAGATAAGTTGGGTTATATTTTTTCAGGTAGTGCCGTTGTTGATAAGACCAATTCATCAGGTTTTGGCACCTTAGAAAACCCACCGTTGGTAGCGATGTTTACATACCATTCTGACGAAAGAGTCAAACTCGGTACTAATGATCACCAAACACAAGGGATTGCTTATAGTTTAGACAATGGTGATACTTGGACCAAATATGAGGGTAATCCTGTGATTGGCAATGAGGGATTGATGGATTTTAGAGATCCGAAAGTTTTTTGGCACGATGCTTTAGAAAAATGGGTCCTAATTTTGGTCGCTGGTGATCATGCGCTGTTTTATCATTCAGATAATTTAAAGGATTGGGAGCTTAAAAGTGAATTTGGTAAAAACCGCGGTGCTCATGGCGGTGTTTGGGAATGTCCCGATTTATTTAAGTTGCCGGTTGAAAATGGTGAAACCGAAAAGTGGGTGTTATTAATTAGTATCAATCCTGGTGGACCTCATGGTGGAAGTGCTACGCAGTACTTTGTTGGTGATTTTGACGGTACCACATTTACAACGGATCAAAAAGATATCAAATGGTTAGACTTAGGAGCCGATAACTATGCTGGGATTACATACAATAATGCACCAACAGACGATCGATTGTTTATTGGATGGATGAGTAATTGGTTGTATGCGCAAAAGGTGCCGACGAAAACCTGGCGAAGTGCCATGACCTTACCAAGAACCTTAAAATTATTTACTGATAATAACGACTATTATTTAAAAAACTACCCAATAGAAGCCTTTGATGATCAGCGCTATAATCCGAAAACTATGGCAGCTATCAATTTAGAGGCGCCTGTAACGATGGAGAATTCTAATTTTAATGCAAGCGATATTCGTTTTATGATGAATCTTTCCGAGCATTTAAGATTGGAATTTTCTAACGCTAAGAATGATACTTTAGTATTTCAATTGAGTCCAAAAACTTCAGAAATTATAGTCAATAGAGAACAGTCTGGACAAGTTGATTTTGAACCAAATTTCGCAAACAATATCCAGCCACAGTTTTATCAGCCTCAAGATCGAATGGTTGAGGTACGATTAATTATGGATGCAGCGTCTCTCGAAATTTTTATCGATAAGGGGAAATATGCTATTACAAACACTATGTTTCCTTCGGAACCTTATACCAGTTTAACCATTAAATCGGAGGATGGTAACACGCTTGAAAACTTAACGATTACTAACGTAAAATCCATCTGGAATAATGAGAAATAAAATATTTATTTGGTCTATCACAGTAGCTCTGGCTGGCTTTCTATTCGGCTTCGATACGGTTGTTATTTCTGGCGCTAATAAACCGCTTCAAGACTTGTGGAATTTATCACCTATCAATCACGGGACCTTTATCATGTCTATGGCATTATGGGGAACTGTTTTGGGCTCTTTACTAGGTGGTATTCCAACCAAAAAGTTGGGTCGGAAAACGACCTTATTCTGGATAGGTATTTTGTTTTTTGTCTCTGCAATTGGGAGTGCCTTGGTAAGTGACCCATACTTATTTTCGTTTTTTAGATTTATAGGTGGAGTTGGCGTTGGTGTAAGTTCAGTTGCTGCGCCCATTTACATTTCTGAAATTACCTCACCAGAAAGTCGCGGTCGCTTAGGAGCTTTGTATCAGTTTTGCTTGGTTTTTGGAATTTTGATGGCCTTTATAAGTAATTGGGCACTCAAAGGTGTTGGAGGTGAGAATGATTGGCGTTGGATGTTAGGTGTTGAAGCTATACCTGCATTTTTATATACGATTATGGTTCTAAAAGTTCCAAAAAGCCCTAGGTGGTTGGTTTTGCAGAAGGGTGATGATGATAAGGCCTTGCCTATACTTAATGTGATCTATGAAAAAATTGAACTTGCCAAAGCGAAATTAGCTGAAATTAAAGCAGATGCCGCCTTACCTAGTAGCAGTGACAATTTGTTTAATAAAAAGTACAAGCGTGTACTTTGGTTAGGATTTCTAATAGCCTTTTTTAATCAATTATCCGGAATTAATTTTGTGCTCTATTATGCGCCTGAGATTTTAGAACAAGCAGGATTAGGTGGTGAAGATTCCCTGTTTAATTCCATCGCAATTGGTATCGTGAATCTATTATTTACGCTTGTTGGCGTAAGACTTATAGATAAACTGGGTCGACGTCAATTAATTATCATTGGGTCAATAGGTTATATTTTTAGTTTAATAATGGTTGGCTTATGCTTCCAGATGGATTTGAGTCCAACATTGCTTTTAATATTTATCTGTCTTTTTGTAGCCTCACATGCGATTGGTCAAGGTGCAGTGATTTGGGTCTTTATATCAGAAATTTTCCCAAATCGTGTACGCTCTTACGGTCAGAGTTGGGGCACAGGAACTCATTGGGTCTTTGCGGCCATTATTACTTTGGTAACGCCTTATTTTATTGATAGTGATGAAGGTGTCTTTAGAGATAATCTCCAAGTCATCTATTATTTCTTCGCAGGAATGATGGTGCTTCAATTATTATGGGCCATATTTAAAATGCCTGAAACGAAAGGTGTTTCTCTGGAAGATTTGGAAAAAGAACTGATAGACAACGAATAGAATGACACCTAAAGTCATATGTTACGGCGAAATCCTTTGGGATGTTTTTCCAACCCATACCGTCATTGGAGGCGCTCCTTTGAATGTCGCATTGCGTATTCAGTCGTTTGGCATTCCAACGGCTGTAATAAGTCGTCTTGGCAAGGATGATCTTGGAAATAAAGCTTTGGCATTCATCGAAAAACGGCAATTGAACGCTGATTTGATTCAATTTGATGAGGATCTTGAGACAGGATCTGTTAAAGTTATATTGGATGACAGTGGTTCGGCATCTTATGAAATTCATAAACCAGTGGCTTGGGATAGGATTCAGTTAACTAACGACAATAAAACCGCCGTGAGCGCAGCTGATGTATTTGTCTTCGGAAGTTTGGCTTGTAGAAGTGAGATATCCAAAAAGACCTTACTGCAGTTGCTTCATCTTTCTAATCACGCTGTTTTTGACGTGAATTTACGTCCGCCAGATTACGACTTATCATTTATTGTGGAGGTAATGTCGCAATCACATACCATCAAATTGAATGACGACGAACTTAATGAAATCGCTGATTTTCTAGGTTTCCAAGATCAAACTATGGAAACACAAATTCAATTATTGGCTGAACAGACTCAAACGACTACCATTTGCGTAACGAAAGGAGGTGCTGGTGCACTATTATTTTTTAAAGGGAAATTTTACAATAACAATGGTTATCAAGTGACAGTAGAAGATACAGTAGGCGCAGGCGATTCGTTTTTAGCAGCTTTAATTTTTAAGCTATACATTGAAGCGTTGAAGCCACAAGAAGCCTTAGATTTTGCCTGTCAAGTTGGTGCTTTAGTAGCTTCCAAGAAAGGTGCAACGACTCAATTAACAGAAGAGGATTTCAAAAAGCTTATCAGTTAACAGAATTCAAGGTTACGGTTCCTGCTTTTAAACCTTCACCAGTGACCAGCAACTCTATAGGACCCGATGCTCTTGTTGATTGCACTAAAACCACCAGTTTTCCACTAAATAGTTTCATAGTGGGTTGGTGAAATAATTCAAGTGAGGTGGCATCGCCATTACAAGCAGCCCTAAATGAACCACTGCCGCTCACTTTGAATTGTAGTTGGTTGGTCGCAGTCGGACAAGGAATTCCATTTTTATCCACCACCGAAACAGTGACAAATGAGATGTCTTCACCATTGGCTTCAAGTGTTGTAACGTCAGGTTCTAAAACAATCTGATGTGGTTTACCAGCTGTTTTTATGTCTTTTTCTGCAATAGGATTTCCATGGGTGTCAAGTGCCACAACTTTCAACGTGCCTGGCTGATATTTCACATCCATCCACATCAAACGGTAGCGATGTTGTTTCGTACCTTCTTTATGTTTCTTTTGTATGCCTAGACTTTTTCCGTTTAGGAATAATTCAGCACTATCATAACTCGTATAAACGAATACAGGAGTTATTTGCCCTTCACGACCTTCCCAATTCCAATGTGGCAATAGGTGTAATGTTTCATCATTGGTATTCCATTTACTCCGATATAAGTAAAATCGGTCTTTCGGTAAACCAGCTAAGTCGCTAATTCCAAAATAAGAGCTACGCGATGGCCAAGCCTCATCATAAGGTGTGGGTTCACCCAAGTAGTCAAAACCTGTCCATACAAATTCACCAATAACCCATGGTTTGTCGTCTTGCATGACAAAATCATCTTCTGGTAAATTAGACCAACTACAGTATTCTAAATCATAGGATGACGATTGAAAATCCTTATAAGTTTTCATACTGCCAATTTCTACGGGGAACTTATAAATTCCTCTAGAACTTACTGTGGAGGCTGTTTCTGATCCTAAAATAAATCCTTGAGGAAAGGTTTCATAAGCTTCTTCATATAGATGGACCCGATAATTTAATCCTGGAACATCCATAAGCGCACCAAAACCTGATGCCATAACAGCTTTTACCTGATCCATTCCAACCGTAACTGGACGTGTTGGATCTTCTCGATGGAAGATGTCTTGTAACCATTTAGCGCGTTTCACGCCGTCACTTCCCCATTGATCTGGTACTTCATTGCCAGAACTCCACATCACAATAGATGGATGATTTCTGGTAGCCCTTACCAAATTAACGACATCTTTTTCAGCGTAATCCTTAAAAAAGCGATTGTAGCCATTTTTTACTTTGGGTTTTGCCCATTCATCAAAACTTTCAGCAATAAACATAAAACCCATTTCATCGCATAGTTCTAATTGTTCAATAGAAGGCATATTATGCGCACTTCTAATAGCGTCACACCCCATGTCTTTTAAGATTCGTAATTGCCGCCTAAGTGCCGATTTATTAACGGCCGTTCCTAAGGGACCTAAATCGTGGTGCAAACAAACACCTTTAAATTTTCTAACCTTTCCATTAAGACTAAAGCCCTTACTCGGTTCAAATTTTATATCTCGAATACCAAAACGTTTAGTCACTTCATCCTTTAGGATATTTCCGTCATACAAGCGCGAAACAAGCGTATATTGATAGGGTGTTTCAGGGCTCCAAAGCTTAGGAAACTTCACTGGAATATTTTGTTCAAACTGATGCGCAAATAGGGTGTGAGTGTCGTTCGTACCAATTATATTTCCACTAGCATCATAAATTTCAGATACCAATCGCAAATCTTCACCTGATACCTTAGTTTTAATATTGACTTGCGCAACTTCAGAGGTGATAATAGGTGTAGTAATAAAAGTGCCCCATTGGTCAATACTGTGTTTATTTTTGGTTATTACTTGAACTTTTCTATACAAACCAGCACCAGGATACCATCGGGATGATAGACCGACGTTGGTAAGTTTTACTGCAAGCGTATTAGTGTCTATATGGTTGATATATTTTGTGATATCGAAATAAAAATAGCTGTAACCATATTTCCATTCGCCTACTTTTTTACCATTGATATAAACTTCCGGCTCACTCATAGCACCTTCAAAAACGATTAAAGCCTTTTGGTTTTCATCAAAATTAGGTAACGTAAAGTGTGTGCGATACCAACCTTCACCGATATAGGGAAGCGCTCCTGTTCGTCCTGTTTTCTCAGTAGCCTTAACTTCTCCGTTCTGTTCAATAGCAATGGTTTGTTTATCGATCTCTTTATTAAAGGGACCATAAATAGCCCAATCATGTGGTACAGTAACGGTTTGCCAATGAGAATCGTCAAAGGATTCTGAGGCCGCATTTGGGTGTGTACCTTGACTAAATTTCCAGTTTCTATCAAGTGTTAAAACAGCTCTTGATTGTCCGAGGATAGTCGTCTGATAAATCATTGAAAAAACAAGAAGTAATACAAATTTACATGTCATGGTTGTCTTAATTTAAAAGCCCATTAGATGGCTCAGTACGGTTAAAGGATGTTGAAATAAGCACTAAATTAATAAAAGTATTTCATAAACCATACCAGTACCTACCAGTTTATTTTTATATTTGCTTTATGGGAATCATCAGTGTGAAGCAAGATTTAGGAATTCCTAAATACAAGCAAATTATACAATCGGTAGAGGATGGATTAAAAGAAGGACGACTTAAAAAAGGCGATAAGTTGCCGTCGGTTAATAGCATTAAAAATCAATTTTCACTATCTCGAGATACGATATTTATGGCATTTGGAGAGTTGAAAAACAGAGGCATTATTGAGTCGGTTGCAGGGAAAGGCTATTACATAAAGAGTGAAGATGTAAAGATTACACAAAAGGTCTTTTTACTTTTTGATGAGTTGAATGCGTTTAAAGACGATCTATACAATTCATTTTTAACTTTTTTAGAACCGACAGTCCAAGTAGACATTTTTTTTCATCACTTTAATCGACAAGTGTTTGAAAAACATATTAATGACAATGCTGGTAATTACCATTATTATGTCATAATGCCAGCGAATTTGGAGAAAACGGATCAAGTGATTAAGGTTTTACCGACTGACAAAACCTATATTTTAGATCAAACACATCCAGAGTTAAGTGCGTATTCTTCCATTTATCAAAACTTTGAAACGGATATTTTTAACAGTTTGATAAAGGCCTCACCCTTATTGAAAAAATATCAAACCATCATATTACTTTTTCCTAATAAAAAGCAACCCATGGGAATGCTAAAAGGGTTTGAGAAGTTTAAAAAAGCCACAAATATGTCATGTGAAGTTATTGATTCTCTTCAAGAACGCCGATTTGAAAAAGGGGAGGTTTATATCATTTTAGACGATAGTGATTTAATTTATTTTATCAAGTCCATGAAAGACCAACAATTAGTTTTAGGTGAGGATATTGGCGTCATCTCTTACAACGAAACTTTGCTAAAGGAAGTTGTGGAAGGTGGTATAACGACGATTTCAACAGACTTTAAAGCTATGGGAAAACGATTGGCACAAATGATTACCCATAACGAACAAGGTCATATAGAAAACCCTCATGACTTCATTCTAAGAAATTCACTTTAAAATGAATCAAGATTTAGTACATAAAGTCAAACAGGCATTCGGGTCTCAATTTGGATCTCCGTGTTTGCTTATTAATTCACCTGGTCGCATTAATTTGATAGGTGAGCATACCGATTATAACTTAGGGTTTGTCTTTCCAGCGGCTATAGATAAAGGGATTATTTGCGCCATGAATCATAGTAATTCCTCTAAATGTACAATCAGTGCTTTAGATATGAATGAAGTATTTGAGTTGGAGTTGGATCGATTAACTATAGGTCAACATGGCCATTGGATCAATTATATTATTGGTGTTGTTTCTGAAATTCAAAAAAAAGGATGGCATATAAAGCCCTTCAATATGGTCTTTAGTGGCGATATTCCAAAAGGAGCTGGACTTTCATCCTCAGCGGCTTTAGAAAACAGTATTGTATTTGGTTTGAATGAACTCAATTCACTCCGGCTTTCCAAAATGGAAATGATTCATATTTCGCAAAAGGCAGAACATAATTATGTTGGTGTAAATTGTGGAATTATGGATCAATATGCCAGTATGTTTGGCGAGGAAGATAGCGCACTCATGATTGATTGTGCCTCTTTAAAAGCCAAGATTGTTAAAATTGCAATTCAAGATTATGACATCATATTGGTCAACTCTAATGTGAGTCATAGTCTCGTAGACGCAGCCTATAATGATCGACGCGAGGTTTGTGAAAAAGTAGCTAACTTACTTAATGTTGAGGCCTTACGATTTGCCAATGCGAACGACTTATTAAAATTAAAATCTAAAATTTCCGAAGAAGATTACCATAAGGCGCTTTACATTATTGAGGAAAATCAACGTGTAATTGACGCCTATAAATGTTTGGATGAAGGTGATATTTTAGGTTTTGGTGCCTTATTATTTGAAGCTCACAAAGGTGCGAGTGAACAATTCTGTATAAGTTGTCCTGAATTAGATTATCTGGTAGCTTTTTCAAAAGCACATCCTCATGTCATTGGCGCAAGAATGATGGGTGGTGGATTTGGAGGCTGCACTATTAATTTAGTTGCTAAAGACAGGGTCACTGATTTTATAACTGCTATTTCGGAAGCATATCATCTGGAATTCAACAAACCTTGTACAACCTATAAAGTACAACTATCTCAAGGAACACATTTAATTAACTGATATGGATACACAATTGCAAGATTTTTCACATAAGCGTTTTAACCCACTTACAGGCGAATGGGTCTTAGTGTCGCCACATCGTGCTAAGAGACCGTGGCAAGGGCAGGAGGAAGCGGTTGCAGATGAAGAACGTCCTCACTACGACAAGAATTGCTACCTATGCCCAGGAAATAAGAGAGCCAACGGAGACATCAACAAGGATTATGAAGATACGTATGTATTCACGAATGATTTCTCCGCACTTCAAAAGGAAGCTCCAGAATTTCATATGGATAATGGATTGCTAAGGGCTGATAGCGAACGTGGCATTTGTAAAGTGATTTGTTTTAGTCCAGACCATTCCAAAAGTTTAGCACAATTACATGTTAAGGACATCGAAAAAGTGATTTTGACTTGGCAAAATGAATTCAGATTATTGGGAAAGGAAGAAGGCATTAATTACGTCCAAATATTTGAAAATAAAGGGGCTGTTATGGGTTGTAGTAATCCTCATCCACATGGTCAAATTTGGAGCCAATCAACGTTACCTAATGAAATAAGTAAAAAGGATATACAGCAAGACACCTATTATAAAGATCATCAAAAGACCTTACTTTCAGATTATTTAAAGCAAGAATTGAAAGAAAAAGATCGCGTTATATTTGAGAATAGAGCCTTTGTAGTGTTGGTGCCATTTTGGGCAATTTGGCCTTACGAAGCTATGATTATTCCTAAACGACCTCAAAAGACTATTTTAGAAATTCCTTCAGAAGAGACCATTTTATTTGCCGAGGCCATTTCTGTGCTTACAAAAATTTACGATCAATTGTTTAAAACTGCTTTTCCCTATTCCAGTGGGATTCATCAAGCACCAACTAATGGACATTCAAATAAGCATTGGCATTGGCATATGAGTTTTTATCCGCCATTGTTGAGAAGCGCTACTGTAAAAAAGTTTATGGTAGGCTATGAAATGTTTGCGAGTCCACAGCGTGATATTACAGCAGAATCGGCCGCATCGACCTTAAGACATTTAGCAGATAATTTGTATTAAATCTAAAAGTTACCCTCATGAAAAGTTTATATACACTTATTTTATTAGTTGTGTTTGTTAGTATTGGTCATTCACAAGAGCATCCAAATAGTGATGTGTTTGTAGATGAAAATGGTATCATGCGTTGGACTTCCACTAAAGAAGAGGTTAAGGGTTTCGGTGTCAATTATTCTGTGCCATTTGCGCATGCCTATCGATCTGCACAACGCCTAAATATAGATGTCAAAAAAGCTATAGATCAAGATGTTTATCATTTTACACGTTTGGGGTTTGATTTGTATCGTCTGCATGTTTGGGATACAGAGATTAGTGATGTTCATGGAAATCTTATTGAGAATGATCATTTAGATGCATTCGATTATTTATTGAACAAGCTCAAGGAACACCAAATTAATTATGTCATTACACCTATTGCTTTCTGGGGTAATGGCTGGCCAGAACCAGACACTGAAAGTCCGGGCTTTTCACATACATATGGCAAAGCCGATTGTTTAACAAATCCTGATGCCATTGCCGCCCAACAAAATTATTTGTATCAATTTTTGAACCATGTAAATCCGTATACAGGAGTCGCATATAAGGATGAACCCAATGTCATCGCTTTTGAAGTGAGTAATGAACCGCACCACAGAGGTAATGCGCAAGATGTGACGACATTTGTAAAAGGCATGGTGGATGCCATGCGAAGAACAGGAACCTCAAAGCCTATTTTCTATAATATGAGTCACGCTGTTCATAATATGGATGCCTATTTTCAAGGTGGTGTACAAGGTGGGACGTTTCAATGGTATCCAACAGGATTAGGATATGGAAAAGAATTGTCAGGAAATTTGTTGCCTAATGTTGACGACTACCACATGCCTTTTGATGATGTCTTTAAAAAGCACCAAGGCGCAAAGTTAGTGTATGAATTTGATGCCGCTGATGTAGGTAGGTCTTATATATATCCTGCCATGGCTAGAAGTTTTAGAACTGCTGGAATTCAAATTGCCACTCATTTTGCCTATGACCCGAGTTATTTGGGACCTTTCAATACGGAATATAATACGCATTATATGAATTTGAATTACACCCCTCAAAAAGCTTTAAGTTTAAAAATTTGTGCGGAAGTGTTTCATGAAATACCATTGCATGCCAATTATGGACGTTATCCTCAAAATACGAGCTTCGGAAATTTTAAAGTTGACTATAAAAATGATCTTTCAGAATATAATTCTAAAGCGAAATTCTTTTATACCAACCATACAAAATCACAACCTATAGATGAGGCTAGTTTGACGGAGATCGCAGGATTTGGAAGTTCGCCATTAGTAGAATATGAAGGTGTTGGCGCTTATTTTTTAGATAAAATAGCAAGAGGTGTTTGGCGATTGGAGGTGCTGCCCGATGCGGTTTGGGTCGATAACCCATTTGGGAGAAACAGTCTTAATAAAACGGTTGGGGTTACTAAATGGCAAATCCACAAGATGCGAATAAAGCTCAAAGATTTGGGAACCGATTTCAGCATGACGGCCATTAATGAAGGAAATACGTTTCAAACTGATGTCGTCAATGGGTCCTTTAATATACAACCAGGAACTTACGTGTTAAGCCGTAAAAATGTAGAGAAATCTTGGACCGAAGACGATGCATTCAAAACTAATAAGCTCAATGATTTTTATGCACCGCCATCTCATGTTAAGAAAACTTGGTTAAAACATCAGCCTCAAGAAACAATCGCTCAAGGTGAACCTTTGCAGATTAAAGTACAATGCATTTCAGAATTTAAACCTAAAGAGATTAGCTTAGTCGGCTACAACAGTAATGGGACTTATTTTAATCAAACTTTTGAAAGTTCAAGTCCGTATCAATATACCGCAACGATTCCTTCAGAAACGATAAAAACAGGTTATATAAATTATTATATAATTGTTACTGAAGAAAATGGAAAGCAAATCACCTTTCCTTCTGGGAAGCAAGGCCATGTTTATGATTGGGATTTTTATGATCGCGCGTCTTACAAGGTTCCTGTTCTTCCTAAGGCATATCCAATATATCTTTTCAACGCTCAAGAAGACGCAAATGATTTAGTGCGACAGTGGCGACAAGGGTTCAAATTAATACCTACGGAATATACTGGTATCGCTGAATACCAAGTCAAGTTAGATACTATTTTTAAAATAGATGAAGAAAACCGCAATGCAACACCTATTTACGACTATAGCTTTAAACATTATGTAATAGATAAGCTGAGAGGAAGGACTTCAGTTTTGCCTTTGAAGGATAAGCTCATCTTTAATGGGAGATCTTTGAATGAGCAACCGTGCCAACTGCAAGTAGCATTGGTGCTTGATGACGGTTCGTCGTATGGTGCCATCATCAATGTTGATACAGAAATGAAAGATTATGTATTAAATATATCAGATTTACAACCCGTTAAAACGGTGACTTTACCGAGACCTTATCCTAGTTTTTTACCGTATTATTTTAATCATAACAATTCAAAGAGATTTGATATTACCAGAGTTGAAAGTATCCAGTTTTCCATAGGTCCTGGTATTTCAGTAGAACAAATAATGGATGCACATGGTATTGGCATTGTAAGTGTGAGGTTAGAATAAAAAAAGCTTCCCAATTTCTTGGGAAGCTTTTAGGCTAATTCAAATCACTAATTAATCTATATTAAAGTTTAATAAGCTTCGTAGTTAATGTTTGACCATTAAGATTTTCGATTTTTACCAGATACATACTCTGTGGTAAATTGGAAATATCATAACTATCAGTTTGCGTAAAATCCCCTTCAAAGGACTTCACTAATTTTCCAGTAATATCGTAAATCTGTAAACTAGTAAGTGCTTTGTTCGTTTTGAACATCGTGTTTACAGGATTTGGATAGATACTGAAACTGTTGTTGATTTCAAAGTCATCTGTACTTAAGGTCGATGGCTGATTACCAAAAATTCTGAATTGTCCAGGTGCAATGGTAATACTTGCAGCACTATAGGTTGTGTTCCCAGTTTCATCCATAAGATCAAACCAGTTTCCAGCAATTGGGAAATTAGTACTCACAGTTCTCGGAACAACATCAAAATTCGCTAAAACAATCACGTTTCTTAATTCCGTAGTTGGAATAGACGTGTCGAAAATATCAATTCTAGGAATTAAGTTACCAGACGTTAAAGTATAATCACCTTCGAAAACGGGCTCATTAATTTTAAGATCAATCAATCTTGCCCAGTCATTATAAATCTGACTACGGTTACTGTCACCCAACCAGTTCTCATTCCATTGCGGTTGTGGTTTTGTATCCAGCTTGCAATCACCATCACTTCCTCCAGGTTCATTAACAACACCATTATTACATGTAAAAATGGAATTGTCCATACCTAAAGCTCCAAAATGCCAGATCATTTTCGGACCCGGAACTGTAATCGTCATCGCTCCTAAAGCAGACATTCTTGATAAGGCTGTATTTAGATCACGAACATTATGCGATCCATTAGAGTCATTTCCAAAAGTTACATTCCGGTACATCAGGCGTTCTTCATCATGACTTTCAGCATATCCAATAACTCGAGGGCCGTTAAATTGTGCACGAGATTTGTGACCAATAGCATTGATGTTGTTGTTGGAATTATAACCCATGGTCAATTGGTTGTATTGATTGTTCATTATGCCCCACATCATAACGCCTTTGCCTTCATTAAGGCGATAGTTCGCCCATTCCTTTTCTTCATTTTCCTGACCCAAATGTTCAAAAATCACGTAGTGATCTGGATCTAATGACCAGGAGTAATCTGCATACGTTTTCAGGATATCAACACGATCTTGGTTATAACCGTTTGTACAACCTTCATTATTTTCACAGTTTTGAGTAAATCCTTTGGTTAAATCCCAACGGAAACCATCAATTTTAAATTCAGTAATCCAGTGTTTAATCACGCGTTTCACATAATCATTAACAATTGGATTTGTAGTATCGTTAGTGCTAGCATTAGGATCATTAGGTTCCTCTTCTGTATGGCTGAAATCTGAACCAACACTATAACTGTGCTGTGCCACTTGATTGAAATAAGGATTTTCTATGCTAGGTCCTCCCCAGCCATCACCATCAGGATCATCCATCCACATTCTTACCATTGGATTTCTGCCAAAGGCATGGTTTAAGGCAACGTCCAAGATAACAGCAATGCCATTTTGATGACAAACATCAACCAGTTCTTTAAATTTTTCTTCAGTACCGTAGAA
Organism: Psychroserpens sp. BH13MA-6; assembly: GCF_052983595.1. Classification (NCBI taxonomy): domain Bacteria; kingdom Pseudomonadati; phylum Bacteroidota; class Flavobacteriia; order Flavobacteriales; family Flavobacteriaceae; genus Psychroserpens; species Psychroserpens sp. BH13MA-6. The sequence continues at coordinate 469,410 of NZ_JBRJGE010000001.1, read as the reverse complement.
TTTGTCTAACGCTAAATGAAATGACGTATTGTATCCCCAACTTTCATTGCCTTCAAATTCCATGACAGGCATCAGTTCAATGGCATTAACATTGAGATTTTTAAAATAATCGATTTTGTCGATTAGATCTTGAAAATTACGGTCGGCATCGAAATCGCGAACTAATACTTCATAAACAATAAGATCTTCCTCCTTTGGTTTATTGAAGTTAGGAACTTGCCAATTATAAGCTGTTTGCCCTGTTTGTAATACCGTCACTTCTCGTTCTTGACCAGCAGGATAGGCTGGAAGGTTAGGATAAGTACTGGCAGGAATAAAAGGGTCATCAAACGGAGACAAAACCAAGGTGGAGTAAGGGTCAGCAGTTTTTACCAAAGTTGGAGAATTGGCAATTGGTGTGGTGTCAAAGACCCAGTATTGATAGGTTTCGATTTGACCAGCGGATAGGCCAGTGATTTCTAACCAATATTTACCTGTTGAAGGGTCACGCTTCATGACATCAGCATTTGATGGCATATAATTATTGAAACTTCCAGCAACCTGTACAAAGTCTTTTTTAGGTGCATTGAGTACGAGCGTCGCTTTTGTTAGATCAGCACCATAGTTGATGCCATCTTCAAGTCCGGCTGGCATTGCCTGTTCTACAACTGTAGGAGCTACAATCACTTCAAAAGTGGCTTCTCCAACTTCTGTTGATCCAGGAGGTGTACCAACAAATTTAACAGTACCGCTTTCTGTGATGTTGTTTATGGTTGAATTACATGCTGGAAACCCACAAGAACCAGAAGTTATTGATACGTCGTTATAGAATATTTCAAAAGAACCTTGAACCGTCGTCGAACCTTGAAAGACAATAGTTGCGCTCACAGCGAGATTGTCACCAGAATTCACCACCACTAGATCCTGGGTCGGTTGCAAGATGTTAATTTGTACACTTCCTATCGGAAAAATAAAATCATTACATCCATTGTCTTTAAGTTCTTGAGTACCATCAGCATTTCTAAATACCATACCTATCTGAGTGGCATTATCAGCCTGCATTGGCGTCAAACCATAATAGGTTTCAGGCGTGATGGTTATGCTATAAGTTCCATCACCATTACTGGTCATTTCTCCAACGCCGTCATCTTGACCCCAATTCCCAATAACACTAAAACCAAATGCGTTAGCGTTATCTCCAATACCAGAATGCATATAAACTTTAGCAGGATTGTTAAGACCGTTACAATTTGAGTCGGTACTATTAATATCAACAGTAATTGTTACTGGTTGATCTACTTCAATGGCTCCAACGTCAAGACTCACTTGAGCATAGCCTATAGTGCTTAGAAGTAAAGAAAATAAGAATAAAATTTTTTTCATAGTCAATATTTTGTTAAAAAAAAGGCCATGTAAATTACATAGCCTTTTTATTGTATTTTATAATTTATTCTACAGTAATCGTTAGATTTCCTGTGTCTACAGTTACAGTATATGTGCCTGGTGTACCATTGAAGAAGAAGTTACTATCTCCATCCATGGCATTTGTCAGGTCACTATCAATAGTATAACCGTCGGCTTCGTAAGTTGGGTAATTGATACCAGTTCCCCAATCACTATTCACTGTAAAGAATCTAAAGGCGTCATTTGTTAAAGCAACAGATCCTGAATAGACACCTGCTCCTGTACAAGGTAATGCCACTGGAGAATCCCATGACCATCCAGCATCTACCACACCAGCACCTACTAACCACAGTTGTTCAAAATCACACTGTAATTGTTCAGGACCTAAGGTAATTGTTTTATTGATATCATCTACCGTTAAGAAATAAGTACCTGGTGTTCCATTAAAGAAGAAGTTACTGTCGCCATCCATGGCATTCGTAAAGTTAGAATCTATGGTATATCCATTTCCTTCATACGTTGGATAGTTTGTTCCACTTCCCCAATCACTATTTACAGAGAAGAATCTAAACGCATCATTAGTCAACGCGACATTTCCTGAATAGGTTCCATTTCCTGTACATGGAAGTGCAACTGGTGTATCCCATGACCATCCAGCGTCCACGATACCAGCACCAACTAACCACAATTGATCGAAGTTACAGTTTGGACCTACGACTGGTGGGCCTAATGTAATGGTTTTAGCCGCTGTATCTATTTCTATGAAATATTCTCCAGGTGTGCCTACGAATTGGAAATTACTATCACCATCCATCGCATTTGCGAGGTTAGAGTCAATTGTATAACCTACGGCCTCATAGTAAGGGTAGTTGAGACCCGAGCCCCAATCATTATTCACTGTAAAAAATCTGAAGGCATCATTAATTAAATTAATATTACCAGAGTATTTAGTTCCTTGTAATGGCAATTCAATAGGATTGTCCCAAGACCAACCAGCATCAACGGCACCCGCTCCAACGACATATAAAATTGGTGCTAATTCTACACTGTAAGGCGTTACAGCAATCGTTACAGGATCTGAAAAACGTTCCATGTTACCACCATCCATTTCAATAGTCGCCTTGATTCTAAAGTCCAAACTTCCAACCTCCTCGGCTGTTAGTCCTGAATTCAAGACAACCTCATTGAATGCTTCATGCGTATATGATACTGACGTACCATCAGCGCTTTCCGAAACTGGACTATCAAATCCTGCACTTGTTTCAGTAAATTGTACTTCATAAATGACATCTACAGAGCTATTTTCTCCAAAATCTGGGTCTTCCCAAGAAATAGCAATAGCTTCATCATTAGGCGTTGTTTCCATTAATACTAATGAGAACGTACTATCCGGACTAAGAACAACAGGTGGTGCTTCGGAATACGAAGAAACGCTAAAGCTTACACTGTTAGAAATTTCTGAACCGCTCACAACTCTCATAAAAACTGCAAAAGGTTCAAAGGCATCTCCTCCTGCGTTTAAGACAGTATTATTAAATTCAGCAACAGTCATTGTAAATCTATCTGTTGTAGAAGATCCAATCACCATTGGACTTTCAAATAACGGATCTGGTGAGAGTTCAACCATATATCCAGTACTTCCAGATGTTATCTCATCATTCCAAACAATAGTGAAAGCCTCATTGTCAGGAAAATTATAATTTAAGTTAATATTGGAAATTGCCGGCTCCAACAACGTAAGTGCTGGATCTGGCTGAGTAAGTTCAATACTTTCTTCTGTTTCACATGCCACAAATACTAAGAAAAAGCTCAGTATTAAAGCACTAATTTTATTAATTTTCATAGTTTTTATTTTTATAAGTTTAGTGGAATCATGATATATTCCCCTGTCAAGTCATTAAACCAGACTTCGTAATCATCTTGTACAACTACTGGTATACTTGTGGTACCTTCCGCAGCAACTCCAGAGAAACTTGTAGATCCGCCCCAGCTTGCACCAGTGTTTGTGAGGAACTGTACATCTCCTGGTTGAAGGTTGACACTATTGATATACCAAATGTGAGAATCGAAAGACAATTGCGTCATAGCGGTATCTGATGCCACGCCAGAACCTTGTAAGGTCATTCCAGTAAAACTTGTCGCACCTGATGCATCGAAACTTTCAATGCTATATGTGTTTGATGAGAAGTTCACTGTAAAGGTATAGTAACCGTCAGCTGTGACTCCAAATCGTCCTGGATCACTATCTTGAGTTCCTGGATTACCTGCAATACCACCAGAGGATTCGATAGGATCACTTCCATCTGGATAAGTGGTTCCCCATTGCGGTTGCCATTGTCCTCTAACTTCTAAAAGTTTGAAACGACCATCGCCATCACCACCACCACCTTTGGTAAAGAAACCAGTGTATTTGTAAAGATTGCCATTTTCTCCATCTCTAAAAAGAGGAGGATTGTTGTTATTATTATTCCAATCTGCGGAAGTTCCGTTGCCTACCAAATAAAAATCCTCATAAGGATAATTGAAATATGGTTCTACCTCAAAACTAATTGTATTAGAACTAACTGGAAGTCCATTCTGAGTACCGATAGAACTTTCTACCTTAGCGTACATCGTGCTTAAGGTAAATGGAGGTAAACCTGCATTACCAGCAGCAGCATTTAATTCGTTAACGGATAATGTCACTGCGGTAGTACCTGTTATCGAAGTTGCGGTTACTGGATTTGTAAAATCTGCATCTGATGCCAATATTAAGGCATAGTTTTCAGAAGCAGGTTGACCATAATCAGCTTCATTCCAATTGAATGTCGCAGCTGGATTACCAGGATTACTGGCATCCAATACGATTGTCGTAATAGATAATTCCGACAAGGTAATTGGTTGTGTTTCTGTGACTGTAAATACAGAAGTGTCATCTTCACAAGAATTCATGAAGAGCCCTAATGAAAGTACAGTGAGCAGAAGAACTTTTATTTTAAATATTTTTTTCATTGTGTTGTATATTTTAGTATCCTGGATTTTGAGTAAGGTTTGGATTAGAGGACATACTTAGATTAGGGATTGGATATAAATTAAAGTGAGCAGGAATTGCGATTCCATTACTTCCATTACCTTTCCATGCCCAGTTATAATTTCCTCCAGTAAATAAACCGTAACGGATTAAATCTTGTCTTCTATGTGCTTCCCAATGTAATTCTCTTGATCTTTCATCTAATATGAAAGGTAAGGTCAAATCATCACTCGAAATCAAATTGGGATTATTTGCTCTAATTCTCAAGTCATTGATTAAATCTACTGCTGTTGATAGCATACCGCCTCCACCTCTTAAGTGTGCTTCTGCGTACATTAAGTGTACATCGGCCAATCTAAATAATGGGAAATCAGTATCAACAAACGTAAGATCTACTCCAGGAGTTCCATTAGAACTTACATTAGAATACTTTTGGATAATAAACCCAGTATCTCTATCTGCGATATCTGTAATTCCAATAGGTCTGTTTGCAGAGATAATGGTATTTCTATCATCATCAATGAAGTTACCACCTTGCCATAATTCGGCGAATTCTCTACGCACTCTTAGTGCGCCTCCCCAGCCACCGTCGGTAACGCCAACTTCTGTTCCATTCACTTCAATACTTCCTACAGAACCATTAATCATAACGGTTGTTGGACCAAAATTTTGTGTTGTAAATCCATCAGAAACGATTGGGAAAATAATTTCATCGGCTGCAGAATTCGTATTGTTATCTGCCATAAAATTATGTAAGTAATCGGTTGCTAAGCTATAGCCAGAATTCAATAATTGTTCACAGTAATTGATACAATCTGCATATCTGTTTTCTCCAATATATACTTCAGCATTTAAATAGATTTTCGCTAAAATCATATAGGCGACACCACGATCTGCACGACCATATTCGTTTTGACCAGCAGGTACTAAATCAGATTCAATAGCTAAAAGTTCACTTTCAATGAATTCAAAAAGCTCAGGACGATTTGCCACTGGCAATACTGTATTTACAGGATCTGCTTCCGTTCCGAAGTTAGCTTTGCCGAATAAATCCATCATATAATAATAAGATAGTGCTCTTAATAAACGTGCTTCTGCTCTGTACGTCACAATTTGTTGACGTGTTTGCTCGGAAACATTTCTACTGTCTAATTTCTCTGGAGTAGTTTCTCTTAAGAAATTATTAGCAAAAGCTATCGTTAAATGTGTTCTACTATACATACCCAAAATCAATGGGTTTTGAGCAGTCCAAATGTTTCTTTGGATTTCTCTTGTACCTGGGTCATTTTCGTAGGACCAAATCATCTGATCAGCAGACAATGTTTGCATGTATAACAATACACGACCAAACTGACTTGTACCTGCATCAATACCTTCGATGTTTGAAGTACCTGCACCATCTGTTCCTGTTAGAGCTAAGTTGGCATAAACACCAGCTATTACTCGTCTGTAAGCGCTTTCGTCTTCAAAAAGCTCTTCACCTAATAAAGTGTCATCGTCATTGGGTGTGATATTCAAATCCTCTGTACATGACAGGAATGTGAAAATCATTAATAATGAAAGGACACTAATGTTTTTAATTCTTTTTTTCATAGTCTTTTAAAATTTGATATTAGCACCAATTAATATATTGCGAGGTCTAGGATAGATGGTATTGTCGATTCCTCCAAATACCTCTGGATCTAAACCACTATATTCTGTTAAAATAAATACGTTTTGAACACCTGCCCATAATCTGACTGATTTGACGTATCGCGATAAATCCTTGAACGTATATCCTAATGTAATATTATCCATTTTTAAGAAGGATGCATTTTCAACATATACGTCAGAGATGATGACATCTGAAGTTCTTTGGAAATTCGTATCCATTACAGACGTTGGAATATTCGCCAAAACAGAATTGTCTAAAAGCAATTCATATTGTGCTCGCGATGAATTAGCGTTATTGTACACATAGTTACCTAAGTTCGCTCTCAAGTTGAACGCAAAATCGAAGTTCTTGTATTCAAAGTTCGATTGAAATCCTAAAATAACATCAGCATCAGGATCTGCTTTTAAATAACGGTCTTCGTCATTGATGATATTATCACCATTCAAGTCTGCGTAAGCTCCTTCAATAAAGTTACCTTGTTGATCTCTCAATTGTTTAAAAACGTAGAAGGAGTTAGGCGCTTCACCTTCTCTAAATAATTGAATGAAGTTACCAGTACCTCCAGCAATACCACCAGTGGTCACATCTTGGCCAAATGCCAATTCAGTAATTTCTCTATCTAGAAAAGTTGCATTGAAATTAAAGTTCCAGCTCATGTCATCTTTTTTAATGACATCCACATTGGTCGTAAATTCGATACCTTGAATTCTTAAATTACCAATGTTTTGAACGATGCTATTAGAAAAGTTACTTCCATCAGGAACAGGTGCGTTAAATAATAGGTCTTCAGAATCTTTCTGGAAGACGTTTAAACTACCTGAAATACGGTTATCAAATAAACCATAATCTAGCCCAATTTCCAACGTTTTTGTTTCCTCCCATTTTAAATCTGGATTAATTTCAGAAGGTATTACCGACTGCACAACACCATTTCCAAATTGGTATTGGGAGTTTTCATTTCCAGATCTGTAACGACTCAAAAATAAATCGCGTTCACCAATTTCTTGTTGCCCAGTAATACCGTAACCAACTCTTAATTTTAAATTAGAAATGGTTTCAGAATCTTTTAAGAAGTCCTCCTCACTAATTTGCCAAGCCAAGGCTCCTGAATAGAAATCGCCCCAGCGATTGTTCTCAGCGAATCGTGATGTTCCATCACGTCTATAAGTTCCCGTTACTAAGTATTTATCGAAAAACGTCAGGTTAGCCCTACCGAAAAATCCGATTAAAACAACATCAGGATCAGCAAATGTATCACCGACACTTAAAGGATCAAATCGGTTACCACTGAAGAAACCTTCATTGGTAAAACGTTGATAAGAGTAACCAGCGGTTAAGTCGGTGTCTACATCACCAAATTCTTTTTTGTAATTCAAAAATCCATCTAGGGATTGGTTTTTTCTTATCTGATAACTTACTGAGTTATTAGCAGAAATATCATCATTGGTAGCAAAAACAGAACTATTATCGGTCCATCCTTTGGTTTGATCATACCCTAAATTCACAACAAACTTCATTTCAGGTAGAAAGTGAAATTTATAATCAAAATTCACATTTCCAAAGAAACGGTCAGAATTACCGTAATTATTCGTTAGTAATAAATTAGCAACAGGGTTGGTCGTTCCGTTCAAGAGCACATCACCATTTCTGTGTTGGTAAAATCCATTAAAAGGCGATGTTGGATCGTACACAGGATGTGTTGGATCATATCGCTGAGCGGCACTTATTTGCCCTTGATCTGCAAAGCGGTTATCTTCAAAAGCTAAATTAGCATTCACATTAATTTTTAAGTGGTTGTCTAATAAGCTAGGGTTTAATGCTAAAGAGAGGTTACGTCTGTTAAATTCAGATGTTAATAAGGCACCTTCTTGTTTGGTGACACCAAAGGAAAGACGTGCAGGTAATGCCTGAAACAGAGAACCTCTTAAAGTAACATTGTGTAAAGCTGAAACGGTTTCTCTAAATATTTCATCTTGCCAATCTGTACTAGCTTCACCTAATAAATCTGTATTTAACGTAGAACCGTTGATAGGTTGTGAATTCACCAACTCTCTAAATTCGTCTGCAGAAAATACATCTATCTGATCTGCAATTTGACCAAACGTAAATTGTACATCATAATCGGCACTAAATTTTGATTTACCTTTTTTAGTGACAATGATGATCACACCGTTAGAGGCTCTCGATCCATATATCGCTGTCGCAGAAGCATCTTTTAAGACAGTAAAAGACTCAATATCGTTAGGGTTGATACTCGCCAAAATTCCACGAGAACCACCAACGCCATCATTAGTAATTGGCAATCCGTCAATAACGATTAATGGGTTGTTCGAGGCGTTTATGGAAGACCCTCCTCTAATTCTAATTTCTGAACCAGATCCTGGAGCACCACTAGTATTTACCGTAACACCAGCAACTCGTCCTTGTAAAAGGTTTTCTGGAGTTACAATATTACCTTTAGTGAAATCCTCAGACGTTACAGACTCGATGGAACCTGTGGCATCTTTTTTAGTCGTCGTACCATAACCTATGAGGACGACCTCATCTAATTGTCCAGCATCTTCAGTCAATGAGACATTAAGAGGCGTTTGACCTTCAAAGGTCACTTCTTTTGTTGCGTATCCTAAATATGAAAATACCAGGACGTCTCCCTGATTTGCCGTTATGGAATAATTTCCATCAAAATCAGTTGATGCTCCTGTTGTAGTTCCTTTCACAAGAATGTTGACTCCAGGAAGCGGTAATGCGTTAGCTTCATCTGTTACAGTACCTGTGACTTTGGTTTGTCCAAAAAATACAGCAGGCATTAAAAAAGTTAGTAACAATAAGCCATTTAAAAATGTCTTCATAAAATATTTTTAAAGTTAGTTGCTTTAGTTAATTTGATTATATTTTCACTTCTGGTGTTAAATCTATGTAAAATTTGGGTATATCCTTGGTTAACTCATTTTATTTGAGTTGCGAAAACGTTTTCGTGTTAAAAACTTTTTTTATTTTAACAGTAATGCTCCTAAAAACACTTAAAATTATTGAATTTATAAAAATACCATGCAATTATTGATATCTTCGGAATTTTAAAATATGCAATTTTACGAAAAGATACAAATTATTTATCTTAAATTAGATGTTTTTAGTCTAGTTGATAGTTCCCATCACAAACCCTAATAATGAAAAGAAAAATTACCCTTAAACAAATAGCGAAAGAATTAGACGTATCCATCTCCACGGTGTCAAAAGCGCTGAGAAATAGTGTTGAAATTAGTGAGGATACACGACAAAAAGTACAGGCCTTTGCCAAATTGTATAATTATAGACCGAACAATATTGCACTCAGCTTGAAAAATCGCAAAACGAAAACTATCGGGATTATTATCCCAGAGATTGTTCACTATTTTTTTTCAACGGTCATTATGGGCATCGAATTGGTTGCGAATAAACGAGGTTATAATGTTATCGTTGGACTCTCCAATGAATCTTTTGATAAGGAAGTCATCAATATGCAAATGTTAGCGAATGGCAGTATTGATGGGTTTATTTTATCCATTGCGAAAGAAACGTTGCAACAACAAGATTATCATCATTTTATGGAAACTATAAATCAAGGGATGCCTATCGTGATGTTCGATCGCGTTGTCAATGAAATTCCGTGTGATAAAGTAATTGTTGATGACGTTGAAGGAGCTAAAAAGGCGGTCGATAAATTAATTCAAACGGGTTGTAAAAACATAGCAATCATTACTACAAAGGACTATGTTAGTGTGGGGAAACTTAGAACTCAAGGGTATTTGGAAGCCTTAGAAGATCATAAAATGCATCCAAAAGCCTCATTGATTTTAAAGATTGAGGACAAATTGTTGTCTGATGAACATTTGGATAAATTAGAACTTGAAATCGAACAATTGTTTAAAACTAACAAGCATATCGATGGTATTTTTGCCGTGAACGAACTTTATGCTGTAACTGCAATTAAGGTGGCTAGAAAAATGGGATTGGAAATTCCCAAGTCTTTGCAGGTAGTTAGTTTTACAGATGGTGTGTTGTCTAAACATGCTACGCCGAGCTTAACAACCGTCAGTCAACATGGTCAAGAAATTGGGGAAAGAGCGGCCGATTTATTGATTGATAGATTGGAGTTGGAAGAAACAGATGAAGAAGTTGAAGAGATATATGAAACGGTTGTCATAGAGACCAATCTCATTGAAAGAGAATCTACCAAATCGTAAATTTAACATAGATTAAATAAAACTTTGTTATCTTTGTGCACATTCAAAACTTATATTTTCACTTCTACAATTAGGTTTTGATAAGTATTTATCGCTTGTCAATAGTATTAACCAATACATACTATTATGAAAAAGCGCACGCTAGGTTTCTGGGAAATTTGGAACATGAGTTTCGGTTTTTTGGGAATTCAAATGGGTTTTGCCCTTCAAAATGCCAATGTTAGTCGAATTTTTCAAACCTTAGGAGCTGAGGTCGAAGATATCCCAATTTTATGGGTGGCCGCACCACTTACAGGTTTGATTGTACAACCAATTATTGGATATTTTAGTGACCGTACGTGGCACCCAAAACTTGGTCGGCGACGACCATATTTTCTCGTTGGAGCTATTTTAGCCTCTTTTGCATTATTCATTATGCCGAATTCTCCAGTACTGTGGTTCGCCGCAGGAATGCTGTGGATTATGGACGCTTCAATTAACGTGTCCATGGAGCCTTTTAGAGCTTTTGTTGGAGATAATTTACCCGAGCATCAGCGTACTAAAGGATTTGCAATGCAGAGTTTTTTCATAGGTATAGGAGCGTATGTAGCTTCAAAACTCCCAAAGATTTTAACCCATTTTGGTGTTGCAAATACGGCACCCGAAGGAATCATTCCAGATTCTGTTAAGTATTCTTTTTACATTGGAGGTGCTGCATTTTTATTGGCAGTACTTTGGACCGTCATTCGTTCTAAGGAATATACGCCTGAAGAAATGAAGGTGTTTGAAGAACAAGAAGCTGAAAATCAAGAATTCGTGAAGGAGGAACGACCAGAATCGTGGTTTATGGCAAACGGAAAATCTCATGTGGTTAAAGGCCTCATTACTTTGATTTTTGGTCTTGTGGCGACTTATGGAGTCTATCATTTTAATCTGAAAAAAGATTTATACGTCTTAACACTTGGGCTGATAACTTTAGGAGGAATGGTGCTTATAATTTCAGGAATGATGCAACAAGCTAAGAATTATAACAATGGTTTTGTAACCATTGTGAACGATTTTCAGTTTATGCCAAAAGTCATGAAACAACTAGCTTGGGTGCAATTTTTCTCTTGGTTCGCCTTATTTTCTATGTGGATTTACACAACAAGTGCGGTCACAGAGCATATTTACAAAGCGACAGATGCTACCTCCGAAGCTTATAATCTTGGAGCCAATCAAGTAGGTGAGATGTTTGCCAATTATAACATTATTGCAGCAGCTGTAGCCTTTTTGTTGCCATTATTGGCGAAGAAAACCAGTCGAAAATTTACCCATTTCCTCGCGTTAGTAGCTGGTGGATTGGGACTTATGTCTATCTATTTTATTTCAAATCCTACCACATTTACCATAGAATGGTTGCCAATGATTGGTGTTGGTATCGCCTGGGCAAGTATTCTTTCCGTGCCTTATGCGATGCTATCTGGTGCTTTACCTGCATCTAAAATGGGGTACTATATGGGCGTCTTTAACTTTTTTATAGTGATCCCTCAATTAGTAGCAGCATCTATATTAGGGTTTTTAGTATCAAAATATTTCGATAATCAACCTGTTTATGCACTTCTTGTGGGTGGCGGATCTATGATATTAGCAGGAATATTATCATTAACAGTAAACGATAAAGCAGCAATTGAAATCAATGAATAAAAAGGGATTCATATTTGACTTAGACGGTGTCATTGTCGATACCGCTAAATATCATTTTTTAGCTTGGAAAAAATTGGCCAATAGTATTGGTATTGACTTTTCTGAAGCGCAGAATGAACAACTAAAAGGTGTGAGTAGAAAACGCTCTTTAGAAAAAATATTAAACTGGGGAAATAAATCCTTGTCTGAAGGCGAATTTACAAGATTGATGGGATTAAAGAACGATGATTATCTGAGTCATATCAATCAAATGGATACCTCTGAAATATTACCAAATGTCGCTCAAACCCTAGATTTTTTAAAAGAAAATAATCAAGCCGTCGCTTTAGGTTCAGCCAGTAAAAATGCCGTACCTATATTGAAGAAAGTAGATTTATTGGAACAATTTGAAGCTATTGTTGATGGTAATGACGTATCAAAAGCAAAGCCTGATCCTGAAGTCTTTTTAATTGGAGCCAAACTTCTAAATAAAGACCCAGAGGACTGCATCGTTTTTGAAGACTCTGTTGCTGGGATTAAAGCAGCTAATACTGCCAATATGATTTCTATTGGCATCGGTCAAATAGAGGTATTACACGAAGCGGATTATGTGTTTACAGATTTTACGGAAATGTCTCAAGATTTTCTTAAAGGGCTTATTTCTGGTAAAAACAAAAAACAAACCAAACGAAATTTATCAATCGACAACTGATTTTAAAAGAATGAATAAAAATTATATACAACCAAATAATTGGTCAATCATAGAGGAAGGATTTAACCCAGAACATGTTAAGTCCTCAGAGAGTTTAATGAGTATTGGAAATGGTGCCATGGGTCAACGTGCCAATTTTGAAGAGCACTATTCAGGTGAGACGTTTCAAGGTAGTTATGTTGCTGGTGTCTATTATCCCGACAAAACAAGAGTAGGATGGTGGAAAAACGGTTACCCAGAATACTTTGCAAAGGTGCTTAATGCGCCTAATTGGATTGGGATCAATGTTATAGTAAATGGCGAGTTATTAGATTTGGCCAAGTGCACTGATGTTTCCAATTTCAGAAGAGAACTCCATATGAAAGAAGGTTGGCTGTCTCGAAGTTTTACAGCAACACTTCAAAATGGTTTGGAAATCGCGGTCGCAACGAAACGGTTTTTAAGCTTAGATATTGATGAGGTTGGAGCTATAGATTACCAAATAACTCCTTTAAACGAAGCGGCTCAAATTGAATTTACGCCTTATTTAGATAATGGTATTACTAATGAAGACTCGAACTGGGACGACAAGTTTTGGGATGTGTTGAGTGTGAGCCATGATGGCGATCAAGCATACATCGTTTCAAAAACAATGAAAACGCATTTTCACGTTTGTACTCATATGCAAACCGAATTGCGTTTAAACGGTACACCACTGCCACAAGAGAAAACTGTAAAAGTCACGGAGAATAAAATTGCGTTTAATTACCAAAAGCAAGTAGCGAAAGGCGATACAATCAGTCTTATAAAATATGGCGGTTATGTATCAGACAGAAACCACGATAAAGACCATTTGATTGAGGCGTCCAAAAACGTTTTAAATAAAGTGTCAGAACTTGGTTATGAAGCCTTATTGGACATGCAAAAAACAGCATGGGCGAAAATATGGGATATGGCCGATATCACCATTGAAGGTGACGTGGCTGCACAGCAAGGTATTCGTTTCAATATTTTTCAGCTGAATCAAACCTACCTTGGTAAAGATGCACGATTAAATATAGGGCCTAAAGGATTCACAGGAGAGAAATATGGCGGAAGTACCTATTGGGATACAGAAGCTTATTGTATACCATTTTATATGGCTACTAAAGATCAAAATGTGGCTAAAAGTTTATTGGAATATCGTTACAACCATTTAGGAAAGGCGATTGAGAATGCCGAAAAACTTGGATTCTCAAATGGAGCAGCCTTGTATCCAATGGTAACTATGAACGGTGAGGAATGTCATAATGAATGGGAAATCACCTTTGAAGAAATTCATCGTAACGGAGCGATTGCTTATGCGATATTTAATTATCATCGTTTTACAGGTGATTTCAGTTATATTCCAGAAAAAGGCCTTGAAGTTTTGATAGGGATTGCTAGATTTTGGCATCAAAGAGCCACCTTTTCTGAAGCGAAAAATAAGTATGTGATTCTTGGTGTCACAGGACCGAATGAATACGAAAATAACGTTAACAATAACTGGTACACTAATTACATCGCTAAATGGTGCATTGAGTATACCTTGGAAACCATTGGTAAGGTTGAAACTGAATATGGCTCAGACCATACCAGAATCATGAATAAAACAAAATTGTCAAAAGCCGAAATGTCTGATTGGCAAAAAGTTGCTGAGGGGATGTACTTTCCTTATTCCGAAGACAAAGACATCTATTTACAGCAGGATGGCTTCCTAGATAAGGAACTTATTACTGTAGCAGATTTACCAAAGTCGGAGCGCCCAATCAACCAAAAATGGTCATGGGATCGCATCTTGCGTTCTCCTTATATTAAACAAGCAGATACACTTCAAGGATTCTATTTCTTTGAAGATCATTTTACAAAGGAAGAATTAGAGCGCCATTTTGATTTTTATGAACCTTTTACAGTCCACGAAAGCTCGTTGTCACCTTGCGTACACAGTATTCAAGCAGCAAAATTAGATCGCATGGAGCAAGCTTATGCCTTTTACTTAAGGACCTCAAGATTAGATTTGGATGACTATAATAAAGAAGTGGAGGAAGGTCTGCATATTACGTCAATGGCTGGTACTTGGATGAGTATTGTTGAAGGATTTGGGGGCATGCGCATTAAGAATAATACCTTGTCATTTGTGCCAAAAATCCCGAAAGAATGGGATGGGTATTCATTTAAAATTAACTTCAGAAATCAAATTTTAAAAATCAAGGTAACTAAGGATCAGACCAATTTTGCGTTAGAGGGAACGACGGATTTAGAAATTTTAGTGAATGGAAAGCCTGTGACTATTTCTCCAAATAATTTGGTAACCGTGTAAATCATTATGGACACATTTAATAGGTATAATATGAAAAAAATCAAATATGTAATTTTCTCATGTTTCATACTTTTAGGTGTGTCGTGTCAGGAGAAAACTACCGGAGAAAATTCAGTTAAACAAGCAGAAAAAACATTGGTAGATGTTCACGAAATTGACCGTATTGAACCACCTAATTGGTGGGTTGGTTTCGAGAATCATAGCTTACAATTGCTCGTAAAGCATGAGAACATTGCGGACTTTAGTCCGTCTATTTCCTATGAAGGGATTTCAATTGAGAAGGTTAACAAAGGGAATAATAGTAACAATTATCTGTTTGTAGACCTTCTGATAGATGAAAACACAGTGCCAGGATCATTCAATATCACTTTTAAAAATGATAAAGGAGAAGAACTGGTTGATGTTTATGAATTAAAAGCACGTCAAAAATCTGCAGAAGCTTATGTCGGTTTTGATAGCTCAGATGCCATTTACCTCATAACTCCGGATCGATTTGCTAATGCCAATCCAGCAAATGATTCTTTTAATAATCTTAGAGAAAAAAAAGTAGATCGCTCAAATGATTATGCAAGACATGGTGGTGATATTCAAGGGATCACTAATCATATTGATTATATATCAGACTTAGGTTTTACAGCTGTTTGGCCACAACCTCTTTTAACAAATGATATGAAAAGTGGGTCGTACCATGGGTACGCTATTACCGATTTATATGAATTGGATCCGCGCTTTGGCACGATGGAAGACTACCTTTCCTTATCAGAAAACCTTAAGAAAAAGGATATGAAATTGATTATGGATCAAGTGGCGAATCATTGTGGTTTAGAACATTGGTGGATGAAAGATTTGCCTTTTAAAGATTGGGTAAACTATCAAGAAAACTATGAAAAGAACATAGACCAATGGAATTGGGAAACTAATATTAATTCTAATCACAGACGCACAACTAATCAAGATATCTATGCATCAAAGATTGATAAAGATGGTCACTCCCGAGGATGGTTTGTATCTACTATGCCAGATTTGAATCAACGTAATCCATTTATGGCTACCTATCTTATCCAAAATAGCATTTGGTGGATTGAAACGGCTCAATTAGATGGTATCCGCCAAGATACTTACCCATATCCAGATAAGGATTTTATGAGTGATTGGGCAGGTGCTATTATGATGGAGTACCCAAATTTTAGCATTGTAGGTGAAGAGTGGAGTTATAACCCTTTGCTTATAGGATATTGGCAAGATGGTGCCAACAACAGAGATGGTTATGATTCTAATTTAAAATCTCCAATGGACTTTGCCATGCAAGCTAAAGTCGTGGAAGCGATGAATGAAGAAGAATCATGGGACAGAGGTTTGGTCAAAATTTATGAAGGACTGGCTAACGATTTTCATTATGCGAGTCCAAAAGACATCATGGTATTTCCTGGAAACCATGATATGAGTCGTATCTTGACGCAATTAAAAGGTGATATCACCAACACTAAAATGGCGCTAGCAACTTATGCGACCATGCCGAGAATTCTGCAGATGTATTACGGGACGGAAATTCTTATGAATGACTTTGATAAACCCGGTGATCACGGATTGATCAGAACAGATTATCCAGGTGGATGGCAAGGAGATACTGTGAATGCTTTTAATGGCGAAGGATTGACCCAAGAACAAAAGGAAATGCAATCTTTTGTTAAGAGTTTGCTCAATTATAGAAAGCAAAGCGAAGCGATTCATGAAGGAAAAACGGTGCATTTTGCACCTTTTATGGGCACTTATTTTTTGTTTAGAACGCTTGGTGATGAAACCGTTGTATTGATCCTTAATAAAAATGAAAAACCTTTAACTATAGATTTGAAGCGCTATGATGAAATGGGCTTGAAAGGAAAATCGCTTAGAAACATTCTTACAAACGATCAAATGATTTGGCAAGATAGTTTAGAGTTAAATGAAAAAGGATGCCTCATGTTAACCACAAAATTGCAATAATTCTGTTAGCCGATACAAGGCATTGAACATTATGAAACAACTTCTTTACTTATTTTTTCTAGCACTTCTGCAAACAGGTTATTCTCAAGTAACAATTCTTGTTGAAGAGGTGCCGGAACAAACCCCTGAAAATGCCAGCATTTTTATTTCAGGAGATTTTGAAGGTTGGTCTGGTGGTCAAAAAGAATATCAACTCGAGCATATAGACGGTCGATATAGTATTACCCTTCCACAAATAGAAGGGCGTATTAACTTTAAGTTTACTCAAGGATCTTGGCGTACGGTAGAGTGTGATAAAAAAGGACTGAGTCTTGATAATAGAACCTATACTTTTGATAAGATTAACGATACTTTAAAAGTAAAAATTGCAGCTTGGGATCATTTATTTGATTTAGAAAAAGTCTCTACAGCATCTAAACAAGTCTCTGTTTTATCCGAAACATTTGAAATGCCACAGCTAAATCGTAAGCGTCGTGTTTGGATATATCTCCCAGCTGATTATAATGTTTCTGATACATCTTATCCAGTGGTTTATATGCACGATGGTCAGAATATTTTTGACAACCGCACCTCTTATTCTGGAGAATGGCATGTGGATGAGACTTTAGATAAATTATATAGGGAAAAGAATCTTAAGCTCATTGTCGTTGCAGTTGATAATGGAGGTGATAAAAGATTAGATGAATACTCGCCTTGGAGAAATGCTAATTACGGTGGCGGTGAAGGTGACGCGTATTTGGATTTTTTGGTCCATACCTTAAAACCATATATAGACGCGAATTACAAAACCTTAAAGGATAAAAGTAACACGGCTATCATTGGAAGTTCAATGGGTGGATTAATTTCACATTATGCAGCATTAAAATACCCAAAGGTTTTTGGTAAAATTGGGGTCTATTCACCCGCATTTTGGTTTGCTCCCGAAATTACTAGTTATACGAAGGCACATGCCAATATCTCAGATACTAAAATGTATTTTTTAGCTGGTGGAAGAGAAGGTGGCAATACAGGGTTTGATGAAATAAGTCAGACGGAAAAGGATATGAATAGCATGATAGCTGTTCTAAAAGACGCAGGTTTTCCAATTGAAAATATGGCTTCAAAAGTAGTTCCCGATGGAGAACATAATGAGGCTCTTTGGAGTTCTAATTTTGAAGAGACCATCACATGGCTTTTTAAGGATTCCATCAAAAAGAGATCTTTCAAAGACGCTCTATATCAAGATAACATTCTTAAGATTCAAGTGAATGATGGTCATTATAGGATTCGACTAATAACGACAGATATTGTGGAAACATCTTTCATTCCACAAGGCGAAGTGTATAATGAGGTTTCACATGCTGTTATTTTAGATCAAAGTAAAATTAGTGGCGATTACAAAGAAACCGATGCTTATGTGAGTCTTAAATCTGACGGGATTACTGTAAAAATTCAAAAAGAGCCATTTCAAATCACCTACACTTATCAAGGTGCCACTATTATTTCTGAGAAAAACGGCTGTCAAAAAAACGACGATTACGAAAGCATTCAATTTAATTTAACTCAAGATGAACGGCTCTATGGTGCAGGTGCCAGAGCTTTAGATATGAACCGTAGAGGTCATCGTTTAGAACTTTACAACAAAGCGCACTACGGTTACGAAACCGAATCTGAATTAATGAATTTCACTTTACCAATTGTAGTATCATCAAAACAATACATGTTGCATTTTGACAATGCTCCAATTGGCTTTTTGGATTTAGATAGTCGTGGTGATAATACCTTAGCGTATGAGACCATATCTGGTAGAAAAACCTATCAAATAATTGCGGGAGACTCTTGGTATGATATGTTAGATAATTACACCGATTTAACTGGGAAGCAACCAATGTTACCAAGATGGGCATTGGGTAACTTTTCCAGCCGCTTTGGTTATCATTCGCAGGAAGAAACCTTAAAAACAATAGAAAAATTTAGGGAAGAACAAATTCCAGTAGACGGTATTATTTTAGATTTATATTGGTTTGGTAAAGAGGTTAAAGGTACCATGGGTAACCTTGCCTTTGACCGTGATTCTTTTCCAAATCCTAAACAGATGATAAAGGATTTAGACGCTAAAAATGTGGAGACGATACTCATTACAGAACCCTTCATATTAACCACATCTAACCGTTGGCAAGAAGCCGTCAACAAGGATATATTAGCTAAAGATTCTATTGGGAATCCCTTCACTTATGATTTTTATTTTGGAAACACGGGACTTATAGATATTTATAGTCAAAAGGGTAGAACGTGGTTTAAAACTATTTATAAGGAATTATCTGATTTGGGTGTTGATGGATTTTGGGGTGATTTAGGAGAGCCTGAAGTTCATCCATCCGATCTGATTCATGCCACTGGTACTGCGGATGAGGTGCATAATATTTATGGGCACGAATGGGCCAAATTGGTTTACGAGTCAAGTCTTGAAGCCAACCCAAATAGACGACCGTTTTTACTGATGCGCGCAGGTTACTCTGGGTCTCAACGCTACGGAATGGTACCATGGTCTGGTGATGTTAATCGGACTTGGGGCGGACTTCAAAGTCAACCCAAAATAGCCTTACAAATGGGCATGCAAGGTATGGCTTATATGCACAGTGATCTGGGAGGTTTTGCAGGAGCAAATTTGGATGATGAATTGTATGTTCGGTGGTTGCAGTATGGTGTTTTTCAACCTATATTTCGTCCACATGCCCAAGAGGATGTTGCCAGCGAACCCATTTTTAGAAGCGATAAAGCGAAAGCCTTAGCAAAGGAAGCGATTGCATTACGCTACAAACTTTTGCCTTATAATTATCACTTAATGTTTGAGAACAATCAGAAAGGAATCCCTTTAATGCGACCTCTGTTTTTCGATGAAACGAACAATCCCGAGTTATACGAGTATTCTGAAGCTTACCTCTGGGGAGCAGATATTTTAGTAGCTCCTATTTTGGAGTCAGAACAACAATCGAAAGCAGTTTATTTACCGAAGACTTCTAATTGGTTCGATTTTTACACAGAAGCGATGTTTGAAGGTGGTCAAACCATATCGGTGTCCACCAAGGCTAATTCCATACCAACTTTTGTGAGAGGTGGTAGTTTTATACCCATGACGTCATTGCAGCAGTCTACTAAATCCTATTTCGGGAGAGCACTGAAATTACATTACTTTTTAGATCCAGATGTCCATAAAAGTTCTCGTCAGCTTTATAATGATAACGGCAATTTATATCAAGCATATGAATCTGAGAGTTATGAATTATTAACGTTTAAAGCCCAGAATACAGGACGGTTTTTAGAATTTCAATTTGACGCTGAAATAGGCGCTAATTTTGAAGCAGTTCAAAAAAATATCGAACTTGTAATTCATAATCTTAGTAGTGAAGTGAAATGGTTAAAAGTCAACGGTGTTAAAACCAAATTCGTTACAGATAAAAACACCAAAAAAGTGGTATTTCCAATAAGCTGGAATCCTTCAGAAGACATAGATATTAAACTAAAATTAAAAAGATAATCCCAATGAAACTTTGTAAACAAGTCCTATTACTCATTACTCTATTCTGTTACATGGGATGTAAAACTGACAAAAAAACTGTGCAAGCACCAAAACAAACTACTCCAGAACTCAAGAAAAAACAAGTCGTTTATCAAGTATTTACCCGTTTATTTGGAAACTCGAACACTACAAATAAACCATGGGGAACTATCGAGGAAAATGGTGTCGGTAAGTTTAATGATTTTACAGATAAGGCTCTACAAGAAATTAAAGAATTGGGTGTAACCCATATTTGGTATACAGGTGTTCCTCATCATGATGTGATCACGGATTATTCAAATTTTGGCATTTCAAATGATGATCCTGATATTGTTAAGGGACGTGCTGGTTCACCTTATGCTGTAAAAGATTATTACAATGTGAATCCAGATTTAGCTGTCAATGTAGACCAGCGCTTAGCAGAATTTGAAGCACTCATACAGCGATCTCACAAGGCTGGATTAAAAGTTATTATTGATATTGTGCCTAATCACGTTGCAAGAAATTATCAGAGCTTAACCAATCCTGAAGGCACTACTGATTTTGGTGCTGAAGATGATAAGAGTGTTACCTATCATGTGAACAATAACTTTTATTACAATCCTGATGAGGCATTTCAAGTACCTCAATGGCGTGATGGCTATGAACCTTTAGGAGGTAATCATCATCCTTTAGCCGATGGTAATTTTAAAGAAGTGCCAGCCAAATGGACAGGAAATGGTTCGCGTGCGTCTCAACCAGACATGAACGATTGGTATGAAACTGTAAAGGTCAATTATGGTGTTTCACCCGAAGGGCATAAGGATTTTGCAGAATTACCCGATGGCTACGAAGATCAAGATTATACCACTCATTTTGAGTTTTGGCAAGACAAGGATATTCCTAGTTCTTGGAGGAAATTTAAAGATATAGCACTTTATTGGACAAACAAAGGCGTGGATGGGTTTCGATATGATATGGCTGAAATGGTACCAGTTGAATTTTGGAGCTACATGAATTCGCATATTAAGATGGAGAATCCAGACGCTTTCCTTTTGGCCGAAGTCTATAATCCAAGTTTATATAGAGATTATATAAAGAAAGGTAAAATGGATTATCTCTATGATAAAGTACAGCTTTATGATACCATCAAACATGTGATGCAAGGTCACGGAAAAACTGATCATATTCCTCAAATCCAACAGGATTTAAAGGATATTGAGCATCACATGCTCCATTTCCTCGAAAATCACGATGAACAGCGAATTTCGAGTCCTGAGTTTGCAGGTGATGCACTTAAAGGAAAACCTGCCATGGTGGTTTCAACAACGATCAGTACCTCACCAACAATGATTTATTTCGGTCAAGAGTTAGGAGAAGATGGTTCTGAAGATGCTGGTTTTGGTAAACCTAGTCGAACTTCTATTTTCGACTATATCGGAGTACCAAGTGTGCAGCGCTGGGTAAATGACAAGCAGTTTGATGGAGGGCAATCGACCCCTGAAGAATTGGCATTGCGAGATTTTTACAAACGACTGCTCAATTTTTCCATAGAAAGTACTGCCTTAGCTGGTGCTTATGAGGATATTCATCAGTATAACAGAGAAAACTCCCAAAACTACACGGATAAATTGCTGTCTTTTGCACGATGGAGTGAAGAGGAGCAATTGATTGTGGTCTCTAATTTTGATGCTGAAAACGCCCATAAATTTGAATTGAAATTACCACAGTCCATCATTCAAAAATGGGAATTGGCAGACGGAAGTTATCCGCTTTCTGATCAATTATATGATACTTATAAAACAGAATTGACCGTTAATGATGGCCGAGGATTTATTACTATTGATATAGCGCCTTTGCAATCTTTTATTCTAAAAAAGAAACAATTATGAAAAACCTTATACTTACATGCTTGGCTCTAACCTTCATTATGTCGTGCAACTCCGACAAAAAAGATGTGAAAAAAAGTGTTGATGCAGATAATGTGACCAAAGACACTTTTACACCAATTTCTCAAAATGATATGGAATCTGCTGTTATTTATGAGGCCAATATTCGTCAATATTCACCTGAAGGCACTTTTGATGAATTCACTAAAGACATTCCGAAATTAAAATCTTTAGGTGTAAAAATTATTTGGTTAATGCCTGTATTCCCTATTTCAGAAACTAAACGAAAGGCTACTGGTGGTCCCGACAGTAAATTTGCATCGGATTTCCCAGAAGGTGAGCGCGAAAAGTATTTAGGAAGTTATTATGCTGTTACTGATTTTACAAAAATTAATCCTGAGTTTGGAACTAAAGAGGATTTTAGGGAATTAGTAAAAACTGCTCATGACAATGACATTTATATCATTTTGGACTGGGTGCCTAATCATACTGGATGGGATCATGAATGGTTAAAGAATCATCCGGAATATTATACGCAAAATGAAGTGGGCGAGATTATACATCCAGCAGGAACAGATTGGACAGATGTAGCCGATTTGAATTATGACAATCAAGAGATGCGTCATGAAATGATAGAGGATATGAACTATTGGATTACTCAAGAAGGGGTAGATGGATTTAGATGTGATGTTGCTGGCTCTGTTCCTATTGATTTTTGGAAGACAGCTATCTCCAGTTTGAGAAGCAATAAAGAGGTGTTTATGCTGGCAGAAGCATGGGAGCCGGAGTTATTGAAAGACGATTTATTTGATATGGCCTACGCTTGGGATGGCCATCACTTAATGAATGGCTTAGCCAAAGGAGAGAAAACCTTAGCTGATTTTAAAACTTATGTTGAAAAGGTAACTAACGATTACGATTCCGATGATATTTTGATGAATTTTATTACAAATCACGATGAAAATTCTTGGAGTGGCACGATAAAAGAACGAATGGGAAATAAAAAGGAACTATTAACAGCCTTAGAATACATGATGCCGGGAATGCCTCTAATTTATAGTGGACAAGAATATGATTTGGATCACCGATTAAAGTTTTTTGAGAAAGATTCAATTCCAAAAAACAAAGGTCCTTATTTTGAGTTTTTGAAAGCCTTAGGAAAGCTAAAAACGTCGAATCCAGCAATGCATGGAGGTAAACAAGCAGCGAGATTTGAGATATTAAAGGCTGAAGACGACCTTTTGATGTTTGAACGTAGCAAAGATGGGCAATCCATAGTATTTGTTGCTAATTTTTCAGATAATCAACATATGGCCTCTCTTGATAAAGGGCAGTATCTGGACTACATATCTGACGAAAAACTAGTCTTAAATGATGAACCTATTACCTTAGAGCCTTGGTCCTTTAAAATTTTAATCAAATAACATGAAAAAAGTACTGCTTCCAATAATTTTACTAACGGCCATTTTTGGTTGTAAAACAGAGTCTAAAAATCACGAAAATCAGGCACAAGAAAAGCAAGCCCAAGAAGAGACTTTACCATTTATGTGGGAAGGAGCTAATCTTTATTTTCTAATGACAGATCGCTTCAATAATGGAGATAAGACCAATGATCTTAATTTTGACAGAACGAAAACTCCAGGGAAATTGCGAGGATTTCAAGGAGGTGATTTAAAGGGAATCACCCAAAAAATTGAAGAGGGTTACTTCACCAACCTCGGAATTAATGCTATTTGGATGACACCTGTCGTTGAACAAATTCATGGTGCCACAGATGAAGGTACTGGAGTATCCTACGGATTTCATGGTTATTGGGCTAAAGATTGGACGGCTATCGATCCCAATTTTGGAACAGCAGAAGATTTGAGAAATTTGGTTGATGCGGCTCATGAACGCGGTATTCGTATAGTATTAGATGCCGTCATTAATCACACGGGTCCTGTCACCGAAAAAGATCCTGTTTGGCCAAGTGACTGGGTGAGAACGGAGCCACAGTGTCAATATAGTAACTATGAAAATACCATCACCTGTACCTTGGTTAAAAATCTACCAGATATTAAAACGGAAAGTAATGAAGAGGTTGATTTACCGCCTCAATTAATTGAAAAGTGGAAAGCTGAAGGGCGTCTGGAACAAGAAATGGCTGAACTCGATGCCTTTTTTGAGAAAACGGGTCATCCTCGAGCACCGCGCTTTTATATCATGAAATGGTTATCTGATTACATCACTGATTATGGAATTGACGGCTATAGATGCGATACTGTAAAGCATACTGAGGAATTTGTATGGGAGGAATTTAAAACAGTTTGTGATAATGCGTTTGCTGAGTTTAAAGCAAATCATCCCGATAAAATATTAGACGATTCCGATTTTTATCTGGTGGGTGAGGTCTATAATTATGGAATCAGTGGTGGTAAGTATTTTGATTTTGGCGATAAAAAGGTCAACTATTATGATGATATGTTCACAAGCCAAATCAATTTTGAGTACAAGTGGAATGCCCAGCAAATGCCAAAGGAGACACTTTTTCAGAAATATGACAGCATCTTACATCATCAACTTAAAGGCTATACGGTCTTGAATTATTTGAGTTCTCATGATGATGGTCAACCCTTTGATGCCATGCGGCAGAAACCTTATGAATCCGCAAATTTATTAATGTTAGCTCCAGGTGGCTCTCAGGTCTATTATGGTGATGAATCTGCAAGGGTTTTGAAAGTTGATAGTGCGCAAGGTGATGCCAACTTACGTTCTGCTATGAATTGGAAAGCTATTACTAATGATAGTACAACGCGTGCCATTTTGAATCATTGGCAGAAGTTAGGACAATTTAGAGAACAGCATCCAGCGATTGGTGCTGGGAAGCATCGATTGATTTCAGAATCACCCTATCTCTTTTCAAGAGAACTCACTCATGGCGAGATGAAAGATGTGGTATTGATAGGATTGGATTTAGAAGAAGGTCAAAAAACGCTAGATGTTTCTGGTGTTTTTAGTGAAGGTAACGTAGTCTATGATGCTTACTCCAACCAAGAAGTGAACGTCTCTGATGGGAAAGTAGTTATAGATTCTAAGTTTAATTTGGTTCTTTTAGAACTAAAAAAACAGTAAAGCAATGAGAAGAATTGGAATAGTAATGATGGTGCTTAGTTTATGGTCATGCAATCCTTCCGAAGAGCATAGATTAGATGTCAGCTCCCCAGAAAATAAAATTAATGTGAGTTTTAATGTGACTGAAGATGGTCGTCCTTACTACCTTACAAAATTTGAAGGACAGGTGGTTATTGATACATCTTATTTAGGTTTTGAATTTAAGGATGCAGCGGCATTAGGAAAAAACCTCGCGATTAAGAATTCTAAAATAGCTACAGTTAATGACACTTGGCAAATGCCTTGGGGTGAACAATTGGATGTGGTCAATAATTACACAGAGCTTTGCGTAGAACTTCAGGAGACTGCAGCGCCTAAACGCTTACTTAATGTGGTGTTTCGTGTTTATGATGATGGTGTCGGATTTAGATATGAATTCCCAGAACAAGAAGGTCTTGATAGTGTTGAAATTACTGAAGAACACACCCAATTCAATTTGACTAAAGATTATAAGACGTTTTGGATTCCAGGAGATTGGGATATTTATGAGCATTTATACAACACGACAAAATTATCTGAAATCAATGCACTTGATTATGCCAATCACAATGATCTAGCTCAAACGTATATTCCTGTCAATGCCGTTAATACACCTGTGACCATGGTTAGTGATGAGGGTTTACACCTCAGTTTTCATGAAGCTGCACTGGTAGATTACTCAGGGATGACTTTGAAAATTGATACTGAAACTTTCAATCTAGAAAGCCATTTAGTTGGTTCTAAAAACCACCCTTATAAAGTAAAAAGAAATCTGCCTTTTCATACACCTTGGCGTACCATTCAAATGACGAACAATGCGCCAGATCTTATCGAATCCAATTTAATTGTGAATTTGAATGAACCTAATAAATTAGGAGACGTGTCTTGGTTTAAACCAATGAAATATACAGGTGTTTGGTGGGAAATGCATCTTGGTAAATCATCATGGGATTATGGGATGACTCAAAATATGAGCACTTGGACTGATACTGGAGGAGCCCATGGTAAACACGGTGCCACTACTGAAAATGTTAAACGCTTCATTGATTTTTCAGCTAAAAATAATATTGGAGGTGTGCTCGTTGAAGGTTGGAACACAGGTTGGGAGCATTGGATAGGATTTGAAGATCGTGAGGGCGTTTTCGATTTCGTCACGACTTATCCTGATTATGATATCGATGAAGTAGTGCGATATGGAAAAGAAAAAGGCGTGGATATTATCATGCATCATGAGACATCAGCAGCCACGGAAACTTACACAAAACAACAAGATACGGCATTTGCGCTCATGAAAAAATATGGGATGCATACGGTAAAAACAGGTTATGTTGGTAAAATTTTACCGAAAGGAGAGTATCATCATGGTCAATATATGGTCAATCACTATAATAAGACGGTTGAAAAAGCAGCAACCTATGAGGTGGCTATTAATGCTCATGAACCAATTAAAGCTACTGGCTTGAGACGAACCTATCCGAATACCATATCACGTGAAGGATTGCGTGGTCAAGAATTCAATGCTTGGTCTAGTGATGGTGGAAATCCGCCTGAACACTTACCTATTGTGGCATTTACTAGAATGCTCGCGGGTCCTATAGATTTTACTCCTGGAATATTCAACATCAAATTTGATGCATATAAAAAAGACAATCAGGTGAACACCACAATTGCACAGCAATTGGCATTGTATGTGGTTATTTATAGTCCGATTCAAATGGCTGCAGATTTAGTGGAACACTACGAAGCTAATCCGGAAGCTTTTCAGTTTATAAAAGATGTTGGTGTGGATTGGGAAACCACTAAAGTACTTAATGGTGAGGTTGGAGATTATGTGACTATTGCCAGAAAGGAGCGTGAGACAGGTCATTGGTTTTTGGGAAGTATCACTGATGAAAATGAAAGATCGCTTACTATTCAATTTGACTTTCTCGATGACAACCAAGAATACACAGCTAACATTTATAAGGACGGTCAAGATGCGCATTGGAATGATAATCCACTAGCCTTAGAAATTGAAACTAGAGTTATAAAGAAAGGTGATGAACTCACCTTGAATTTAGCACCAGGCGGTGGAACCGCAATTAGTATTCTTAAAAAATAACAATAAAAGCTCCTTCTAGGAGCTTTTATCTTTTAAGGGTGAAATGACCTTTGTAGGTTTTACCATTCGTTCGTTCAACTAAAAACCAATAATCATTGGTAGGCATTTTTTGTCCATTATAGGTGCCGTCCCATCCAAAATCTTGGCCGTTGAAATAGGTGAGTAGTTTCCCGTATCTGTCAAAAATAAATACGCGCAGATCAGGTTCAATGCGTGCTAATTTTATGTGCCAATAATCATTATAACCGTCATCATTTGGCGTAAAAAAACTAGGGTAGTTTAAAAGAAATACCGCTTCCGTAGCAATACCACAACCATTCCTGTCCTTGACATAGATCATGTATTCACCAGGCGGTAAATTCGTAAAAGTGTTTTCGGTTTGATAGTTAACACCATCCAACGAAAATTCATAGTCACCAGAGCCACTTACTAATACACTAATGGTGTTATTATTGGCGGTCCAATCGGTAGTTTCAATACTTTCAATCGTCGCAATATTTGAAGATACGACATTAAAAGTCTGGGTAGATTCACAGCTAAAATCACCAAAGTTATTTTTAACCACCACGGAATAGATACCGTCTTGAGACACAGTGATAGATGGTGATGTCTCTCCAGTAGACCATTCATAAGATGGATAACCTGAGGTCGCAGTGAGTAAGGTCGTACTTCCATCACAGATCGATATTGTTGCGTCAGGATCTAAAACAGGGATATCTCCAACCTCAATTTCAAATGACGTGGTAGCATAACAAATATCCAAAGTATTATGAATCACTCTAACATAAATGGTTTGTGGATTGGAGGTGTTGGTGTAATTAAAAGGCAAGGGGTTGTTCCCACTATTGGCATCATTCATATTTGAATGATAAGTCACTATAAAATCATTGGGATCTTGGTTCCCTAAAATTTGATTTTGTTGATCTGACAAATTAAAAGTCGCAGCAGTTGCTCCAGAATCACTACAAACCAAGAGGTTGTCTGGTTGATTCACGCGCACTAAAGGCTGTAGGTTTTCCAAGTTAATGATGATGTTTTCAATGCTCCCACAAACATCTTCCACTTTTATCTCATAGGTGCCAGGATCAAGATTTGAGAAAACATTGTTCTCTCCATTGTCTAAAACGAACGGCTCTATTATACTAAAATTATACGGAGGAACACCAATCACATCAACGATGATGTCTGAAGCACCAGGTCCGCCAATACAACTTAAATTATAAACACCAGAGATTATTAAATTTGAATAAATGCTAAATTCCGCAAAAATATCAAGGCAAAACTCATCAGGATTTTCGTTGTTAAAAGGTTGAAAGACTTTAATAAGTCGGAAGTCTCCCGTTAAAAAAATATTGAATATCGTTTCTTCATTTTGAATTTCGATAGCCGTTGACGTATTCGGGATGTCACCTTCAACATAAGGAACTTCTGTATATGGGTGACCCCAAGATTCTGTTTCAGGGATATACTTTTGAAACCAATATGAATGAGGAACGACACTATCATCAGTCTCCAAAATACCCACATCAAATGAACCACAATTTCTATTGAGAACATATGAGTTTGGATTGCTTACATATGTGTCAACATATACCTCTGGATTGTAAACATAACCACATAAGTCTACGAGCTCAAAAGTATAAGAGCCTGCTGGTAAATTATTCTTAAAGAAAATTCCAAGATCATTAATATGATCACTAAGATCATCAGGAAGACTCTGGTTATAACTCGATGGTGCTGCTGTCATGATAACAGATGTTAAAGCACCATAACCGCTAGCAAGACGCAGTGATCCTGTTTCCGTAAGGCAATTCGGATAAGAGATGATAGATAGTGGCTGTTGTACAAATTCAGGAACGGTGGTTTCAATAAGATATTCGCTACCACAATTATCAATCACCAAAACGGTATAATCACCACTTGCTAAATTATTGACACTCAAGGTGCCATTGTCAATATATTCTGAAAGATCATCGGGCAATGGATTTTCATAAGATGCTGGTGCCACTAGCATTGAGGCTGACGCAACTTCTCGATCTGGAATACTTACATTTATAAATCCTGAATCAACTGAGCAACCTGTATTGTTAACAATAATGTCAGGTTCTATCGGTTCTTCTTCAAGCAGTAGCGAATGAGTGCCAGTTCGACCACATTCATCTGTAACTTGAACCGTGTAACTACCATAGGGTACAGGCATGTCCTGTGCTTCAAAAGTGGTCACAGAATTAAAAAAAGGTCCCGGATAATCTTCATTGTAATCCACTGGGTTAAAATCAGAAGGAGCCTCAATAAAATCCACCTGATACGGTGGTAAAAAATGGTTGACAATGAGGTTTAAGGATTTTCCACAATAGGCTTCCGTTGGAAATAATTGTACCGACGGATTCGGATCAATCGTATTGTCTCTTTCAAAGACATTGTCACAAGAATCTGTAATCGAGATATGTACCGTAAAACTGGTGTCACCATAGGTCATAACAGTTTGACTTATGTTGAAAGTTTGCGTTGGTCCTGAGCTAAGCTCTTCAACAATGATGATTTCTGGAGAGCCATCAGGAGGAATAATGGTATAAGTAACGGTTAAGGGATACAGTATTGGGTTTTGCGGTGGCGCACTAAAAATATTTGTAATAGTTACTTCATCACATGAATCATAAACGACAGGTAGCGTTGAAGGATTTATAGAAATATTATTGACAGATAGAATTAAGGTATACGACTTTGATAAGGCATTCCCGCAATCATCAAAAACCCGCACAATGTAAGTTCCAGGCGGTAAATTTTCAAACTGGTTAGACTCTTGAAGCTCCGCAGTAACAGGTCCTGATAGGATCTCATATTGAAACGCATTTCCGGAGGTGACATTCACTACGATAGTACCTGTAGGGTCACAATCGGTGTTAGTGGTATGATTCACTTCGAAGTCGATTTCTGAGGTGAAATCATTGATAGTCACGTCTTGTTGCTGTTGATTTTCTTCTCCAGATAAGGTTTGTGTGGCTACAACTCTATAATTTCCAGAAACAAGATTGTCAAATGCCGTTGCCGTAGTTTCTGCAATGGGTGTGCTATCGTCAGGTAATTCATAAAGTGTAAAAATGAGGTCTGCTCCAGCAGTTGTATTCGTGACAGTCATTTGTAATCCACCATTTCCTGAACAGGTTTCATCGGTTACCGTAACTGACAACTCAAAATCGGAAAGCTGAGCAAAGCTCAAAATGCTATAAAGAGACATGACAAAAGCACAGAGGTACTTCCGATTGTTACTTAGACGATTCAAAATTAATGGATACAGCATTTTAAATTTAAAATGATGATAGTATCAAATATAAGATTTAAAAAGGGTAATTGATGAAGTTGCCTTTGAGAAGTCAAAAAACTCGTTGATATTCAGTTACTTTCTTATAAAAAATGACATTGTAAGTTTCAGAGTATCAAAACGACCAATTAAGTTATTAATTTGTAAATTTGTATACACTGCAGACAGGTATTATGAATGATATTAACGATCATATCGAATCACCTTTTAGATTAAAGGTAAGTTTTAATAAAATTCTAAAGCACTATGAGTCCTTGTCTAATCACGAGGATGAATTCATAGCCGCTAAAGCACGTCGTGTGTTAAAAACTGCAGAAGGATTTCCCGAATTAAGAGCTGGTATGACAGATCCTAAGGATTTAGTCACTCGAGAAAAGGAAATAAGTATTATTCTTCAGGATTCTTTCAGTCCCATATTGACAAAAAATGAAATTAAAACGGCTTCGGTTCCCTTTCATAATTTGATTTTTAATGCTTCCGAACGTTTTAAATCTATCATAGAAACTGCAGGCCCTGATTTTGAATTGGAAATAAAGAACATGCCAGAAGATGATACTTATATCATTGCATGTACGATTATACTCAACTTTTGTTATGGTTATAATTTGAATTTCAAACGGCCATTTTATTATGAAATTCCTGATGCTAACGGCATCATCCGTTATTATAAAATTTTATACAATGCCGATTTTACGGAAATTGTCCCGAATGACAATGCACCAAAAATTACTCAGGAAGATTATGACATGTTGTTGGATAATTTTGATAACATCGACCTTTGGAAAGAAAAGTTTCCACCATTCAGTTATACGTTTAAAGGGTTTGTGATTAGTAATATTTTTGATGTCACAGATGACCAATCGATTTCTAATATTAAGTCCAGCCTCATCGGAAGTGATAAGCGAAAAAAGGAAAGTTTTATGAAAGATTTTCATGGAATATTCCAATCGCTTTTGGGTTTAAAGGATATTCGCGTAGGGTTTTCAGTATACAATAAGGAGGACGACCATTTCGAACGGGTTCATGGTGCTGGGATGAGCAGCTTTCTTCTTGAAGAGAAAGAATCTAAGAAGTGTTCAGATGCGCTCTGCACTTGGTCTTACAAGAAGTTGTTAAAAGATAAAGTTTACATCTCCATCTCTGATGTAGATAGGATGCTCAAGAAATCCAAAGGGAAAGCACCACATATTAATACCTTACACCACCAAGGAATAAAAAGTGCCATTTTTGCTCCCATCGCGAATGAGAAAGGCCTTATGGGTATTTTGGAAATAGTATCAAGTGAACCAAGCGTTTTAAATAGCATTAATGCTAATAAGTTGGTAGATGTTATGCCCTATATTATTTCTGCGGTGGAGCGCTCTAAAATTGAAGAAGAAAATTTAATTGAGGCTATTATACAGCAGGAGTGTACTTCTATTCATCCTAGTGTGTATTGGAAATTTGTGGATGCCGCACGACAGTTTCTTAAGGATAAGCATTACCACGGAAATGAAGCGTCATTTGGAAAAATAGTATTTGATAATATTTATCCGTTATTTGGTCAAATAGATGTAAAAGGATCGTCTGATGCTAGAAATGAGGCCACTAAGAAAGACTTGGCCTTGCAATTAAATCTGGTTTCAAAAATTATGGATGCCATTCTTGCAACTGAAAATTTGCCAATCTATGAACAAATTCAGTTTCAAATCAATGCCTTTATAAAAGAATTGACGTCTGATTTCAAAGTGGATAGTGAGCATAATGTGACCGCCTTTTTAAAAGATGAAATAGAATCGATATTTAAATTTCAATACAATAAAAACGCCGATTTAAGACCGCTTATTGATGATTATTTTAGTAAGGTCGATGACGATTTGAATGTGATTTATTTTTATCGTAAGAATTACGACGATACGATCATGTTGATCAATAAGAATATGGCGTCTTTATTAGATCGAAAACAAGAAGAGGCACAAGAGATGTATCCACATTATTTTGAGCGCTATAAAACGGATGGTGTTGAACACAATATGTACATAGGCGAGTCTATCACTAAAGCCGTCAGCTTTAATGAGGTGTATCTCTATAATTTGAGATTGTGGCAATTACAAGTGATGTGCGAAATGGAAAACGAGTATTATCAAAATCAGCACGAATATCCATTAGCACTAGATGTGACATCCATGATTTTAGTGTTTAATCAACCGTTATCTATTCGATTTAGAATGGATGAAAAACAGTTTGATGTCGATGGTACATATAATGCGCGATACGAAGTCGTAAAAAAACGTGTGGATAAGGCGTTTATCAAAGGCACGGAAGAGCGTATCACTCAAAATGGAAAGATGACCATTGTTTATTCGCAAAAGGAAGATGAGATTGAATATTTACAGTATGTGAACTTTCTACAATCAAAAAATGTCTTAGACAATCACATCGAAATCGTTGAACTAGAAAACCTTCAAGGAGTGACTGGTTTAAAAGCTATTCGAGTGAATATTCTTTATCATAAAAAAGAGGACAAATCCTTTTACACTTATGATGATCTCATCAAAGAAGTGAATGCCTAAACAAAATAGGCCGCTTTATCTAAAGCTTTATTTTGATATAGTTGTGATTGTGAATTTGGGTCTAAAACATCTTGAATGTCAGCTCCTGGATTATTTTTTACTGCAATGCCGAAGGCAATCAACGAGACGATGATTCCAATCATAAAGACCGTATAAGTGATGCGTAATAAACGGTATTTTCGTTCCAATACCTTGCCTAAAAAATATAAGTCTTTAGTAAGTGCTTTGTAAATATAATCTTTGTCATTGACCATCTCTTGGATAGCCCATTCATATTCTTCCAATGCCATTTGATGGAAATTTCCAAAGAAACTTAAATTGACCTTTTGATTCTTCACATCTTCTTTCGTGAATTGTCCACTGGTTACGTTAGGACGCGTAGCAATAATGGACATAATCATAGAAATTACACTAAATAAAGTAAAAATAACTGTTGGCCAAGTGAGGTATGGATTCGTATCTAATTTTGAAATCAAATTGGCTAAAACTACCGAAATAATAATCGCGTTCACCGACAATAAAATGTTCGCTTTGGTATCAGCAATGTCACTCAATTTTATATGATTTCTCAAAGCCACTCTATAAAATGTTTGAACGCCACGCTCTGGACTTTCATTTTTGTATTGCATTTTATATTTCGCTTTGATTTCCTCTTTTTTGTACTTGCGTTTTTGTTTCTTTTTCGCTTTTAAAAGTTTGGATAAATTTTTGTCTTTACGCGATTGCCAGTTTTTTAAGGCGTATTCGGTATAAAACTGATGTTTCTTTGCTAGTACTTTGATGTTTTCGTTGCGCCATTCTGTAGCAGAATAGGTTACCTCACCTCTCAATTCCAATTCTTTTCTTAAGAAATCACTCGCCTCTTGGAAGTATTTTTTTCCGAAATGCGACGCATCAGCATCGCGAATGATCTTTCCTAATTTGGTGGTAGGCACTTCCTTAAATTTGGTCTCCATGATACAGGTATTCACCGCATCAATCAGTTTCTGGTCTGCACCTTGTTCAGTAAGAAATTCAGTGGCGATTTTGACACCTTTTTCTTCATGGTCTTCTGCACCTTGGGTGTATCCAGTGTCATGCAATAAGGCTGCAATTTCTAATATTTCAGCTTCATCATCTTTCACATCGGAGTTCTCAATAATCTCACGAGTGCTTTTTAGAACACGTTGTGTGTGCTTGTGATTATGGTATAGAAAAACAGGATCTAATTCCTTTGTCAGGAGATCAAATACAAATGCTTCAGTTTTTTTAACAAGATCCGTTGCCATAAATACGTTTTATTGATGAAGGTTAAAATTACAAAATTAAGATTTAACAAAATCTAACTTTCTTTCGAATTGGTAACGGTTAAATTATTTGTAAATTATGAGAAGAAATAAGTAATTTAAAACAAACTGATTACCAGTTTTTTAATGGAAATAAATACTCAAAATATTTTTACAGAGGCCTTGCCGTCAGATTCAAAGATGGAAAATTCCAGACGACAAGTGACGCATGCTTGTTTTTCATATGTAACACCCAAAAAGCCGTCGAACCCCAAATTAATACACGTCTCCGATGACATGATCAAAACATTGGGTTTTTCAGATAAGGATGTAAGCGCTCAAAAGTTTACTGAAATTTTGACTGGTGCTACAACTTTGAAAAACACGAAACCTTATGCCATGTGTTATGGAGGGCATCAATTTGGACATTGGGCCGGACAGTTAGGTGATGGTAGAGCTATCAATTTATTTGAAGTGGTTCATCATGAGAAGGCATGGACTGTTCAACTCAAAGGAGCTGGTGAAACGCCTTATTCAAGAAGTGCTGACGGTTTGGCGGTTTTAAGGTCTTCCATTAGAGAATATTTGTGTAGCGAGGCGATGTATCATTTAGGGGTGCCAACAACCAGAGCGCTTTCTTTGGCATTAACAGGTGATCAAGTACTTAGAGATATGCTCTACGATGGCCATCCAGAATACGAAAAAGGCGCAATAGTTGCCAGAGTGTCACCATCGTTTTTACGCTTTGGTAGTTATGAAATATTTGCAGCGCGACAAGATCATAGTACCTTAAAAACATTGGTGGATTATACGATTGCTCATCATTTTTCGCATCTTGGAAAACCTTCTAAAGAAAACTATATTCAGTTTTTCTCAGAAGTAACCGAGCGCACGCTTAAAATGATTGTTCATTGGCAACGCGTTGGCTTCGTACATGGCGTCATGAATACCGATAATATGTCTATACTTGGTTTGACCATTGATTACGGACCTTATGGCTGGTTGGAAGGATTTGACTTTGCGTGGACCCCTAATACAACAGACAAAGAGCACAAGCGATACAGATATGGCAACCAACCACAAATGGGCTTATGGAATTTATACCAGTTAGCTAATGCCTTATATCCATTAATAGAGGAAACAGCACCTTTAGAACAGATTCTAGAAGGCTATAAAACGGGATTCGAGGAGCAATCATTGG
The DNA here is from genome assembly GCF_052983595.1 of Psychroserpens sp. BH13MA-6. NCBI lineage: Bacteria > Pseudomonadati > Bacteroidota > Flavobacteriia > Flavobacteriales > Flavobacteriaceae > Psychroserpens > Psychroserpens sp. BH13MA-6. Next base: position 433,508 of record NZ_JBRJGE010000001.1, on the reverse strand, counting down.
CTATGATGAAATCAAAATTGGGGCTTCACAATAAGCATACTACTGATCAACGCCTTATACAAGATTTAGAAAAAGTATTGCTGGCCACTGAAACCGATATGACCATGTTTTTTAGAAATTTAGGACATTTCAAAAAAGGGAATGCTAAAACGGGTCTAGAAACAGTAAAAGATGCTTTTTATGTGCCTAATGAAGTGTCTAGTCAAATTGCTCAAGAATGGCGAGATTGGTTTAAACGTTATGACGACCGACTTCAAAACGAAAGCTTAACTGATAAGCAGCGGCAAAGCAAAATGAACCAAGTGAATCCTAAATTTGCTCTCCGGAACTATATGGCACAATTGGCAATTGATGATGCCGAACAAGGGAATTATGATTTGTTGGACGAATTGTTCCAATTATTAAAAAGTCCGTATGCGGAGCAACCCAAATATGAAAAATGGTTCAAAAAACGACCGGACTGGGCTAGGCATAAAGTAGGCTGCTCAATGCTATCTTGCAGTTCATGATGACTTTAATACGATTAGCATCTGTTTATTAGCGTTAGAATCAATATCTTTAGTGATATAAACAAACAAAACTATATTTTGATTGTTATTTTGTAATTCAAAAATGATATATGCCCAACTTTAAAAAACTATTGGTCTGTTTTGCTTTTAGCATATTTATAACAGCATGTGCTACATACAAAGCACAGTATAAAGAAGAAGAGGATGCCACGGTCGAACTTCCAAACAAAGACATCGATAAAACTTTTTATCTCATTGGAGATGCTGGAGTGTCACCCATGGGTGGGATGTCTCAAGCCTTAACAGCTTTTAATAACCACATCGCAGCTCGAAATACAGAAGATGATTATACGATCTTTTTAGGAGATAATATTTATCCTGACGGACTACCTTCTGAAAATGATCCACATAGAGCGATGGCTGAGAATGCGCTCAATGGTCAGTTGAAATCTGTTGAGAATTTTAAAGGCGATGTCTTGTTTATTCCTGGTAATCATGACTGGTATGCCAATGGTCTTAAAGGTTTGAAGCGACAAGAAAAATATATTGAAGATGCACTTGGTAAGAATACATTCCAACCAGAAAATGGATGTCCTTTGGAAGATATCGATATTAATGAAAATATAAAACTCATTGTAATAGATACCCAATGGTATTTAGAAAACTGGAATTCTAATCCAACGATTAATGATGAATGTGAGATCAAAACACGTGAGCGCTTCTTTTTGGAATTAGAAGGTGAACTCAAAAAAGCTCAAAATAAAACCATTGTTTTAGCCATGCATCACCCGATGTATACGAATGGTACTCATGGCGGACAATTCGCAGCTGAAAAGCACTTGTATCCTACTCAGAGTAAGATACCTGTTCCAGTATTCTCTTCTCTCATTGCACAGGTTAGAACGCAAGGAGGTGTCTCTATTCAAGATAGGTATAATGAACGCTACAATGAACTAATGAAGCGCTTGGAAACTCTGGTCTTTGATTCTGAAAATTTGGTGGTAGTGTCTGGTCACGAGCATACACTTCAGTATATCGAAAATGAAAGGATTAAACAAATTGTGTCAGGTTCAGGTGCCAAAGAATCATCTGCGACTTTGAGTAATAATGGTTTTTTCTCGTATGGCGGACAAGGATTTGCTGAGCTCACCATTTTTAAGGACGGAAGTAGTTGGGTGACGATATACGGTGTCGAGAATGGTGAGCCTAAAAAAATGTTTACCAAAGAAGTATATCCGCCAACTAAAGACTATGATGTGTCTGACCTTCCTGATAGTTTTCCGCAGGAAATTGAGACGTCCGTTTATACCGCTGAAGAAACGGATAAGAGTGGATTTTTCGAATCGGTTTGGGGCGATCATTATCGCGATGTTTACAGTACGAAAATCACCGCTAAAGTGGCTACTTTAGACACGCTTTATGGTGGTTTGGAGATTGTAAGGGCTGGTGGTGGTCATCAAACAAGATCCTTAAGATTAAAAACCAAAGACGGTCGAGAGCTCAACATGAGAGCGCTGCGTAAAAGTGCTACACAGTACCTACAGACCGTGATGTTCAAAGATACTTATATACAAGATGACTTTGAACAAACAGCCATTGAAGGCTTAATACAAGATTTCTATACTGCGGCACATCCTTATGCATTTATGGTCGTACCTGAGTTGTCCGATGCTGCTAAAATCTATCATACCAACCCAAGAATATTTTATATTCCTAAGCATAAATACCTCGGTAAATATAATAATGATTATGGAGGGGAATTGTATATGATAGAGGAGCGTCCAGAAGAAAATTACACAGATGAACGCAACTTTGGTTATGCCGATGATATTGAAAGCACACATGATATAATTGAGAAGGTACGCGAAGATGAGAAGTATAAAATTGACGAGAATGCTTATGTGAGAGCCCGTCTATTTGATATGCTTATAGGAGATTGGGATAGACATCAAGATCAATGGCGATGGGCACAATTTGATCAAGAAAATGGGGATAAGTGGTTTCGACCAATTCCAAGAGATAGAGATCAAGTCTTTTCAAATTTTGACGGTGCTTTGCTTGATGTGATGCGTATTATTTCAGGATCGACAAAACAACTTCAAGTGTATGATTCTGAATTGAAAGACATTGAATGGATGAATGCAGCTGGCGTTAAACTAGATAGAGTGATGGTACAACAGTCAACAAAAGAAAAGTGGCTGGAGCATGCACAGTTTTTACAGGATAATATTACCGATGAGGTCATAGATAGAGCCTTTAAGAATGTTCCCGAAGCGGTACAAGATTCTACCTTGATGGAAATCAAAGAGCACCTAAAAGGGAGACGAGCCAATTTACTGGACATCGCTACGAGATATTATGAGTTTTTGAATGAGTTGGTGATTCTCACAGGTACTGATAAAGACGACTATATCGAAGTTCAAAGAATTGGTGATAAAGAAACACGAGTAATTATTTCAAGAATTAAAGATGGTGAAAAAGCTGATGTCCTAGTAGATAAAGTGTTTCATAAAGATGTGACCAAAGAATTATGGATTTATGGCCTTGACGACAAGGATATTTTTGAAGTCACAGGGAAAGCCAACAACCTCATTTTTACAAGACTTATTGGCGGACAGGAAAATGATACCTACATCATTAAAGCTGGACGTAGAATTAAAGTATACGATCATGAGAGTAAACCCAATACTGTGCAAGAGAATAAAGGAGGAACCATTCGTTTTACAGATGTTTATAAACTGAATCTCTTCGATTTTCAAAAATACATTACAACCAACAGTGTTATAACTCCAGCTATTGGATTTAATCCAGATGATGGTGTGTCCTTAGGATTGCAATATGTGAAGACCAAAAATGGTTTTCAACGTAATCCGTTTTCACAGGAACATCGTTTTAGAGGAGGTTACTTTTTTGCGACTAGCGGATTTTCACTTATTTATGACGGTGAATTTGCCAATATCATGAACGATTGGAATTTACATATCGGTGGCCAATTTACTTCCGAAAACTTTACCAATAACTTTTTTGGCTTCGGTAATGAAACGGTCAATAATGATGATGAACTCGATTTGGATTATAATCGCGTCAAAACAAGCATTTACATGGCGAAAGCTGGTATTATCAAAAAAGGAAATTTTGGTAGTGATTACGGTTTTAGAGCAGTGATTGAAGCCATTGAAATTGGAAATACCGATGGCAGGTTTATCACAGATGTCGTTCCATCAAATACTGAGAATTTTTATGAAAGACGTATTTTTGGTGCTTTAGAAGCTGAATATAATTATGAAAGTTTTGATAATCAATTGAATCCCACAAGAGGAATGACCTTCTTGTTAAATGTTGGTGGTAAAACAGAATTTGAAAATTCCACATTCACTTATGGTTATGTCAATACCAACCTAGGGTTCTACAACGCTTTAACTAAAAACCGTAAACTTGTTCTTAAAACCGATGCAAGAGCGCAATTCCGTTTTGGTGACGATCTCATTTTTTATCAAGCAGCAAATATTGGTGGTCAAAATGGATTGAGAGGTTTTCGAACAGAACGCTTTACAGGTAAAAACTCGTTTGTAGGTAGTGCTGATGTAAGATATAGTTTCAACTCTTTTAAAACGAGTACACTTCCTCTACAAATTGGTGTTTTTGGAGGATTTGATGTTGGTAGAGTTTGGTTGAAAAATGACTTTTCCGAAAAATGGCATAATGACTATGGTGGTGGACTCTGGATTACTGCGGCAGAAAGCCTGTCAGGAACATTTAATCTCTTTAATAGTGCGGAAGGCTTGCGATTTTCATTTGGATTCGGTCTAAATTTCTAGAGTCTGATGAAAAATTACCTAGACATTACTCTAAAATATATTTTCAAGCTCAAGAGTAAAATTGCGTTCTATCCAACATTGCTAAGCTTACTTGGCTTGCTGTTCGCTTTATTAATGTTTTACCTAGAAAGTCAGGGTGTTTCAAAATATTTGCTGAATCATGCACCTGTGTTTGTCGTCAATGATAGTGAAACTGCAAGAAGTCTGCTTACGACGTTTATTGCGGGACTTATTTCTATCATGGTTTTTAGTTTCTCTTTGGTCATGATACTTCTTAATCAAGCCTCCACAAATTTCTCACCAAGAGTCTTGCCTGGTCTTATCTCAAATAGACGCCATCAAATGGTTCTTGGAATTTATAATTCGACATTACTCTATTGTATTTTCACATTGGTCGCTATTGAGCCCAATGGTAATAAATATCAATTGCCTGGATTTTCAGTATTATTGGCTATATTCTTTATGACCTTGTGCCTTGGCGCTTTTATTTATTTTATTCATTCCATCTCACAAGAAATCCAAGTGAATAACATCATGGATCGCATTTTTAGTACGGCTAAAAAGCGCATGGAACAACTCATTGATTCTGAAAGTGATAAGGCGTTCGATGCCATAGATTCTTCAGATTGGGATGAGGTAACTTCAAAAACATCTGGATATTTTCAGGATGTTAGTATTCATGCGATTAAGGACATCATCTCCGAATTAGATTTTAAGGCAGATATTCTTCCAGTTAAAGGCTCTTATGTCTTGAGTGGAATGCCTATCATTAAAACCAGTATAGCATTGGACGATGAGGTCAAAGACCGGATGTTATCCCATCTTCATTTTTCAAAAGGCGAGCTGATTGAAGAAAATTATGTGCTAGCATTTAAGCAAATTACAGAAATAGCTGTAAAAGCCATGTCACCTGGAATTAATGACCCAGGAACAGCAGTTAATGCTATAGATTACCTAACGGAATTATTCTTACTAAGAATGCAAAAGAGGGATTCAAGCCAGATTTGTAATTCTGATGACCAACCGGTTCTTGTTATTAACACCGTTGATTTTGAGACCCTGTTATATCAAGTGATGGCGGCTTTGCGGACCTATTGTAAACATGATATTGTGATCGTTCAAAAGTTATTCGTAATGCTACAAGCCCTTCAAAAGAGCCAAGGATGTAACAATGACGTTTATAGAAAAGCTGTTGACAATGACATTCAGAATCTTTATCAAGATGCGACCTCGCAATTATCAAATAAAGCTGATTTAAAGGTTGTCGAACGATTATTTCAGCAGTGTACTAATCATCAAAACTAAAACTATACAAATTACCGCCTTCACTCTTGTCACGTTCGTCGGTGATTAGCACCTTGTTTGGAGCGATTAAATTAATACCTTCTTTTTGAGTGTCGTGATCAAAAGGAATGGGCTTAAGATCACCATCAAAAAAGTCATCAGTAGAAAATCCTGATAACTTCCATAGTTTGTCGTGATTTAATAATACTACGGTTTTTCCGTCTTCACTAATATCAGCTGATGTCACTTTGGTACGCTTTCCTGGGAGTTCATATTCCGAAATATATACTGCCTCATGATCTCCAACAATATTAGGAACCTTAATTAATTCACATTTCTTGTGGTCTTTCGTAAAAAGATAAAAGAAATTATTATACAGAAAAAAGGCTTCAAAGTCTTCAGACTTCATATTTTTTGGGAGCGTAAAGCTTATAACATCTGCCTCGGTGGAGTCGCCTGCATTTTCAGGATTTACAACCTTATAAATAGCAAAATGTTCACGCTTTTTAGCATTGTTACCAAAGTCACCAATGTAGATGTTGCCGTCTTGGTCTGAAGTTAAATCTTCCCAATCTATATTTTGTACATTATCAATATCGATATCTTTAGCAATTTGTCCTTTCGTATCTAAACCATAAAGATTGTTTTTATTACCAGCATCTTCAATGACCCATAAAATATCAGAATCTTTCACCACCTCAATGGCTGAAATTTCTTCTAAATCTGACGGAAGCTCAAGGAGTGCATTTAATTTACCTGTGTTACAAGAACTAGTAAGTATGAATAAAGTAATAAGGAAGTTTAATTTTGAGGTCATAACGTGTTGTTCTAAACAAAATTAAATGCTTTTTCTTCAGAATGAAAAATCTAAACTCTTAAAGATTACATAAAATATTTATGATGCTTGCTAACTTGTAATTTAATACTTTTATACCAGATGAGAAATCCATTGAAAATAGGGCACAGAGGTGCTAAAAATCATATTGCAGAGAATACCTTAGAGTCTGTGAAACACGCTTTAGAATTAGGTGTAGATGGCATTGAAATAGACGTGCATAGATGTGCCTCAGGTGAATTGGTCGTGTTTCATGATTTTACATTAGACCGCATGACGAATGGTTCTGGAGAAATTGCGAAACACACATTATCGGAACTCAAAAAGTTAGTTGTTGAGGAAATGTATCGCATTCCAACACTTGAAGAGGTTTTGAATGTCGTTGATAAAGCATGTGTTATCAATATTGAACTTAAAGGCAAACAAACAGCTGAAGAAACTTGTCGCATACTAGATGATTACATCAATTATCACGGCTGGAGTTATGACCAGTTTATTATTTCAAGCTTTCAAAGTCACGAATTAGAAACTGTTTATAAAACTCACAAGAATTTAAGATTAGGTGTTTTGACAAAAGCCAGCGTTTCAGACGCTTTAGAAATTGCGAATTCGGTCAACGCGTTTGCCATACATCCAAATATGGCTTTGATTACCAAATCAAATGTAGCATATGCACAAGAACTTGGTTATAAAGTCATCGTTTGGACTGTCAATGATGAAGCAGCAATTACCCGAATGAAATCTTATGGCGTTGATGGTATCATTTCTGATAATCCAGAACGTTTATGAAGACCTATGATGTCATAGTGGTTGGAGGTGGTGCCGCAGGCTTTTTTGCAGCGATTAATATCGCGGAGCAAAACCCTGAAATGAAAGTGGCCATTCTTGAAAAAGGGAAAACAGGACTACAGAAAGTAAAGATTTCAGGTGGAGGTCGTTGTAATGTCACACACGCCGAATTTATACCATCAGAACTCGTAAGAAATTATCCAAGAGGTGAAAAGGAGCTTTTGGGACCATTTCATCAATTCATGACAGGTGATACGATTGCATGGTTTGAAGAACGAGGTGTTCCTTTAAAAATTGAAGAAGATGGACGCATGTTTCCCGTTTCAAATTCGTCTCAAACGATTATTGATTGTTTTTTAAAGGAAACTGAAAAGCATGATGTGGATGTATTGTACACTCATTCTGTTAAATTCATTCATCCAATAACTCATGAAGACACATCGCAAAACAGATTTAAAGTTGAAACTACTAAAGGCACTTTTGATTGTGATAAATTGCTTCTTGCAACTGGTAGTAACCCGAAAATATGGCAAATATTAGAGGATTTAGGGCATACCATTTCACCACCTGTACCCTCTCTATTTACCTTTGATATAAAGGATAAACGGATAAAAAATATTCCTGGAGTCGTGGCGCAACACGTAGAAGTTTCTGTGGTAAATTCAAATCTTTGGAGTGAAGGACCATTATTAATTACACATGTCGGGATGAGTGCTCCTGCTATTTTAAAATTATCGGCCTTTGGAGCCATAGAATTAGCGAAAAAACATTATAATTTTGATATTGAAGTCAATTTTATAAAACAATCATTTGAGGATTGTATTGAAGCCTTAAAAGCATTGAAACAACTATTAGCAAAAAAGATAGTGGTTAAATCGGCACAATTCGAATTACCAAAACGATTGTGGCAAAACCTAGTATTGGCATCGCACATCAATGATGATGTACGTTGGGCAGATCTCAATAAACTTCAGTTAGAACAATTAGCCTCTCAGCTTACTAGAGCTGTTTTTCACGTGACCGGAAAAAGCACCTTTAAAGAGGAGTTCGTAACCGCAGGAGGTATCAATTTAAAGGAAGTGAATTTCAAAACCTTCGAAAGTAAATTGCTTAAAAATCTTTATTTTGCAGGAGAAATCTTAAATATTGATGCGGTAACAGGCGGATTTAACTTTCAAAATGCATGGTCTGGTGCCTATATTGCGGCACAGTCAATTTTAAATTCCAAATAATATGAAGTACGTCTTATTAACAATGCTTTTTACGCATTGTGTTTGGTCTCAAAATCTTGAGAAACACCAATGGAAGGAACGTGTTGTTCTCATAAAATCCGATCAAGCCCACCTTCATCTCGCAGAGCAACAGTTTGATATTCTCCATAAAGATTTAAATGGTCTTATCGATCGGAAGATTGTTATGTACAAATGTTTGGATGAAAAATGCACATTTTATAACTGGAAGGATCATCCTCAAACCAATGATACGACTCAAACTTTAAAAGGTTTTAAAATAGTATTAATAGGTTTGGATGGAGGCGAAAAATATAGTTCTAATACCGTAGTGACATCTGATGTGATTTTTAGCCTAGTTGATGCCATGCCAATGCGTCGTCAAGAACTTGAAGAACGCAAGAAAAATGACTGAGTATATTGTCTTATTAAGAGGAATAAATGTTGGTGGACATCGAAAAGTACCGATGGCTGAACTCAGGACACTACTAGCAAAAATTGGTTTTGAAAATGTGAGAACCTACATTCAAAGTGGAAATATCATCTTAATTAGCCAAGACGACAATCATTTAGAAGTGGCATCAAAAATCAAACAAGCCATACATCAGCACTTCGGTTTCGAGGTGTCTGTGATTGCTAAAACAAGAGATGAATTATTGAGAATTTTTGAGGCTTGCCCATTTTCTGAAGTACAAAAAAAAGCAAGCTATTTTATTATTTTAGATAAGATTCCTGATAGTGACCGTGCTGAAGAGGTAATGCAACTTTCATACGATAATGAAATGTTTCAAATCATCAATGATGCTGTATATTTCTACTCCGAGGCAGCTTATGGAAAATCAAAGTTCAATATGAATCTCTTTGAGAAAAAGCTGCAGGTCAATGCCACGACAAGAAATTATAATACCATGGTAAAATTGCTAGCCATGTCCGATGAAAATAACAAAGACCAATAGATATTCCTTATTTTTGCAACATATTGAATCAACCTGTTAGTGAAGGCAAAGAAATGAGCCGCTTTCAGATATAAATTTTTACATGAGCCCAGACGATTTTATTCCTCAACCTTATAGTTTTAGTATGGACAATGGTAGTTTTACATGGTCTTCGCCAAGTAATATCGCATTAGTGAAATATTGGGGAAAAAAGGACAATCAAATTCCTGAAAACCCATCTATTAGCTTCACACTAGATCATTGTAAAACCATAACCACGCTAAGTTTTTCGAAAAAGGCTCGAACAGATGATTTTTCTTTTGAGGTGCTTTTAGATGGCGAGCAAAAAGATGATTTCAAGCCAAAAATTAAAACGTTTTTTAAGCGCATTGAAAATTATCTATCATTTTTAAAAGACTATCATTTTAAAATTGAAACGTCAAATACGTTTCCTCACAGTTCGGGCATAGCGTCTTCGGCTTCTGGAATGAGTGCTCTAGCATTGTGCTTAATGAGTATTGAAAAAGAGTTGTCAGAGGGTATGTCAACAGATTATTTCACTAAAAAAGCATCATTTTTAGCCCGTTTGGGTTCAGGAAGCGCTTGCAGAAGTATCGAAGGTGATTTGATGGTTTGGGGAGCTCATGAACAAATTCAAGGGAGTTCAGACTTTTATGGCGTAAAGTATCCTTTAAAAGTACATGCTAACTTTAAAAATTTTCAAGACACTATTTTATTGGTAGATAAAGGAGAAAAGCCGGTGAGTAGTACCCTTGGTCATAACCTTATGCATGGTCATCCGTTTGCAAAAAACCGTTTCAATCAAGCTCACGCTAATTTATCCAAACTAACAAAGATTTTTGAATCGGGTGATTTGGATGCTTTTGTCAATTTGGTAGAAAGTGAAGCATTAACCTTGCATGCCATGATGATGACCAGTATGCCTTATTTTATATTGATGAAACCTAACACCTTGGAAATCATCAATAAAATTTGGGCCTATAGAATTGCCAATGGTTCTAAAGTTTGTTTTACCTTGGATGCAGGAGCGAATGTCCATGTTCTTTATCCAGAAAACGAACAAGAAAACGTGCTAAAATTCATTAAGAATGAATTAGTTGCGTACTGTCAAAATGGTCAATATATTTGTGACCAAATTGGTTTCGGTGCGAACCAAATACAAGAATAATACGTATATTTGTTAAAGGAAATTGCGAAATTACATGAAAGGACCTCTTTTTTATTCAAAAATCTTACTCTTTGGTGAGTACGGAATCATCAAGGATTCTAAAGGCTTATCAATCCCTTACAATTTTTTTAAAGGTGCTTTAAAAACGGATGAAAATCCTTCGCCAGAAGCGATCAAGTCCAACGAGAGTTTAAAGCGATTCGTATCGTATCTCAACGATATTGATAAGACCTTGGTGTCTTTTGATATTGAGACTTTAACCGCTGATGTTGAAAACGGCATGTATTTCGACTCCTCGATTCCACAAGGTTATGGAGTAGGAAGTAGTGGTGCTTTAGTAGCCGCTATTTATGACAAGTATGCCTACGATAAAATTACGGTTTTAGAGAATTTGACACGTGAAAAGCTGCTGAAACTAAAAGCTATATTTTCTGAAATGGAATCGTTTTTCCACGGAAAATCATCTGGTTTGGACCCTCTAAATAGCTATCTGAGTATTCCTATTTTAATTAATTCCAAAGATAATATTGAAGCTACTGGAATTCCTGCACAACAAACAGAGGGTAAAGGCGCTGTGTTTTTATTAGATTCTGGAATGATTGGAGAAACCGCTCCTATGGTTCGAATTTTTATGGAGAACATGAAGCAGGAAGGATTTAGGAGTATGATAAAAGATCAGTTTATTAAGCATACGGATGCTTGTGTTGATGATTTTTTAAAAGGTGATGTAAAATCATTATTTCAAAACACGAAACAATTATCCAAAGTAGTATTGAGCCATTTTAAACCAATGATCCCTAAGCAGTTTCATGAGTTGTGGAAAAAAGGTATTGAAACCAATGAATACTATTTGAAACTCTGTGGTTCAGGTGGTGGTGGTTATATTTTAGGTTTTACTGAAGATATTGATCGCGCCAAAAAGTCTTTAAAAGACTATCAATTAGAAGTGGTTTATAACTTCTAAATATTACTCAAGACATCGTGAATGACTATGGTAAATTTCATACAGGACATTTTAGATTTGTATGTTATTTAATTCCTTAGATTTTGCCGTCTTTCTGCCAATAGTTTTTCTTCTATATTGGTTAGTAATTCCTAAAAAAGCAACGGCACAAAACAGCCTCCTTTTAATTGCAAGTTATGTGTTTTATGGATGGTGGGATTGGCGTTTTCTCTTCCTAATTGCATTTAGCTCGCTCGTCGATTATTTTATTGGCATTCATCTGCATAAAAGTACCAGCAAGATTGGTCGTAAATACTTGCTTTGGATAAGTGTCGCCGTTAATCTAGGTCTTTTGATGTTTTTCAAATACTATAATTTTTTTGCGGAAAGTTTTGTTGAGGCTTTTACACTTTTTGGTACAGCATTATCGCTTGATAGTCTAGAAATTATTTTACCTGTTGGAATTAGTTTTTACACATTCCAAAGTCTTAGTTACAGCATTGATGTTTATCGTAAAAAAATGACTCCTACTAAAGATTGGGTATCCTTTCTATGCTACGTAGGTTTCTTTCCACAATTGGTTGCTGGACCCATAGAACGCGCTGGACATCTATTACCACAATTCTATAAATTACGTCTATTTAATTATGAGCAAGCAACCGATGGCTTACGACAAATGCTTTGGGGTTTCTTTAAGAAGGTAGTCGTTGCTGATAATTGCGCACGATATGTCGTGCTTATTTTCAATGACGCTGAAAGCTTGTCTGGAAGCACATTATTATTGGGAGCCATCTTGTTTTCATTTCAAATTTATGGCGATTTTTCTGGGTATTCAGACATCGCCATAGGTAGTGCAAAATTATTTGGTTTCGATTTTAAGCAAAACTTCAGAGTACCATATTTTTCTAGAAATATAGCTGAATTTTGGCGTCGTTGGCATATATCCTTATCAACATGGTTTAGGGATTACCTTTATATTCCATTAGGTGGCAGCCGAGGATCTAAAGTAAAATCGATCAGAAACATTTTTATCGTGTTTATTATTAGTGGCTTATGGCATGGCGCTAATTGGACGTTTGTTTTTTGGGGATTCTTACATGCCTTGTTCTTTTTACCCTTATTTATGGTAAATGCCAATAGAAAATATTTGAATACAGTAGCAAAAAATAAGCTATTTGCAAGACCAAAAGAGTTGATGTCTATGCTCGTCACATTTACTATAGTAACGCTAGCTTGGATCTTTTTTAGGGCAGATAATCTAACAGATGCCATAGTTTATTTTGAAGGATTGTTTTCGCCTTCAATATGGTCTTTGCCTGAATTCATTGGTGAGGAAAAGATGATCATTTCATTATTTTTTATTGGTGTTTTGGTAGTGTTGGATTGGCTTGGGCGAGAAAATAATCATACCTTAGAGCATCTAAATAAGAAGTTTTCTAAACCAGTTTGTTATACGTTTTACTACCTAATGGTGATGATTATTTTCTTATTTGGCGTCAAAGAACAACCGTTTATATATTTTCAATTTTAAAATAATAATGAGTTGAAGCGTTTTTTAATCAAGATTGCCCTTTTCGGAATCATCATACTATTGAGTGTGTTTTGTGTGTTTTATCAAGCTGATGGTTGGTCAGACCCATTCTATAAAAGGTTCACATCACCTAAACAGAACTCACTAATTTTAGGTTCTTCTAGAGTGTCTCTAGGTATTGTGCCATCTGTGATTAATAATGAGATTCCAGGAACGACAAGTTATAATTATGCGTTTACCTATAATACGAGTCCGTACGGTCCAGTGTATTTAGAAAGTATTAAGAGGAAACTGGATACCTTACAGAAAGGCCAACTATTTATTTTGGGTGTGGATCCATGGGTCCTGTCTAGCGATAGCCAAAATCCTAATGATTTGGCTGGGTTTACAGAAAGCAATGAGTTTGTAGGAGCCTTACAGTCTGTGAATTCAAAGCCTAATTTTTCCTATTTACTCAATCATTATTCAGAACCCTATATCAAGATATTGTACAATAGATCACCACGAGTGGTGGAAGATGATGGCTTTTTGAAAATGACGATATCATTAACACAAGAACAGAGGCTTCAAAAACGACAACAGAATATTTTGGATTATGCCAAAAAACGACAAGATTTCGCTTTATCTTCATTGCGTTTATCTTATCTCAATAAGACGGTAAATTTTTTGGAAACCTATGGAGATGTCTATTTGGTACGATTACCCATTGATGGTGAGTTGCTGCAAATTGAAAACGATTTAGCACCAAATTTTGATAGGGTAATGACAAACTTGGCACTAGAGCATAACATTTCCTATTTTGACTTTTCAAAAGAAGGGCAACATTATAATTTTATTGATGCACACCATTTAACTTTAGATTCAGCAAAAAAACTATCTTTAAAACTAGCGGCCAAAATTAAGGGGTCAGCGCCATTTAATGAGTCCAATATTCAATAGAAAACAAAAGCATATTTTGCTAAAGTTCTTTAGCATGTTTTCCGTGGTTCGCGGATACAATATTCTCATTGTTGTCATTGCTCAATATTTAACTTCCATTTATATATTGGCGCATGATATGCCGTTGAAGCTTGTATTGTTTGATCTTAATTTATTGATGCTTGTTTTAGCTTCTGCAGCTACCATTGCCGCTGGCTATATTATCAATAACTTTTACGATTCAGAAAAAGACCTAATTAATCGTCCCCAAAAGTCAAAGTTAGACCGTTTGGTAAGTCAGAATACAAAGTTGTCGTTTTATTTTGTAATGAATTTCTCGGCAGTAGTCATGGCTAGTTATGTATCCTTTCGAGCCGTTATATTTTTTTCTTGTTACATCTTCGGCATCTGGTTTTATTCGCATAAATTAAAGAAGCAACCTTTTATAGGTAATCTCACATCCGCCATCTTAACTATCACACCGTTTTTCGCAATTTTTCTCTATTATGGTAATTCTGAAACGGTCATTTTTGTGCATGCTGTTTTCTTATTTTTAATGATTTCCATGAGAGAGTTGACCAAGGATTTGGAGAATATGAAAGGAGACTTGCTTTTAGGTTATAAAACCATTCCAATAGTGTATGGTGAAAGAGCTTCAAAGATCATGCTAAGCCTTTTAACAGCACTCACGGCCATTCCAATTTACTTATTGCTCAATCGATTTGACGTTGGTCATATGGATCTGTTTTTTTACTTAGCCATTGGTCTTCTATTGTTGTTTTTGGTGATTTTATGGATTGCTACAACGAAAACTCATTACTTAATTTTACACAATATCTTAAAATTTATTATTGTAGCTGGAGTTTTCAGTATTGTGTTGATCAAGGTAAGTGTGGTCTTAAATCGAATTTGATACACAGCGTAAGCTTTTGACCTAAAGCGCAATTGATTCATAATTTATCGATTGGTATCAACTAATATACTACCTTTGCGCAAAATTTAAGAATCATGAGTAGACAGCAAGGAAGCAGTGGAAAAGGAAAGTCCTCAGGAAGGAGTAGTAAACCAATGAATAAACGTTCTAGTAGAGGCGGTGACACCAATAAAGGTAAAAGTTTCGCTCGTGGTAATGCTCCTATGACAAAAAAGCCATCGGTAAAGACTAAAACGTCAAATCCGGATGAAATACGTTTAAATAAATACATTGCTAATTCAGGCATATGTTCACGTAGAGATGCAGATATGCATATTTCGGTAGGAAGTGTTACGGTGAACGGAAAAGTAATTACTGAAATGGGCTACAAAGTGAAGCTGGAAGATGATGTTCGCTTTGATGGTTCAAGAATTAATCCTGAAAAAAAGACCTATGTATTGTTGAATAAACCAAAAGGTTTTGCCACGACTACTAGCGAAAGTAAAGGCCGAACAGTTATGGATCTCGTGGCAAATGCCACAAGTGCTCGTATTAAGCCTATTGGACGTTTAGGTCGGAATTCGACAGGGTTATTACTCTTTACCAACGATGATACGGTGGTGAAAAAATTTACAAATTCCAAAAATGGTGTCTCGCGTTTATTTGAAATAGAATTAGATAAAAACTTGAAGCATGAAGACTTCAAAAAAATTCAAGACGGATTTAAAGTTGAAGGTAAGCTCGTTGCAGTAGAGGAGATAAGTTATATTGATGGGCAGCCAAAAACTAAAATAGGTTTGAAGATTAAAAACACCGGAAATTCTATCCTGCATACCATCTTTGAACATTTTAAGTACGATATCATCCGAGTGGACTGCGTCCAAATTGCACATTTAACAAAAAAGGATTTACCACGCGGTCATTGGAAACACTTGACTCAACAGGAGATAAATACACTGTTAATGGTGTAATGACCTAATTATTGTTTGACATCAAAAGTATAAGTAGACACCAGATCCTCACCAACATAGAGATGTACGTCATAAAATCCGACAGTAGAAAATCGATACTCGAATTCGAACCAATGGTTGTCTAAATGGGATAATTCAGGATGTATTTTTTTACTGAAGCTGCCATCATCTATCAACAAACTGATGTCTTTTGAAGCCGCTGGTTCCAAAAGTTGGTATTTAAAGGCTACTTTTTCATTTTTTAAAATGGTATTGTGTAATTTTTCTGGAGCGCTATGATAGGACAAGTTTCTATAGGCCTTTCCATAAATTACAGGAGCTTCTAAAAAGCTTTTAAAGGAAGGAGCATTTTCCAATGGAAGCAATGACCATTGATGCTCGATTGGAAAATGATTGATTGCGAAGAATTTTGGGTCTACTAAAAAGAACCCGTTGATATAGTCATACCGTAGATTTTCTGAAGTAGGGTTTTCCAAGCCACTGGCCCAAGTAGGATCACTCAAGTACCATTTCCCGTTGAGCTCTACAGCATTCCAAGAGTGGTTTGGAGCGCTAATTCTGTCGACATTAATAGTGCTTGTTCTACCGTACCCATGCACGATTTTACAAGTAATTCCTGATAGTTGGGATAACTCTTGTAGCAAGTAAGCATAACCTGTGCAAATGGTTTTTTTGTCTTTGAGTAACTTCTGAAAAGTGATTTTTTTTAAATGGTCATTCCATTGTTGAAGTTTAATACTGTCGTTATGTAACTTGTTTCTTTTACGTTTATTTCTAGCATATAAACCATAATCTGCTTTAATATTGGTGCAAATCCACATATAAATTGCTCGAAATTTCTCAACGTCTGTATCCAAATGTGCGGTTAGTTTATAAGAAAGTTCAGGTAAATTATAAAGGCTTTCATCATGAAGTGACATAGCGATGCTATCTGATTGGGTAAAATCTATAGTTTTAAAATCAGAAATCTGTGTATAGCTAGACCACGTCATGATGAAGCATAAAAAACAGTAGGCTGTTTTCATAAACTCAATATGAATAAGGAGCGGTTAATTAGAGCGTTTCGACTTATAAGGCTTGTTCGTTTCTAAAGCACCTAAAATTTCAACAACATCCGATGCAAGGACGATTTTCAGAAAGGCCGAATCGTCTGTAATTTTGATTTCTTTCGTCTCATAGCCTAGGAAACTTATGATTAAAATGTCTCCAGTGTTAAGTGATTTAGGAAAGGTGAAAGTGCCATCTTTACTTGTGATAGTACCTACTTCACTCCCTTTGAGTGCAATATTTGCACCGAGTAAAGGACCATTTTCATCGCTAACGATTCCTTTGACGGCAATCTCCGCATTGTTCGTTTGAGCATTCAGTGAACTAAAAGAAATACATGCGATTAATAGCATGGTCATCCATCCAATTTTTTTCCGTGTTAAAGTGCTTAGTGTTTTCATAATTATTATTGTTTTAATCAAATCTAGAGCGTCTTACTTGTACATCCTAACTGTATTGAGTTATATGGTCTGCAGACTGAGTGAACATAGCATTTGAATGAGTATATGAATTCATATGTCTTTGCAGCATTTAAAATACGTTGAAAATCAGAGGTTAAAAAATTTTTCTAAAAAAAATAAAAAAAAGAAGGTCATATTAAAAAATAAATTACATTTGCCGCGCATTTAGCTGAACAAATTGAAATCTGTTTATACGTTCGGGCTTTTGAAAATTAGGAAGTCATATTCAAAAGCTGCTTATAGATTAAGTAACCGAATTTTAGAGCTAACTTCCGCCTACTACATCGTAATGAGTCAACATTTATTTGGCTTCGTTCCTACGACCCATCCTCAGATACAGGTTTGATTTTTATAATTTAATGATATCTTTACGTTGAGAGTCCACTTTCAGCATACCTTTAAATTTTAAAAAACAAAAATGAATACAAAATATTTTGACCTGGTAAATCAAACATTTGATTTTCCACAGGAAGAATTCAAACTTGAGAACAAGACCTTGGAGTTTCACGATATTGACCTGATGGCTTTGATCGAAAAGTATGGAGCACCTTTAAAATTTACGTATTTGCCACAAATTTCTAACAATATTAAGCGTGCCAAACAATGGTTTGCTGAGGCTATTGAAAAGAATGATTATAAAGGCAAGTATAGTTATTGCTATTGTACGAAGAGTTCCCATTTTAAGCATGTGCTAGATGAAGCCTTAAAAAATGACATTCATATTGAAACGTCTTCGGCGTTTGATATTGATATCGTGGAGCGCATGAAGGCCGAAGGAAAAATCACAGACAATACCTTTGTGATTAGTAACGGTTTTAAGCGTGCACAATACGTCACTAATATCGCCAGACTTATCAATAACGGCCATAAAAATGCGATTCCAATCATTGATAATTACGAGGAAATAGAACTGCTATCTTCAGAAATTAATGGGAAATTCAATGTTGGTATTCGTATTGCTTCAGAAGAAGAGCCAAAATTTGAGTTTTATACATCGCGATTGGGCATTGGTTACAAAAACATCGTTCCTTTTTATAAAAACCAGATACAGTCGAACAAGAAGGTCGCTTTAAAAATGCTACACTTTTTTATCAATACAGGTATTCGCGATAACGCTTATTATTGGAATGAATTGACCAAATGTTTAAAGGTTTATACAAGCCTTAAGAAAATTTGCCCAACCTTAGATAGCCTGAATATTGGAGGTGGGTTTCCAATAAAAAATAGTCTGGCTTTTGATTTCGATTACGCCTATATGGTAGACGAGATTGTCAACCAAATCAAACTGGTATGTGATGAAGAAGGCGTAGATGTCCCAAATATTTTCACCGAATTTGGAAGTTTTACAGTAGGTGAAAGTGGTGGTGCTATTTATGAAGTATTGTATCAAAAACAGCAGAATGATCGTGAAAAATGGAACATGATTAATTCGTCATTTATTACGACTTTGCCAGATACTTGGGCCATAAATAAACGATTCATCATGTTGCCCATTAACAGATGGTTCGACAGTTATGAACGCGTACTTTTAGGAGGATTAACCTGCGATAGTGATGATTACTACAATAGTGAGCAACACATGAATGCGATTTACCTTCCGAAATATAACAAAGAAAAGCCTTTGTATATAGGATTTTTTAATACGGGTGCTTATCAAGAAACTATTGGTGGATTTGGAGGTTTACAGCATTGCTTAATCCCATCGCCAAAGCATATTTTAATCAATAAGGATGATAACGGTGTTATCACCACAAAACTATTTAGTGAACAACAAAAAAGTGAAGACTTACTTAAAATTTTAGGTTACAATGAACAATAAAACTTACGCAGGAATAGAAGAGCAATTTTCTAAATTAGACAGTTCAAAAATTGTATTGATTCCAGTGCCATATGATGGAACAAGCACTTGGCAAAAAGGAGCAGATAAAGGCCCAGAGGCTTTTTTAAATGCTTCCGAGAATATGGAACTTTATGATATTGAAACCGAAACTGAGGTTTACAAGCAAGGTGTATTTCTTGCTGATGCTATTACTGAAAATGACTCTCCAGAAAAGGTGGTGGATGTCGTGCATCAAGTAACTAAAAAGTACATCAAGAAGAATAAATTTGTGACAACTTTTGGAGGTGAACATTCTATTTCAATTGGTAGCATCAGAGCTTTTAATGAGTGTTTTGATAATTTAACAGTGTTGCAGATTGACGCACATGCTGATTTGCGTAAAAGCTATCAAGGCAGTAAGTGCAATCACGCTTGTGCTTTGTATGAAGCAAGTCAGACGACCAATTTAATTCAGGTTGGTATTCGAAGTATGGATGTGATGGAAACAACTGTGATGGATGCCGATAAAACATTCTTTGCGCATGAAATGGCAGAGGATGATAACTGGATGGATTCAGCGATTGATTTAATGACAGACAATGTTTATATTACATTCGATTTGGACGCTTTCGATCCTTCTATTATGCCATCAACAGGAACTCCTGAGCCTGGCGGATTACTCTGGTATGAGACTTTAGATTTTTTACGTCAGGTTTTTGAAGAAAAAAATGTTGTTGGATTTGATATTGTGGAGTTATGTCCGAATTCAAAAGAAAAATCATCAGATTTCTTAGCAGCGAAATTATACTACAAAATGCTAACGTATAAGTTCTTAAATGAAGATGCGATGGATGATTTCGACAATAATTTTAACGAATCGAAAGTAGGTATTAATAAATTCTCTAAATTTAATGATGATGACGACAACTAAAGGATCTATATCTCAATTTATAGAAAAATATTATTTGCATTTTAATGCTGCGGCTTTAGTAGATGCTGCTAAAGCTTATGAAGACCAGCTTCATTCAGGTGCTAAAATGCTGGTGTCACTGGCTGGTGCTATGAGTACTGCCGAATTAGGTAAAATTTTCGCCGAAATGATTCGTCAGGATAAAGTACATATCGTGTCTTGCACCGGAGCAAACCTTGAAGAGGATATCATGAATTTGGTAGCACATTCGCATTATAAACGTGTACCAAATTACCGTGATTTAACGCCTCAAGAAGAATGGGATTTGTTGGAAAAAGGTTTAAATCGTGTAACCGATACCTGTATTCCTGAAGAAGAAGCCTTCCGGAGAATTCAAGAGCATATTGTAAAAATATGGAAAGATGCTGAAGCCAAAGGTGAACGTTATCTGCCACATGAATATATGTATAAATTGTTGCTTTCAGGAGTTTTAGAAGAATATTACGAAATAGATTTGAAAGATTCGTGGATGTATGCCGCGGCGGAAAAGAATTTGCCGATTGTTTGCCCTGGTTGGGAGGATAGCACCATGGGAAATATCTTCGCTAGCTACGTGCTTAAAGGAGAATTACAAGCAAGTACAATGAAATCTGGTATAGAATACATGACGTTTCTAGCAGATTGGTATACTGAAAATTCGGAAAAGGGTATTGGGTTTTTCCAAATTGGAGGTGGAATTGCAGGAGACTTTCCAATTTGTGTCGTGCCAATGCTTTATCAAGATATGGAACGTACAGACACCCCATTTTGGAGTTATTTCTGCCAAATAAGTGATTCTACAACGAGTTATGGTTCCTATTCTGGAGCTGTTCCGAATGAGAAAATTACTTGGGGAAAACTCGATATCAACACACCAAAATTTATCATAGAAAGCGATGCAACAATCGTTGCCCCATTAATTTTTGCCTACCTTTTAGACATGTAATGGAAGAACAAAAGATTGAAAATATAGAACTGAAATACCTTTCGGTTGACGATTTTAAGGAATTAAAGGAGACAACGCTAGAGGTCTATGGAGGTATGAAAGATTCTGTATGGAAAAAAAGCGAAATAAAACGTTTAACAACAATCTTTCCTCAAGGTCAAGTGGTCATAAAAATTGATGGTGTCATTGCTGGCTGTGCATTGTCGCTGATAGTAGATTCAGAAAAAATAGAAGACGCGCATACTTATAATGATATCGTTGAGGGAGAGAAATTCAAAAACCACAATCCAGACGGTGAAGTGCTATATGGGATTGATGTGTTTATAAAACCTGAATTTAGAGGTTTAAGATTAGGCAGACGTTTATACGATTATAGAAAGGAGCTTTGTGAGGAATTAAATCTTAAAAGTATTGTTTTCGGAGGTAGAATGCCAGGTTATCATAATTATCAAAAAGAATTGACTCCAAAACAGTATATTGAAAAAGTAAGACGAAAAGAGATTAATGACGCCGTACTTAATTTTCAGATTTCTAATGATTTTCATCCGGTTAGAGTTTTGAAAGGCTATCTTGAAGGCGATACAGCATCTAATGAGTATGCAGTATTAATGGAATGGGATAATATCTATTATACCAAAGAAAGGCGTAAGGCGAGCACCGTAAAAACTGTTGTAAGACTAGGCCTTATTCAATGGCAGATGAGACCGTATAAAAATTTAGATGATCTCATGGAGCAGGTCGAATATTTTGTGGACAGCGTTGCTGCTTACAGATCTGATTTTGCGGTTTTTCCAGAGTTCTTTAATGCGCCGTTGATGGCAGAATACAATCATATGCACGAGCCTGATGCGATTAGAGAATTGGCTAAATACACTAAAACCATTATCGAAAAGCTACAGCAGTTGTCAATTTCGTATAACATCAATATTATATCAGGTAGCATGCCAGAAGTGGTAGATGACAAACTCTTTAATGTTGGTTATCTATGTCGTAGAGATGGAAGTTTAGAACGCTATGAGAAAATTCACGTCACTCCAGACGAAGCAAGAGTCTGGGGAATGCAACAAGGTAATGAATTAAAGACTTTTGAAACTGATGCTGGAAAAATAGGAATCTTGATTTGCTATGATTCTGAATTTCCAGAACTTTCTAGGTTATTAGCTGATGAAGGCATGGATATTTTGTTTGTCCCTTTTTTAACCGATACACAAAATGGCTATTCTCGAGTGCGGTTATGTGCGCAAGCTCGTGCGGTTGAAAATGAGTGCTATGTGGCTATTGCAGGGAGTGTAGGGAATTTGCCGAATGTGAATAATATGGATATTCAATATGCCCAATCTGCCGTGTTTACGCCATGTGACTTTTCATTTCCTAATAATGGCATAAAGGCAGAAGCAACCACCAACACTGAAATGATATTGGTGGCCGACGTGGATTTAAGCCTGTTGCGTGAACTGCATTCTTTTGGTGCGGTTAAAAATTTAAAGGATAGACGAAAAGATGTCTATAACGTCATACGGGTAAAAGAATAAATAGTATATTTAAATCAAAATTAGCTCCAATTACAACAAACAATGAAACGTAAAGACGAAAACTTAAAACGAGTTATAGTTGATTTTAAAAAATTAACTCCTGAAATTTTAGCGCTATTAGTTGAGAAATATCCTGATGGTTATGATGATGATCATATCATCTCATTTCGAAATGCCAATAACGAAATTGTGGAAGCTGTAGAAGTAACTACTGAAGACACCAAATACTTGGTGAAGGTAAGTACGAAACTTGAAGTTACCATGGAAAACTACGACGAGGATGATTATGAGGATTTCGATAATGATGATCCAGATGCTGTTCAGGATCCAGATTTAGACACCGAGGGAATGTCTGATGACGATGATGATCTGTGATGTTTTTTGATAAAATGATCTAAACCTTTCGCAAAAACGTATATATTCAACTTACTCCACGTGTAAGTCATTAGAATGACATTACTAAAAGTGCTTGCGGACTTGTAGTGGCAAACTTCCGAAGAAACTAAATAAATGTTCAGGTTTAAATCATGTTAAAATGAAAAAACAATCAATTTTATTAACAAGCTTATTATTGATTTGCTTTGTAAGCTTTTCTTCTTTCAAAACGTCTATTCAAGACAAGCAACTATTTGAAGGTGTATATGACGGTCATGAAGATTACGGCTATAACTTTATTGGTGTAGACGACGATGATGAGGAATTTACAATGACATTCCAAGAGGTTGATGCGGACTTATTAAAATCATTTGATTTGATGTCTGATCAACATGTTGGCACTAAATTTAGTGTGACATATACGGTCACAACAGAAACTGAAATCGATGAAGATGGTTATGAAGATGACGTCGATATTTATAAAATTATAGCCCTAAAAAAACTATAATTTTTCACCAATTTATGATGAAGCCAACTCTTTTGAGTTGGCTTTTTTTATTAAAACTTCATAAATAAAAACGGCGTAGACAATCGTGTATTCCATCGCGATAATCCAAAGGTTCTCCGATTTATCTGCGCTATTAAGGTTCAAATAAGCGAGATAACTTAATATGATTGTAAAACTCCATACTAAAGGGTATTTGTAGTTCGTAAAAACACTTAGAATTACCAAGGTTGCCAAGTACCACGGGTGTACAGTCGTGCTAAAAAAGAAATAAAATGAAAGGGCAAACAGCATCTGAACTATTAAAGAGTTAGTTGTTATGTGCTTTTTTGAAAAAGCAATTCCCATTACAATAATGAAGACTAAAAGCGCCATGATTTTCCCGATGATAGCAATTTCATTGTAACCTCTAAATAAGTAACCAATCTCCCTAGCGATATAATAGAAACTAGCATTAAATTCAAAGTTTTGAAACCAAAGCGCGACCGTTCCTGTATAGTTGTTGAAAAACGCCTTTGAATAAAATGGCAGAAATAGTAATAATGTCGTAAGGCCTACAATAGCATAGAAAGCCATCAATTTTCTTAAATGCACTGTTTGATTTGATGTTTTTCTAAAATATCTGAAGAACAATGGGAGTAATAATAAAGGAATTAACTTAACAGAAATAGATAAGGCAAAAATGACAGCAGCCATTTTCCATCGCCCACAGTTTAAAAGGTATAAACTCCAAATAAGAAAGCATATCAAAATGCCTTCAAAATGAAGATTCCCAGTCAATTCAATAATGATGAAGGGGTTGAGAAGGTAAAGAAAAATGCGATTTGATGGAATGTTTAATTGTTTTAGCAGGCGCTTTCCGTAGAAAAGTGTACCAAAATCTGCAGCGATAATTAAAAGCCGAAATACGATAACAGATCCTAGGATACTATGATTCGATACTGCAGCTGCTAATCCGAAACACAGTTGTTTCAATGGCGGATAGTTACTAAAATGACTGCCGTTGAGTTCTCCCATGCCTTCGTAAAGTACTTGGGCCTGATAAATTGGAAAACTTCCAACAGTCATCAATTGTTCAGGTGTATACAGATAGGGATTGAAACCTTCCAGTAATAATCTTCCGTCCCATATAAATCGGTAAAAATCTTGCGACAAATTTGGTATGGCAAAAATAAATATAGCCCTAAACACAAAGGCAACTATCGTCAATAAACGCATGTGTTGCTTTCCGAATTTCAATAGCATTAAGAAGGATAGCCATAATACCGTGTAAAGTAAAATTAATTTTGGGCCATCTGTCCTAACAAGGTCATAGGCAAAAAAAACATAAAAGCAACTACTGACCAAAGTCAGAAGTAATGGTGCTTTATACGTTTTCCAAAATAACATTACACTTTGGATGAAATGGATTTAAAGAACACATAACCAAAACCAATAAACAGCATAAGGTGAAATGGAAATAGCCCAAAATCGCCACCTTGATCACCAACTACAAATGCACTGTATAGTCCAAAGGCGAAGTAGAGCATAAGGAGTCCTTCAATAATGACATGAGGCGATAATTTCTTTCTCAAGTATTTATTCCCTTTCCAAGAATCTCTGATAGTACTAATATTAAATTTTGGTGTACGCACAAATTCACTTCGTTTCCCGATATGACCTTCGATAACAGCAATAGAATTATGTAATGAGAAGCCCATTGCGATAGAGAAAAAGGTAAAGAACATACCTATATAGCCAAAAAATCGTTTAAAGCCACTGCCATAGATTTGCTTGTACATAAACCAATAGCAAACAAAAAAGATAACGGTACTCATCACAAAAAAGCTCATAAAGTAGAAATAAAACCTTAAATGCGCATATTCATTTTTAATATAAAGCATAGGAATACTCAAAACCGCAACAATGAAGACGTTTAAAAACATCGTACTGTTCAGTAAATGCAATAAACCATGTACTTTTGTTTTTACGGAAATATTTCTGGACTTTAAAACACGCCAAAGCATTTTTCTGAAGTTCTCTGCACCACCTTTGTTCCACCTAAATTGTTGTGAGCGCGCAGCGCTAATCACCACAGGTAGTTCAGCAGGTGTTTCAACATCTTCTAAATATTTAAATTTCCAATTTTTAAGCTGAGCTCTATAGCTCAAATCCAAATCCTCAGTCAACGTATCGCCTTCCCAATTTCCAGCATCAATAATGCACGCTTTACGCCAGATGCCTGCAGTGCCATTAAAATTGATAAAATGACCTTTAGAATTACGACCCACTTGTTCTAAGGTAAAGTGGGCATCTAAGGCAAAAGCTTGAATTTTTGTAAGAATTGAATAGTTCCGATTGATATGTCCCCATCGTGTTTGAACCACGCCAATCTCATCATCCTTGAAATAAGGGATTGTCCGTTTCAACCAGTTTTTTCTAGGTAAAAAGTCAGCATCAAAAATAGCAATAAATTCACCTTTAGCTAGTTTAAGTCCTTCTTTTAAAGCACCTGCCTTAAAGCCAGTTCTGTCTGCCCTTGTAATATGTTGAATGTCTAATCCAGTCGCTTTTAAACGTTCAATATGCTGTTTCGTTGAAGCAACGGTTTCATCTGTGGAATCGTCTAAAACTTGGATTTCTAGTTTGTCTTTTGGATATTCAAGACGTGCAATATTGTCCAAAAGACGGTCCATTACGTACATTTCATTAAAAACAGGGAGTTGAATGGTGACAAAAGGAACTTCTTCCGGATTGGACAAATCAAAAGTAGCACAATCCTTATCATTATGTTTTTTGGATGAAAGGTAATTAGATAATAAGTTGAGTTGTGCCAATGCATACAAGAAAATAAGTAAAATGGCAATGGTGTAAACAACAATTATAACCGTTTCGAGAATCATTTTTTAAAACTATATTTAAAAATCCAACCTAGGATTTTTACGCCTGCAAATATAGCACCTTTTACCGTACCTGAAACTTTTGAGACGCCTATTCTATTTCTATAATTAACAGGGACTTCTGTGTAATTCAACTTTTGACGTAAGGCTTTTAGTTGCATTTCGATGGTCCATCCATAAGTTTTGTCTTCCATCTGAAGCTGTAGAAGCTTATCGTATTTGATGGCTCTAAAGGGACCTAAGTCGCTAAATTTTGATCCAAAAAATAAGCGCATAAGCGATGTTGCAAGCCAATTTCCAAAGATTTGAGGTTTGGTCATTGATCCTTTTTCCCGTAACGTTTTTACACGTGCTCCCACTACAAAATCCAAATCGTTTTCAATAATAGGTTGTATGAGTTTTGTCAGTTCTTCAGGGTAGTCACTAAAATCACCATCTAAAAAAACAATGATATCTGGTGTCTCCTTTTGAAGGGCGATATAGTTCATTCCTTTTAAACAAGCATAACCATATCCTTTTCTCATTTCAGATAATACTGTAGCACCAGCTTGTTTGGCATTGCGTTCCGTATGATCTGTAGAATTATTACTTACGACAATAATTTCATTCACCACATTAGGAATATCCTTTATGACCAGTCCTATGGAATCAGCTTCATTATATGCGGGAATGATTACTTTTATATTGGCCATGATTCTTTTTTGCGGTGGCAAAAGTACAATTTCTTAGCGCTCATTCACTAGTTTTATGAGATCAACATCATTACCAAGCAGGATCTCATTCGAGTTGATACGTCCTTTCATGGAATCATTCTCTAATTTCAACACACCTCTTGGGCAAACGGCAGAGCAAATGCCACAACCGACACAACTGGAGCGTACGATGTTTTCACCTTTTTGAGCATAGGCACGTACGTCGATGCCCATTTCACAATAGGTAGAGCAATTACCACAAGAAATACACTGTCCGCCATTAGTGGTAATTCTAAATCGAGAGAATAATCGTTGTTGAAAACCAAGGATTGCTGCCATCGGACATCCAAAACGACACCAAACACGATTGCCAAAAATAGGGTAGAACCCTGTTCCAATGACTCCAGAAAAGATAGCACCAATTAGAAAGGCATATGTTGATCTTAGCGTTTCTGCTTTAAATAGGAATAACTTAGTTTCAGAACCAAAGAAGTGCATTCCAATTAGCACTAAAATGATGACAAAATAACCAATAGCACCATATTGCGCATCCTTTGCAAGTTCTTTTCGTTTAAAAATCATGACTAGGGCAAATACTAATGTTAGGAACCCTGCGATGCCGTATAAAAAGACCTCACGAGTTAACCAGTATTTATCAGAATCGTATCCCAAATATGTGTAAATTACGGCAATGGTCATGAGTACTACAAATACCAAAACACTATGAATTACCCAGCGTTCTACTTTCCAAGCAAACTGACTTTTATCACTTAGCTGTCTGAACGAGTCACCAGCAGTTTCTGCAAGTCCGCCACATCCACAAACCCAAGAACAATACCACCGTTTTCCATATTTAAATGTAAGAATAGGTGTGATAATAAAAATTGAAATGATGCCAAATATGAGCATGGAGACACCTATGGTTCCAGCATCAATAAACGCATTGACGCGATATTGTTCAAAATTATAATAATTGAGAGGCCATATGTTTTTTAAATCATAATAAGGCAAATCGGAATTCATGACATACATAAATTCTGGTATCAGAAAAGCAAATGCCAACTGAAAAAACATCACAGAGATGGTTCTAATTTGCTCATAGCGATTATGTCGATATTTCAAAATGAATTTGTAACCAAAAGCAAGAATGGCTAAGGTGTACAACGTTCCATAAACAAACCACTGACTGGCTGGTCGACCGCTTAGCAACTGACTCAAGGGATCAAAAAGAGCTATAAGGCCTGAATTTGACGCACCATCTGAACCTAAGCCTAATGTAGACGGGTAAAAATAAAGGACAATGTAAAATGCTGTTAACACAATGCCAGTCACCCAGCCTAAGGTCCCTCTAGACGATATAGATTTAAACCAAACGCCATCATTTTTAATCCCTTTAGATTTTGAGAGGTAAGCATTATTGGCATATACGACAGTACCTATACCAATTAATGACAAGGCTACGGTAAGCACCATACTATGATTTGGTAAGTCTACATTAAAGAGAGCAAGTACTAAAATAAATAAGCCAATGACACCAAGTGCTACCGCAATCTTTTGTGTTTTCGATAAATCCTGAGCATCAGGTTGCGCCAAGGACATACTTTGATGTAAGTTTGAATTCATAGTGAAGCAGATTGAAATTGATGGTTGTACGTTTTTAAAATAGCCTTTTCATAACGCGCATAAAGTTCCGGATCGAAATTGGCTTCAGCCAGATGATTTATTACGTAATCCATATCTCGCTTTTCGTTTAACCAACGATCGAAGACCTCATGTCGCATGCGAATGCCAAAAGTATTAATCCCTAAAAATTGTAAAGTGGATTTGTCATATTCGATGGTGATACATTTGGTTACGTCCTCATGAATCCAGTGAAAATGAGCATGATTAGCTTCTGGTTTAGCATGCACCCAACCATAGGTTTGATATTCGATATCTAAAAATTTAGCTGAATTGAACCAATGTCCAGGATTATACGCTATCCGATTGCCGCAAATGGTTTGTGCTAAGGCTTCACCCATCATGCGGCCTGTGTACCAAACCGCTTCAATAGGTCGTCGCTTGCCAATAGCTTCTTTTTGCTCAGCGCAATCACCTATGGCATAAACATCTTGAATGTTAGTTTCCAAATAGCGGTTAACCAATACGCCTTTGTTGGTTTCTATCGCGGAACCCTCTAGGAATGAAATATTTGGTGATACGCCAGCTGTTAAGCCTACAACATCACAAGGTATTTCTTCTCCAGTTTCTTCAATAATGACCGATTTGGCACGTCCGTTGTCATCACTTTCAATAGACTTTAGGTTTGTAGAAAGTCGTAAATCAATATGGTGATTTCTGATGTGTCTATTAATCATGGTGCTTTCGCCTTCAGGCAATACTTTATTCCAAAAGCTAGATTCACGAACTAGAAATGTAACTGGTATTTGTCTGGAAGCTAACATTTCAGCCAATTCAATGCCTATCAATCCACCACCTACAATAACGGCTCGTTTACAAATAGCATTATTTGGAGCGTTTCTTTCCAAAGTGAGAAGGTCTTGTTTGCTATACAACCCTTGAACACCCTCCAAATCTTGACCTGGCCAGCCAAACTTGTTGGGTTTGCTACCCGTTGCAATGACAAGTTTGTCATAATTTAAAAAACTCCCGTTGTCAAGGTGTAATAATTTATCATTCGTATTGATACTTTCAACATAAGCTTTCTTTAATTGAATATCATTTTTTTTCCAAAACCAGTTCTCGTAAGGTTGTGTGTGCTCAAACTTCATATGACCCATATAAACATACATCAAGGCTGTTCGTGAGAAAAAATAATCCGTTTCGGAGGAAATGATTGTAATTTTTTTATCTGATAATTTTCTGATATGTCTCGATAAGGTGACACCGGAAATGCCATTTCCAATGATAACGATATGTTCCATAGGTGTTGGTTTAGTTAATCTCTAAGTCGAAGGTTTTGTTAAAACCTTAATACAATTGTTCGCTATTGTTTAAATTTAGATATTAATTGACACTTATGAGACGAATATTACAATTTTGTTTTCTCAGTTTATGCTTGTCTTGTGCCATGACCTCGGTGAAAGATGAAAAAATTGATGGTGTTAGCTTTGTGGCTTCTCGAGTAGCTATTGATAGTTCTCATGTACAACCAGTTGTAAGTGTAGGTGCTAACTATGCCGCAATCATGCCTTTCGGTTTTATTAGAGATTTAGAGCATCCCGAAATCATACATAATACGGATAGGCAATGGTTTGGTGAGACAAGCGCAGGAGCAAAGGCTTACATTGAAGAACTCCGGAAATCACAAATAAACATTATGATCAAACCGCAAATTTGGGTGCGGCACGGACAATTTACTGGAGACATCCAAATGCCTGATGAAGCCCATTGGAAAGCGTTGGAGGTGTCTTACAAGCGCTTTATTATGGAGTATGCAAAACTAGCTGAAGATACCAAAGCTGAAATATTCTGTATTGGTACAGAGTTGGAAAAATTTGTTCAGGCGCGTCCAGAGTACTGGAGTGACTTGATCTTGGAAATCAAAGATGTTTACAAAGGAAAGTTGACTTACGCAGCTAATTGGGACGAGTTTAAACGAACACCATTTTGGGGGACTTTGGATTATATTGGTGTTGATGCCTATTTTCCTGTGAGCGATAGTCAAACACCCAGTGTTGAATCCTGTAGATCTGGATGGCAATCCCACAAGGCCATCATAAAATCGATGGCAGACACATATGATAAACCTATTTTATTTACAGAATATGGATACAGAAGTATGGATTATACTGGGAAGGAGCCTTGGGAGAGCGATCATCGCTTGAGTACTTTGAATTTCCAAGGGCAAGCAAATGCTACAAAAGCGCTTTTTGAAGAATTCTGGCATGAAGAGTGGTTTGCTGGTGGTTTTGTTTGGAAGTGGTTTCATAATTACGACAAAGCTGGAGGCATGGACGATAACCAGTTCACACCTCAAAACAAACCTGTAGAAGCCGTTATCAGATCGTATTACACAAAATAAAGATTAACAACTATTTATGAGAACATTTGCTGTTGGAGATATTCATGGAGGACTCAAAGGATTGGAACAATTACTTCATAGAATCCAAGTGTATGATACCGACTGTTTTATTTTTTTAGGCGATTATGTGGATGGCTGGAGCGAATCGGCTCAGGTTATCGAATACCTTATAGAATTTTCCAAGCGATGTGATTGTGTGTTCATTAAAGGAAATCATGATGTTTGGTGTGAATCTTGGTTGCGTAACGGTGAAGGTAACTCCGTGTGGTTGCACCACGGCGGAAAAGAAACCATAGACAGTTATCAAGGATATACTGAAGCTGAAAAAAAAGCGCATCTTCATTTTTTCGAAGACATGCAGTATTATCACATTGATCCTAAAAATCGGCTTTTCCTTCATGCAGGTTTTACGTCCATGCATGGTGTAGAGCGAGAAGTTCATAAAGAGAATTTTTATTTTGATAGAACCCTTTGGGAAATGGCTTTAGCTATGAGCCATCTTTTAAAAAAAGAGGATATTATTTATCCTCAAAGATTGAAGCATTATCAGGAAATCTATATTGGACATACACCCACAATCAATTACAAACAGACCGAACCAATGAACGCTATCAATGTGTGGAATGTGGATACGGGTGCTGCTTTTACAGGTAAATTATCTGCAATAGATATTGATTCCAAAGTCATTATACAAAGTGAGCCACTCATTGAATTATATCCCAATGAAAAAGGACGAAATAGATAACTTTTGAAGACGCTTTCAGCAAAGATGCCGTTTATAATAAGCGAAAAGCTCTTCGGGAGAAGCACCAAACCATTTTTTGACATAAATCGTCCAGTAATGATACTGTAATTTCCAGATACCATGTTTGCGATACATGCGTGCTGAGGTTTGTAATTTTTTATTAATCACCACAAATTCTTGTCGTTTATACAATTGGTTGATAAGGATATTATCTTCATAAATAATATAGTTTTCATCATAACCACCAATGTCTTCAAAGAGCGCTTTTGTGATAAATAAACTTTGATCACCACCTCTACAAGCTCTCCATGAAAATTGTGTCAACCAACCAGCCAGTCTCAGCCACCAATGGTTACTGTCGAATGTTATTCTAAAACAACCAGCATCATGGCCTTTTTCTACTTGATTTATAATACTTTGATCATAACGATTGGGTGGAAAGGAATCTGCGTGTAAAAAATAGAGAATATTTCCGGAGGCATTTTTAGCGCCAACATTCATTTGTTTCGCTCGACCTTTAGGAGCTGATAATACTTTGATTTTTAAACCGGACTGTTCAATAATATCTCTGGTACCATCTGTGCTTCCTCCATCTACCACTATAATTTCTGAAATATGCTTCAGTGAGGCGTTGTCAATTAAATGAAAAAGCAGCTTTTCTATGTTTTCTGCTTCGTTGAGAACTGGAATTATAATGCTTATCATGTCATTATCTACGAAAAATGTGTCTTATTGGTTTTGTTCATTCAGTGCCCAATTGTATTCGATATAGTCAATTTTAGCATCTTTTGATATGTCGATATTCGCATATTTATTGATGTAATCAACAAGGGAACCCTGTGACGTAAAATCGCTTTCGTACCATTTGAAAATTTTTGAAAGTTGAAGCTGGTTTTGCGCAAGCTGGTTTTTATCGTTGTTATTAATAAAATCAACGGTAGCTTTTTCCATGAGCGCTTCAACATTGTTTGCCGTGTAAGCAGTATTTAAAAGTTTCGGACAGGAAACAGAGGCGCAGTTAATCGCAAAATGAATTCTTGGCTCGTTCATTTTTCGTAAAATACCATTTTCAATATCCGCCAGTGAGTAATCTTCATCACCAATTTTTAGACGATTTTTCAACCATGGACTACTAATATCCTTGATACTCTTAGTTGGATAATTATCAATAATTAATTGGATGGTATTGGCGTTATAGACATTGATGAAGTAGGCCAATTGCTCTTGTACACTCCAGTCTTTTGCTGGTACCTTTGTTGCTAAATAGTTAATGTAATCATCAAGTGCTTCACGGTCATTTTTAAAACCTTGATAATCCACATCACCATTTTCAGCGACGTATTTTTTTAATAGCTTATCCCATTCTGAATGATCCACCAGTGGAGTCATGGTCACATAATCTGTTTGTATATTATCTTTTATTTCCGAGGATAGCTTGGTGCTGTCTGCAGTCATGTTATCTACATCAGACACCTGTTGAGAATTATCTTTCGCCACCTCTTTTATGGGAAGTCCCTTCGCGGAAAAGCAACTATATGTGATTAAACTGATGAGGATGACTAATACGACTTTAATATACTGCATGTTTTTGATGTTAATGGTTACCAATATTTACGTTGAATTGCATCTTAAGGTTTTAATCTTTTAAACTTGGGTGTTTTAGTCTCATTCTGAAGGATAAACTAACAAACCACCTACAATCTTCTTAATGCAATAACTTGAAATGTTGCTTTAATCAAAAAAAGACCATTTTTTTACAAAGGCCTTTTTTTGAATTCTTTCGGTATTGAGATTAGCAACAACCGCCTCCATCGTAATGAAAGGTCGATTCACTGATAAAAATATCATCACGACCGAGGCTTTTTAAAGCACCAGCAGTTTTGTCACATACAGCTAAAGGTTGGTTTTTAAGCAACACATGGCCAGCGTTATCATCAAAATAATCTTGTTCGCCATAATAGATTGCGGCTTTACCAGTAAAGACACAAGGGCCGTCGGATGGCATAGGATCTTTAATCGCTGCAACTTCAATAGATTCTATGTAAATGAGCTCGTCTGTTGGATAGTGTTTAGGATCTAAAATACGGTAGGGCTTTCTGGCTCTGATCTCGATAGTACCAAAACCAGCATCGGTGAGCGCTTTCACATATTCTGAAATTGGTAAACTCCCGCTTAAACATAAAGCTCTTAATCGGTCATCATTACGAAGCGTATCATTCATGGGTTGCTCGCAGGTAGGATCACTCATCACCAATCGGCCATGAGGTTTTAAAACACGATACATTTCTGCGATAGCTTTTTTCAAATCTTCTGCTTTGAAAATATTGAACAAACAATTTTGAGCAGCCACATCTATAGTATTGTCCTCCACAGGAAGATTGAGGGCATCCCCTTTTTTCAGTTCTACGAAATCACTTTTAAACCAATCGTTTTGAGCTTCTGCTTCTTTGAAATTTTTACGAGAGGCTTCTAACATTTCGTCTACAACATCTACACCTATCACACCACCTTTCTGACGGTTGAAATATGCAAATTGTAGTAACTCCATACCACCACCAACACCAACATAAAGCATTTTTGGGTTGTTAGTTAAATCTCTGGCATGAACCGTTGACCCACAACCATAATTCATTTCTTGCATGATTCTTGGAATTTTCAATCCTGGCAATTCCCATATAGGATTTGTCGTACAACAGAGACCAACGTCTGGCGTTAAGGCAGCTTCTTTGTATAAGTCGTTGGTAGCATTTAAATAACTCATGGTTATAATGTTTTAATTAATTCTTTAAATAAGGTAATCATATGCGGTTCTGCTTTTGAAGCCATGGCAATAATGTCATCAATATTTACCGGCTTTAAGTTGTCGGGATCACATTCATCGGTTAGCACTGAAATGGCCGCTGCTTTTAAATTTAAATGATTTGCTACGATGATTTCAGGAACGGTACTCATTCCAACAGCATCAGCGCCAATAATTTTGAGCATTCGGTATTCGGCTCTTGTTTCTAATTGCGGACCAACAACACTGGCATAAACGCCTTCATGCAATGTGATATTATTGTTTTTTGCGATTGCTCGGAAGGTATCATTAATAGCGGCATTATAAGGAGCGCTCATATCGGCAAATCGTTCACCAAGTTTAGAGACACCTTTAAATGCCAAAGGAGAACTGCCTTGCAGATTAATATGGTCTTCAATAAGCATCAATTCGCCTTTTTTGAAATTGAGGTTGATAGCTCCAGACGCATTTGATACTAAAAGTGTTGAAATTCCCAAAGCGTGCATCACACGAACAGGATAGGTAACATCTTGCAACGTATAGCCTTCATAAATATGGAATCGCCCTTGCATCACCATGACTTTTTTACCACTTAAAATACCGTACAGGAGTTTACCTTTATGAAATTCAACGGTGGCTGTCGGAAAGTTGGGGATGTGATTATAACTGACTTCTTGAAGGATTTCCATATGCTCGGGTAATTGTCCGAGTCCGGTGCCTAAGATAATCCCTATTTCTGGGTTCTCGAACCCTTTGGATTGCAAATACTCTGCAGTTTCGTTGATAAATTTAAGCATTTAATAGTTTGATTTTTTGTTGTAAATTTTTGTTAGTTCGATAAAAATTTGAAGCTTCTAAATCTTCAAATGTGTCGATGTCGTTCAATGTCTCTAAGGTAGTGAATGATATGTTTTTTTGTTGTAATTCTGATAAGGTTTCTTTCAGTAAATGAGAGGTGCTCCAGGGTTTATTTTCAAACACAGAAGGCGTCATTTTTGAGAGGCCAATAAGGTAATAGCCACCATCTTCTGCAGGACCAAAAACCGTATCATTTGCATTTAGGGCGTCAAGGCCTGATTGTATGTGTTTATCAGTGATATCTGGCAAATCCGAACCAATTAACACAATCTTTTCATAGCCGTCCTTAAATCCTTGAGAAAATGCTTGTTTCATTCGTGCTCCCAAATCAGGACCCTCTTGCACTGTTTTATAATCTCCTGGCCATTTCGTATCCACAATAGCATCGGAAAAATAAATACGCTTGTCGACGGGTAATTTTGAAACTGCAGATTCGGTCATATGAACAAGTTCTTTATATACTGCCAAGGCCGCTTCATTTCCTATGGTTTTGGCAAGACGCGTCTTGACCTTTCCTAATTTCATATTCTTTACGAAGACAATTACTAATGCTTTACTCATAAACTTTTATACCTTTTAATAACCATTTACTCCAAGTGTCAGAAAAAACATGAACACTATCCGTCTTTGTGTTATTGGAATTATAAATATCGAAGCCTTTGTTTTTCCATTGAAATATACCACCATAGAGATTTCTTACATTTGAATAACCAGCTTTTATTAGTTTTTCGGCAATGGTTTCTGAACGAATACCTAGAGAGCAGTATACAACAATAGGTTGATCTCTCTGAGGTATTTTTGATTGTAATCTTTGAATTTCGAAAGTATCATAACCAACATAAATAGCATCTTTTAAATGGCTAACAGCATATTCTTCTGGCGACCTAGCATCTAATAGCACAACCTCAGTTTTAGGCATGGCGAGTTCTTCTACTGAAATATATGGAACGGCGTGAGAATTATGTCGTTTTAATAAGTTGTCAAGGGATTCTTGAGCTTGCAGAGCAAAAGAAACACATGATATTAAAAAAAATAATAAGGTTTTCATACGGTTATAATTTAATTCCAAAGCCTTGTAAACCACTTTCTAAATCCGGTAATATTTCGGTGTTATCCCAGATTCCAGTAAGTATCGTTCGTGCATATTCCTGAGGCAAGTACCCATTATCCATTAGTTTGCTTGTTAATTTATAGTTGTAATCTAAGGTATGATGCTGAAACGTTAAATTTTTAAAAGTGTCGTCTAAAACCGCATACCATACGCTCGTGTTACCGTCATTTGCTGGCATTCCAATCACCCCTGGATTTAACCATAATTTATCTTCGTATTCATGATGAAATGGTAAGCCGCAATGTCCGCCAATAATCACGTTGCTCTTAGTCGCTTCAAAGTTGGGTAACTTTCTATTCCAAGGCGTTGATTTGAAAATATACTCTGAGGTATTAAAATAAGAGCCGTGCAGAATCGTCACACGTTTACCAGCAAATTCGAAAGTAATATAATCTGGTAGAGTGGCCATAAAATCCAACGAATTTTGTGATAATTTACTTTGGGCAAACGGATACCATTGTTGAGAAAATCCGTCACAACGAGAACCTTTTCTAAAATCGCAACCACAATCTTCAGCACCTTCACGCAATTGGATTTCAACATTTCCAGCGATACTTCTTGCCTTCCACAATTGAAACAATTGCACGGTTTCTTCAGGTTGTGCGCAGTAACCTACAATATCTCCTGTGCAGATGCAATTTTCAGGAGGGATATTTTGATGTTCAGCCACTTGTTTCAGTGCTTCTAAAGCTTGTAAATTGCTGTAGACACCACCAAAAATCAGTAACTTTCCTTCCATAGATCCTATGTCTTTTATAATCTTATCCATTTTGGTATGCTATATAATATGATGCAACAAAAAATTCCCCAAACATTCACCCAAAGCAAATCGGCATATTTACCTTCGGTGAAAACTAAAGCCTTCGGGAACATATCAAATACTAAAATAAAGCCGAAAATTAATCCACATATGACACTTAAATAAAAACTGATTTTAGGTACCTTCATATTCCAGAATAGAAAAACAGGTGTCAGGCCAATGACCATAGTGCCAGAAATGGTAGTTGCTGATAAAATTTCAGCATTTAAAAATACTGGGATGGTTCCTAGAATAGCAATAATGGCCATACTACTTCTTCCTAAAGTTAGGGTTTTTCCTAATTTTAAATCGATTGCAATTAATTTTGAAAACGACGAAAAGGTAGAGTCCAATGTTGACGCTGCAGAAGTAATCATGATAAAATTAATGACTAACAATATTATCATACCAAAGGCTTTACCAACTTCAACCGCAGCTTGTCCTTTCATTCCTTGGGTTTGTGCATATACGCCTATGACACTAAAGAGAATGATACATATAGCACCCAAAAGGCTGGCAAGAATAAAACTTTTGCGAGTAATTTTTGGAGAAGAAATAAAGGCTCTGTCCGTTAATACAGGATCGTGAAACGGATAGCTAAACGATTGTATGATCGCCGCAAAAAACAAGTTGAGACCTAACTCAAAACTCCATGTTCCTGAAGCGACAATGTCTTCCGTTGAAAAGTCCTCCATTGAAAACACCTTCCACAAGATCACCAAGAGTAGTATGGCAAATAAGACCATTTGAATAACATCGGTAAATATCGAGCTACTTAAACCGCCTTTTATGGCATAGGCTAAAGTAAGTAGGGTAAAAACAAGAATAGCGAGGTAATAAGTTTGGCTTCCAGTTTCACCAAAATAACTTCCAATAACCATGGTATTACTCCACACTTCATTAAAGAGTCTAATGGCTATCAAAATCGAAAAGATAGCCATGGCACCTTTTCCAAATTTAGAGGTTAAAAACTCGTGAATACTTTTAAAACCACCTTTGGTCCGCATGTAATAAATGAGAATTCCAGCAACAGCAAAGGACACATAATAACCAGCATAGGCCACACCGCCAACAATCCCAAAGTCGAGTCCGAGATTAGCAGCATTGGTAATGCTTTTAGCAAAGATCCACGAGATGATTAAGCTCCCAGTTAGCACTAATGTATTTGGTGCCTTACGGTTGCTTACAGCTTTAAAAAACTGATCTGTTGTTGTTGCTAAAGGCGACAAGAAAAACAGTATCAAACTCGATACGATAATTAATGTCCATTGCCAGTCAATTGTTTCCATACGAATTATTCATTCCACCAAACGGGAACATTAATACTATTGTCATTAGTAGCTGCTGCCGCTTCGCTATAATGCTCTGCATTTAAAGCTTCCTCTTCAGCAGGATAAGGCATTCTCACAGGAATTAGGTCGTTGTTAAAACTTGCTGAAATAGTTCTTAATTCCGGAAATCCGGTTCGGCGATATTCTATCCAACCTTCATAGCCGTTAATGACATTAGCAATCCATTTTTGTGTGACAATCTGTTGAAGAGGTGTCGTTCCGGGCGCATTAAAAGCAGCGTTTCCAGTTAAATAATCTGTTGGTAATTCTGTATTCCAATACTCAAAAGCAAGTGTTACACCAGTTTCGTAAAGGGATTGTGCATTGGCCGTTATTAAATTTCGCGATGCAGCTTCGGCAAGTGCTAATTGAACTTCCCAGGCTGTCATAAAGTTTGCATCTAGTGTGGAAGTATCTTCTCTAAACGATGTCCCAGCTAGCGAGTAGTCGGCCAAAGCCACGGAAGTTTCAGAAGGATCAATACCATTAAGGAGGCCATTGAATTCTCCAGATACTGCATTGGAAAAGGGTCTAAACAATGTTCCA
The DNA here is from genome assembly GCF_052983595.1 of Psychroserpens sp. BH13MA-6. Taxonomy (NCBI): domain Bacteria; kingdom Pseudomonadati; phylum Bacteroidota; class Flavobacteriia; order Flavobacteriales; family Flavobacteriaceae; genus Psychroserpens; species Psychroserpens sp. BH13MA-6. The sequence continues at coordinate 394,246 of NZ_JBRJGE010000001.1, read as the reverse complement.
ATTCGCGGGTCGTTTAAATCGGTTAAGATATCCTCCATGGTTTCAGATAGCACAAAATTGTTAAAATCCCCAACTCGTAATTGTGCCAAACGAAAACTATTAGGATCGGTATTGGTGAAATTGAAAATCGCATTTTCAGCATTAGAGGTGATGTAATTACCTTCATTAAAAATGGTTTGAAGTTCTGCGGAAACATCAACTTGATTTGAAATGCGGAGTAAGTGTTTAATCTTTAGTGAATTTGCAAAACGAATCCAAGCCTCCAAATCGCCATTAAATAAAATATCGCCTTCTAACGGAATAACATCAGTGTAGGCTTCAATAGCTGCGATACCTTTATTTAAATTATCGAGAATGCCATTCTCATTGAGGTAGATGTCCTCTTGTAAATCATAGGCAGGTGTTACAGTTCCGTTGACGCCATTAAACGCTTCGAAATAGGGCACGTCACCAAACAAGTCGGTCAATCCAGCAGCCATATAGGCTTTTAGTATAAGTGCTGGGCCTTCGTATACGGCAAAGGTCTCAATGGTTCTGGATTGGTTGATGATGATCTCGTTGTCACGAAGATTGGTGTAAAAAATCGGCCATGGATTTCCTCCCAATTGTGGTGATTTGAGTGCATGCCTATCAAATAGATTAAAATCTAAAGCTGTTCTGTGCTGTGACAACAAATCGCCAGCAACAAAGCCTTCATAGCTCATGTTTTCTCCAAAATCATAGATCACTTGGCGCAGTAACAAACTGGGTTGTACAGTGCTTGGCGCGTTGGGGTTGGTATTGATGTATTCAAAATCCTTTGTACAACTCGATGTTGCGAAAAGGCTAAAAATTACAAATAAGGATAGTATGTTTTTCATTTTAATACGTTTAGAAATTAAATCCGGCTTTAAATCCGATACTTCTTGTGGTAGCATAACTCATATCTTCAACACCACTTACAAAACCATTGCCTTGAACAGCAAGTTGCTCTGGATCAAAATGTGGGTTTTCTGTAATCACGAACAAGTTATTGCCAATGAGTGACAAACTTAAATCAGCTCCTTCCTGTAAACCTAAAAATCCTTCTTTAAGCTTAAAATCATATCCAATAGACAACTGGCGAAGCTTTAAGAACGATGCATCATAAATATTGTTTTCTTCATGGTTTCTGTCATAAAACTGTCGGTAATAGCTTTCGGCAGATACGGAAACCGTATTTGGTAGGCCTGTGGTTTGGTTGACCCCTTCAGCAATAATACCATCTTCGGGTCTAAAAGCGGTTTCTGCCAATTGCCCACCAACATTGCCCAGTGCACGAGTCCTGGATACAATTTCTCCTCCTTGTCTCCAGTCGAATAAAAAGCTCAAATTCCAGTTTTTATAGCTAAAGTTATTGTTCCATCCCAGAGTGAAATCTGGATTGTAGTTTCCTAATTTTTGTAGGTTATTATCTGCAATAAATTGTCCGTTATCATCAATCACAAAATCACCATTGTCATTTCTAAGGTACCCTGTTCCGTAAATATCACCAATGCGTCCACCTTCTTCAACTTGAAACCAAACGGTTTGGTTGGCACTATCGTAAATTCTGCTATAGGCCAAGGTTAAACGGCCATCGGCCTGTGGTAAGTCTTTAATTGTAGAACGACTTGTAGCAAAGTTGAACAAGGTATTCCATCTAAAATTCTGATTTCGAACTGGCGTCACACCGAATATGATCTCAACACCTTGTGTATTTACCTTTCCACCGTTTACAACTTGTTGTTCATATCCCGATGAAATAGCTATTGGCAGTGAAATAATTTGATCTTTGGTAGTCGCATTGTAATAGGTGAGATCAAGATTTATACGGTCTTTAAAAAAGCGTAAATCGGTACCAATTTCATACGAAGTGGTTTGTTCTGGTTTTAGATTGGCATTCGGGATAAAGTTCTGGTCGCTAAAAGTTGGCTGACCATTAAATGGTGTTTGCGAAACAAAAGCTCCGGAGGTTTGATAAGCACCGGTATCATTCCCAACTTGAGCAATACTTGCTCTCAATTTGGCAAAAGAAAAGACCTTAGGGAGTTCCGTTGCATTTGATACGATAAAACTAGTGGACACCGATGGATAGAAAAACGAGGTGCCTTCAACCGAAAAGGGTGTGGCTAAAGCGCTCGACCAGTCGTTGCGTCCAGTGAGGTCTAGAAAGAGATAATCTTTATAGCCAAATTTTGCAATTCCGTATAACGAGTTGATACGTTTTCGACTTTCATATTGAAATAATTCAATTGGTGATGCCGCATTGTTGAGGTTAAAAATTCCTGGCTGCGCCAAATTAACTGTTTGTGATTGTTTTGTAGCGGCGTTTTGATCGAGACGATTTCCGCCTAAAGACACATCAAATGAAACGTCCCCGAATGTATTATTGTAATTGATTAAAAAATCGGTATTCACTTCTCTAAATTTCACATCGTGCTCCGCATAAGCGCCATTCTGAAATCGGTTACTACTAAAGTTTCGACGCAGTTGTCTGGTTTCGCTGCTATAATCCATTCCCGAACGAAGTGACACACTTAAATGATCGGTGATATGATGCTGAACCCTGATATTTCCGAAGATACGATCACGTTCAAAGGCATTGCGGTTTTCTAAGAGAATAAAATAGGGATTATCAAAAAATGTATAGTTAAACGAATACTGCTGAAGTCCTTCTAAACCAGGTTGCCAGTAGTCTCTCAAACTGTTGATGTTTAAGGAACGTGGTCCCCATGCCACTAATGAATAATTAACATTTTCGCTTCCATAACCATTTGAAGGTCTGTTGTCGCTACTAGAATTGATATAACTAATTGACGTTTCGATTCGTGTTTTACGAGTAGGTTCAAAATTTAGTTTAGCAGCCACTGTCTGACGGTCTAAATTAACTCCAGGAATAATGGATTCACTTCTTAAATCGGTAAATGATAATCGGTAGTTACCCGTATCAAAGCCGTTGGAAATCGCAATATTATTAATGGTAGTTACACCAGTATTATAAAAGTCTCTTAAGTTATCAGGGTTGGAATTAAAGGGTGTTGCAGTAATTGGCAAACCGGAATACAGTGAGGTATCACCACCACGAACAAAGCTGCCATCGGCTAGTTGCACCGGACTATCAAATTGCGGAATTAAAATTCCAGAGTCTAAGCGTGGTCCCCAAGAGTAAGTGATGTTATCGCTAATACCACCACCTAGTCCATCAACATAGGCAAATTGTCCACCTTGACCTTGACCATATTGATTCTGAAAATCTGGTAATCTAAAAGCAGAATCGACAAAAAGTGAAGTATTAAAGCTAATGCCTAATCCTTTTTGATTGGTGCCATCTTTGGTTTTAATGACGATAACGCCATTGGAAGCACGTGTGCCGTATAAAGCGGCAGCATTGGCTCCCTTTAAGACGGTCACCGATTCTATGTCGTCTGGATTGACTTCCATAGCACCATTTCCAAAATCAATTTCTTGAAAGCCTGCTGCGGCTTCATTGGTAAAATTGAAAACGGTTTCATTATTAATAGGAGTACCATCTACTATAAACAACGGATTGTTATTAGAGAAAGACGACTCACCTCTAATGGTGATTTTTGAAGATGATCCTACGCCTGTTGCGCCCTGAGAAACGGTAACTCCAGCTAGCTTTCCTGCCATATTATCAAGAAAATTAACGGTTTTAACTTCGGTTAAACTTTCAGAATTTAACTCTTGAACAACATAGCCCAATTCTTTCGTTTTTCGTTCAAGGCCTAAAGCGGTAATCACGACTTCATCCAAAGAAGAAGTGTCTTCGGTCATCACGATATCTATTACCGTCTGATCACCTACAACAGCAATTTTTAAATTGTAGCCTAAATAGGAATATCGGATTTGATCTTCTGGCGAAGAGACCTCAATTTCATATTTGCCAAATTCATCAGAAATGGTCCCAGATCCAGAGGTAGATGTAATATTGACATAGGCTAGTGGTTTCCCGTCAATCTCACTAGTTACAGTTCCTGTTACGGTAATTTGTGCATAGCTATAACTTGTAAAAAATAGCAACATGCAAACATACAAATGCTTCATTTAGTGGTTTTAAAATGTTGTTGATTGTATTACAGTTGGGATCTCTAAAGTGGAGAATTTAGTGATCTCTAAACTGTATTCGAGGTGTTGTTAAAGGGACGAATACGGGAGAACCTTTATTAAATAGAAGCTTTTGTAGCGGCGTTTCAAAAATGCTGTTACGTACATTAATGATCTTTTTTTCTACTGAAATATACTGTTGCAGTATGCGTTTTATGTGTTTTGAAAGCTTTTGAAAACTGTCTGAGATGGTCTTCGCATCTGAGACAGTATCAATGTCTGCAAGTAATTCTAAATATGATAAGGCAATAGGTTGCGCTGCCACTAACTTAGACAGGCTTTTTTGCAATCTTGAGGTTTGCCAAGGCAATTTTAAGAAAGTATTGGGATTAAAATAGGTCTTCTGTAAGCCCATCAAATAAAAGCCTCCATCCTTAGATGGTCCTAGAACAATAGCGTTGTTTTCTAATTGGCCTGCAGCCTTTAGAATATGCTGTGACTGTAAATGCGGAGTATCATTTCCAATGGTTATAACATTGTCAAACCCTTTATGATACACTGATTGAATGGCATTTGTAAAACGTTCGCCAAAGGTTGATCCAATTTGATTTTTTTCCGAAAATAAAAAATAAGGTAAGCCAGAACGTTGTGCAATATCAATGGTCCTTGTATTAAGGGCATCGAACAAAACTTCAGCGGCTTTAAACGGTTTTTGGATCGCTTCAAACTCAGCAGAGTGTGCAAAAATTAATATGGCTGTTTTTTTATTCATAGTTATGCAACCACACCTTGACAACTACTTCCAGCTCCTGCGGTACAACCATAACAATGTTGGGAGATCACAATGTTGCGTCCTTCCAAAAGCTCTTGTTTGAACTCTGATATATGTTTGGCCTTGCTATTCACAGGCAGTTCCAGCATCTGGTTAAAATCACAATCGTATAAATAACCATCCCAGCTTACAGACAAAGTGTTAGTACACATGACATTAGCAACGGCTGCTGGGTTATACGCTTCGACTAATTGATACATGTAATCTTCGTAGTTTTCAGAAGCAATTAAATAATCCAAAAAACGTGAAATGGGTAAATTAGTAATGGCAAAAAGATTATGAAACTGAATATCGAAATCTTCCTTCAAAGCTTTCTTGAAGTCTTTTTCCATAGAGGATTGATCACCTGGTAAAAAAGCACCAGATGGATTATAAACCAAGTCTAATTTCAAATGACTATCTGGCATTCCATACCCAACCGCATTTAATTCTTGTAATGCTTTTATAGATTTATCAAAAACGCCATCACCACGCTGCTTATCTGTTTTTCCTCTTGTCCAATGAGGCATCGAACTAACCACATGTACGTTGTGTTTTTTAAAGAAATCAGGTAAGTCATAATATTTTTTATTCGCTCTTATGATGGTAAGGTTAGAACGCACAATAAAATCTTGAATGCCCGCTTTAGCTGCTTCTTCAACAAACCATCTAAAATTAGGATTCATTTCAGGGGCTCCACCTGTTAAATCAAGTGTGTGCGCACCAGACTGTTTAATAACGTCCAAACATTGTTGCATGGTTTCGCGTGTCATGATTTCCTTTCTATCAGGACCAGCGTCTACATGGCAATGTTCACACACCTGATTGCACATATAGCCCACATTAATTTGAAGAATTTCTAGTGTTTTGGCTTTTAAAGGAAACTGATTGGATTCTGAAATTTTATCTTTAAAGGTTGGTAATTCGCCATTTTTGAAGATACCATTCGATAAAATTTCCAGTTGTCTGTTACTTTGAGCTAAATCGCTTTCACGTTTATGTAAAGATTGGGTCTTTAATTTTGTCATGTATTTCTATCCGTCTAATTTATTCACTTTGTTCATCATCTGTACGCCATGTACGAGCGTTGCACCACTTTTTATAGCAGCACCAACATGAATTGCTTCCATCATTTCTTCTTTGGTAACGCCACGTTGTAAGCCATCTTGTGAATAGGCATCAATACAATACGGACATTGCTCAGTGTGTGCTACAGCTAAAGCGATGAGCGATTTTTCTCGTGCTGTAAGAGCGCCTTCTTCGAACACTTTTCCGTAGTATTCAAAAAATTTATTTCCTAATTCCTCACTCCAATCACTGATTTTTGCGAATTTTCTTAAATCGGCTGGGTCGTAATATGTTTTCGACATGTCTTAATTATTCATTGGTTATATATGTACGATAAAATGGGATGTCGAGTTTTTAAGTCGACATTTATTATCAAACTTAACAGAAAAATTATCAGTGAACTAATTTATTTTTAGGAAAGACCTTAAAGATGTCATAGGACCATGATTTGAACAAAAAAATAGCGTTGTTTATGCTTTGTTGAAAGAACTTAATTTTTAGTAGCGTTCGATTTTCGAAACTTTAGTGGAAATCAGACTTTAACAAACAATAGATTTCGCTATCAAGAAATTGGCCATTATAGTAATAGTTCTCTCGAAAATGCGCTTCTAGTCGAAACCCAAACTTTAATAACATCGCTTTGGAGTTTGAATTCATTGGGTTAACATTGGCTTCAAAGCTATGCAATTTCATGTGGTTAAACCCAAAAGATATAATTGTATGAGTAGCCTCAGACATGTAACCCTTGCCCCAATAATCGGGATGTAAAACATATCCGATTTCACCTCTGGCATTTGCTTTATCTATTCGCCATATACCGAAATCACCAATTAATTTACCGGAGTCTTTATCAATAATGGCCCAAGTAATCCCTTTCTTATTTTGGAAATCTGATTGCATTTTTTGAATTCGTTGTTTCGTATCTTGATCAGATTTTGGAATCTCCGAATCCATGTATTTGGCAACACTTTTATGACCTCTTATGTCATACAGTGCTGAAGCGTCTTGCAGCCTATAAGCTCTGTAGCTGAGACGCTTACTTTCCAACTCTGGAAAAGCATCAAATATATCGTCATTAATGATAATGTTCACCGATTTTGGTAATATTTATATTGAAATATGGGTTTATTAGTATTCAATTTTATCTTGCTTTTTAGTCCACTCTTGAAAGGGTTTTAACGCCATTTCTCGCGCCAATTGTTCAAAAGGAATACTTCTTTCTTTATGCGGTAAGGGAATTTCTTTATAGATAAAAGCGTCATCAAAACCAATATTGGCAGCATCCGTTTGATTACTACCATAAAACACTTTGTCTGGTCGTGCCCAATAAATAGCACCTAAACACATTGGGCAAGGCTCACAAGATGTGTATATTTCACAGCCTTCTAGTTGAAACGAATTGAGATTTTTACAGGCATCTCTAATAGCAGTAACTTCAGCATGAGCTGTTGGGTCATTGGTAGAAGTCACCTTGTTATTGCCGCGACCAACTATTTTTCCATCTTTTACAACGACACAGCCAAATGGGCCTCCTTCATTATTGTTCATTCCTCTAAGAGCCGCATTCACAGCTTCTTTCATGAATTGTTTTTTAGTTTCCATGTATAATTCTACTAGATTTTGTTAAACGAAGTTTTAAATAAAATACTGCTTCAAAAATTCATTGGCATTAATATAGAGCAAACGGTCTATTATTTCGTTTGCCGAAATTTGATTTTTTTCTTCTAACTCAGACTTATGCTCTTTGAGATAGTCATTTGCACACTCCACGAGATACGGCGCAATGTCTTTGATGTTTTCGGCAGTCCAAAGGCCTTTGATTGGGTTAACGATACCGTCGAAATCTGACCCAATAGCCACAGTTTCCCAACAAAATAGACCATGCTTATCTAAGAGCTCAGCTACATGTTGAATTTGTCTCCAAATAAGTTCCGATTTATTTTTGTAGCGTCGTTTTTTACTTGGAAAATAAATTCTTGAGCGTCTGATGGCTTTTTTACTAGCAATACGACGCTCATCTAATTGCAGGCCAAAAATACCTTTTGATTTTGCAATACGCAAAATTTCAGAATCGTAAAAATTAATATCGTCTTCCCTGAAAAGATCTGAGAATGGCGTGTCAGATTTGTCGTTTTCAGTAATAGATCGTCTTCCGTTGACGGCACCATGACTTACAATGATTGGAATTTGATCTTGTTGGTACGTTGTTTCTAGAAGTCGATAATAGGAAGCTCTAGAAGCTGTACTCATATGTTTGACATCAATGAGAATGCGTTTATTTGATGTGTTGTCTAAAAGCTTGTCAATAACTTTTAATCCTAGCGTCGTAATACCAGTATCCAAACCTCGGTTTTGATTTTTTTTGATTAACCCAATGCTAATACTTCGAGCATGACCGCAAATTTCATTGTAGAAATGATGAGCCAGTGTGATAAAAAATGGTGGGTGTTCCCAATTTTTTACCGCTTCAATATTGCTCATTACTGTCATTTCATCTGCCGTGTTTCGGTCTTTATGTAGTCCGGTTTCAAAGGCATGAGCACCCTCAATTGTAGGGACTAAGCTTATAATTTTTCTATTAGAAGTTGCGGTGTTCTTATGAGTTGAGATTTCAGAATAACTGCTCACTAAGCGATATGTGTAGGTCATCCCATCCACTACTTGAGCATAATTATGCAACTGCATATAATAATGATACTCATCTTTTAAATCTTGAAAATAACTGTTGTGATTTCTAAGGTTGTCAATGCGTTTTTGACTCACGCCAGCTGCTAAGTTGACGAGTAAATCTGGAATAAACTTCACGCCTAGAATCTTATCTTTAAGAAAATGCTTCTCAAATGGATATAAGGATATAACCACAATATCACAGTTGCTTTTAGCCAAAGCAGTGAGGTCGGTTTGAGTAAATTTTGTCAATGTTAGTAAGCGATTAACTTGCCTTTCAAGAAAATTTGGTGGGCTATAATGCCAAATGGAATTTTTTCTGCCACTATTTAAGTTGTTTTGTTTAGGTGGCTGGTATTTAAAGCTTTTTCCATAGGGCTTTAACGACGGATGACAATGTAGGTCTATGTGTGAATTGCTCATTGATAGTTGGTTATGCTTTTGAAAAGATATTCAATTTTTGTCAGATTTAAAATCTATTCTTTTCAAATTGCTTAGTTTCGTTTTTTCAACTGTTAGCATCATGATCTATTTTATTGTTTTTATACTACTTGCCGTATTTGTAGGCTATGTTTTCTATAAAATGAATTTTAAAACGGTACAAGTATTTCCAGAGCATTGGCATGACATTCTCCAGAAAGAAGTGGTGTTTTATAAAAAACTAGATAAGAAAGAGCAAAAACGATTTCAACAGCGATTGATGAAGTTTTTGAGTGAAGTTTATATTGATAGTGTTGGTTTTGAACTCGAAGAGACAGATAAGATATTAATAGCTTCTAGTGCCGTCATACCTGTATTTGCATTTAAGGAATGGCATTACCCGACGCTGAGCGGTATTTTACTGTATCCCGATAATTTTAACGCTGACTTCGAATTTTCAGACAAGGCGGATTCAAGACAAATATCAGGCGTAGTTGGAAGTGGACGATTGGAACGGCAAATGATACTCTCGAAAAAGGCCCTTTATCATGGCTTTAAGAACAATAATGATGCACGCCACACGGCCATTCATGAATTTGTACATTTGATAGATAAAATGGATGAATCTATTGATGGCATTCCTGAGGTTTTAATGACTAACGCAAATACAATTCCTTGGTTAAAACTGATACATGAAGAAATGGAAGCCATAAATAATGATGCTTCCGATTTGAGAGCTTATGGTGGTACTAAGCAAGCTGAATTTTTTGCAGTCGCTGCAGAATATTTTTTTGAAAAACCAAAACAAATGAAACGAAAGCATCCAGAATTGTATCAAATGTTAGCAGACTGTTTTCGAATTAAAATTTAATTCTACTCCCTAAGTCATAACTTTATTTTTTTATGGTTTGTAATTCTCATTCTTATCATTACTTTTAGAATTCAATAGCGTAGTAGTTGACTTATTGCATGGTTCAATAAACGATATGAACACAATCAAACAATCTTTTCTTATATGTTTTATGATGCTTTTTGCTTCCTTAAATTCATATGGACAATACTCACCTTATTTTAAGAATTTTCAGCTTTCAGAATATAATGCAGGTAATCAGAATTGGGACGTATCCCGAGCGGATGACGGAAAGGTTTATGTCGCCAATGATAAAGGCTTACTAGAATATGATGGTCTTAAGTGGCGTTTTTATGATCTGCCGAATAAAACGACATTAAGATCTGTATTGGCATTAAAGGATAAAGTATATACTGGATCTTATGAGGAATTTGGTTTTTGGAAAACGGGTGAAAAAGGCCAATTGATCTATCATTCTTTAAGTGATAGCATTCAAGATAGCATATCGAAAGATGAAGAAATCTGGCAAATTTTACCATTTAAAGATCAGATTGTTTTTCGATCGTTTCTTAATATCTATATTTTAAAAAGTGATGGTAACATCGTTAAAAAGCGACCAGAATCTGTTATCATTTCCTGTAATGTGGTAAACGACAAGTTGTATGTCTCAACACTGAAAAAGGGCACTTTTGTTTTGGAAGATGATACCTTGCGTCCATTTTTGAATGTTCCAGAGCTATTTGATACAAAAATTGTTTCAATAGCCTCATACCAAGGGAAACTGTTAGTGCTCACCTCATTGAAGGGTAGTTATCTTTATGAGAACAATATTCTGAAGCCTACTGATTTTCAAATAAATGACATTATCAAACAACATCAACTCAATTCGTTTTCTATACTGCCGGATGGTCAAATGGTTTTTGGAACAATTAAGGATGGTGTGTATTTAACCAATGCGGATGGTGATTTGGTATTTCATGTTAATAAAGAAAATGGCTTAGCCAATAATACGGTGTTGAGTCAGTATTTGGACAAAAATAATAAGTTGTGGTTAGGTTTAGATAATGGTTTAGCCTCTGTAGATTTGAGCAGTCACAATTACTTTTTTAATGATGTGTCTGGTAAGTTAGGAGCGGTTTATGACGTGATAAATTTTGAAGATACGATTTATATAGGAAGCAATACAGGACTTTTCTATTTGGACGACAACAATAGACTGCAATTCATAGATGGAACTCAAGGTCAGGTTTGGGATTTAAAGGAAGTCAATGGTGAATTATTTTGTGGACATAATGATGGGACCTTTGTAGTGAGAAATAATAAAGTCACACTCTTGTCTGATAACACAGGTGGATGGGTGCTTAAAAAAGTACCTGAGAAATCAAATATCTATATACAAGGAACCTATGCTGGTTTAGTTCGTTTTAAAAAAGAAAACCAAAGCTGGTCTGTGAAGCATTTAGGTGAAACGACTATGCCGTTACGATTCTTAGTTTTTGAAGATCAATTTACAGCTTGGGCTGCCCATGCTTATAAAGGGCTTTATAAAATAAAATTCGATGACAACTATGATACCATAACCTCCATAAAGAACTATGCGGATAAGGGGATATGGTCTAATTACAATATTAGGGTACGAAAAATTAAGAATGATATCTGTTTTAAAACCAATAGTGGCTGGCAAAAGTATGAGCCATTATTAGATAGTATTGTGCCTTTTGATCTTTTGAATCATAGTATGGGTAAAGACTCATATGTGATTTCTGAAGCTGATGTCAACAAACTGGTTTTAAAAAATGACAATGATATCATCACATTCAAATCGTTTTTAAATGAGACGGATGAATTTTCTTTATCTAATGAAGTCTTTGATAATAGACTGATTGTTGGTTATGAAAATGTCTCTAAAATAAGTGACTCGACCTATGCTTTAAATCTGAACGACGGGTTCATGCTCATCGATCAAAGAGCACCGAGTGAAAAAGGAGTCTACAAACCAATTATTGAACGGTTAGAAGTTAATGGTGATCTTGTCACATACAACGATGGTGAAAATTCAATTGATCTGGATTTTAAAAAGGAAATAACCATGTATGTGTCATCACCTAAATCTGAAAATCACTTTTTTGAATATGCCATTCTGAATTACGATGATAAAAAATGGTATCGATTAGAAAATTACAAGTTGGTGCTTTCAAATCTTAATCATGGTGAATACAACATAGGAATAAGAACAAGAAATAATTTTGGTGAAGTTTCTCCCATCACTGAAATAAACGTCAACAGTTTACCACCATGGTATAAGAATACTATCGGATTTGCATTATACACAGCCTTAGCTTTTATTGCCATGCTTGTTTTCTATAGATTGCACAAGCGCAAAATTAATAAGGAACAAAAGTTACTTCAAATAGCATTTGATAAAGAACAAGAAAAATTGATTAGAGAGAAGACCATTGAAAATGAGAAAAATTTGATTCAACTCAGAAATGAGTCTCTGAGAAATGAGGTGAAATTAAAGAGCAAGCAATTGGCAAATACCGCTATGGCTTTAGTGAAGAAAAATGAAACCTTAATGGAGATTAAGGGTGAACTCACAAATAACAAGAATAACTTCGATAATTATTATTCCTATAAGAAACTTCTTAAGAAGATTAACAATTCTATCGCTCACAAAGATGAATGGGAGATTTTTGAGCATAACTTCAATCAAGTACACGACGAGTTTTTTAAAGGATTGATAGAAAAATATCCAGATCTCACGCCTAAAGACCTAAAAATTTGTGCGTACATCAAAATGAATTTATCCACAAAAGAAATTGCACCCTTAATGAACATTTCTGTAAGAAGTGTAGAAACACATCGTTATAGGTTAAAAAAGAAATTACAGTTAGAAAATGATATTTCTTTGACTACTTATTTGCTAAACTTCAAATAAAAGTATTAATAAATTACGTTTTTTACATTTTTAACTACGTCATTACTACGTCATTTAGGGTTTTGATTAGGGATTTTACTAGGTTATTTGTAGTTTTAGTATACGTCAATTGCTGTTTTTCTATAACGTTTTCGTAAATGACGTATTTAAAATGTAAAAGGATATTTATATAAACTCCAAAAGCATTTTATATTGTAACCAAACTAATCAATTATAAATTTTGAATGCAATATGAAAGCAAAAATTAATGTTTTAGTCTTTTTCCTTTGTTCATTGTTTGCCATGTCACAAGAAGTGACTGTAAGTGGTACTGTCACAGGTGCTGAGGATGGAATTCCATTGCCTGGAGTGAATATTTTAGTGAAGGGGACAACCAAAGGAACAAGCACAGATTTTGATGGTAATTATTCAATTAAAGTGACTCAAGGTAGTGTTTTAGAGTTCTTCTATGTTGGACTAAAAACTCAAACGGTCACAGTAGGGAGTCAAACAACAATTAATGTAGCGATGGAAGAAGATGTTGCCGCATTAGATGAAATTGTGGTGATTGGTTACGGCTCGCAGAAAAAAGCGGATTTAACAGGATCCATATCTACCGTGAAGGCAGAGGAAATTCAAAAAACACCTAATAGTAATGTGATGCAATCTTTACAAGGTAAAGTAGCTGGTGTGCAAATCGTAAGTAATGGATCTCCTGGTGATTCACCAACCGTTCGATTACGTGGTGTTAATTCTTATGCTGGAGGTAACAATCCTTTGTTTGTGGTTGATGGCATGTTTTATGATAACATCGACTTTTTAGATAGTAGCCAAATTGAAACGATTTCAGTCCTCAAGGACGCGTCGTCAATTGCTATTTTTGGACAAAGAGGTGTGAATGGTGTTATCATTATTGAAACTAAGGGCGGAAAGCTTGAAATGAAACCAGTGTTTACTTATAATGGTTATTCAGGATATCAGAATGCTCAAAATGTTGTGAAAATGGCCAATGCTGAGCAATTTGTAACTATGGCTTATGAGTCTGGGTCTGAAGCTGACATAGAATTTGTTGAAAATGCCATTCAACGTTATGGAAGAAGTCGCTTAAACCCTAATATCCCAAATGTGAATACAGACTGGTTTAAGGAAATACTCAGAGTAGCACCTATTTCTAATCATAATATAGGTGTGACTGGTGGTAGTGAGTCTACGAATTATGGTGTTAACGCTAGTTTCTTTACACAAGATGGCTTACTAGACATGAAAAATGAATACGAGCGATTTAATATTCAGTCCAATTTCGAAGTGGAGGTGTCTGATAGATTTAAAATCGGGACGAATGCCATCTTCAGTAATGCTACAAAATACAACCCAGAGAATGGTGCTTGGTTTCAAGCCTACTTTGCGGTTCCAATATTACCGAAGTTTGATACTTTAAATACGGAAGCAACACCGATTCCTTTTTCTGATGCTACTGTTTTAGGTTATAGAGGTCCACAAAACCCATTTCCAGTGATGACCTTTAATGAGAATCAGTTGAAGATTAGAAAAATATTAGCGACGATCTATGCAGAGTATGAGCTGATTTCAGATAAATTACGATTTAAAACCATGTATAGTCATGATTACTCAACCATCGCAGAACGAAATGTGAGATTGCCATATTTTATATCGGAAAATTCTCAAAGAGAAACCTCTTCTATTCGTAGAGCCGATCAGACGTATTCAACCCAGATATGGGATAATACATTTACTTATGATGATCAATTTGGAGATCATAGTGTGACACTTATAGCTGGTTCTTCTTATAGAGACGAGCAAGTCAATCAGTTTTCGGCAACTGGTAATGACATACAAGGTATTGGTTTGGAATCTTCCTGGTATTTGAACTTTGCCGATCCGACGACGTTTGAAAACCAAGTCAATGAAATTGGTGATCGCTTATATTCTTTGGCATTTTTCGGAAGATTAGAGTATAGTTATAAAAGCACTTATTTATTAAATGCTACCTTACGTCATGAAGGCGATGGTCGTTTCCCAAAGAAAATCTGGGAAACATTTCCAGCTGTTGGATTAGGATGGGTTATTTCGAATGAAGGTTTCATGGAAGACAATAATACCTTCGATTTTCTGAAATTACGTGCAAGTTGGGGACAATTAGGTAATGGGTCGTTAACAGGAAGTACTGGTGCCAGAACCGCCTCACAAACCGTAACAGATATTGGTGATGTGCCAACTAATGGTATCTTAACTACGAATTCATTTTTAGATCTAAAGCGAGAGGTTCTTGAAGAAACTAACATTGGAATAAGTTCACGTTTTTTTGATAATCGATTAACTTTAGAAGCGGATTATTACATTCGTGATACTAAAAATTTAGTCCTTCCTAGAGAAGTTCCTATTACTGCGGAAGTGATATTGGATAATATTGGCGAAATGAGAAACCAAGGAATAGAGATTGCTGCTAACTGGAGCCAAACTATTAATGAAGACTGGAGTTTTTCAGTAGGTGGTAATATCGCTACTCTGAAAAATGAAGTAACTCAAATTGATAGTGAACAAGGTTATTTTGATACTGGAAGTGCAGAATTTCGTCAACGACTCATTGTTGGAGAACCCGTAAATGCCTTTTTCGGTTGGGAAGTTGCTGGTGTTTACCAAAATGAAGAACAAGTACTTGCAGACCCTACAGCGCAGTATGAATTAGCAGAGAATAATAATCAGCTGGTGCCAGGTGATTTTATTTATAAAGATCAAAATGGTGATGGTAGAATCGATGCCGATGATAGAGTGGTGATTGGGTCATATTTACCAAATATTACCTACGGAGGAAACTTCAATGTATCTTACAAGAACTTTGATTTGTCGGTAGCAGTGGCTGGTCAGACAGGTAATGAGATATTAAATAGAAAAAGAGGTGAAGTTATTTTTACCAATGATACTAATATAGATGCTGATTTTGCTATCAATAGATGGCATGGTGAAGGAACGACGAATTCTTACCCATCTTCTGCAGGTAGAAGAAGAGCTTGGAACCAAAAAATGAGTACCTTCTTTGTCGAGGATGGTTCTTATTTCCGAATTCAAAATGTACAATTGGCATATACCATACCGGCAAGTTCCTTACTAGGTAAGAATATGCCTGAAACCAGATTAACATTTACTGCTGAAAGACCTTTAACATTATTCAGTTATAATGGCTTTAACCCTGAAGTAGCCAATGGTGTTGATCGTCAAACGTATCCAGTACCAGCTATTTATACGGTTGGAGTGAATATTAAAATTTAAAAAATGCTAAATATGAAAAATTTAAATCAAATGACTAAAAAACTAGCTTTACTGCTGCTCGCCATGACGGTTGTTTTTTCTTGTACAGATAAGTTAGAGGAGAATGATGGCCAGTTGGCAGCAGGTGATCTTGATTTTACCATTTCAGAAGATATGGTACTACCTCTTATTGGCGCTTATTCTGCCGTGTATTCGAGAGGATGGGAAGACCCGTTACTTATCGGTGTACGAGGGGATGATGTTAATGCAGGTGGATTAGGAGATCAACCGCAATTTGCAGATACAGATTTGTTCATTTACGATAATGGCTTTTGGATGTATAATCAAATTTGGGAGAATTTTTATGGTGATGCTGTAAGAATTGTGAGCTCACGCGAAACCATTCAAAATTATAAGGATTTTGCTGCGGATGAATATCTGGATCTTGCCGATCAATATATGGCCGAATGTAAGGTGTTGAATGCGTTTACACATTTTCAAATGTCTAGACTTTGGGGAGATATTTACATTATAAATTCCTCAGATATTTCTTCAGAATTGGAAAACGGCGTTGCTACCAAAATGGAAGTAATGCAATATATCTCAGATTTAATGGATGAAGCTATTCCTGATTTAGCGGATGCAAGACCTAACGAGAGAACAGACGTGCCTGGTGGTGTTACCAAGTATACGGCGTTAGCTCTTAAAGCTTTAGCCAATCTGGAAATGGAAAATTACCAAGGGGTTGCCGATGCCACTGGAGAAATTATTAACAGCAATAAATTTACACTTTATCCAGATTATTACGAACTTTTCAAAAAGCCTGGTGAACGAAGTGACGAGAATTTATTTGAGTTACAATTTTCAGACTACAATACAGAGTCTGGTGCTGTAAATAACCATTTGTACGCACCTTTCGGACCAACAGATTGGACACCAGCCGTATCTACTGCATCTGGAGGATGGGGTTTTTATGAGCCAAGTATGAAATATATTAAGTTTATGTTGGATCGTGGAGAAGAAACACGATTAGTAACTAGTGTGTGTTTTACGCCTAGAGGAATCGATGAAATTATGATGGATCCAGCGTATGCGACATTGCCAAGTTATATATCCAATGAAACTCCTGATGGTGATATTTTTAACGATTATCCAAGAGCGATGTTTGCTAGTGGGAAACATTACTTGCCTTCCAACCAATTAACACCAGGAAGAAATAGCTATGGCTCTAGTAAGAACTTTATCGTTATCCGATATGCTGAAATGTTATTGACTTATGCTGAAGCCCTTACACGAGGAGCTAGCGGAAATGGTATGACTGCAGATCAAGCTGTTAATATGGTGAGAACTAGAGTTGGTATGGCGCCATTATCGGGTGTAACGACCCAAGATGTCATGGATGAGAAATTTGCAGAGCTTGCCATGGAATGGGGTATTCGCTATTTCGACATGATTCGATTAAATGAGTATGATGAGTTGAGTTATGACGGACGAACGTTTACTTCCGAAGACGAACTTCTACCTTATCCACAGGCTCAAGTTGATTTGTTAGGATTAGAAAACAATTAAAAAAAAGACTAAGAATATGAAAACTATAAATACATACTTAATAGCGTTATTGGCATTGATATCAGTGTCCTCTTGTTACGAGGGCATTGATCCAATAACAGAGGTGGATCCTGGAGAAGATGCTGGAGCGCCTATTGTAAATATTATTTATCCAACAGAAGGTACTGAAATTACAGGCTTAGAACTTGTAGTACCAGTGACTTTTGAATTTGAAGTGGAGGATGATATCGAAATTCAATCCATTACCGTTAAATTAGATGGAACACAATTAATTACTTACAATGAATTTTTAGATTATCGTGTCTTTATTGAAGAATATACATATGATAGCTTGATGAGTGGTCAACATGTGTTAGAAATTTCTGCGACCGATATTGCTGGTAATACGACAGCATCAACCGTAAACTTTGAAAAAGCACCTCCATATGAGGCGTTATTCGCTGGAGAAATGTTTTACATGCCTTTTGATGGTACCTATACAGAATTGTTGAGTATTACGGATGCTGATGAAGTAGGATCTCCTGAATTTGCTGGAGAAGCCTTTTTAGGATCAAACGCGTTTAAAGCATCTGAAGACTCGTATCTCACATTCCCTTTTGATCCATCTATGGGAAGTAACTTTACAGGTGCCTTTTGGTACAAAGTTGATGCGTCGCCAGACCGATCTGGTATTTTAACAGTTGGAGACAATGCCGATGATAGATTTCAAGGATTTAGATTATTCAGAGAAGGAAATGCATCGGAGCAAAGAATTAAGCTAAACGTGGGAACTGGTTCTGGCGAAAGCTGGAATGATGGTGGTGTGATTGATGTAGCAGCAGGTGAATGGGTTCATGTGGCCTTTACAATCTCACCTTCTGAAACCGTAATTTATTTTAATGGATTACCAGTAAATACAGCAACACCATCCGGACCTGTTGATTGGACAGGTTGTAATGAGATTGTGATAGGAGCAGGTGGTCCAACATTTGATTATTGGGGACACAACTCAGATAACAGCTCAATGGATGAATTACGTTTATTTAACATCGCAATGTCACAATCTGAAATACAAAACATGATTAATGTGACAAATCCTTATGAGCCAATGTACGATGGAGAAACATTGTACATGCCTTTTGATGGGTCTAATGTTGATTTGTTAAGTCTATCTGAACCAACAGAGATTGGTACACCAGGATTTGCTGGTGAAAGTTATTTAGGTGGTAACGCTTATATGGCAACCGCAGATTCTTATTTAACCTATCCAATTGATGGTTTATTCGGTGATGACCAGTTTAGCGCAACATTTTGGTATAAAGTCAATGCAACTCCTGATAGATCTGGAATTTTAACAGTTGGTGATGATGCTGATGATCGTTTCCAAGGCTTCCGATTGTTTAGAGAAGGAAGCGCTACAGAACAACGTATCAAAGTGAATGTAGGTACAGGTGCTGGAGAAAGCTGGAATGATGGCGGTGTCATAGATGTTACGGCTGGCGAATGGATACATATCGCCTTGACAGTTTCGCCTACCGAAAGCAAAATATACTTTAACGGTGTTGAACAATTAACATCCTCGATGTCTTCCAGTGTAGATTGGACAGGCTGTAATGAAATTGTTATCGGAGCAGGTGGACCTACATTTGATTATTGGGGACATAACTCTGATAGTAGTGCGATGGATGAGCTTCGTTTATTCAATATAGCACTGTCAGAAGCCCAAATACAAGATATGCTTGATTAACAGTTATTCATATATTTATTAGAATTAGTCTCTTGCTTTAGCTGTGTTTATATTTTAAATGCAGCTAAAGTTTTTAAACCCATTACAAAATGAGTAATCCGCTTCAACAAAGGATGCAACTATTCATACTATTACTATGTTTGTTTCTGAGCATATCATCTTGTAAAAATAAATCTGAACCATTGGTTTTGGAAAACAATACTGATCGTAAAGTAAAGCTTACTGATAGTCAGTTACTAGATACCATTCAAAAGCAAACCTTCAATTATTTTTGGGAAGGCGCTGAACCAAACTCTGGATTAGCTCGAGAACGACTCCATATGGATGACGTGTATCCTACCTCTCCAAAAAACACCGTTACTACAGGAGGTAGTGGATTCGGGTTGATGGCAATCCTTGTTGGTGTTGAACGTGGGTTTATTACAAGAGAACAAGCCTTGGATCGCTATTTAAAAATTGTTAATTTTTTAGATAAGGCAGATCGTTTTCATGGTGCTTGGTCTCATTGGATTGATGGAGAGACAGGTAAAGTCTATCCTTTCGGTAAAAAAGATAATGGCGGTGATTTGGTGGAAACTGCTTTTCTTGTTCAAGGACTCCTAACCGTTTCAGAATATTTCAAAAATGGAAATGAGAAGGAACAAGAGCTTGTCGAAAAAATTGATAAACTTTGGAGAGAGGTAGAGTGGAGTTGGTATACAAAAAACAATGAGGACGTTTTATATTGGCATTGGTCTCCTGAATACGAATGGGAGATGGATTTTCCTGTTGGAGGCTATAACGAATGTTTGATAATGTACGTGCTGGCAGCAGCATCACCAACATATCCAATAGATAAAGACGTTTACGAAAAAGGTTGGGCTGGAGATGGCGATATTGTTTCAAAGGAGTCGTTTTATGATCTGCCGTTAGTACTAAATTATTACGAACATAGTGACGCTCCAATCGGACCACTGTTCTGGGCACATTATTCTTACCTTGGACTAAATCCGAATGGTCTCACCGATCAATATGCAGATTATTGGACTTTGACACAGAATCATGCACGGATTCATCATCGATATGCCGTTGATAATCCGAAAAATTTTAAAGGTTATGGCGATAGTCTCTGGGGACTTACCTCTAGTTATTCTATAAAGGGTTATGCTGGTCATAGACCTGGTGCAGATTTAGGTGTGATATCACCCACCGCAGCCTTGTCTTCTTTCCCTTATACACCAAAAGAAAGTATGAAGATGTTGCAATACCTTTATACGAAACAAGATTCGCTAATTGGTAAATATGGACCTTATGATGCTTTTAGCTTAGAGGATAATTGGTATGTATCAAGATATTTGGCTATTGATCAAGGACCAATTCCCGTGATGATTGAAAATTACAGAACAGGACTGCTATGGGATTTGTTTATGAAAAATGAACATGTGAAAACCGGATTGGATAAATTAGGTTTTGACGTAAAAAAATAAAATTACTATGAAAAATATATGTTTAGGATTAATCCTTTGTCTCCTTATAGTGAACTGTGGTTCGGATAATGGGCCAGGCTATCAAGAACCCTATAATCCCAATGGTGATGATGACCCTGTAGTTGTTGATCCTTTAACGGATACAGAAATTATGGATTTGACTCAAGAACGTACCTTTCGGTATTTTTGGGATTACGCTGAAACTAATTCTGGAGCGGCTAAAGAACGTTATCACCCTAACAATCCGTCATTAAATTCAAATGTGGTAACTACGGGAGGTAGTGGGTTTGGTCTAATGGCCATACTCGTTGGTATCGAAAGAAGTTATATCACTAGAGCTGAAGGCGTGCAAAGACTACAAACCATACTTGATTTTTTTGAGAATGCTGATCGCTTTCATGGTGCATGGTCTCATTGGATAGATGGTGGAACTGGTAATGTGATACCTTTCAGTCCTCAAGATAATGGTGGTGATCTTGTTGAAACTGCTTTTTTTGCACAAGGCCTTATTTGTGTGAAGGAATATTTTGAAAATGGCTCACAAGAAGAAATGGATTTAGCCGAACAAGCAGACCTTCTTTGGAAAGGTGTAGAGTGGGATTGGTATACACAAAATCAAAATAAACTATTCTGGCATTGGAGTCCTAACAATGGGTTTGCGATTAATTTGGAACTGAAAGGTTATAATGAAACCTTGATTGCATTTATTTTAGGGGCAGCATCGCCTGATCATGCCATTCCAACTGACGCCTATCATCAAGGATGGGCAAGTAATGGAAATATTGTAACGGCTGAAACCCAATATAATACACCTTTAGTTTTGGATCATGCAGGTTCAGGTACAGGACCTTTGTTTTGGGCACACTATTCGTATTTGGGTTTAGATCCTACTAATCTCAGTGATCAGTATGCCAATTATTGGACCTTGAATAAAAACCACACAGAAATCAATTATGACTATTGTGTTGATAATCCTTTAAATCATTTCCGATATGATACTGACTGTTGGGGATTAACAGCAAGCTATTCTCGAAATGAAGATGGCTCCATTGGATATATGGCGCATAAGCCAGGAGAGGATATTGGGGTTATTTCGCCTACAGCAGCCATTAGTTCGATACCATATACACCACAGAAGTCGTTAGCAGCGATGCACTTTTTCTATAGTAAGAATGATATTTTATTGGGTCCTGCCGGATTTTATGATGCGTTTAGTCCTAAGTACGATTATTGGGTGGCAGAAGCCTATTTAGCTATCGATCAAGGACCACAAATTATCATGATTGAAAATTATAGAAGCGGTCTATTGTGGAATCTATTTATGCAAAATGAGGATGTTCAAAATGGATTGAATGCTCTCGGATTTAATTATTAAAATTATTGGATATGAAATGTAACGTATGGATGCTACTGTTAGTTTTTGGTTTTACCTTAGGTTCAAAAGCGCAGTCTGATTCTTTTTCCAAAGAACAATTGATTGTACAATCAGATACATTAAACTATCGTCTTCTACTTCCGAAGAATTTTGACAAATCAAAAACGTATCCACTGGTCTTGTTTTTGCACGGTGCCGGAGAACGAGGTAGTGATAATCAATCACAGTTAGTACATGGAAGCAAGCTATTTTTAGATGATATGAATAGGGGAGCTTTCCCAGCAATCGTTGTTTTTCCGCAATGTCCTAAAAATGATTATTGGTCGAATGCCACCGTCGATAGAAGTTCCTATCCCATTTCTTTGAAATTTCCACTAAATGATCCTCCAACAACCGCTTTGAATTTAGTAATGCAACTTGTTGATGATTATTTGAACCAGCCATATGTGGATACTAATAAGGTGTTTGTAGGTGGGCTTTCCATGGGTGGTATGGGAACTTTTGAAATATTATACAGGAAGCCAACCACCTTTGCGGCAGCATTTGCCATTTGTGGAGGAGGCAATCCTGAGACTGTTAAAAGTTATGCTACCAACACAGACTTATGGGTGTTCCACGGTGCCAAGGATAATGTTGTAGATCCTCAATTATCAGTTGATATGATCAGTGCATATTTAAAGGCAGGTGGTAAACCAAATTTCACGATATACGCAGATGATAACCACAATAGTTGGGATTCAACATTCGCTGAACCTGAATTACTAACTTGGCTATTTTCAAAATCAAAATAACATTTAAAATGAGAAAACTAACCATACCAATATTACTAGTTGTTGCGCTAATCGTGATGTCTTGCAATTCTGACCAAAAAGACGAGATGTCTGTTTCAGAAACTAAAAAAACGTCTAAAGCATCAACTTCAAATTCCTATGCGAAACAAGTAGATTCCATTTTAGACTTAATGACATTGGAGGAAAAATTAGGGCAACTCAATTTACCTTCATCAGGAGATATTACGACAGGACAAGCACAAAGTTCTGATATTGCAAAAAAGATTGAAGAAGGGAAAGTTGGAGGGCTTTTCAATATTAAAACAGTAGCTAAAATAAAAGCTGTTCAAAAGATAGCCGTTGAAAAAAGTCGGTTAGGAATTCCATTGATTTTTGGTATGGATGTGATTCATGGTTATAAATCCACCTTTCCGATTCCCTTAGGATTGTCGTCTTCATGGGATATGGAGATGATTGAAAAAACAGCGCGCATAGCTGCAATTGAAGCTAGTGCTGATGGGATTAACTGGACCTTTTCTCCAATGGTCGATATTTCAAGAGATCCACGTTGGGGTCGTGTCTCTGAAGGCAATGGTGAAGATCCTTATCTCGGAAGTCAAATATCAAGAGCCATGGTAAGAGGTTATCAGCAAGATGACTTATCAGCAAATAACACTTTGATGTCATGTGTAAAGCATTTTGCACTTTATGGAGCTCCAGAAGCAGGTAGAGACTACAATACGGTAGATATGAGTCGTATCCGAATGTATAACGAATATTTAGCGCCTTATAAAGCAGCCGTGAATGAAGGCGTCGGATCAGTTATGGCATCGTTCAATGAAATTGATGGTATTCCAGCTACTGGAAATAAATGGTTGCTAACAGATCTTCTGAGAGAAGATTGGGGCTTTGATGGCTTTGTTGTTACCGATTATACGGGCATTAATGAAATGATGGCTCATGGTATGGGTGATCTTCAACAAGTATCTGCCATGGCATTAAATGCTGGTGTGGATATGGATATGGTAGGTGAAGGACTGTTAACCACATTGAAAAAATCTCTGGAGGATGGTACCATTACTATGGATGCTGTTGATACCGCTGTGAAACGCATTTTAACTGCGAAATATCAATTGGGTCTTTTTGAAGATCCTTATCGATATTGTGATGAAAATAGAGCAGAATCTGAGGTGTTTACACCAGAACATAAAGCATTCGCTCGAAAAGTAGCTGCTGAATCTATGGTTTTGTTAAAAAATGAAGAACAGTTGTTACCACTAAAAAAATCAGGAACTATTGCTTTAGTAGGTCCGTTAGCGAACACAAGTGTGAATATGGCTGGTACTTGGAGTGTGGCGACAGATCAAGAAAAGTCGAATTCCTTTTTGGATGGCTTAAAGCAAATAGTTGGAGAAAAAGCTAATATATTATATGCCAAAGGGAGTAATTTGGATTATGATTTAGCATTGGAAAAGCGTGCGACCATGTTTGGTAAAGATATTCCACGCGATGGTAGAAGCGACCAACAACTATTGGATGAGGCTTTAGCGATTGCTAAAAAGTCCGATGTCATTTTAGCGGCTATTGGAGAGTCTGCAGAATTCAGTGGAGAAAGTAGTAGTCGTACAGACCTTGGCATTCCTCAAGTTCAAAAGGATTTATTAAATGCCTTGCTCAAAACAGGCAAGCCTGTAGTTTTAGTGTTATTTACGGGTAGACCCTTAGTGTTGGTTGAAGAAAACGAGAACGTACCAGCTATTTTGAATGTTTGGTTCCCAGGGAGTGAAGCAGGTTTAGCCATTTCAGATGTCCTGTTTGGAGATGTCAACCCGTCAGGAAAATTAACGGCCACATTTCCTAGAAATGTCGGACAAGTTCCAATCTTCTATAATCATAAAAATACAGGGCGACCCATTGGTAATTCTGAAGGGAAATTTGAAAAATTTAAAAGTAACTATTTAGATGTCAGGAACGAGCCTCTATACCCATTTGGCTATGGCTTGAGCTACACGACTTTTGACTATAGTAATCTTACATTGAGCACTACTAATATGAACATGGATGGTGAAATTAAGGTGTCTGTGGATGTCACGAACTCTGGAAACTATGATGGGAAAGAAGTCGTGCAATTATATATAAGAGACCTAGTGGGCTCGGTTACGAGACCTGTGCGTGAACTTAAGGGATTTCAAAAAGTTGACATCAAAAAAGGAGAAACAAAAACCATTGATTTCAAATTGACAACTGAAGATTTAAAGTTTTATAATTCAAGCCTAGATTTTGTTGCAGAACCAGGAACATTTCAAGTGTTTGTAGGATCAGATTCTAATGCGCCATTGACTAAGGAGTTTAAATTTAGCAAATAATAATTAGTGACGTGAAAACTAGATCAGTATTTTTTTATATCAGTTTTGCTTTAGTCACAGTATTTGGCTTTGCACAAAACTATGAAGCCAAGGTAGATTCTCTAATGAACCTTATGACCCTTCAAGAAAAAATAGGGCAAACGGTGATGTATAGTGGTCATTGGGATCAAACAGGTCCTATTATTGGTACAGATAACGGTAAATATATCCGTGAAGGCCATATGGGTGCTATGTTAAATGCGATGTCGGTTAAAGGCACTCGCGATTTACAAAAACTAGCTATGGAAGAGTCACGTTTAGGAATTCCATTATTGTTTGGTTATGATGTGATTCACGGCCACCGAACCATTTTCCCCATTAACTTAGGGTTATCGGCTAGTTGGGATTTGAGAATGATTGAGGAAAGTGCTCGGATTGCTGCTGAAGAAGCCTCCGCAGAAGGCATTCATTGGACGTTTGCTCCTATGGTGGATATTTCAAGAGAACCACGTTGGGGACGAATTTCCGAAGGTGC
The DNA here is from genome assembly GCF_052983595.1 of Psychroserpens sp. BH13MA-6. Lineage (NCBI taxonomy): Bacteria > Pseudomonadati > Bacteroidota > Flavobacteriia > Flavobacteriales > Flavobacteriaceae > Psychroserpens > Psychroserpens sp. BH13MA-6. Next base: position 368,395 of record NZ_JBRJGE010000001.1, on the reverse strand, counting down.
TGGTGAGGATGTGTATTTAGGAAGTGAGATCGCGAAAGCCTATGTTAAAGGTTTCCAAGGTGAAGACTTATCACAACCAAATACCATATTGGCTTGTGCGAAACATTATGTCGCTTACGGAGCGCCTCAAGCCGGACGTGACTATCATACAGTCAATATGGGTGAAGGTGAATTGCGAAATGTCTATTTGCCTCCATTTAAAGCGACGGTCGATGCAGGTGTTGAAACCTTTATGTCGGCTTTCAATGAACTTAATGGCATACCTACATCAGGCAATCAATTTACCCTTCGTGATATCCTAAGAGGAGAATGGGGTTTTGAAGGCTTTGTTGTTTCCGATTATACCTCAATCAATGAAATGATACCACACGGCTTTGCTAAGGATAGTATTGATGCAGCGAGATTAGGGATGAATGCAGGTGTAGATATGGATATGATGGGTCATGTCTATCGATTGCACCTTGAACAATTAGTTGAGGAGGGAAAGGTCTCTGAAGCCTACATAAACGATGCTTGCCGACGTATATTATTAGCGAAATTTAAGTTAGGTTTATTTGATGATCCCTATCGCTATATTAATAAGGAACGTGAAAACACTACAAAATACAAACCTGAATTTTTACAAAAAGCAAGAGACATAGCTGCAGCCTCCTCAGTACTGCTACAAAATAAAAAACAAGCATTACCTCTGTCGAAAAATACGAAAAGCATTGCATTTATTGGACCTTTGGTGAAAGATGAATATGACATCATAGGTAATTGGGCTGCTAAAGGTGATCGAAATGGAAAAGCGGTGAGCGTTTTTGAAGGTATTTCAGAATATTTGAACCCTGAGCAAATATTATATGCGAAAGGCTGTGATATTCTTGATACTGACGATTCTGGTTTTGCTGAAGCTATTTCAGTCTCAAAAAAAGCAGACGCAATTGTACTGGTGATGGGTGAAGGACACCACATGAGTGGTGAAGCTGCTTCAAGAACCAGTTTAAAAATTCCTGGTGTGCAACCTGAATTAATTGCTAAAATACGGGAGGCAAACCCTAATAAAAAAATCACTTTAGTTTTAATGAATGGTCGCCCTTTAAACCTTTCTTCTGAAGTTGCTTTAGTGGATGCGATACTCGAAGTCTGGTTTCCAGGGACTATGGGAGGTGCAGGAACGGCTGATGTCTTATTTGGAGTTTATAATCCATCAGGCAAATTAACCGTGACTTTTCCTCGAAATGTAGGTCAAGTACCTATTTATTACAATATGAAGAATACGGGAAGACCCATTCCTGATTCCAATCCAAAGGAAGATTATAAAAGTAACTATATAGATGTACCGAACACACCATTGTTTTATTTTGGTCACGGTCTGAGTTATACCACTTTTGAGTATTCAGATTTAAAATTATCTTCAGAAAGTATCGGTTTTTCAGAAACCTTAACGGCTTCTGTCAACATTACTAATTCAGGTAATTACGACGGTTATGAAGTAGTACAATTGTACATTCATGATAAAGTGGCTAGTGTTACTAGACCTGTGAAAGAATTAAAAGGGTTTCAGAAAATATTTTTGAAAAAGGGTGAAACTAAGGAAGTTGTCTTTACGATTTCTGCTGCCGATTTAAAATTCTATAATCATAAAATGATATATGGTGTTGAACCAGGTGTTTTTGAGATAGCCATTACACCAAGTTCTGATTTTAAATTTAAAAACACCTTTACCTTAAAAGATTAATAGCTAACTATGCCACACCTGATGAATAAATTGATTGGTCTTTCCTTGTTTGTCTGTGTGGCTTTTTCTCTTCAAATTTTCTCACAGCAAAAAACCATTAATTCTGGTTGGCAATATTCTGAAGATAAAACGAATTGGGAATCAGTAAATATTCCGCATTCTTGGAATAAGCTAGACGCATTTGATGATCAACCAGGTTATCGTCGAGGCTTAGGGTACTACAAAAAAATGATTTTCATTCAGGATGAGCAGAAAAATCATGTACATTATCTAAAATTCAATGCAGTCAATCAAGAAGCGACAGTTCGTGTTAACGGACAGATAGTAGGTAATCATAAAGGTGGCTATACCGCATTTAATTTTGAGCTTACCAACTTTTTGAAATTTGGTAGTTACAATTTGATTGAAGTGACGGTAGATAATTCTCACAATCTCGATATTCCGCCATTGGATGCCGATTTCACCTTCTATGGTGGGATATATCGCGATGTCGAATTAATAGCTTTACCAAAACAGCATTTTAGCTTGGATGATTATGCTTCTGAAGGTTTCTATGTCAATTATCTGGATATATCTGATAGAAGCGCGAACATTGAAGTGGAAGCTATTTTGAAAAATGTAGCATTAGTCCATACTCCAACAAATTTAAACCTCGTCTTATTAGATCACAAAGGTGATGTTGTTACATCAAGAACAGAAACTCTTGAATTGCCCGCTGAGGAAACAACCACTTTCAAAGTAAAATTACCGCAAATTGAGAATCCGAAACTTTGGTCTCCAGAAACACCAAATTTGTACCAATTGGAATTAACACTTACCACAGAAGACGGACATGTTTTAGATGCAAAATCAACTAATATTGGATTCCGTTGGGCTTTTGTTGATCCTGAAAAAGGCTTCTTTTTAAATGGTAAACCTATCAAATTAATAGGTGTTAATAGACATCAAGACTTTCAAGGTTATGCTAACGCTGTACCAACTGCACTTCAAAAAAAAGATATGGAACTCATTAAGAATATGGGTGCCAATATTATAAGATTCGCTCATTATCCGCATGCTCGAGAACTTTATGATTTGTGTGATAAACTAGGTATTATCGTATGGACTGAAATTCCAATCGTAAATAAGGTAACAGACTCTAAGGCTTATTTTGAAACCTGTATGACCATGCAAAAAGAGCATATCAAACAACATTATAATTATCCTTCTGTAATCATGTTTGGTTATATGAACGAGATTTTCCTAAGGATGGCCTTTGACAAGTCTTCTGAAGCAGCTAAGACCAAGTTAAAAGCTACTACATTAGAACTAGCGAACCAACTTGAGGATGTAACTCGGCAATTAGCACCAAACCATATCACAGTCATGGCTTGTCATTTAAATGAGGTTTACAATGAAACAGGTATTGCAGATCTTCCAATGCTTCTCGGTTGGAACCTTTATTTTGGTTGGTATGATGCTGAAATCTCAGATTTAGGAACATTTCTAGACGATCAACATCAACGTTTTCCAAAGAGATCTTTATTGTTGTCGGAATATGGTCCAGGAGCAGATGTTCGAATTTTTACCAGAACTCCGAAAAAATTTGATTTTTCAACGGATTATCAGTTCAAATTACATCAATCGTATTTTCAACAGATTACAGACCGACCATTTATGACTGGTATGACCGCTTGGAACTTTGCCGATTTTGGTTCTGAATTTCGTGGTGATGCAATTCCGCATGTCAATCAAAAAGGATTGGTTCGCTATGATCGCACACCCAAAGATATCTATTATTGGTACAAATCGGTTTTAGTAAAAGATGAGAAATTTATACACCTAGCAGTAAATCATTTAAATGGTATGACTTTATTAGGAAACGATAGTTTCCCTGTTAAAATGATATCTAATTTAAATGAAGCGCAGGTCTTCCTTAACGGACAGTTATTAGAAAAAGTAGTGTTCAACAATGGCGTAGCAGAAGTAGATGTTCCTTTTGTGAATGGTAAGAATATCTTACATATTGAAAGTGGCGTTTATTCCGTTGAAAAAAGTCTAGAAATTTCAAGATTGGAGCAATTACATTTTAAAGACTTCAAGCAATTGGGTATTAATGTGGGTGCTCATTTTTATTTTAAAGACCCAGAACGTCAAACCACTTTTGTTCCAGATCAAGCTTATGAAAAGGGATGGTTTGGCTATGAAAACGGAACACCTTTTGGAATGACAAAAGCCAAAAATCAAGGAATTCCGCATAATATTAAAAATACAACTTCGGAACCGTTGTTTCAAACCATGTTAGAAGGGGTGACTCGTTATAAGGTAGATCTACCAGCTGGCTATTATAAGGTGTCATTGTTTTTTGTGGAACCTCAAATAAAACCCACTGAAAATATTTATAATTTATCGAAAGACGAAGTAGACCATACCAAAACGCAACGTATTTTTAATGTGCTACTGAACGAAAGCATCGTTGAAGAACAATTCAATTTGGCAAGAGCATATCCAGAAAAGTATGGCGTCACACTTACGTCAAATATACGAGTTAACGATGACGAAGGACTCACGATATCCTTAAATCCAATTGTAGGACCACCAGTATTGAGTGGTATTTTAATAGAAAAAATAAATTAGATGAAACAAATTTTAATAGTGATAACATTCATGATGACTTCCTTTTTATGGTCACAGGAGAAAGCAACCTACACCTATGCTATCAAAGGGAATGACACTTTGAAGTTAGATGTTTATACGCCCAAAAAACTTAAGAATGCTGAAAGACTACCAGTGTTATTGTGGATGCATGGCGGAGGCTTTTCAGTCGGAAGCAGGGATTATATAGACGATGAAAAATTAGTTCAGTATGTAGCGAAAGAACAGAATTATATTGGAATATCTATATCTTATAGATTATTGCGAAAAGGAACAAAGACAGGGTTTGGTTGTGATTGCACCAAAGATGAAAAACTAGAGACTTTTAAACAGGCCGTCATAGATTATATGGATGCTGCTAAGTATGTTGTAGCGAATGCTGAATCACTTCAGATTGATACCACAAAGATTATTGCTGGTGGAAGCAGTGCAGGTGCTGAAGGCATATTGAATGCCGTTTTTCTACGCGAGTATTTTGTAAGCAATGCTGAAGACTATAAGGATGTCTCGTTTGCTGGAGTATTCTCATGCGCAGGTGCAGTAGTGGATGCGAGTTATATTTCAGAAGAAAACGCAGTGCCTTCTGTTCTTTACCACGGAACTAAAGATCAACTAGTGCCATTTGGGAATGCACCACATCATTATTGTGAGCCTACAAGAGATGGTTTTATATTCTTGGATGGATCAGAGATCATTGCTCAAAAGTTAGAGGCTTATGAAACTGCTTTTTATTTCAATATTGTAAAGGAAGCCAGACATGAAATTTCGGCCATTCCTTTTTCGGATTTGGATAAAGTATTTCAGTTTTTTGATCGAACGGTGCTTCATGATGAGGTCATTCAAACAAGAATAATAAAAACGAAAAAGTAATGAGGTATTTTATAGTTATAGGGTTAAGTCTTTTAGTACTCCTGTCATGTAAAAAGGAGGCAAAGCCATCAGAAGTGGCGACCGTCACAAAACGTCCTAATATCATTTACATCATGGCCGATGACCATGCAGAGCAAGCGATTAGTGCTTATGGTCATCCTATCAGCCAATTAGCGCCAACACCAAATATCGATCGGATTGCCAAGGAAGGCGCTTTGTTCAAAAACAATTTTTGTACCAACTCTATTTGCGGTCCTAGTCGAGCGGTTGTATTAACAGGGAAATTTAGTCATGTCAATGGTTTTCGAATGAATGGTAATCGTTTTGATGGGAGTCAGCAAACCTTTCCGAAGCTACTCCAAAAAGCAGGTTATCAAACGGCTATGATTGGAAAATGGCATTTACATGGTAACCCTGAAGGCTTTGATTATTGGAATATTTTGCAAGATCAAGGGAATTATTATAATCCAGATTTTATTTCTTTAAATCCTGAGACTAAGAGTGCTGATACCACTAGAATTGAAGGATATGCTACCGATATCATTACAGAAGAAGGGCTTTCCTATCTCAAAAGTGTCAAAGATTCTGATAAGCCGTTTATGCTCATGTTGCAGCATAAAGCACCTCACAGAAATTGGATGCCAGCATTGCGTCATGCCAATAGATTTGATTCTATTAATTTCCCCTTACCGGATACTTACTTTACAAATCACGATGGTTCTTTAGGGTCTAAAGAGCAATTACAAACCATTTACAAAGACATGTATGAAGGACATGATCTAAAAATGACGAAAGAGAAAGGAAGGCCGGAATTAGCTTGGAACCCATGGAAAACGGATTTTGAGAGAATGACACCAGAACAACGTGCGGCTTGGGATGCAGCTTATAAAGCTAAAAATGATGCATTTCACGAGGCGAATTTGTCAGGGAAAGCTTTAGCAGAATGGAAAGGACAACGATATCTTCAAGAGTATTTGGCGACTATTGTTTCGGTAGATGAAGGTGTTGGTAGAGTTTTAGATTATTTAGAAGCCAATGGTTTAGCCGAAAATACGATAGTTGTGTATACGACAGATCAAGGATTTTATTTAGGTGAAAAGGGCTGGTTTGATAAACGTTATATGTACGAGGAATCTTTAGCCATGCCGTTGTTGGTGAAATATCCGCAAGCCATAAAACCAGGAACCGTGATTGAAGATTTAACCCAAAACCTCGATTTTGCCGAAACGTTTTTGGATTATGCTCAGGTAGAAATACCTCAAGATATGCAAGGGAAATCACTGCGACCATTACTAGAAAGTACTTCTAAGAAGAACGAAAATTTTAGGGATGCTGTCTATTATCATTACTATGACTATCCTGCATTTCATATGGTAAAAAAGCATTATGGTATCAGAACCAAACGCTATAAATTGATGCATTTTTATGATGATATTGATGCATGGGAGTTGTATGATTTAGAGGAAGATCCGAAGGAAATCCATAATCAAATCGATAATCCTGAGTATGATGACATCGAAACACAATTGAGAGCAGATTTGATGGCGTTGCAAAAACAGTATGACGTCACCAACCAAGAATTTGAACAAGCGCCTAAAGACAAAGTTGAGCGTGCTTATAAACAATTTGAACGCTTACGAGGACATTCAGGAACATCTTATGACCCACAAACTGATAAAGACACAAAATTATAAGCTAAAAATCGTTGGAAAAATAAAATTCGAAAAGATGAAAAAACTATTACTAAGTCTGGCAATACTATCAGTTTTAGCTTGTGATAAAGACCAAAAGCAACAGACAGATGTACCTAAAACTTCAACGGAAAATACCGTTGAAAAGGTGTATAATGAAACGTATTGTAATCCATTAGACATCGATTACACTTACATGGTGTATAATTCTAGCAGAAATCAATCCTATCGTTCTGGTGCAGATCCTGCGGTAATCGAGTTTAAAGGTGAATACTATATGTTTGTCACACGATCGTTTGGTTATTGGCATTCTAAAGATTTAGTGAATTGGGATTTTATCAAACCCCAACAATGGTTTTTTGAGGGAAGTAATGCACCTACCGCTTTCAATTATAAAGACTCTTTAGTGTACTTTGCTGGTGATCCAGCTGGTTATGGTAGTATTCTCTACACCGATGACCCTAAAAAAGGGACTTGGAAGCCAACAGCGTCTATCTCAACAAATATTCAGGATTCGGAATTATTCATTGATGATGACGGACAAACGTATTTGTATTGGGGATCTTCTAATTTACATCCTTTACGTGTAAAAATGTTGAATAAAGACGACCGCTTTTTAGAGACAGGTGTTAAAAAGGAATTAATAAACCTTAATGAGGAAACTCATGGGTGGGAGCGTTTTGGGGAAAATAATTTTCATCCAACTTTAAAAGAGGGCTATATGGAAGGTGCTTCTATGACAAAACATAACGGCAAATATTATTTGCAATATGCAGCACCTGGTACGCAGTTTAACGTATATGCCGATGGTGTTTATATTGGGGACTCGCCTCTTGGTCCCTTCACCTATATGAAGAACAATCCTATGAGTTTCAAACCTGGCGGATTTACAAATGGTGCTGGTCACGGAATTACAGTGCAACAAACCAATGGACAATATTGGCATTTTGCCACGATGGCACTGGCATCCAATGCCCAATGGGAACGGCGTTTATGTATGTTTCCTACGTATTTTGATGATGATGGCTTAATGTATAGCAACACCGCCTATGGTGATTATCCGCGTTTTGGTCCTAGTCATTCTACAAAAGCTGGCGAACATAACGGTTGGATGTTATTATCATACAAAGGTGATGTTACAGTCTCAAGCTCCTTAAAACAAGTGATGAAATTTACATCTAATAATGATGAAGTGGAAGTCAATGAATTGCCACTTGAAAAAAATTCAGAAGGTCTTATTACCTCCAAGGTTCTTACCGATGAAAATCCAAAAACGTTTTGGGTAGCAGAAGCCAATAATAATGAACAATGGATGACCATTGAAATGCAAAATTCGGGAAAAATTCATGCATTTCAACTGAATTTTCACGATTATGAATCTGGTATTTATACACGTACTGAAGGATTGAAGCATCAATTTACAATTGAAGTTTCAGCAGATGGGAAGAATTGGCAAACTATTGTAGATAGAAGTGACAGCGAAATTGATGCACCAAATGCTTACATTGTTTTAGATCAACCTATCGAAGCCAAGTTTGTACGGTACAATAACATCAAGGTGCCTGGAGCTAATTTTGCGATGTCTGAGTTTCGGGTATTCGGTTTAGGATTAGGAAACCCTCCAAGTATGGTAAAAGGGTTTCAAGTAGATCGTCAAACTGATCGTCGTGACGCTTCTTTCTCTTGGGAACCAGTAGAAGGTGCTCAAGGTTATAACATTCGTTGGGGAATTGCGGCAGATAAGCTCTATCAATCATGGTTAGTCTATGATAAAAATGAACACTTTATGCGTTGTTTAGATCGAGACACGCCTTATTATTTTACTATTGAAGCCTTTAATGCCAATGGCATTTCTGAAAAAAGTGATATCTTATTCATTAAATAAGACAGACATATTATGAAACTATTAATAGCAGTTTGCTTTTTTGTGTCGACTATAAGTATGGCACAGACATACAAAATAATGTCTTACAACATCAAATTAGATTACCCAAAGAAAGGTGAAAATAGTTGGACAAACAGAAAGAATTTCCTAACAAACCAAATTAAATTTCATGAACCTGATGTTTTAGGTGTTCAGGAGGCAATGCCGAATCAAATGACAGATTTGGATAGCCTTTTGGTGACGTATAGTTTTGTAGGAGTTGGTCGTGATGATGGCAACGATGAAGGTGAGTATTCCGCTTTGTTTTATAAAACTGAGAAGTTTGAAATAGTCACCTCAGGGACGTTCTGGCTTTCTGAAACACCAGAGCTAGTGTCCATGGGTTGGGATGCTGTTTGCCATAGAATTTGTACATATGCCTTGTTGAAAGATCGTAAAACCAACAAAAGGTTTTGGGTTTTTAATACCCATTTTGATCATGTTGGGACAGAGGCTAGAAAAGAAAGTGCTCAATTAATACTTGAGAAGATCAACGCCATGAATAATCAAGATGATCCTATTATACTGACTGGCGACTTTAACATGGAACCAACACATGAGAGTATCAATAGCTTAAAAAACAAGTTGCATGACTCTAAAGAAATAGCAACAATCCAGTTTGGACCTGAAGGGACTTTCAATGGATTTCATTTTGATCAGCCTGTTTCTCGTCGCATTGATTACATTTTTGTGAGTGACGATGTAACGGTAGATAAGTATGCGGTTTTGAGTGATAATTGGAATTTAAAGTATCCATCAGACCATTTTCCTGTCATTGTCGCTTTGAAGTTTTAATTGGCTTTATTTTTTATGAACCTTTTGAATTAGTAAGGACAATCCTTATTTTTTCTATTTGAATGACCTACTTTTTTTTTAAAGAAGATAAATACCTTTGAAAAAAAAGGTTGAGAAATTGTCTGATCATAGAGAACGATGCAAAAACGATTAAGTCTATCAAGGCTACCTTATTGGACTTTCCAGAATTCACCTATGTTATTATCAGTCCGAAATATGAAGATGCTTTAAATGAAATCCTAAGAGCAAACTATGATCTGGTATTTTTGACTATTGATAATGATGCTGTGTTTTTAACAGATTTAGCCAACAATCTTCGGCAGTATAGTTCTAAAATGCCTGAATTGGTTGCCATGTCAACTTCTAAAAATTTGGCTTATGAAGCTTTCCAAAATGACTTTTTTGATTACCTGTTAAAACCGATGACAGAATTAAACATTAGAAAGTGTTTGTTAAAGTATCAAAAAAGATTTCCTAGTGCAGAGGAGCATACAATTTGCCTCAAATCCTACAAAGATTACCAGTATTTAGATACCAAGGAGATTTTGTTTTTAAAGGCAGATAATAATGCTACGGATTTTTACATGAGTGATGGTTCGGTGGTTTGTGCGTTCAAGACGCTTAAGACTTTTGAAAATTTGTTACCCAAAAATTTCATGAGAATCCATAAAAGTTATATCATAAATAGGAACTGTATTAATCGCATTCAATACGGCAAAAACATCTGTTTTACGAAAGACAACGAACATAAAATACCATTCACTAAAACGTTTATTGATAATATTGATGCCATTAATGGATTGCTTTCTAAGAATACCATTGTTACGCTTAATTGATTTGCCTATCAGAAATATTGGTTTTACTAGTAGACTAAGGTGTTTTACTAAAATCACCTTACGTTCACCCTTACAAACTTAAAATATGTATAATTTTATTCTTGAATATTCGTCAGTGGATAACTTTTTATTCGCTGTTCATTGTGCACAATTTTAATCCCTGACTGTTAAAATACAGTTCAGCAAATCTATTTGTATAAACTTAAAATTATGTATTATGAAAAATGTGAAAACTCTTTTTAGCCTGTTATTAGCTGTATTTTTAATGACTTCTTGCACAAATACAGATCTTGATGAAGATTACGAGCCTACGAATGTTGAGAATGTTCAAGCAACTGGTGATGAACAAGATGTCGATGATGGTACAGGTAAAGACTAAGATAATTATAAGCCTTTGACTTTTTTGTCAAGGGCTTTTTTTAAATTTGTGCAATTAAAACCAATTCTAGGTGTATCAATTACAATGGTATCAGTTTTTGCTGCTTTATGTCCTTCTGTTTGTTCAATCATGCCATCATGACAAGGATATTCAAGTAGAAACAAATCAGCCTAAAATTGATAGTATTCAATATTGGATCAACGCTTCAAAAGACCGCTCTTTAACCCCAGAACAAAAACATTTACAAATTGACAAAGCTTATAAGGCTTTAGCAAATACTGATGATTCATTAAAGCATGCTTTTTTGAGTGATATCGCTTATTGTTATTTTAAGTTTAAGGATACAACAAAATTTAAAAAGGTTAATCAAGAAGCTTTAGAGATTGCACAGGCCCTAAAAGACACTTTATCTATAGCTGATATTCATTGGAGTTATGCCGATTTTTATAATAAAAATGAAAAGTATTCAAATGCTTTTTATCATTATAATACCGCCTATAATTATTTTAGTAAAAAAGGCGTCGATTATGAGACTGGAAGGATGTTATACGCTATGTCTTATATCAAAGGTCGTTTTAAGGATTACTCAGGTAGTGAAGTTTTGAACATTAAGGCTATTGATAAATTTAAACGGATAAAGAACTACAAATATCTTTATATATCCTATAATCATTTGGCTGTGCTACAAAATGATATTGATGAATATGATAGATCACTCCTTTATCATGAAATGGCTATGGAGTATCTAGACAAGTTAGACGATAAGTCGAGTTTTATTAGCACGAGTTTAAATAATATTGGTTCGGTATACTTACAAAAAAAGAACTATCAAAAAGCCTTGGTTTATTTTCAACAGGCACTCAAGGAAACCCAATCTCTAGAGGACAAAGCTCGAATTATAGATAACATCGCCTATGTCGAATTATTAAGTGAGAAAGATCCTGATCTGACCTTTGTTGAAAATCAGATGCTGAGAGCACTTCATATAAGAGATAGCCTAGATAATAAGTCGGGCGTTGTAGTCAGCCAGAAACATTTAGGCGAGTATTATTTAAAAACAGGGGACACTGCAAAAGCTCATGTCTTTATTCATAATGCCAATAAAACAGCTAAGAGTATTAAGAATAGTCGAGATTACTTATCCACTTTACAATTACTTGCCAAAGTTGATCAACGAAAATCACAACTGTATCTGAATGAATATATTAGATACAATGATAGTTTAAAAAAGGTGGAGTGGCAACTTCAAAATAAATTTACAAGAATTGCTTATGAGACAGACGAATATATAGAAGAAACCAAACGCTTGTCTCAACAAAGAATATGGATCAGTGTGGCAGCACTTGGGTCTATTTTGATTTTGACGCTACTGTTCTATATAAGGGTTCAGAAATCAAAAAATGAAAGGCTCATCATGGAAGGTGAACAGCAAAAGGCGAATGAACAAGTTTATTTACTTTCCTTACGGCAGCAATCAAAATTAGAAGAGGAACGTATAAAAGAAAGAAATCGAATTTCAGAGGAGTTACATGACGGAATTCTCGGTCGATTATTTGGCGCTCGAATGGGCTTAGGGTTTTTGGAATTGAAGGGAAATGATGAAGCATTGCAAAGGCATGAAACGCTAATGGCGGAACTACAGGATATTGAGAAGGAGATAAGAGAGGTTTCTCACAGACTGCATAATAATTCAAAAACATCACAAATAAATTTCGAGTCCATTCTTAATAAATTATTGCAAAATAAAAGTAAAATTGGTGATTTTTCCTTTACCTTAAGAATTGATGATAATTTTTCCTGGGAGCATATGAGCGATTTTGTTAAAGTTAACCTATATCGTATCATTCAAGAATCGTTACAAAATATTATAAGGCATGCAAAAGCGACGCATGTAAATATTCAGTTTTGGAATGAAAATGATCAAATAAAGTTGATTATAGAAGATGATGGAATAGGGTTTAATAACAAGAAAGTGAAAAAAGGAATAGGCTTAAAGAATATACAATCGCGAGTTCATAAATTAAATGGGCAACTTCATGTGAAGTCCATTCCAGACAAGGGTACAAAAATTAGCATTGAACTACCAATTAAACCTATATAGTATGAAAAAATCAGAATATAATGTGGTCATTATTGATGATCACCCACTCATATCAGAAGCATATAAGAGTGCACTTGATTTAGTTTCTACAAATAATAGTAATGTTAACTTTAATATTACGGTCGTTGAAAATTGTGACGACGCCAATCAACTAATCATTGATTCAGTGTCCCAAAAAAAGATCTTTGACCTGGTTTTTTTAGATATTCGTTTACCTCCATCCAAAGACGGAAAGTTACTTTCAGGTGAAGACTTAGGTTTGAAAATTAATCATTTAATGCCTGATTCAAAAATTATTATTGCTACCACTTTGAACGATAACTATCGAATACATGCACTATTAAAAAACATCAATCCAGATGGGTTTTTAACTAAAAACGACATGACACCCAAAGAGTTGGTTTTAGCTATTGAAACCATCTTGAATGATCCACCATATTACAGTAAAACCATCGTAAAATTATTACGTCATGAGGTGTCAAACGATTTTATCTTAGACGACATTGATCGAAGGATTCTTTATGAATTGTCAATGGGCTCGCGTATGAAGGACTTGCCAAATATTGTCCACTTATCCATTGCAGGTATCGAAAAACGTAAAAGACATCTTAAGCAAATATTTGATGCTATTGGTCCAGAAGATAAAGAACTTATAAGTAAAGCAAGAGATAAGGGTTTTATATAATAGATTTTATTGTAATATCCCTTTTTCTCGTTGCTGTTTTTCAGTATTTCTGAACCTGCTTTTAGAACTAAATCTTAAAAAGAGACTCAGAAAAACACGTCTTTGATTTGGGTTATATTCGCTTCTGTAATTAAAATTTGTACCGCTAATTGTTTGATTTCTTCTTCCAGTATTAAATGGATCTATAACCGAAAGTACTAGGTTTCCTTTGTTTTTGAGAATACGTCTACTCAAACCGAATTTGAAGTACTGGTTGGATGCTTCACGCATTTGAAAGTTTACTTTCCTTGGCGCATTATAAAACCAACTTAATTCTAATTTATAAGAATCTAATCTAACAATGTTAATGAAAGAAGTATTGAGTGCATAGAACTCATCAGAGTCCCTGTCATTATTTGAAATTGCTCCATATTTACCATTGACCTTAATAATGGTATTCAGCCATCTTGGTTTATTTAGACTGTATGAAAAATCTAAGCCGTATGTTCTAGCTCTACCAATATTCTCAGGCATGGAGACAGTAATATTCGTGTCTTCATCAAAAATAGATATATATTGAATGACGTCTTTAGTGAAGTTCGAATACAGAGTCGTTGTTAATGTCGAATTTTCAAACTCCTTGAAATATTCTAGTTCCAAACTATGTGTTAACTGAGGGTCTAATTCTGGATTTCCAACACTAACACGCTGTAGGTCTGTACTGGTATTGAAACTGTTAAGATAGCTCAAACGAGGTTGACTCAAAATACTGTAATAATTAAAACTAATTTCGGAATTCTCACCATATTCATAACTTAAATTCATAACCGGCAATAGGTTCAAAAAGTGTCTTTTCGTTTGTTCATTCGTGAGACGATCTTCTAGAATACGATCCGTATTTTTTAACCTTAAGCCAAAACTGTAATATAAGCCTTTGTATTCATTAGAATAGTCGACAAAACCTGTATTATCGTATTGGGTATATTTAATATCATTTTCTAAAGATAAAGTCGTCATGCCAGTAGCTTCAAAAAATTGATTTTGTTTAACTACATCACGATCGAGTCGGTAGCCAATGGTTAAATAAGCATCATTTTTAAGCGTTTGATCATAACGTAATTTCACCTCCATTTCATCTCCTTTGTAAGAATCATTCGTGTTGGTACTATTGGATTCTGACTGGTTGGAGGAGTCTTCAGTAAACATTTCTCGTTTATCCTTGTCTTCATACTCATATTCGAATTCGGCTTTAAAAAGGTCCTTATCTTCATGAAGCTTTAATTCATACTCAATCTCTTTTATGAATGACAAGTTCGTTAGATAATTATTACTGATTTGATCAATACTTTCAGTAAGTATCATATTTTCTTCAATCATTCTTACACCACTATAGCCAACATTATTTTTATCAGTGTATAATGAGGCACTACCAACTAATTCACTTTGTTCGTTCGGTAAATATTCATATTGCACTTCTCCGAAGTGATTGGTTCTATTAATAAGATTATTGCTTTTTTCAGTTTCTAAATAGTCGACACCATTAATTGTGTTTTCAAGGAATTCGTTGGTATTACTTTTAATATCAATCTCCCTCTTTACACCGTATAGCCCGTAACCATTAAATTTTTCCTTATTGACGGCCAAATGAACACCTCCTTTTAAGGTGGTGGGTGCGCCTGCTGCTAAATTAACACCACCAATTAACCCTTTACGCTTTCTATCGGTAATAATATTAATTACCGGTTCTGTCTCGCCATCTCTTGCAGATGGACTTCTAATAATTTCAATTTTCTTAACCATATCACTCGGCAACATTTGAAGAGCATCCGACTTAGATAAATTTGAGGTTCTACCGTTGATTTTTATGATAGGAGTCCTACCTCTTAATTGAACCTTGCCTTCTATGTCTACCGATACAGAAGGAATATAACTTAGTAAATTTGACATGGATCCAGCAACGTCTTTTAAACTATTACCAATATGAAAAATCTTTTTTCCTCGACCATTTTCTATTCTATAGTCCTTAGCAATAATCATTACCTCCTCTAACTCTGTAAATGTTAAAGGTTCTAATGCTATCTGTGCTTCCATCTTTTGATCGTTATCAAATTCAGAATAATTGATAGGCACTATTTGAGATTCAAAACCATCAGAAGTATAGGAAATATGGTAGTTGCCTTTGTTAAAACTGATATCATAGGAACCGTCCGACGCTGTTTTAGTACTGGAAATAATAACGTCGCCTTTTAAGTCTAAAATAAGAACAGAAGCACCATCAATTGGCATGTCATTATGCTTGTTGGAAACACTACCTGAGATGGTAAATACATTTGATTGAGCATAGGAACTCATTGTAAATACTAAAGTGATAAAGAGTTTTAGGGCGTATGATGTATTGTGACTCATTTATTTTTCTGTTGAAAATACATTATTGATGATATTTAGTAGCGTTTTTAATTGATAGTCTTCCTGTCCCATAATTTGTTCTATCGATCTCGAGATTTCAATATCTGGTGCAGTACCAATACCATCAAAAATATTTCCGTTTTTTTGATAAGATAACATGTGCGAAAAGCTAAATTGAATATCAGAGTTTTTCAGTTCATACGATTTGGATAAACCACTTGAACCATCAGTATTTACACCAGCTATCGTGATATTTTTTAAATCTTTAAATGACGATGCAAATACACTAGCCGCACTAAAGGTCATTTCATTAGTTAGAATGTAAATGGGTTTGTCGTAAGTAAAAGCATTGGCGTCTTCATCAGCATTTAGAACCATGTAATAATACTCACTATACAGGTCGTTAGACAAATCAACAGTAGGTTCGAATGTAGCCATAAATTCATCAATCGCTTGCTGCGCTTGCGGTTCCTTGAAATCAGCATATGGATATAAACGTCTTGAGTTGAGACTTTTTTTAGTAGCATCTGAAACGTCACCTCTATACCTTGCCAGGTTGGCTATTTTAAAGTCTTCTGGTCCTAAAAAATAATTGGAAAAAAAATCGATTAAATCCCTGTTGCCACCACCATTATTTCTGATATCTATAATAAGGGCATTGGTGTTTTTTACCGAATCCATTTTTTGTTTGAGCCAATTGAAATAGGCGGTATTTTCCGAATAGTTATACATTTCAGGAATCTTTATATAAGCAATTTGATCTTCATACTGTCGAAATAATAGTTGGTTGAGATTGTCATCTTTCTCATTGAAAAATAAATAACTGTCAACATCGCGCCATTTGCTTTTTGAATCCGTCAGTTTAATAACGACAGTGGTATCTGACTTAAAATCACGACTCCTTAAGGTGACATTCAATTCATCGCCTACACTTAGATCGCTTTTCATTTTATAGAATTCGTTTAGTTTTTCCACACCCAGTGCCAATTTAGACAACTTGGGAGCATAATCGTTCGCAGCGTCATATTGGGCAATGAATGCCTTAATATTTTGACGATTAATATGTGTTAAATAAGGGAAATTCTCGAGGTATGGTGAAAAGGTTATTTTTGGTTGTTTCGCTAGCACTACAACTAGGCTATCTTTAAATGGTGCTAACGCAAAGGGTAAATAATATTTTATAACACTGCCGCAATCACCTATATAATTAGCACGCGCGTGACGATCACCTAATTCTTTAAGCATATGTTTCACGGAGCTTTCAAATTTATAGCTGTCAACGACCTTCTTTTTATCAAGTGCATTCACAATGGAATCCATGGTCTTAACAACTCTTTTGTTATTGATATTCATATAAGGAGATTGCGCTAGCAACAGCTCTTTTACCTGTTCAATTTCATGATGAACTGTACTGCTAGTTAGCTGACAAGGGTTTGCTTTTGGTTGACAACCCATAAGTAAAAGGAAACTCATGGTTATGAAAGCAAAAGCACTAATTTTTTTTTGCATAGAGGTTAGTTCTAAAGGGAGTTTTGAAAATAAAAGATTAATTCTTGCCAAGGAACCATGATAAACTGTAGAAGGATAAATGTGAAAATATAATATTTTCTAAATTTTTCTCTAGCTTGAGCGATGCCTAATATTAATAAAATGGAACTAAATCCAATGACCGGAAAAATAAAATACGTACCAATGCAAAAGATGATTAATGCAATATCCTTAACGATACTTTCTCTTTTACTGAAAAGAAACAACGAGGCGACTAAGGCTTCAAATATTAAACCAAATATTTGAAATCCATAAAGTAAGCTTCCCATGTAACTCGAGGAAGTCAACGTTACAGAGCTATTGTTAATAGGTAACATATTTAAGATGGTTGTAGAGTTACGATTATTGAGAAGCTCTTGGTAAGGTGTATCAATAATAAAATGTGTAATTAACATGAATCGACCGTCAAACAGAAAACAGCCATGCAGGAAACCAGGTGCGGTGAATTCATTTATGACTTTTTGAAACACCGCAAAAAGCATAACGAGTCCTATGAGTAATTTTGAATTAGCTCTGAGATAACCAATATCTTTCTTGGTCCAGAGGTAAACCGTGAGTAATAAAACCCAATATACAAACAAGATTTTGTGATTATCAATATTATAAAATTGAAGACTATTAAAAAATAGTAAGAGCATCGCAATGAGGAGCCAGAGAAATTTATTCGAGGTATACTTATTAAAAGCTAGCATAAGCACACAAATAATTCGCATAAAGATATCGAGACCCCAACCCGTACTACCATCTAAAACTAGCAGGATTAATGAAAACTTGAGAATGAGCTCTTCCGATGACGAATTTGGCGCTACATTGAATTTTGTGATAAATGAAAGAATACTGTTTGCCATATAAATAATTAATTAGCGTTTTTTACAACGTGGAGTTCATCAATGAATTCTTTTTTAAATAAAAGGCCTTCTTCATAAAAATCGGTTTCGTATAAGGTGATTTTGACACGTTCAATGGTAACTGCGTTTTCTGATTGAGCAATTGCTTCGCTTTGAAAATACTTTGGGATATACATCATGTCATAAAATGATGGATTTTTTTCAATGATTGCTGCACTTTTTTGATCGAGATTTTTAGGAATTTCTAATTTCTTTGGCGTGAGATAGGAGTTGACTATCAAATACCCGAGTTTTTCAAGTTTTTCTTTCTTTGGAAAATTCTTAGTTGAGGTGAGGAAGTTTCTAGAGATTGGTACATCAAATTTACTGCTGGCGACATTGATGAGTAATGAATCACCTCTTGATGTATAGCCAATGGCTGTAATATTAGCTCGTTTATTGGTGGAGAACATTCCAAATCCGCCGCCTTTCCAAGGTGTTAATCTATCAAATTGGGAATGATATAATTGAATGATAGCTACAGCGATCAATACAATACAAATCAAATACTTTTCTGCTATTTTTAAAAATGTCATCGTTTGGATGGTTTTAATTATAAATAGCTGTAAATTTTAAAGTAAATACAGCTATTTATTTGTTACCTTTTTATGGTAAGTCAGCTTCAATTCTGGCTTCTGTAGCCTCATAGCCTTCTTCACGTTTTTCTGCAGGCGGACGAACTAATTCGTCGGAGTTGCTAACAGATGATACTGTAACTACATCAGCTAGTTTCGTACTCTCCATCTCTGTTAGAGAGACTGAACCAGCAAAAATCAATGCCATTAAACCGTAAAACAAAATTTTTGTTTTCATAATGTTAAAATTTAAGATATACCTACTTTCAGTTGTTTACTGTCGCTGTTTCGGCTTGTCCGACTTTTTTATGGTCAAAGAATTTTCAGTGGAAAAGATGATTAGAATAATGCGAATCGCTAAATAAATAGCTGTAGAAGTAATATTATCTACAGCTATCTATACATTCATTTATTAATGTGGTAAGCAATGGTTTAAATTACTTTATAAACACATTATTGTTCATCTTCTTTTGATGAAAAACTTACTAGTTATGTGTAATGACGTCTGGTAAGTCAGCTTCTGCTTGAGCTTCTTGAGCTTCATAGCCTTCTTCACGTTTTTCTGCTGGACTACGAACTTCATCAGAAGTACCTGCAGAAGCAACAGTTACTGCATCTGCAAGTTTAGTGTTGTCCATTTCTGTTAAGGAAATTGATCCTGCGAAAATCAACGCGAATGCGCTGTAAAATAAAATTTTTGATTGCATAATACTTGAATTTATAATAGAGCTTACTTTCAGATATTTTGAGTCGCTGTTTCAGCTAGTCCGACCTTCTCTTTCGAAAGAAATTAAATAATAATCCTAGCCGAATACTGTATGGAATCTTAGTGTGTAAGATATCAATGACAACTTCAGTCGTGATTGTTATAGGATAAAACTAGATATTTAAGATGCTGAAGTAGGTCATGGAGCCATTAAAATAAGTAAGGCTTAACCTTACTATTTCTTAAATAGTTATTGTACTTCAAAAAAATACGAACGCTTAAAATACTGACAATCAAAATATAACACCTATAAAAGTAGTTTGAAGTCTAAAGGGAGTTTGATAAAACAGGACAAGTTTAAAACCAAAAAACCCGATTCATTGAATCGGGTTTTTGATGGTGGTGCCTCCAGTACCACTTTTTACTTTAAGCCATTTTAATCTATTTTAACTTAAAACATATGAATCTCTCATTATACAAGGTTTTATTTGGGTTTTTAAATAATTTATATACTTTTGAAATAACAACAAATAAACATTATGTTGTCCCTTTTGTTGTCCCTTTTAATGTTTAACCTTTATATAAGTAAATGACTAAAGTAGTAAATTCCACTTCAGGCACGATTAAGTACAGACTAAAAGATACTAAGGCTAAAAATGAAACTTCAATTGTGTTGGATTATAGTTTTGGTAGAAATAATAGAATTAAATTTTCAACTGGGTATAAGGTTAATCCAAAAAACTGGGATAAGGCTAACCAACGAATAAGAGCAGTCTCAACAATTAAAAATAGAGAGATAGTTAATAATGACTTAATGCAATTTTCTTCGGAGTTCACCAAAGCAATTTCTGAACTTGAAGAAGCGCAAAAAAATGAAAAGGTTATCCTAAAGTTACTTTTGCAAAAGATTATTCGAGGGGAAGAAATTATTCAAAAAGAAATAAAGACTTTCTTCCAATACGCAGATGATTTTATTATTCGCAAGGAAAATCAATCAAAAAATATAGTCAACGTGAAACTGAGTCCAATTACGGTAAGGTCTTACAAGCAAACTGTAAATAGACTTAAAGATTTTGATAAACAACTAAAGTATAATCTTGATTTTAGTAATATAGACCTTAAATTTTACTACACCTTTATTCAGTACTTAGAGCAAAATAATTATTCTACCAATACCATTGGAAAACATATCAAAAATCTTAAAACCATATTGAATGCAGCAACGGAAGATGGTTTTAATTCCAATCTTAAATATAAGCATAGGGACTTTAAAGCTGTTTCTAAAGAATCTGTATCTATTTATTTGACGGAGTCTGAAATTGACGCACTCTATAACGCAGATTTGTCAAAAACAAAAGATTGGGAATTGGCAAGAGATATATTTTTGGTGGGTTACTATACTGGTCAACGTGTTTCGGATTATAATGATATATCTAAAGACCAGATTAAAACATTTAATGGTACCAAAGTTATAGAGTTTAGGCAGAAAAAAACGAACAAAAAACTTTTTGTACCCTTGCATCCACGACTGAAAGAAATGTTCAACAAACGCCACAATGGCAACCCACCACGTAAACTAAATGCGCCAGATATAAATGAATATATTAAAGAAGCTGGGCGCATTGCAAAAATTGATGCAGAAATTATAATAGAGAAGGTTGTTAACGGTAAAACAAAGGCTGTCAAGGTGCCAAAATATAGTCTTATAATGTCGCATACAGCTAGACGCTCATTTTGTACCAATGCCTATTTGGCTAAGATGCCAGTAATTGATATAATGGCAATAAGCGGTCACTCAACGGAGCGTGAATTTTATAAATACATAAAAGTAACCCCACAAGAAAGAGCAATTAAGATAGCTAACAGTAAATTTTTTAAATAGACTTCAACTAATACTTATGGATTTTAAAAGTGCATTCGTTATATCTGACGAGAATGATGACAGCAACTCTGGTGCTAATTGTCCAAACTCAACACATGGTTTAAATAACTATAACCATTATGAGCCAAAATTACCCAAGGATTTTTATTTAAATTACTTTATCCACGATTTGCTTTTTGTTGTGGACATTATGGAGCTTCAAGACTTTCTTACATATCATTTGGATAATGTTGAAAACCCTCTAGTTTTTTGTAAACTATTAGATCTGAAAGTTATTCCAACTATGAAATCTGTTGTTGAAAATGCTGAGGTTAATTGGAATGGAAGAAATAGTGATGAGATTGAACTGGAAGATGGATTTTATGAGCTGAATAATATTGTTACGAGATTTGGTTACGCATATAGGGATATGTGTCATAAAGCAGGTCTTTATCAACCAAGACAAGAATTGGTGAAAAAAATTGAAGAAGCGGAATTATTTTTAAAAAATAATTATTCTGCCCAATCTAACTTTAACAGATTAAGATGGGATGGTGAAAACTCTCACTTATCCTATATAATAAGTGAATTAGTTAATCAAGGGTTTATCGAACCGCCAAGACAAAACAGTGGCGAGATTAATTACTCGGAACTCTGTCGGCAAATCAAAACCTCTTTTAACTTGACGAAAGACTTTAATATAGGCGCACAGCGAAAGTTTGCAAGTCCAGATAATGAAAAATACCAGGGTTTAGATTATAAGTTTAAAAATGAAAACTTCCATATTCCTTATATCAAGTCTTTGAGCTAGGTGCCGGCACTAAGCGGCACCTTAAAACTTTTTTTGATTCCACATATTTGTACAGGAAATAAATCCATACAAAGCAAATGGAATCAAGAAAAATAAGCCTGTATCAAATAACTCCCTCGGAGTTAAAAGAACTTATAAGCGATACGTTAGATAAGAAACTAGAACAGCTCCAAACAACTACTTCCACCAAGTCAGAGGAGGACCTTATGACTGTTGAGGAAACATTAAAACTTTTAAAGTGTTCCAAACAAGCGCTGTGGAACTGGCGTAAAAATGGTATTCTTCCAAGCTACAGAGTCGGCAACCGTGTCTACTACAAGAAAAGTGACATCTACGATAAACTTGTAAAGCAGAGCTAATATGATTGGACACGTAATAATGCATAGAGATATAATGGATTGGGAATGGTACCAATCACCTCAAGTTTCTAGACTTTATTTCCATTTGATACTCAAAGCAAACTTTAAAGAAAAAAGGTGGCAGGGTCAACTTGTGAAACGAGGACAACTTATTACATCGAACAATCATTTGGCTGCCGAATTAAGGCTATCTGTTCAGAATATTAGGACAGCATTATCCAAACTGAAAGAAACGAGATATATCACTGTAAATACAACAAACCGATTTACGCTCATTACTGTTGTTAATTATGATAAATTTCAATCTGCTAAGGGAGTTGCCAACAAACAAAACAACACTCAAATAACAGACAAACAACAATCAAACAACAATCAATCAACAATAACTAAAGAAAGTAATAAGGAAAAGAAGGTTAATAAAGAAAAAATAGAGTTAAGACGTGAAAAATTCAAAAATCAAGTTTTTGAACACTCTCAATATGATATAAAAATTTTAAAAGGTTTTTTTGAATACTGGAGCGAGTTAAATGGAGAAAAAAATAAAATGCGATTTGAAAACCAGCGTTTTTTCGAAATTGATAAGAGACTTGAAAAATGGAAATTAAACGAAAGGCAAAATTCAGTAAGTACTTCTAATAATAAAACTGCATCAAACAGATAACTATGGAAAATATTAATACTAAAATTTCAGAGTGCGATCTTGTATTAAGTAAGATAAGACAGAATGCAAAACAGAATATTAAAACTTCATCAGTGAAACATCCATTTAATAAAAAAGAACTGTGGGAGTTGTTCTTATCTTATTTTAAATCAATTCATGGAAAAGACTTTCAATATACAGAGAGCTATATGAAAACTAAATATGGTGCGTTGTTTTATTATTTTTTAGGAGATTTACTTTTTTTGGAAAGTTCTAACCTTTATCAACACGAGTTGGTTCCAAACCTTAATAAAGGGTTGTTTATAGTCGGGAAAGTGGGAGCAGGGAAAACGGCAATTATGGAAACCTTCGAAAAAATTTTCTTTAACTACAAACCACATAAGTTCAAAATAATTCCAACCTATAAAGTGGTTGAAGAGTTTGAGTCTTTACAGACTCAAAATTGCAGGAAAGAGTTTTTTAGAAATTATAGTATGGGAGATATATTATTTGACGACCTAAATTCAGAGCGGATTGCTAATAATTATGGTAAGGTCAATGTTATGAAAGAAATTATTTTTCGTCGTCACGGATGTGGTTATAAAACACATTTCACAATGAATCCTTTTCCTGGTTTAGAACATTTGCCAGAGCAGAATTTGTTAATGTTGGCAGATTTTTATGACGCTAGAGTTGCGGATCGGCTTTTTGAAATGTGCAACTACATAAATATTGACGGAAAGAGCAAAAGAGTCTAAAACGTTAAATTACACTTTATTTAACGTTTTACAACCCTAAAACTAAGAAAATCATGGCAAAACTAAGACTTTGTAAACATTGTAGACAACAATTTGAGTCACGAAGAAGTAATCATTTATATTGTGCACCAAGTTGTAGGACTAAAGCGAGTTATAAGAGAAACAATTATAAATATGTATCTGGTCACTATCAAAAATCTGAGATTGAAACAGACAGTCAATTACCAGCACCTTTACCTAACGACGAACTTATTATAGCCGTTCAAGAACTGGAAGACAAAATTGAACGCATTAATCAAAATAAAAATATAAACACAACATCTGTTAAAGAAGCTGCACTTGGAACTATGGCTGCTGATGCAGGTTCATACGTTGCTAAAAAATTATTTGCACCCAAAATGTTACCAGCAACAAAAGGCGATATAGAGAGTCTCAAGGAGCAGATACAACAACTCAAAGCCGCTTTAAACTTTTATCGGCCAAAATAAGTTTCTGAGTGAGTATTAGACACTTTTGAAGTATAGAAAACTTTTTAATTGCTATTTTTAGAAATTATAGACTCTTAATTTTTTTAATGGCATTATTTCAGACCTCAGTACTCAAAACATACCTCGCACAGCAAGACAATTCTATTGTAGAACGTGCATATAAAAAATACACTAAGTATTTTCACAATATTACGATACAAGAGAATATTAAAAACTCTAAAGAAGAACAGTACCAGGCAAAGTTTCTGGACGAGCTGTTTGTCAATGTCTTAGATTATACTCTAAATTCAAAGTCTAAGTTTAATGTCACAGCCGAATGCAAAAACCAAGAATAATAAATCAATAGGATATTCAGAATGTGAATAAAATTTTATTAAGTAATATATCAAAGTCTTAGGTGATCTTTATAAATTGAGTAAACTTATTAGATGAAAAATGATGGTAAAAAATTTGAAAAATTAACGAAGGAATTTTTCTCTTTTCTTTTTAACAAGTTGGGTTATATTGTTCATAAAGAGCGTATTCAATTTAACGGAACGCAAGATGGTTTTGATGTTCAATTTGTTATTAGTGAAAATTTAAAGGAAAGGTCAATTTACATTGAATGTAAAGATTATTCGACTGATTTGAGATTTGGGTCTATTTATGCTAAGGCAATTGATTTAGAATCAAATTATAATTTTAATAAATATGATCTGGCCTTATTTATTAGCCCAAGATCTAATTTTCGTAATAACAGAAATGCAGAAAAAACGGAGCCAGTATTCGAAAAATTCTCTTTTACGACAAGGCTTTTAGATCAAGCAAATGGAGTAGAATATTTATTCGCTCTGAACAAAGAAATATATAAAGAAATTTACAATAAGGATTGTAGTTTCATAATTAACGAGGATGAGGAGATTGACAAGTTTAAAAGTATCATTCTATCACGTGGAAATTTTAGGAAAATCATAATAGCTGAAGAGGATAAAGAAAATTATTTATCAAATGCTAAAAAATGTTCAGATTATATTCCACGAAATTTAATTAAAGAAAAAAAAGCAAAAAAATCTTATAGATACTTGTATCACGAAGAAAAAGATTCGGATAATCTAATCTCAATAGTTAAGGATAATATTTTAAACTCTAAGAATGATGGGTTAGCGTTGTTAGGTAATCCTGGTTTGGGCAAATCAGTTGAATTAGCTGAATTAGGATTATACTTTTGGGAGAATAGGGAAGAAACGAATATAATTCCTTTTTACAGAGTAATTAATAGCTTTACTGTTGATAGTGAAATAAGTAGTTTTCTTCCAAAAGACTGGGATAAAATACCCAACCTATTGATTATTATGGACGGCTTGGATGAAATATCGTATATAAATGAGTTCAAGGCTAAACTTCAAAACTTCATTACGAATAACAAAGATAAATTTCAGAATATTTATTTTGTTCTTAGTTGTAGAACCAACATTTACGAAAACATTGTAAAAGGGATACCTAACTTTGAATGCTATTTTCTTGATAGCATTAGCTATCAAAGCGCAACTAATCATCTACAGTCAGCATTCAAATTTCCTCGAAAAGTTATTTTAGGATTATATGTGAATGAAGACCAAAGAGAGTTTTTAGAAAACCCTTTTTATTTAAATCTTTTCGGAGAATACTATTCGGAAAATTCTAGCTTACCAAAAAATAAAACTGACCTTATTGAAAAATACGTTGATAAAAGGTTAGAGGATGACAGAGTTAGAAAATTTCAGAATAAAGAATATGATAAATCTATAATATTTTCAGCCTGTAAAAAAACTGCATTAACTATGGAAGCAATGCAATCAAGGGTAATTGAAGATTCCGAACTAACATTGCTTATTCCAAATCAAAAGACAAAATTAATCAACTCTTGCTTTATCGAAAAAGTTTACAACGTAGACAAATGGCAATTTGAACATAAAAACCTTCAAGAATTTTTTGTAGCTAAGGCTTTATTAAAACTTCCGTTTGAGGAAATTATAAATTTTGTTAGCCTTAATTCTGTAAACAACAAAACACATCCTTCGTGGTTAAATTCTATATCATACCTAATTAATTCTTTAGATTCAACCGAAGATACCTATATAAATTTGATTGAATGGTTAAAAAAGAATGATCCTGAAGTTTTGTTCAAGTCTGATTCTGACCGAATATCTAAAGAGATAAGGTCAGATGTTTTTCAAGAATATTTTATCAAAAGATGTAAAGAGAATACTTTATGGATAGGAACTAATGATGGTGAAACGAGAAAAATTGCTGCATTTGGCGATAGTACTGAAAATATAAATTTTTTAATTTCTGAAATAAAAGATAAGACAAATCATAGAAGAACTAGAATCTCGGCTTTTGATCTGTTATCTCGCATGAATTTAAATGAAAGAGAAAAGGAGATAAAAGAATTAATCTTAAAGAGCTTAGATGATATTAATGATGATTTTGATTTAAACGCTAAATCAGATGTATTAGGGTTTGTAAAGCGTTTAAGTTATCATTTAGATGAAACCTTCTTTGAAGAGCTTCTAAATGTTATGCAAGAAAATGATTATCATAGAACTTACACTGCAATACTTGGATGTTTCCAAACAGACCTATTAACAAATGAAAACCCTATTGATCCAAATAATCATATTGATTATATTAAGAATGTAGCCAAGGTGATAAACGGCGATAAAGAACGGAAGTATGAAAAAGAAAGAAATATTGCTTCTAACGAACGACAAAATTTGAAGAACGTTTTGTTGCAATTTCAAGATATTAATGACTACTTATTTGCCCTAGATTTTCTTTTAATAAGACAAGATAATTATCATCTTAATGAAAATGAGATTATAGATTCAGTTAAAAGGCTTTCTGCGATGTATTCCAAAGATGATAAAGTCTTAGATAAAGTTGTGAATTTTATTTATATAGGTATTGAAAATAGAAAATATCTTTTTGAGTTTGAAAAACGATTTTGCGAGTTTTTTAAAATCACAAATACCCAGCACAAAGGCTTTTTAAAGTTCTATGAATTACGTGATAAAATTGGTGTACGAATTATGTCTTATATAGCTACGGGTAAATGTATTAGGTTTTTGGTTGAAGAATACAAGAAAAATAATATTAATGACAAATCAATCCTCCATTTTAGAAATAATCTAAGTTATGAGGATTTAGAATTAAGTTTAGAATTTCAAAGACTAATACAGGAAGAAACAAGTTATGGTTTTGACGGAGATGTTTTAGAAGAAGTTAAGATAAGTGAATGGCAGCAATTTAATGAGGTTAAAGAAAGTTTAAGTTTTGATTTATTATTTAATATTAATAAAGTTGAAGATGCTATTAAAGCTCTTTTTAAAAATCTCGATTTAGAGAGAATAAATTTTGAAGCAATGGATACTTTCAGAAAGAAGTACTGGAAAAATCTTGAATTACAAAAGTCTATCCCTCAATCTGCTATTGATATTGTACATGATGCGTTACGTCTTTCCGACTTAAAATTTATTACTTACAACGACGTTTTAAAACTAATTAACAGCGAATTATACCTAATAAATAAAATTAGAGATGTTATACATTCCAAACGAAAAAACAGACTAAATCAAGGTACGCGTCAGGGAACAAAAATTACTAAGAAACAATATGATTTTATAAATGATTGGTGTCAAGAAACTATTGAGTCCATAAATCTCAAATCAGAATCTATAGTAGATAAAAAGGAATGTGCTCTGATTTGGTATTTTAGAAATTTACTCAACTTAGAGTATCCTCAAGAAATCCTTTTAGAATTATTAGAAGTTGATGGCAGAATGAATTTTAATGAACATCATCACGGTATTGGCTATATCAGTAAAATAGTGGATAAGTCTAAAGTTGATAATAGAATTATTCAAAATATAGAAAAAGGATTCAATGTTGAACAAATTAGAAAAAACCACTTCATTTATGCCATAGATAACCGTTTAAAAAAAGTTTATCCTATCATAGAAGATTACTTATTAGACAATAATCAAAACCATTATTTTAGAAAGGAAATCTTAAAGAAGTATTGTCAAGTTAACCTATCATCAGATTTACTCAAAAAAATTGCAGATAAAAATATGCAGGAAGAAATCACAGATGATATTGTATGGTCTATTTTTGATATTCTAATTGAAAACAATGAAAGTAACTTTGTTAAAGATAAAATACTGCATTATTATGAAGCAGATATAAAACATTTAAATGATTTAATCACCATTAAGTACCTTATTAAAACAAACTACGAAAAGGCATTTCTATACTTTAATAATTGGATTAAAGAACAAAAAGTTTATTCAAGAAAAACTAAAAATAGTTTACGTACTGAGGATTTTCCAAAACATACTAACTCAAAATCAATTCCTTATATTATTGAATTAATAAATACTTATTACACCAGTGACGAGTTTAATTTTGATGATTACAGTAATCCAATAAGATTTATAGTAGAATCAATTACTGCTATTGCTCAAAACAATTCCTCCGAAGTCTGTAAACAACTTATTATTGGGTTAGAAGAATGCAGAAAATCGCTTAATAAAACTGAACACGATTTGTATTACATCAATCAAGCTATATTAGATTTGAAAGACATAAGTATAAAACTTGAATCTAAACCTATGTCATTTCCTTCTATTGCAAATAAAATGGATGAATATCAATACCATTTGGCATAGTTCAATGGGCTTTTGCACAACCATTGCATCTAATAAATTAGTATCTTTGCTTCGATGAAATTCTTAGCACACATATTAGCTATAACAATACTAACATTATCTGTATTACCTTGTTCTGATGGTCAAAATATTGAAGACCAACAGCACGAGGAAATCAGTGTTGAGCATAATCATCAAGAAGATAGTGACGATTCTTGTCCTGTCACTTGTATTTGTAATTGTTGCGGTATGACAATTACTTACGAACCAATCAAGACATTTGATTTAAAACTCAATGTTGAAATCTCAACGGAGTTAATTTCTACATATCAGCCTATTTACGGGTTTAATTTCCTTTCCAATATTTGGCATCCGCCACAAGTAATTAGCTAAAACAAATCGATTTTAAATCAATTATTTAGTTAATTACAAATGCAATTCAATGAATAAATACCTATTGAGCATAAAGCTCATATTAATACTTTGCCTATCGTTACAGGCACAAACGTCAGACATACAAATAAAAGTCCTAACAGAAGCTGATAACGAGCCTTTGCTGGGTGCTACAGTTTACTTTGAAGCATTAGAAAAAGGAGCAGTAACCGATTTTGATGGTATTGCAACTTTTACAGAAATTCCAGATGGTCAGCATCAAATAATAATTTCTTTTTTAGGCTTTGAAACATTTGAGACAACAATTCAAATTCCAAGTAATACAGCGTTAGTCTTTAAATTAAAAGAAGGTGGCAATCAATTAGATGCTGTAGTACTGCAATCTTCAAGAAGTACGAGAACCGTTAGAAAAATACCGACACGTATAGAGTTTATAGGTGCAGAGGAATTAGGAGAAAAAGCTATAATGAATCCTACTAATATTTCTATGGTGCTTCGAGAAAGTACAGGAATACAGATGCAACAAACATCTTTAAGTAGTGGGAGTACCAATATTCGTATTCAAGGATTGGATGGTAGGTATACACAGCTTTTAAGAGATGGATTTCCATTATATGGTGGTTTTTCAAGTGGGTTAAGTATTTTACAAATCCCACCTTTAGATTTACAACAATTTGAGATTATTAAAGGAAGTTCATCAACACTTTATGGTGGAGGTGCTATTGCAGGATTGGTGAATATGGTGTCTAAAACACCAGACTTTGAACCTGCATTAGATATAATGCTCACACAAACACAAGCGTTAGGAAGTACAGCCAATGTATTTTATAGTAAACGAAATGAAAAATTCGGTGTTTCGCTTTACGGTTCTGGTCATTACCAAAAAGCATACGACCCAGAAGATGATGGTTTTAGTAACCTACCAAAAACAACATCAATTTCATTTAACCCAAAACTGTTCTTTTATCCATCAGATAAAACAACACTTTGGTTTGGGTTAAACGGTACGTATGACGATAGAATTGGTGGAGATATTACAAAAATTGAAAGTGGTGAAGAAGGTATTCATCAATATACAGAAGAGAACAATTCAAAACGATTAAGCAGTCAATTAGTATATCAAACAATATTAGATTCCGTTAGTTCATTAGAATTTAAAAATAGTGTCTCTTTTTTCGATAGGAATTTAACCGTTCCTGACTTTAATTTTGACGGTAAGCAAACAAACACGTTTACTGAAATTGCATATAACACAGCATCAGAAAAAACGGATTGGATAGTTGGAGCTAATCTTTATACCTCAAATTTTGATGAAAATGATAGCGCACCATTACAAAGAGACCAAAAAGATGTGACCTTTGGAGCATTTGCAAATAATATCTATGACCTATCAGAAAATTGGATATTAGAAACAGGATTAAGAGCAGATTATAATACTGATTACGGTTTTTTTCCTCTTCCAAGAATTTCATTACTCTATAAAAATAATAGTGGATTTTCAAGTAGAATTGGTGGTGGTTTAGGGTATAAGATTCCTGATATTTTTACAGAAGAAGCAGAGTATATCAATTTTGAAAATGTGCTCGCCATAGACAAATCTACAGTAGATGCAGAACGTTCTTTTGGTGTTAATTTCGATATAAACTATCAAACACGATTATCTGATGAGATTGGATTTTCTATAAACCAATTATTCTATGTGACTGCTATAAATGATGGACTGCTTTTAAATTCTACAGATAACGGATTATTTCAGTTTGAAAATGCAACAGATGAAATTTTAAGTAAAGGAGCAGAAACCAATATTAAATTTACTTACAAAGACTTTAGATGGTTTTTAAACTATGCGCTTATTGATACTAAACTAAATTATTTATCTGGCAATCCACAGAAACCATTAACCGCAAAACATAACGCAGGAAGTGTATTAATGTACGAATCTGAAAAATGGCGAATTGGTTATGAAACCTTTTATACTGGCAAACAGTTTTTATCAAATGGAACAGAAACTACTGACTTTGTGACTATGGGTTTATTGGTTATGCGTAATTTTAAATTAGGAAGTGTATTTGTCAATTTTGAGAATTTTACAGATAGAAGACAAAGCAGGTTTTCACCTTTGGTTTTACCGCCACACGACAATCCTGTTTTTCCAGAGATTTATGCACCTACAGATGGTTTTATATTTAGTGTAGGACTGATAATTAAACCATTTGGTAACGAAGACAACGATTAAATATGGAAACAATAGAACAAGTATTAGAGTCAAAAAATATTCGTGTTACAGCAATGCGTATATTAATTTATAAGTTTCTTGCAGAAAAAGAAATAGCAGTAACATTGAGTGACATTGAAAGTGCTTTTGAAAAAGCAGATAGAACTACCTTGTACAGAACTATTAAAACTTTTGAAGAAAAGGATATTGTGCATCAAATAGATGATGGCACAGGGCTTACAAAATATGCGTTATGCGAAAAGGGATGTAATTGTGATATAAAAACCGATTTACACTTACATTTCCATTGTAACAATTGTAATGAAACCATTTGCCTAACAGAACATAAAATACCGCAAATTAAAGTACCTGATGGTTTTGTATCAGAGAATGTAAATTTGGTGGTAAAAGGTATTTGCGATAAGTGTAGTGGCTAATAATTGCACTTCCATTGCACTTACTATTAAAGTACATTTATCCAAAATTAGAGGATATGAAGTTTAATACTAAAATACCTAAACATCTGAAACAGGCGTATAACGAAGAATTAAAACTATACAGTTTCTGTTTAGAAAATAAGCATTTTGGTGATGCTTGGTATCATTTAGAACGTAGTCATATAATAGGACAATCTTATCCTATAGAACATACCTATTCACATTGGCTTATGCTAAAGTTTGGATTTAGACAAAAAGATACGAAAGAAGTAATAGGTCAAATAATTAGGTTGCTTGTGGGTGGGTGGAAATCATTTATAAATCACGTTCCACTTGGTAATACAGGTGGAGCAAACGTGCCACCATTAAAACGAATGCCTATTCCCAATGACATTGAAAAATTATTAGATATTAAATGAAAAAAAAGAAAGTCAATTTAAGAGATTTAAAACCAAATTCAGAAGAACAACATTCTCACGATGATGGTCACGACCACGGTAATGGAAGTGCATTCAAAACATACATTCCTGCTATTATAAGTTTTGTTATGTTAATGGTAGGTATCGCTGTAGATTATTTTGATGCCATTCCTCAATTTGAAGGATGGATTCGAGTAGTTTGGTACACTTTAGCATATATTCCTGTTGGATTTCCAGTAATTAAAGAAGGATGGAAAAGTCTTATAAAAGGCGATGTTTTTACCGAGTTCTTTTTAATGTCTATTGCTACAATTGGTGCATTTATAATTGGTGAATATCCAGAAGGTGTTGCAGTAATGCTATTTTATGCAGTAGGAGAATTATTTCAAAACGCAGCAGTCAACAGAGCAAAAGGAAATATTAAAGCCTTGTTAGATGTTAGGCCAAAAGAAGCCAATGTATTTCGTGATGGTGATTATGTTAGTGTGTCGCCAGAAGCTGTAAATATTGGAGAGAAAATTCAAATTCGAGTAGGTGAAAAAATTCCATTGGATGGTATTTTATTATCCGAAAAAGCATCGTTAAACACCGCAGCATTAACAGGCGAGAGCAAACCAGATTCCATTCAGAAGGAAGCCAAGGTTTATGCAGGTAGTATTAATTTAGAAAGCGTTATTGAAGTTGAGGTAACCAATAAGTTTGAAGACAGTTCTATTGCGAGAATATTAGACTTGGTTCAAAATGCTACAGCACGTAAATCTAAAACAGAATTATTTATTAGACAGTTTGCTCGTATCTACACACCAATTGTGGTGTTCTTGGCTATAGGCGTGACATTCATTCCTTACTTTTTTGTAGATGATTATGTCTTTAGAGATTGGTTATATAGAGCATTAATTTTCTTGGTAATATCTTGTCCTTGTGCGTTAGTGATTTCAATTCCATTAGGTTATTTCGGTGGTTTGGGAGCAGCTTCAAAAAATGGAATATTGTTCAAAGGTGCTTCATTTTTAGATGCAATGACCAAGATAAATACATTGGTGATGGATAAAACAGGAACAGTTACCAAAGGTGTTTTCAAAATCAAAGAAGTAAAAGCAATTGATTGGAAAGAAACCGAATTTATGCAATATTTAATGGCGATGGAAGAACAATCCACGCATCCAATTGCTAAAGCAATTTTAGAGTATAAATCAGAAGGAGAAGATTTTGAAGCTCAAGACGTTTCTGAAATTGCTGGTAAAGGTTTAAAAGGCATTGTAAATGGTAAAACAGTTTTAGTAGGTAATAAAGCCTTAATGACTACTAATAATATTGATGTTCCATCTGAAACGGAATCTATTGTAGAATCGATAGTATTAGTTGCAATCGATAATCAATTTGCAGGTTATGTAGTCATAGCAGATGAATTAAAGGAAGATGCAAAAGAAACTATTACAGCATTACACAAAGTAGGTATTAAAAATATTATGATGCTTTCCGGTGATAAAGATTCCATTACGCAACAAGTCGCTAAAGAGTTGAACATCGAAGATGCAAAAGGTGGTTTGCTTCCAGAAGATAAATTAAACGAAGTTGAAATTTTAAAGAAAAATCCTGAAAACAAAATAGCCTTTATAGGTGATGGTATTAACGATGCACCAGTTTTAGCAGCGAGTAACGTTGGTATTGCAATGGGTGGTTTAGGTAGTGATGTAGCTATTGAAACAGCAGACGTTATCATTCAAACCGACCAGCCTTCAAAAGTTGTTAGAGCCATTAAAATAAGTCGTTCCACACGAAAAATTGTTTGGCAGAATATCATTTTAGCGTTTGGTGTTAAAGTCATTGTCTTGATTTTAGGAGCAGGTGGTTTAGCCACAATGTGGGAAGCAGTTTTTGCAGATGTAGGTGTAGCATTGTTAGCAATATTGAATGCAGTTAGATTACAACGAATGAGTTGGGGTTAAGCAGATTAGTCAATTAAACTTCTGTTAAACAAAATTAACATATATTAAATTTTTATACCTTTGCAAATAGATATGAAGCAATTTTTCCATAAAATAATGTCTTTAGTAATGGTTTTTGTAGTGTTATTTTCTACAATGTCATTTACTGTGAATATGCATTATTGCGGAGATACTTTAGTAGAAACTGCTATTTTTCATAAGGCCAAAGGGTGCGGAATGGAAATGGAAAAGCCTTCAACCGAAGGATGTTCTATTACCAAGAAAAATTGTTGTGATGATGAACAATTAGCAATTGAAGGTCAAGACCAATTACAATTGCAAGTTGACAAAATCACATTTGAACAACAAGTATTTATAGCTTCATTTGTTTACACTTACATTAACCTTTTTGAAGGTTTAGAAAATAACGTTTCTACTTACGAAGAATATAAACCGCCACTCGTCATAAGGCAACTCTACAAGATTGACGAAACATACTTAATTTGATTTTTAAACAATAGACTGTTTTATCCTATGGCTTTATGTCGTAAGGATAATTTGCTGTATTCGGTATTTTCTTACACCAATGTCTAACTGTTTAATAATCAAAGCCAATGCTCAATAAAAGCATCAAATTTTTAATAGAAAATAAACTCGTTGCAGTTCTGCTACTCGTCCTTTTTGTAGGATGGGGAACGGTTAATGCACCTTTCAATTGGGATACTGGTTTCTTACCAAGTAATCCAGTTGCTGTAGATGCCATACCAGATATAGGCGAAAACCAACAAATCGTTTTTACAAAATGGGATGGTCGCTCACCACAAGATATTGAAGACCAAATTACCTATCCACTTACAACATCTTTACTCGGTATTCCTGGAGTAAAAACCATTCGTAGTTCTTCTATGTTTGGCTTTTCAAGTATCTATATCATTTTTGAAGAAGACATAGAATTTTACTGGAGTAGAAGTCGTATTCTCGAAAAACTTAATTCCTTACCAAGTGGTTTATTACCCGAAGGTGTTAATCCTGCTTTGGGTCCAGATGCTACAGGATTAGGACAAATATTTTGGTACACTTTAGAAGGTCGTGACGAAAACGGAAATGTAACTGGTGGTTGGGATTTACAGGAATTACGAAGTATTCAAGATTACTATGTAAAGTATGCGTTGTCCTCTGCAAGTGGTGTATCTGAAGTTGCATCTATTGGTGGTTATGTACAGGAATATCAAGTCGATGTGAATCCAGAATTGATGCGTCAATACGACATTGGTTTAAACCAAGTTGTTAAAGCAGTTAAGGAAAGTAATAAAGATATTGGTGCACAGACTTTGGAAATTAACCAAGCCGAATATTTAGTTCGTGGTTTGGGTTATGTGAAATCCATTTCAGACATCGAAAATGCAGTAGTCACTTCAGAAGATTATACTTCAATTAGGATAAAGGATATTGGTAAAGTTTCATTAGGTCCTGCAACAAGACGTGGTTTATTAGATAAAGAAGGTGCAGAGGTTGTTGGTGCTGTTGTGGTGGCTCGTTATGGCGCAAATCCAATGGAAGTCATTAATAACGTAAAGGAAAAAATTAACGAGTTAAGCGCAGGATTACCTTCGAAAGTATTAGCGGATGGTAGAACCTCACAAGTAACCATAGTGCCTTTTTATGACAGAACAGAATTGATACAAGAAACATTAGGCACACTTAACCAAGCCTTAACTCTTGAAATATTGATTACCATTTTAGTAATAATTATTATGGTGTTTAATCTACGAGCTTCCGTATTAATTTCTGGACTATTACCTGTTGCAGTTTTAATGGTATTTATTGCAATGAAACTCTTTGGTGTAGATGCCAACATTGTCGCTTTATCAGGTATTGCTATTGCTATCGGTACAATGGTCGATGTTGGTGTCATACTATCAGAAAATATCATTCGGCATTTAGATGAAGATGATGGAACGCAATCCATTAATACGGTAGTTTATAACGCAACAGCAGAAGTTTCTGGTGCAATCGTAACCGCAGTAATGACTACGATTATCAGTTTCATTCCTGTATTTACAATGATTGGAGCGGAAGGAAAACTATTTAGACCATTAGCCTTCACAAAGACTTTTGCACTAACAGCATCCATTATTGTAGCTTTGTTTTTAATTCCACCGTTTGCTGCATTTTTATTCAGAAAGAAAAACATTAAAAACACTTTTAAATATGTTTTAAATGGTGTTTTAATGGCGTTAGGAATCGCTGCCATAATTTATGGGTATTGGTTAGGATTAATTTTGATAACGTTTGGAATTACAGCACTTCTCAATCTTCAAAGTAAGATAACAGACAAGCAAGCTAACCTTATTAATATTATCATTTCTGTATCAGCTATTGTGTTCTTGTTAGCCGAATATTGGAGGCCATTAGGCGTTGATAAAAGCATTTTCTGGAATCTCATTTTTGTTAGTGTTATTTGCTTTGGTTTATTGGGTGTTTTCTCATTATTCATCAAATATTACACACGCATTTTAAAGTGGTGTTTAGATAATAAGTTGCTCTTTTTGTCTGTTCCAACTGCTATTGTCATTGCAGGATTTTTCATTATGAAAAACACAGGTAAAGAGTTTATGCCATCATTAAATGAAGGTTCTTTTCTACTAATGCCAACCTCGATGCCTCATTCTGGTGTGGAAGAAAACAAACGTGTTTTACAGCAATTGGATATGGCTGTCGCCAGTATTCCAGAGATAAAAACTGTGGTTGGTAAAGCAGGTCGTACAGAATCGGCTTTAGACCCAGCACCTTTATCAATGTATGAAAACATCATTCAGTACAAACCAGAATATATGCTGAATGAAAACGGACAGCGTCAACGTTATAAAATCAATGATGATGGTGAATATGTATTAAAAAATGGAATGTCATTGCGAGCGGAACAACGTGAAGCGTGGCAATCTCTTAATGCAAAAGTACAACTCATTCCCGACGATGATGGCGAGTTCTATCGTAATTGGCGACCAGAAATACAATCACCAGACGATATTTGGAATGAAATTGTAAAAGTCACCAAACTACCAGGTGTCACTTCTGCACCAAAACTACAACCTATTGAAACCCGATTAGTGATGCTTCAAACAGGAATGCGAGCACCAATGGGAATTAAAGTAAAAGGTCAAGACCTAAAACAAATTGAAGCGTTTGGTATGCAATTAGAAAACATTATCAAGGAAGCTAAAGGGGTTAAAAAGGAAGCTGTTTTTGCAGACCGAATTGTTGGTAAGCCTTATCTGCTCATTGATATTGACAGAGAGAAAATTGCACGTTATGGCATTTCGATACAAGATGTTCAAGATGTATTAAAAGTAGCAGTTGGTGGTATGGTATTAACCCAAACGGTTGAAGGTCGAGAACGCTATGGTGTTCGAGTACGATACCCAAGAGAATTACGAGCAAACCCAACAGACTTACAACAGATTTATGTGCCAGTAGAAAAAGGAAGTCCTGTGCCATTAAGCGAATTGGCAACTATTCGTTACGAACAAGGTCCACAAGTCATTAAAAGTGAAGATACTTTTTTAGTAGGCTATGTCTTGTTTGATAAAATGGATGGTTTTGCAGAAGTCAATGTCGTAGAAAATGCACAAGCACTAATCCAAGAAAAGATAGATTCTGGTGAATTGATAGTTCCAAAAGGAATCAACTATGCATTCACAGGAACTTACGAAAATCAATTACGAGCAGAAAAAACTTTGTCGGTTGTTGTGCCTTTAGCATTGGCCATCATTTTCTTAATTCTGTATTTCCAATTCCGTTCTGTAGGGACATCACTAATGGTATTCACAGGTATTGCAGTGGCGTTTGCAGGTGGTTTTATAATGATATGGCTCTATGGTCAAGGTTGGTTTTTAAATTTTAATTTCTTTGGGGAAAATATGCGAGACTTATTCCAGATGCATCCTATTAATTTAAGTGTAGCAGTTTGGGTTGGGTTTATTGCACTATTTGGTATTGCAACCGATGATGGTGTAGTAATGGCAACTTATTTAACCCAAACATTCGATAGAAACACACCAGATAATAAAAAGGAAATTAGAGCATCAGTTGTTGAAGCAGGAGAAAAACGAATCAGACCCTGTTTAATGACTACAGCTACAACCATTTTAGCATTATTACCAGTATTAACCTCTACAGGTCGAGGAAGTGATATAATGATACCTATGGCAATACCAAGTTTTGGTGGAATGCTTATAGCCTTAATAACCTTATTTGTAGTTCCAGTATTATATAGCTGGAAAGCCGAATTTCAACTTAAAAGAACTGTAAAATGAAACAGATAAAATCATACATAAAATCAGTCTTTATTCTTTGTTCGTTATTCTTTGTTCTCATTGGAAATGCACAGCAATTAGAAACGTTAATCAATGAAGCAGTAGCTAACAACCCAGAGATTCAAAAGTTTGAGTTACAATACAAAAGAGCTTCTGAAAAAGTAAACGAAGTCAATACTATTCCTAATACCGAATTTGGTGTCGGTTACTTTGTAAGTGAACCGGAAACCAGAACAGGTGCACAACGCTTTAAAGTATCTGCTAAACAAATGTTACCGTGGTTCGGAACCATTACATCGAGAGAAAACTATGTAAGTTCATTGGCAGATGCTAAATACGAGGACATTGTTATCGCAAAGCGAAAACTAATGGCTTCGGTATCACAATCCTATTATAATCTATACGCCAACAAAGCAAAGCAAGAGGTTTTAACTGAAAACATCAAACTATTAGAAACTTATGAGACGTTGGCATTAACTTCTGTTGAGGTTGGTAAAGCATCCGCAGTAGATGTGTTGCGATTGCAAATGCGTCAAAACGAAATGCAAAAATTACAAGAGGTATTGCAACAACAATTTTTAGCAGAACAAACTAACTTCAATAATCTATTGAATAGAGATAATGATGTTACCGTGAATGTGGTAGATAGTTTAATTATACCTTCTGAAGACTTTGATATTACTTCTGGAAATTTAGCATTACATCCTGAATTACTAAAATATGATAAGCTCTATCAATCCATAGAGCAATCAGAATTATTGAATCAAAAAGAAAGCAGTCCAATGATTGGTTTTGGATTAGATTATATCAATGTTGCTGAAAGACCAAATATGGATTTCAGCGATAACGGAAAGGATATTGTAATGCCAATGGTTTCGTTATCTATCCCAATTTTCAATAAGAAATATAAATCCCAAACCAAACAAAATGATTTGCAACAGCAGGAAATTACTGCTCAAAAACAGGAACGTTTAAATGCATTGGAAACGCTTTTAGACAAGGCGATTAACGAACGCATTTCTGCAAGAATAAGTTATGCTACCCAAGTCAAAAACCTAAAACAGGCTAAAGATGCAGAAGACATTCTAATAAAAAGTTACGAAACAGGAACCATTGATTTTAATGATGTTTTGGATATTCAAGAGTTGCAGCTAAAGTTTCAAATGAACCAAATAGAATCTGTGAAGACCTACTATGTGCAAAGTACAATCATTAATTATTTAATTCAGTAAAACAATGACACACACATATCACATACACGGAATGACCTGCAACGGTTGTCGCAGTCACGTTGAGGAAACGCTCTCTAAAGTAGGAGGTGTTTCAAAAGCAACAGTCGATTTAGATAAGGCAGAAGCTAACATAGAAATGGAATCACATATTCCCATAGAAACATTTCAAGAAGCCTTAAAAAAGGATGGTGGTACATATAGCATTCATAAACAAGGTGAACACCATCAGCATTCAGAAGCTAAAAAGGAAAAGCAACCTAAAGGTACAGGCACATTTTATTGTCCTATGCATTGCGAAGGCGATAAAATCTATAACAAACCAGGTGATTGTCCTGTTTGCGGAATGGATTTGGTGGAAGAACAAAATCTATCAGCAACTTCAAAGGAACAATGGACGTGTCCGATGCATCCAGAAATTGTAAAAGAAGAAGCAGGTTCGTGTCCTATTTGTGGGATGGATTTAGTGCCAATGGAAGCAGATAGTTCAGCAGAAGAAAAAACGTATAAAAAGCTATTAAAGAAATTTTGGATTGCCACAGCATTTACCTTGCCCATTTTCTTAATGGCTATGAGCGAAATGCTCAATAACAATCCGTTGTACGATATAATGGAACAGAAATATTGGAACTGGATTCAGTTTGCATTATCAATTCCAGTAGTGTTTTATGCCACTTGGATGTTCTTTGAACGTGCCTATAAAAGCATTAAGACTTGGAATCTCAATATGTTTACACTTATTGGGATTGGTGCAGGTGTGGCGTGGTCGTTTAGTGTTTTTGGTATGTTCTTTCCAGACGTATTTCCAAGTCAATTTAAAACAGAATCAGGTGCAGTTCACGTCTATTTTGAAGCAGCAACTGTGATTTTAACGTTAGTGCTTTTAGGTCAATTGTTAGAAGCTCGTGCACATAGTAAAACCAATTCGGCAGTAAAAGAACTGTTGAAATTAGCACCTAATAAAGCCATAAAAATAGTAGATGGTGAAGAAGTTGAAGTCAGTATTGACGAGATAGAACTTAATGATATTCTAAAAGTGAAACCAGGAGATAAAATTCCTGTGGATGGTGTGATAACTGAAGGCGAAACAACTATTGATGAATCTATGATTACAGGCGAACCTATTCCTGTAAACAAATCTCAAGAAGATAAAGTAAGTAGCGGAACCATTAATGGGAATCAATCCTTTTTAATGAAAGCAGAAAAGGTAGGAAGTGACACTTTATTATCACAAATCATTCATATGGTTAATGATGCCAGTAGAAGTCGTGCACCTATTCAAAATTTAGCAGATAAAGTTTCAGGCTATTTTGTGCCAGTTGTAGTTCTTATTTCTATTATCACATTTATTGTATGGTCTATTTGGGGACCAGAACCAGTTTATGTGTATGCGTTTGTCAATGCAATTGCAGTACTAATCATTGCTTGTCCTTGTGCTTTAGGTTTAGCAACACCAATGTCTGTAATGGTTGGTGTGGGTAAAGGTGCTCAAAATGGTGTATTGATTAAAAATGCTGAAGCTCTTGAAAAAATGGATAAGGTAAATACGCTTATCGTTGACAAGACAGGAACAATTACCGAAGGAAAACCAACAGTTGAAACCGTTGGAGCTTTTAATGATGCTTTAAGCGAAAAAGAAGTGTTACAATACATCGTGTCATTAAATACAAATAGCGAACATCCTTTGGCAGAAGCGACAGTTAAATATGGCAAAGAACACAACGCAGAAATTTTAAAGTCAGAAGATTTTAGTGCTGTTACCGGAAAAGGTGTTGAAGCCAAAATAGATGGAAAAAAAGTAGCATTAGGAAATCCTAAAATGATGGAATATGCTAAAGCGGATATTACTTCTAAAATGAAAGACGAAGCTAAATCTTACCAAGAACAGGGTAAAACAGTTTCTTATTTGTCAATAGATGAAACCGTAGTTGGATATGTAGTTATAGGCGATAAAATAAAAGAAACAAGTGCTAAAGCCATTAAAGCACTTCAAGATAAAGGGATTGATGTTATAATGCTTACAGGTGATAATCACGATACAGCACAAGCAGTAGCATCAGAACTAAATCTTGCAGATTTTAAAGCCAGTATGTTACCAGAGGACAAACTCAAAGAAGTAGAAAAATTACAAGAAAACGGAAAAGTAGTTGCTATGGCAGGTGATGGTATTAACGATGCACCAGCATTGGCTAAAAGTGATGTCGGTATTGCTATGGGAACTGGAACAGACGTAGCGATAGAAAGTGCTATGATAACTTTAGTAAAAGGCGATTTACACGGTATTGTAAAAGCAAAAAATTTGAGTAATGCTGTAATGAAGAACATTAAGCAAAACCTATTTTTTGCACTTATCTACAACACTTTAGGTGTACCTATTGCAGCAGGTGTGTTGTTTCCATTCTTCGGAATACTACTCTCGCCAATGATAGCAGCTTTAGCAATGAGTTTTAGCTCGGTTTCGGTAATAGGTAACGCATTACGATTAAGAACAAAAAACATTTAATTATATGCAGAAAACAGTTTTCAAAATATCAAAAATGGATTGTCCTTCTGAAGAAAATCTAATTAAGATGAAGCTATCTGATATAGATGGTATCAAACAACTTGATTTTAATTTAGAAGAAAGAATCTTAACACTATATCATAATTCAAATGTAAATGAAATTGGTAATGCCTTAAATGAATTAAAATTAAATGAAAGTTTAATCAGTTCAGAAGATACAGACACAATTATTACTGAATCTACAAGGAGTCAATCCAAACTGTTGTGGACAGTTCTAATCATCAATTTTGCATTTTTTATTATCGAAATGAGTACAGGACTTATTTCAAAATCAATGGGATTAGTTGCTGATAGTTTAGATATGTTGGCAGATTCATTTGTTTACGGATTGAGTTTAATAGCGGTTGGTGGTACAGTTTTAAAAAAGAAACGGATTGCAAAATATGCAGGCTATTTTCAGATAACACTTGCAATTATCGGAATCGTTGAGGTAATACGTAGATTTTTAGGCTATGAAGCTTTACCTGTATTTTCAACAATGATTATAGTTTCAGTATTTGCTTTGATTGCAAATGGCATTTGCTTGTACCTCTTACAAAAATCTAAAAGTCAAGAAGCACATATGCGTGCCAGTATGATTTTTACCTCTAACGATATTATAATAAATCTTGGCGTAATTACAGCAGGCGTTTTAGTCAATTGGCTGCATTCTGGTATTCCAGATTTAATTATAGGAATCATTGTATTTGGATTGGTGATAC
This sequence comes from Psychroserpens sp. BH13MA-6, assembly GCF_052983595.1. NCBI lineage: Bacteria > Pseudomonadati > Bacteroidota > Flavobacteriia > Flavobacteriales > Flavobacteriaceae > Psychroserpens > Psychroserpens sp. BH13MA-6. The sequence continues at coordinate 324,871 of NZ_JBRJGE010000001.1, read as the reverse complement.
AAGGTGCATTCAGGATATTAAAATTAAGTAAGTAAAAAGTTTAACTATAAAATCAAAAAATATGGAAAATTCAAAAGAACACTCAAACAAAGGAAATTACAAAACCTTCTTTATAATGTTGGCTTGCTCATTTGTAGCAATGTACATAACGATGTATTTAAACACCTATTCCATAGACCACGTATGGTTTAGTCTAACACGATTCTATATGACGTGTTTAGGGATTTCAACAATGGCAGTAATAATGTGGTTTTTTATGCGAAAAATGTATAATGATAAAAAGAAGAATATCGCAATACTCGCAAGTAGTTTCATTCTGTTTGTTGGTGCATTAGGGTTGGTAAGAACACAAGCACCCATTATTGGTGATGTCCTTTGGATGAAAGCAATGATACCACATCATTCTATCGCTATTTTAACAAGTGAGAGAGCAGATATTCAAGACCCAGAAGTTAAAAAATTAGCAGAAGACATTATAAAAGCACAACGTAAAGAAATAGAAGAAATGAAAGCAATGATAAAACGATTAGAGAATGAAAAATAATAAAATAGTCATATATATTGGCATACTCGTAGTAGGTGTGTTATTGGGTTGGTTGCTTTTTGGTGGCTCGACAAATGAAGAAACAGACCATAATCACGATGCGGTTGCAGCAACCAATCAAATGTGGACGTGTTCTATGCATCCACAAATTATGCAACCAGAACCAGGCGATTGTCCTATTTGTGGTATGGATTTAATTCCTGCGGAAAGCGGAAGTGATGGCTTAATGGCAGACCAATTTAAACTAACAGAAAATGCGATGGCATTAGCCAATATTCAAACAACTGTTGTAGGCAAGGGAAATGTTGAAGGCAACACCATAAAGTTATCTGGTAAAATTGCTGAAAACGAAGAAGCCAATGCAGTACAGGTAAGTTATTTCGCTGGAAGAATTGAACGTTTGAATGTGAGTTTTACAGGCGAAGAAGTTCGTAAAGGTCAATTATTGGCAACCATTTATTCGCCAGAACTCTATGCTGCACAACAAGAATTAATCACAGCAGCTTCTTTAAAAGAATCTCAACCTGCTTTATACAAAGCAGTCCGTAATAAATTGAAATTATGGAAACTCTCTGAAAATCAAATCAACCAGATTGAAGAAACAGGAAAAGTAAAAGAAAACTTTCCTGTTTATGCAACCGTTTCGGGTACTGTTACAGAAAAATTGGTAGAGCAAGGCGATTACATCAAACAAGGACAACCCTTATTAAAAATTGCCAATCTCAACACAGTTTGGGGAAACTTTGATGTGTATGAAAATCAGATTGACCGCTTTAAAAAAGGACAGGAAGTGATGATAACAACCAATGCTTATCCTAATAAAGAGTTTAAAGGTAAAGTTGATTTCATTGACCCAGTTTTAAACACGAAAACAAGAACTGTAACCTTACGTGTTGTTTTAAGCAATAAGGACGATGTATTTAAACCAGGAATGTTTGTAACCGCAAATATTGAAGGCAGTACAGCTAAAAATGATGAAGTATTATCAATTCCTGCATCTTCTGTATTATGGACAGGTGAACGTTCTGTGGTGTACCTTAAAACAAATCCAGACCAACCTATTTTTGAAATGCGTGAAATTAAATTAGGCAATCAAATTGGTAATGAATATGAAGTTGTAGAAGGTTTATTTGTTGGAAATGAAATAGTGACTAACGGAACATTTACGGTTGATGCAGCAGCACAATTACAAGGCAAAAAGTCTATGATGAATAAAGATGGTGGTAAAGTAATGACTGGACACGAAGGTCATTTAGGTATGGATAACAATGCATCTAACAAAGAAAGTGACCACACTAATATGAATGAGCGTTTGGAAGTATCAGAGAAATTTCAAGAGCAGTTAAATAGTGTTTACAATGCGTATATCAATTTAAAAGATGCTTTAGTAAAAGAAGATTCAATAAGTACTTCAGCAAACGCAACAACTTTATTAAATAAATTGAACAAAGTAGATATGAAATTGTTGTCAGATAATAAGGCGCATAACCATTGGATGTCATTAGAAGGCGAAATAAAATCTTCTGCAACTTCAATTTCTGAAACGTCCGATATAAAATCACAAAGAGACCATTTTAAACATTTATCATCACATCTAATCAATGCTGTACAACTATTTGGTATCAATGAAAAGGTCTATGTAGAATTTTGTCCAATGGCAGATAACAATAATGGTGCTTATTGGTTAAGCAAAGAAGAAAAAGTAATCAATCCATATTTTGGCGAAGCAATGCTAACCTGTGGTGAAGTAAAACAAGTAATAGAATAATAAATCAAGTAATAACAATTAAATTTTAAACAATGAATTTTTCAAAGAAAAATCACGAACACAAAAACAAAAATGTAATCGACGTGAGTAAAAAAGTAATTTTAAGTGTAGCTGTAATAGCAGCATTAGGTTTAACAAGTTGTAAAAACGAAACCAAAAAAGAAACAGAAACAACAACAACTGAAATGTCTAAAGATATGGCAATGACAAATCTGTCCTTTGGTGTAAGAGGTAATTGTGGTATGTGTAAGAGCACTATCGAGAAGGTGGCTAACGGAGTTGATGGTGTGGCAAGTGCCAATTGGGATGTCGATAAAAAGAAAATTGATGTGACTTTTGATGATTCAAAAACAGACGTCATGGCAATTCATAAAGCAATTGCAGCTTCCGGGTACGATACCGAAAAAGTTGAAGGTGATGAAGAAGCGTACAAAAATTTACCAGGTTGTTGTAAATACGACCACGATATGATGATGAATCAATCTGGTGAAGAAAAAAGTGATGACCATTCAAATCACGACCATTAGGATTTTTGTTGTCCCTAATGTTGTCCCTGTAAAATTAAAAAACCCTGTAAAACAAGTGTTTACAGGGCTTTAAGGTGGTGCCTCCAGGAATCGAACCAGGGACACAAGGATTTTCAGTCCTTTGCTCTACCAACTGAGCTAAGGCACCAGTTGCATAAAAATGCGAGTGCAAATATAGACCCATTTTTATTATTCGCAAAATGAAACGACAAAAAAATGTGTATAATGTCTTATGATCGAATTAAATCATTGATTTCTATCCAAATAATGTTATAATTTGGTTAATTACAATCAAAAATTGGCAATTCATTTCGTAGTTTTAACCCTTTAAAATAGTTATGAATTTAATTGTTGATGTTGGGAATACCCAAGTCAAGTTAGCCATTTATAATAACAAGCAACTTAAGAAAAAGTTGGTAGGCGCGCTTGATAACTTTGAAACCATGATAGCGCGTCTATTTCAAGAGTATGAGAATATTACACGAGCTATTGTATCTTCCGTAGGGAATCTGAAAGCATCTCAAATCAAGTTTTTGGAGAAAAAGGTAAAACTCTTAGTCCTGTCACATGAACTAGATTTGCCCTTTACGAATTTGTATACAACACCTGAAACCTTGGGTGTTGATAGGATCGCTCTTGTTAGTGCTTCCGTTCAACAGTTTCCGCATAAAAATGTTCTCATTATCGATGCTGGAACCTGTATTACCTATGATTTTATTACGGCATCAAACGACTATTTGGGTGGTGCTATTTCGCCAGGTATTCGGTTGCGATATAAGTCACTAAATCAATTAACCGCGAATTTACCCTTACTTGAAACAAGGGAACCAGAGACCCTTATTGGTGATTCTACCCAAAACGCCATTCACTCTGGAGTGGTTTTTGGTGTTTTGAATGAAATTGATGGTATTATTAATGCATATGCCGAAAAATATTCAGATTTAACAGTTATTTTAACAGGAGGAGATGCCAAATTCTTGTCAAACCAATTAAAAAATAGCATATTTGCCAACTCAAATTTTCTTTTGGAAGGTTTGAACTTTATTTTAGAATATAATTCACAATAATGATAAAAAAACTTGTTATAGTTTTAGTGGCTTTTTTCTCCATACAATCGTATGCACAAGAAGGTACAGCTTCGCCTTATTCTTTTTACGGAATAGGAAGTCTTAAATTTAAAGGGACGGTTGAAAATCGGAGCATGGGAGGATTGAGTGTTTATACAGACAGTATTCATGTGAACTTGCGAAATCCAGCAGCTTATGTCGCACCCAATCTTAAAATTTGGGATGAGGAAACCCGACCAGTGAAATTTTCTTTTGGAGCCAGTCATAACAGTTTAAATCTTAAGACCGAATCGGGAGAAGCTAAAGCAAATTCGACCACGTTTGATTATCTAGCACTGTCTGTTCCAGTTGGTAGGTTTGGACTCGGTTTCGGTTTAGTGCCTTACACGTCGGTTGGTTATAAATTAGAAGATTCAGAAGATGACGTCATTCAGAACAGGTATAAGGGTGAAGGTGGTGTTAACCGTGTGTTTCTCGGTCTTGGCTATAGTATTACTGATAAGCTAAGTGCTGGAATTGATGTCAATTATAACTTCGGAAATATCCAAAACAGTGTGGTAAAGTTCGTTTATGACGATGACGGCAATCTTGTCCAATACCAATCAAGGGAAAGTAATCGTTCGGATTTAAGCGGACTCAATGTGAATTTGGGACTGACTTATAAATCAATGATTAATGAAAAGCTTGAGCTTCAAGCTGGACTGACCTATTCACCGAAAAGTGATTTGAACTCGTTGAATGAACGGTCTTTTGCTACTATCGTGATTAGTGCGAATACAGGGGAAGAATTTGTTTTAAACGAAATTGAAGCCGATTTAGAATCTCAAGGACTGGATGAAACAAATCTTACATTACCTTCGAGGTTGTCATTTGGTGCCGGAATTGGTGAGCCTAGAAAGTGGTTCCTAGGAGCAGAATTTACAACACAAAACACCAGCAAATTTTCAAACCCAATTGTTTCAATAGAAAATGCTAATTTTGTAAATGCTTCCAATATCGCTATTGGTGGATTTTACATTCCTGATTATATCTCTTTTTCAAGTTACTGGAAAAGAGTGACATATAGAGCTGGTCTTCATTTTGAGCATACAGGATTAGAGATTAATAATGAGGCCATAAGAGAGTTTGGCATGTCTTTTGGAGTAGGATTACCAATCGGACAAGTTTTCTCAAATGCTAACATTGGTCTTGAGCTCGGAAGAAGAGGAACAACAAACCAAAACCTGATACAAGAAAACTTTTTCAATTTGAACATCAGTCTGTCATTAAACGATAGATGGTTCCAAAAACTAAAATATAACTAACGTAAAAAAAGAAGAAGATGAAAACGAGAGTCACATTAATCATTGCAGCTTTGTTAATGGCTACCAACTTTGGTTTTGCACAACAAGACGAAGAGTGCATGCTTAACTTAACATTGATGAATGATTATGTTAAGAGTAAGAAATATGATGAAGCTTATGAGCCATGGATGAAAGTAAGAAACAAATGTCCTAAGTTCAATAGAGCTATCTATCAATACGGAGCTAAAATTTTAGACCATAAAATTGAGAATGCTACTGGCGCTGAGAAAGTGGCTTTTATTGAAGACTACTTTGTGCTTCTAGAAAAGGCTAGAGAATACTACCCAAGTAAATACGAATTAGGTGAAATTCTCGAAGATATTGGTGTCATGAAATATGATAACCAGAAAGAATTAGGTCTTTCGGATATGCAAATTTATGAGGCGTTCGATAAGGCATATAAAGAAGATTTGCCAAACTTTACAAGTACCAAAGGTCTATATGTGTATTTCACTAAAACAGTGGATTTATACAAAGCAGGTAAATTTGAATTGCAGAAAGTCTTTGATAAATATGATGACGTTAATGAGCAACTTGAAAGTTTAAACGCTAAATATGCAACCGACTTAAACAAGTTGATTGAAAAAGAAGAAGCTGGACAAAGTTTGACCAAAACAGAAAAGAAATACAAGCCTTACTACCAGGCCAAATTAGAGGCAAACGATAAAATTTCTGGTAGTTTGGATTCTTACTTGGGTCAGTTGGCCAATTGTGAAAACTTAATACCACTTTACAAAAAAGATTTTCCGACGTATAAAAATGATGCAGAATGGTTGAAAAGAGCCGTGAGCAGAATGTATGCCAAAGAATGTACTGATGATCCATTATATATAGATCTAGTAAAAGCTTATGATGCTACAGCACCATCTGCCGATACAAAATACTTTGTGGCTACCATTTTATATAAGCAAGGTAAAAACTCAGAAGGCGATAGCTATATCAAGCAAGCTTATGAGTTAGAAACGGATACATTCAAAAAAGCAAGGTTGGCTAAAAGAATTGCTGCAGGATTTAAAAAGCGAGGAAGTTATAGTTCTGCAAGAAACTATTATAGAGAAGCACTCAAGTTAAATCCATCAGATGGAACACCTCACTTGTCAATTGCAGCTATGTATGCAAGTAGTGCTAACAGTTGTGGCGATACAGCATTTAATAAAAGAGCCGTTTTCTGGTATGCAGCACAAGAGGCTTTAAAAGCCGGTCAAGCAGATCCAAGTTTAAAGGGTGCAGCAAAACAAGCAGCAGACTCTTATAATGCGAACGCTCCTACAAAGTCAGAAATATTTACATGTAGTTGTGAAGGAACTACCATCAACATTGGATGTTGGATTGGAGGTAGCGTGAAGGTGCCAAGCCTATAAGATGATCGCGAAAAATAGACATACAAATAAATTCATAGTCACGGCCATTGCTGTGACTATGTTTTTTTCATGTAAAAATAATTTTAAGGAAGTCCAGAAAATTGGTGTGCTGCAAAACCAGCCTATCGGTGAAGCAAAAAATATTAATTTAAAATATACCGAAGCAGAGGATTCTCTCGGACGCGTTATTGCAAATTTGGAAAGCCCTAAAATGCTAGACTATTCCAACCGAGAATTTGCCTTTTCTGAATTCCCTGATGGTGTGCGTTTGTCACTTTATGATGAGAACAACCAAAAAAATATAGTATTGGCAGATTATGCCATTGTTTATAACGCAACAGAGCTCATTGACCTTCAAGGAAATGTGATTTTAATTACGCCTCAAAAAGATAGCCTGTTTGCAGAACAAATGTATTACGATCAAAAACAAGAATGGCTATTTAGTAATCATCCCGTCGAGTTAAAGTCTGTCGCATCCCGAAGTGGCCATGGAAATATTTTTGATGCCGATACTAAGTTTAACAATTACACCATATTAGAAGGTCGTGGTGAAACCATCTTAAAAGATTAAGCTTCCTAAAGATTGTTTATAAAACATCTTTATCTTTGTATCCAATAAATTATAACAATCAATGAAACTACTCAAGTTTTTTCAATATGTTTATCTGTTCTTTGCCATACTCTTTATTTGGGACGCTATCTCAAATATAGGTGTGGATAGCTCAAGGGTCTTGATTTCATTTGCTTTTGCAGGCTTGTCGATATTTATGTTTTTCTTCCGAAAAAAATTTAGGAAAAAATTCGATAATAATAAGTAATCACAGATGGACTATAGCATTGTGATTATTGTGCTTATGCTGTTGCTTTCGGCCTTTTTCTCCGGAATGGAAATAGCCTATGTCTCCTCCAATAAAATTCATATTGAGATTGAAAAAAAACAGGGAGATTTCTTAGCGAACATTTTAACGAAGCTTACAGAGAAGCCATCAAAGTTTATTGCTACGATGCTGATTGGAAATAATATCGCATTAGTGGTCTATGGTTTTGTAATGGGTGATGTTTTGGTAGATTGGTTTCAGTCGATGCTACCTTCAGACTACGCACTGGTCAATTATCTATTAAATGATTTAAGCCTGTTAACTCAAACCATCATATCGACTTTAGTCATATTAATTACCGCAGAATTCTTACCAAAAGTCTTTTTTCAAATTTATGCGAATTCATTTTTGAAGATATTTGCCTTTCCAGCCTACCTATTTTACATTTTATTCTGGTTTATTTCTTCATTTATTATTTGGATTTCAGATAAAATATTAAAACGGTTTTTTAAAACGGAAGGCGATGATGTGCAATTGGCGATGACCAAGGTTGAATTGGGTAATTATATCAGTGAGCAAATGGAATCGGTTGAAGAACACGATGAAGTTGATAGCGAAATCCAAATTTTTCAGAATGCTCTTGAGTTTTCAGAGGTTAAGGCGAGAGAGGTCATGGTGCCTAGAACAGAAATTACAGCGGTAGAAGTGAACGACTCTATCAAGAATATTAGCACACTTTTTATTGAATCGGGATTGTCTAAAATTTTAGTTTACAAAGAGAGTATTGACGATATATTGGGTTATGTGCATTCATTCGAATTATTCAAAAAGCCTAAATCGATTAAATCAGTTACAAAACCCGTAGTGTATGTGCCTGCAACCATGTTGGTCAAGGATGTGTTGAATATTTTGACCAAAAAACGTAAAAGTATGGCGGTGGTTATAGACGAATATGGTGGTACAGCTGGTATTATGACCATAGAAGATATCGTAGAAGAACTCGTTGGTGAGATTGAAGATGAACACGATAGTGTCGAGTTGCTAGAAGAAAAAATTGATGATACGCACTTTAAATTTTCCGCGCGATTAGAAGTGGATTACATTAATGAAGTCTATAAACTCAATTTGCCTGAAGATGAAACGTATGAAACATTAGGAGGATTGATAGTCAATGAAACAGAAGGTATTCCTCAGGTCAATGATGAGGTCGTTATTGGTCATTTTCAATTTAAAATCTTAGAAGTATCGTCTACAAAAATCGATAGTGTATCGCTTCAAGTTCTCGAAGAAGATTAATTTTTTACAACATTTATTCAATGAGATTTTGTCGGTTTATCATCCATTGTATAATGCGCTTCTGAAACTTTCGATGAAACCCATGAAATATCGGGAATAAAAATAGAAATCTACTTTTATTATTTAATAGAAAATGGTATTTTCGCCCACTTATTATTCGTTAAATTATACAATATAATGGCAGTTTTAAATAAAATTAGACAACGTTCACTGTTCTTGATTTTAATCATCGCATTAGCGTTATTTTCATTTGTTCTTACAGATCTATTCAAAAATAGTGATGCTTTGTTCGGTGGTGCTCAGGATGTCGTAGCGACAGTTAATGGTCAAAACATTAACAGAATAGAATTTATGAATCGAGTGGAAAACATGCAAAGGCAAATGGGACCTAATGCCACTTCTACTCAAGTTATGGAAAGAGTGTACGACCAAGAAGTGCGTCGTGCTGTAATGAAAACACAATTTGAAGAATTAGGTTTGACCGTTGAGAAGGATCAAATGAAAGATCTTTTGGAACAAAGTTTTGCCAGTTATCCAGAATTTCAAAATGAAGCCGGTTTGTTTGATGAAAACAAATTAACAGAGTTCGTTGCAAACCTGAAGTCTTTAAATGGCGAGAGAGCCTTATTAGGGAATTTTCAATTAAATTATAATGACTGGGTGAACAATGAAAGTTCGATTGCCATTGGTGCTCAGGAGCGTGCCTACTATAATATGGTAAAAGCTGGAGTCAATGCTACCTTGAATGAAGCGGAAGTAGATTACATGTTGGAAAGTGCTACACGTGATTTAAAGTTCGTTCAAATACCTTACACTACAATCAATGATAGTTTGGTTGAGGTAACGAAATCTGATATTAAAGCGTACATCAACGAGAATAAAAAGAAATTTGAAGTAGAAGCTTCTCGTGATATTGTATTTGTTGAGTTTAAAGAAGAACCGAGTCTGAAAGATGAGGACGCTCTTAAAGCGAGTTTCAATAAGTTTATTGATGGCAAGCTTGAATATGATAAGGACAATAATGATACAATCAGAATCAAAGCATTCTCTCAAGTGAAAGCTGATGAGATGACCGATTACATAAATTATACGGCAGAATCTGATGTGAGTTATACAGACACTTTTGTCAAGAAGTCACAGTTATCAGATGCAGTCGCAGACACCTTATTCAATTTAAATGTTGGAGATATTTATGGGCCATACAAGGACAATGGAATGATGAAATTGACCAAAATGGTGGCGACTACTCAAATTCCTGATTCAGCGAAAGTAAGACATATCCTTATTCCTCATATTGGAGCAACCAGAGCAGCAGCTGATGTGACTCAAACAGAAGCACAAGCTAAAGAAACAGCAGATAGTGTGTTAGCTGTAGTGAGAGCAGATCGATCTAAATTTCCAGAATTGGTAACAGCCTTGTCATCCGATCAAGGAAGTGTTGAGAATGGTGGTGTCTATGATTTTCACCCTAGTACACAAATGGTGAAGCCTTTCAGTGATTTTGAGTTCCAAAATAATGTTGGCGATATTGATGTGGTACAAACGCAGTTTGGTTTCCATATTATTGAAATTTTAGATCAAAAAGGGTCATCTAAAGCAGTAAAAGTTGCGACCATAGCAAGAACGATAGAGCCTTCCGAGGAAACTATTGATGAGGTATTTACGAATGCTTCTAAATTTGAATTAGCCATCCAAGATACAGATTTTCAAGAGGCTGCTGATGCACGTGATTTGAAAGTTAAACCAGTCAATAGTATCAAGATATTAGATGAAAACATTCCAGGTATTGGAAGTCAAAGACCTATTGTAAGATGGGCTTTTGAAGAAGGAACTAAAGTTGGAGATTATAAACGATTTACGATTCCAGGTGGTGGTTATGCCGTTGTTCAAGTCACTAAGATCAACAAAGAAGGTTTAATGGATCCTGAGAATGCTTCGGCTTCAGCTTTGAGTGAAATCAGAAAAGAGAAGAAGGCGCAAATGATTCGTGAGAAAATCTCAGCAACAACGGTAGAAGAGGTTGCTAAAAGTCAAAATAGAACAACAAGTACAGCAGCTTCTGTTAATATGAAGAATCCAACCTTGTCTGGTGCTGGTCTAGAACCTAAAGTAGTAGGCGTCGCATTTGGCTTAAACGAAGGTGAAACTTCTGGTTTAATTAATGGTAATAGAGGTGTGTTTATGGTGGAAGTTACCAAAGTGAATGAAGCTACGAAACTTGACAATTACCAAGCCATTGCAAACCGATTGAGCACAGCTAGATCGAATGCCGCACAAACTAAAGTTTACAATGCGCTTAAAGAAACTGCAGACATTGAAGATAATAGAGCAAAATTCTATTAATCTGAGCAAAATGATATAATTGAAAAAGCTTCACCTTGTGGTGAAGCTTTTTTTTATTCGTTCATGATTATGTCTGAGTACGATAAGATGGTCTTGTAGCCTTTGCCTAAGAAATAATTGGTAGGGTCTTGCTCTGACGCAGTCATTATAAAATCACCACCCCAAGCACCAAGGCTTTTAATACTCCCTTGAAAATCGGAGAACAATCGCTGCTTTACAGAAGTGGTTTTAATCACTTTGGAAATAATGGATTCATGGTCTTCCATGAGGGTTCTAAACGTCTCAAGCGACTTGCAATGAATCATTTGACTGGTAATCCTATTAATTTTTAGAATGGATGATTCATCTAAGCCTTTGTTCGTTCTATATTTAGCGATGCCATCTCTACTGTTTTGCTTCTGATTCAGATGTATAAAGTACAGCTGTTGTTTAAAAGACGGATTGAAATCAACGGTGTTTACTAAAGGTTGTTTTCGGTTGTTCAATTGATAGGTAAGTGATTGATTAGATTGCGCACAAGCGATATCGTAACCACTACCACCAAAAGTTAATGCTAATAATCTATAAGGGTCAACACCAGCCCATGAGGCGATATTGTTAATTAGCGTGGAAGAGGTTCCAAGACCCCAATTTTTTGGAAATTCAAGTGTTGTCGTGATCTCTACACGGTCTTGAGTAGCCAAAAATTCAGGATTAAGTTGTTTTGTAGCATTCAAAATTTCAAGGAGACGATCTGTAATTGGATCCGTTTTTTTTGTGGTCTTAGAAATAGAATTCCCGGAGAGATCAAATGTGGATGTGTACCATTCTGAGCCATGATCATCGAGGCTTCTCCATTTTAGTAAATGACTGTCATCAGAAGTTTGTGTCACTTTCAGAGATTGTCCAAATTTAGTTGGAACAGCCAAAGCGAGTGCACCATCAAGTACCAGGTATTCACCTGAGATCAGTAATTTACCATGACTGTAGTAATGGGTCATTTATTGTCTGAGTTTTTCTATTTCAGAAACGACATCACTATGAGTGACTGTATGCGTTTTAAAGTGCTCAATTAATGCTGTTTTTTCGTCGGAAGTCGCTTCTAGTTGATTCAATATATTCATGAGATGCATTTTCATGTGTCCTTCCTGTATTCCTGTCGTTGTTAAAGACCGTATAGCTGCAAAATTTTGAGCTAAGCCAGCCACAGCGACTATTTGCATAAGTTCTTGCGCTGATGGTTTACCGAGCATTTCCAATGTTAATTTTACCAATGGGTGTAAATTTGTTAAGCCTCCAACCGTTCCAAGTGCTAAAGGGATTTCCATCCAAAACTTAAAGATGTCACCTTCAATTTCAGCATGTGTTAAACTTGTATATTGACCATTCTTCGAAGCATAGGCGTGAACACCAGCTTCAACAGCTCTAAAGTCATTGCCTGTAGCAAGAACAACAGCATCAATGCCGTTCATAATGCCTTTATTATGAGTCACCGCTCTAAAAGGTTCAACTTCAGCAATTTTTACGGCTTGGACAAATTTTTCTGCAAAAACTTCTGGAGCGATATCAGGATGGTCATCAAGGTCATTGATTGGGCAACTCACCTCGGCTTTAACAATGCAATTGGGGACATAATTGGAAAGAATGGACATGACAATTTCTAATTGACAGGACAATGATTTTTGAGCTTCCCTTTTCAGTGTTTCTGCAAATTGCTCTAAGCAAGAATTTATAAAATTGGCACCCATGGCATCCAAGGTCTCAAAAGTAACGTGTAATTGGTAATAGTGCTCTAATACATCTGTTTTATCTCTAAATTCGATGTCAACAATACCACCACCACGCTTTACCATATTTTTTGTGATGTGCTTGGTGTCTTCATAAAGTTTTTCTTTAATCACATGATTTATAAATATTGCTAAATCCTCTGGATCTCCGTCTGAGGTAAAATGCACTTGACCAATTTTTTGTGTAGAAATAACTTCCGTTTTAAATCCACCACGATCATACCAAAATTTGGCCGACTTACTAGCAGCAGCGACCACAGAACTTTCCTCAATGGCCATTGGTATGGTATAAGTTTTACCATTGATTAAGAAATTTGGTGCAACACCTAACGGGAGATAGAAATTAGTGATGGTGTTTTCTATAAACTCATCGTGCAGCTGCTGTAGCTTTTCATCAGAATTCCAGTATTGTTCAATGAGTGTGCGCGCAGATTCAGGATGCGCAAAGTAAGTAGTAACTAACCAATCGATTTTTTCTGATTTCGATAATTTGGAAAAACCTGAAATGGGTTTGGTCATGAGCTAAATTTTAAAATGTCTAGAATTTTGAAGTCATCAAATACGAATTACAAAGATAGTATTCTTGGTATTATTATTGATGCCTTACCACAATATTGCGCATTTAACTTACATTAGTTACTGTTTTTTGCATTATTTTTAGTAAACTTGACATTATTTTATCAAAAAAATAACTTTATGAGAATATTGAAATCCTTAGCACTTCTTCTGTTTTTTGTAACCGCTTTAGCATCAGCACAAAATAAAGAAATAACACTTGAGGAAATATGGGATGGAAGTTTTAGAACCGAACGAATGGATGCCCTACATTCCATGAAAAACGGTCAGCAATATTCTGTTTTGAATTATGAAAACAGAACCTCTCAAATAGATATTTTTGATTATAAAACACTAGAAAAAGTGAAGACTTTAGTGAGTGCTTCATCCCTAGACGACATTGACTACTTTACAGATTATACATTTTCAGCAGACGAAACTAAAGTCTTACTAGCGACAGATGTGGAACCAATATTCAGACGCTCAACGTTAGGGAAATATTATGTATATGATACCAATACCAACAAAACCAGTTTGGTGTCTGAAGAAAAAATTCAAGAACCAACATTTTCACCTGATGGGACTAAAATCGCATATGGTTTAAATAATAATTTATACGTTAAAGACTTAAACACAAATACCACAAGACAAATCACGTTTGATGGTGAAAAAAATAAGATTATCAATGGAATTACGGATTGGGTTTATGAGGAAGAGTTTAGTTTTGTACGTGCTTATGAATGGAACGCAGCGAGTAACCACATTGCATTTATACGTTTTGATGAAAGTAATGTTCCAGAGTTTTCAATGGACGTCTATGGAAAAGAATTATACCAAACCCAACACGTTTTTAAATATCCAAAAGCAGGAGAAGCCAATGCTGTAGTGTCTCTCCATTTGTACGATTTGAATTCAGAAAAAACAAAAGAATTTAAACCGAAAAAAGCTTACAACGACTTTTATATTCCTAGAATTAAATGGACCAATGATGCCAAAATATTGAGTGCTCAATATATGAATCGTCATCAAAATGAATTGGACTTATGGTTAATCAACGCCAATACTGGTGACGGTAAACTTGTACTTGAAGAAACGGATAACGCTTATGTGGATGTCACGTTTGATCTCACCTTTTTAAAAGACAATAGTTTTATTTGGACCAGTGAAAAGGACGGTTGGAATCATATTTATCATTACGAGGATACTGGTAAGTTGATTAACCAAGTCACTTCGGGTAACTGGGAAGTCACCAATTATTATGGATACGATGAGGATACAAAGCGTATTTTCTATCAATCTACTGAAGATGGCTCCATCAACAGAAGTGTTTACTCGATAGGCTTAAATGGTAAGAACAAGAAGCGTTTAACTAAAAACACCGGTACCAACAATGCGGCATTTAGTGCCGATTTCACGTACTTTATAAATACGTATTCAAGTGCGACAAATCCACCTGAATACACGTTAAATAACGCCAAAACGGGAGACGTCATCAAAAGTATTAAAGACAATGATAAGCTCTCTCAAAAGCTAGCAGAATATAAGACGTCTGCCAAAGAATTTAGCACCATCAATGTCAATGGAAATGATTTAAATATGTGGATGATTAAACCCGCTAATTTTGATCCGTCTAAAACTTACCCCTTATTTATGTACCAATATTCGGGTCCAGGTTCACAACAAGTGGCGAATCGATGGAATTCTTCCAATGATTATTGGTATCAGCATTTAGCACAACAAGGTTATATAGTGGCTTGTGTTGACGGAAGAGGCACTGGATATAAAGGTGCCGACTTCAAAAAAGTGACACAAAATGAATTAGGTAAATACGAAGTTGAGGATCAAATTGCAGCAGCAAAGCAATTGGCACAATTGCCATATATAGATGAAAATAATATAGGTATTTGGGGTTGGAGCTATGGTGGTTTTATGAGTAGTAACGCCTTATTGAAAGGCAATGATACGTTTAGTATGGCAATTGCGGTTGCTCCAGTAACTAGCTGGCGTTTTTATGATACCATATATACTGAACGCTATATGACCACACCTCAAGAGAACCCTTCAGGATATGATGAAAATTCGCCTATCAATCACGTAGACAAGCTGAAAGGAGACTTTTTATTGATTCATGGGACGGGTGATGACAATGTGCATGTACAAAATACGATGCGCATGGTAGAAGCCTTAATTCAAGCGGATAAGCAATTTGAATGGATGCTATATCCAGATAAAAATCATGGTATTTACGGCGGAAATACGCGATTACATTTGTACAAGAAAATGACGAATTTTATTCATGAGCATTTAGGAGAAAACCGAAACGTTCCTGATTCGAAGAAAACAGAAAACACGAAAATAAAAGGATAAAATAAACTAACTAACTCATAAACCATGTCAACTACAGTAAATAATAACCAGCAAAAGGAGTTATTTGGGCATCCAATAGGGCTCTATATTTTATTTTTGACAGAGATGTGGGAGCGCTTTTCTTTTTACGGAATGAAGGCGTTGTTAATTCTTTATTTAGTAAAATATCATTTATTTAGTGATACAGAAGGCAATTTATTGGTTGGAAGTTATGCAGCATTGGTATATGCAATGCCAGTTATCGGAGGTTTACTGGCAGACAAATATTTAGGGTTTAGACGTGCTGTAACTTTTGGTGGAATACTCTTAGTTCTGGGCCATTTAGGAATGGCATATGAAGGAGAAGCGGCAAAGGAAATGACAGCTGGAGTAATTGAACGTGATGAGTCAGCACTCCAAGTGTTTTATTTATCATTAGCACTTATAATAATGGGTGTCGGTTTTTTAAAAGCTAATATATCATCTATCGTTGGAGAACTTTATAAGAGAGGGGACGCTCGCCGTGATTCTGGATTTACAATTTTCTATATGGGAATTAATTTGGGTTCGGCACTCGCAACTTTAGTCTGTGCGTGGTTAGGAGAGACATATGGTTGGAATTATGGATTTGGTGCCGCAGGTATAGGAATGGTTATAGGCCTCATTACTTTTATTTCAGGAAAAAAGTATTTTTATGGTAAAGGAGAATCAAAAGATGAGTCTCTTTTAAAGAAGAAATCTCCTTTAGGTTTAAGTAATGAGTGGACCATTTATATACTTGCCGTAATAGGAGTATTTGTTGTATGGCAAATGGTTCAAAGACATAGTATTGTAGAAATATTATTGTTAATTGCAGGTGCAGGATCTCTGATATACATTATTTGGTATGCCATCACTAAATCAAATAAGACGCAAAGAGAGCGATTATTTGCGCTAACAATCTTAATTCTATTTTCAGTGATATTTTGGTCCTTATTTGAACAGGCATATACGTCTTTAAATTTATATGCCGATAGAATCCTTGATAGAACAACGAGTATGTTTGGAGAAATTCCAGCAGGAGCTTTTCTGAGTTTAAATGCAATTTTTATCATTCTATTCGCACCTGTTTTTGCTTGGTTATGGATTAAATTGGAGAAGCGTCAAATGAATCCTAATGCTGCGGTAAAATTCGCCTTAGGTATAATTTTAGTTGGGTTAGGTTTTGGAGCATTAGTGCTTGGAGCTGACCTTTCTGGAACAGGAAAAGTAGCTATAGTTTGGTTGGTTTTGGCATATTTATTACATACATGGGGAGAATTATGCTTGTCTCCAGTGGGATTATCTTATGTCACAAAACTTTCTCCTGCAAAAATTGTAGGTTTCATGATGGGCGTTTGGTTTTTAGCGACTGCAGGTTCTGAGTATATTGCCTCGTTATTGGCTAACTTAGCTAGCATAGATACTACAGGAGGTGTAGCAACCGATTTAGCTGGAGCTAAAGCTAGTTATACCGAGTTATTTAAAAAACTTTTATACACCGGATTAATTTTTGGAGTTCTTTTACTAATCATTTCGCCTATAGTAAAGAAAATGATGCATAATGTTGATACTGATGAGAGTGGAGAAGATGAGGTGCTGATGGAAGAAAAACATTGAGTCTGGTAGATGGTCAATACAAATAATATTTCTAACTAAATAAATCTTATATGGAATTTAAATTTGGTGGTTCGGAAGAGAACCAAAAAACAGTTTTAGGGCATCCTTCAGGACTATTTGTACTTTTCTTTACAGAAATGTGGGAGCGTTTCTCATATTATGGAATGCGTGCATTATTGGTTTTATTTCTTGTGTCTGCTATCTTAGATGGTGGTTGGGAATGGGAAAGAGCAGATGCTTTAGTCCTATATGGATGGTATACGGGATTGGTGTACATAACACCAATAATTGGTGGCTTTATTGCCGATAAATTCATGGGTTACAGAAAAGCAATTATTTTGGGTGCATTTATAATGACGCTGGGTCATGCATCTATGGCATTAGAAGGATTGACTTCCATGTTCTTTTACGCAGGTTTAACTTTTTTAATTATAGGTAATGGCTTATTTAAGCCAAATATATCTTCGATGGTTGGACAATTGTATAAAACACAAGGGAAGGAAAAGGATGCTGGCTATACCATCTTTTATATGGGGATTAACGCAGGAGCATTCTTAGGGATACTTTTATGTGGATACATAGGAGAAAATGTAAATTGGCATTATGGATTTGGTCTGGCAGGTGTATTCATGTTTTTTGGAATGTTACAATTTCATTTCTCTCAAAAGATATTTGGCAAAATAGGTTTGACTCCTATTAAAGCTGGAGATGTTGATGATGTTATAGAAGATAGTGTAGAGCAAATGGAGGAAGACATTGAAGATGTAATAGATCAAACCGAAAGTTCAAAAGTGGTTAAGGACAGGATGATTGTTATTGGAATTTTCTCATTATTCGTAGTTTTTTTTTGGTGGGCATTTGAACAAGCAGGTGGTTCAATGACCGTTTTTGCCGCAGATTATACAGATAGATCCTTAGCGGGAAGCGCAGCGACAACTTTTAAGATTATAAATTCTGTTATAACTGTGGTTCCAATGATTGTTATTACTTGGGTTTTGGCTATGCTATTTAAGCAAACCTATAGTAAATATTCCCTTGCGAATATTATATTAGGGTTTAGTTTTGTCATTATTTGGGGAATCGTGATTTGGATGCTAAATAGAGAATTTCAATCTGATACCACTGAAGTTCCTGCTTCATGGTTTTCAGTTCTAAATTCGTTATTCATCATTTTATTTGCACCACTGTTCTCTAAAATTTGGCAAAGTAAATACAATCCATCAGGTCCAGTTAAATTTGCAATAGGATTATTCCTAGTAGGTCTAGGGTTTGCGGCTTTGGCCTACGGTGCAGCAGGTATTCCAGATGGTGCTAAAACTGCTTCAGTGAGTTTAATCTTCTTGGTTATTGCCTATTATTTACATACTATGGGTGAATTATGTGTCTCTCCAGTTGGATTATCCTATGTGAGTAAATTAGCCCCTGTTAAATTCGTTAGTTTTATGTTTGGAATTTGGTTTACTGCGAACTTTTTCGCGAACCTTTTGGGAGGTTTTACAGGAAGTTTTATTGATCCAATTTCTGAAGAACACGGATTGTCCACATTCTTCTTAATATTTACAATAATTCCGATTACTGCGGCATTGATTATGTTAATGCTAAATCCAATGATGAAACGAAAAATGCATGGTATTAAATAAATAGTTTTTTAATTCTATAATAATAGAACCGTTAAAATAACCTAAAATGCACCAACTTAGGTGCATTTTTTGTAAGTTCGGAATAACTTTTGCAACAAATCATATTATGAAAAAAACAGTATTATTTATAGCAGTCGTACTGATGGTATCCGTCGCTGCAACGGCACAAATGGCCAATGAGATTAATTGGATGACTTTGGAGGAGGCATTGGCGGCTCAAAAGAAAAAGCCTAAGAAAATAATGATGGACGTCTATACTAATTGGTGTGGTCCTTGTAAAATGTTAGATAAAAACACCTTCCACAATCAGGATGTTGTGTCCTATGTCAACAAACACTTTTATGCGGTAAAATTTAATGCAGAAGGAAATTCAGAAGTGACCTACAAAGGAGAATCTTATGCAAACCCAAACTATAAAGAGGAATTAAAAAATAGACGTAATAGCGTGCATCAACTTTCGCGAAAGTTAGGCGTGAGAGCTTACCCAACAATTGTATATTTTGATGAAAAAGGAGACGTTATTCAACCTATTAGTGGTTATATGAAACCACAACAAATTGAATTGTATTTAAAGCTGTTTCAAACAGACGACTATAAAAATATCAAGACTCAACAAGAGTTTAACGACTATTACAAATCTTTCAAAGCTGAATTTCAAGAATAACAGCCTATTAAAATTTAATAATAAATGCTCCCTTTTCACCTGTATAGTGAAAAGGGAGCTGTTTTTTTAGACAACTAGAACGCCATCTATTGACATAGGATTTGTAATTGCTAGCGTCTGCAATAATCATCTTAGGATGTATAGAATCAATTAAGCGCTCTAGATTTATTTTTGGTGAATTTCTCAATAAGATATAATCTGGTTGAAAGCTTTTAGTGTGATATACCCCTAAACTATCAACTACCAAAATCAGCGTATCCTTGACTTGAAAGATGTGTTCAAGGTTTTGATATTCAATAGTGTCTATGAAGTTAGTAACACGGTAATTAGCCAGCATCATATTTCTCGTGGCATCTGTACTATCTAAGTTGTGAAATATTGTGAGATGATGATTGTGTTTTTGAGCCATGATCGTGTGCCGACTTTTATGAAAAATGATGAATTCTAGAGATCTCGTCTGGTGCCTTATGTATATCGAGACACTTTGGAATAATAAGACACTGAGAAGTAAATGTCTTAAAGATCGATAATCTCTATGCTTTTGAAACATGATTAAAGTTAATAGAATGACATAGCTTGTAATGACTTGAAAAATATGAATGGATATGTCTTTAAAAAGAAAGGCTTCTTGCATAGATACCCATGACACCAATGTGTTCATGGTCTGAATGATCAGTCCGTAGAATTGAGCCAAAATTTCAGGAAGTAGATGTGTGATTGCCAAAAGAATGACAAGGATGCCCAATCCTAAGATGAAACCTAAAAATGGAATAATGGCTAGATTCGAAATAAAAAACAACCCAGGAAATTGATGAAAATAATAAAGACTAATGGGTGCAACACCTATTTGAGCGGCCAAAGTCACGGTTGTTATATTCCAGAAATAATCAACAATTTTCCATTGAGGTTTCCAAGTTTGGTATAAAATGGGTTGTATGGAAACAATGGCTAAAACGGCTAAATAGCTCATTTGGAAGCCAACCTCAAATAAGAGCATTGGCCTAAATAAGAGAAGCAATAAAATAGAAAATGCCAAGGTGTTGTAAATATTAGTAGGTCTTCTTAAGTGCATGCTCACGGCAATAATGCTGAACATGGTTACTGCTCGGGTAACTGAAGGTGATAAACCTGCGACAATCGCAAAACACCATAATATGAGTACGATGATACAGGCTTTAAATGTTTTGCCATGCTTCACTCTTTCCAATGGACGTAATAAATAATTGAGAAGCCATAAAATAATACCAATATGAAGACCCGAAACTGCTAGAATATGAATGGCACCGGCATTCGCATAAGATTCGTAAGTTCTTTTGTCAATATCCTGACGCTGTCCGAGGAGTAGTGCATTAATGATGGCCAGTTCACTTTCTGCGAAATTATATGATTTCAGTTGCGTATTTATGTGCTGACGGAATGTTTCTGCATAACCTAGAAGTGTATGAGTTGTTGTTGATATGGTTAGTAGTTCATTAGGTCCAAGAGTGATTTGATTATAAATGTATTGTCGCTCTAAATAACGTTTAAAGTTGAACTGATCTGGATTGAGAGGCGGATTAATTGTTTTAAGTTCGGCTTCAGTGAATAGCACATCATCAACCTTGTAATGTCTCGTAAGGGAGTCACGTTTAATATTAACTAATAGTTTTCCACATATTTTTATTCGGTCGACTTCTAGAAGCTCTACAATATACTTTTCGTGGTAAATGGAAGGCTTTAGACGTTCTCTAATCTTAAAGATCATCGAATGATTAGCGTCAATTAAGAGATTGTATTGTTGACTGTAATGGGTCTTAAAGTTTTTTTGATTGTGGAGGTTATAGGAACAAATACCGAGAATTATTGCTAGTGAGAATGTAAGAATACCATAACTCACCTGCCTTTTTAAGCTGTGTCGCGCTCTTTTATAATCGATAAATAAGAACAGGAGAAGGACTAAAGCAACAACTAATGTGTGCGTATTTGGAATCGTATGCCAATGTGCCATTGCTATTCCAAGGACCAAACAAATGGTCAATTTAATGACTATAAAATTAAGAGGTTTCACCTCCCTAATATAGTAAATATTCTATATATAGAAAATATACTACATTATTCGTCTCGCCTGCACATAGGCTAGGTACCAATAGCGTTCAGATAATGTGGACGTGATAACTCCTTTACTGGTCGTAGAATGAATAAATTCAACATAACCTGGCCTCACTTTAGTAACGATAGCGACATGGTTGATTCTTCTACTGTTCTTTTTAGTAGCAAAAAATAAGAGATCACCTTCTAAAACTTCCTTGACATCAACCCAATCTCCTCGCGTAGATAGGTCGGCAGTAGTTCGTGGTAATAAAATATCTTCTTTCTGAAATGCTGTTACGACAAGACCAGAGCAGTCCATGCCTCGTTTGGTTGTGCCACCATATTTATAACGGGTACCTTGAAACGATTTGGCATAATCAATAATATTTTCTATCGTTTTTGACGTTGCACTAGTTGTCGTTCTTGGATGTTTCGCTGTATGTGTTGTTTTATTTTTTTTGGTAACAATACCTTTGGAAGATTTACAATTTGCAAAACAAAGACACAAGGTAAAAAGTAGAATGATTTTTTTCATGTATAAGAAATAATGTCTAAAAATAAATAAATATGATTTTTGGACGCTACAATAACGTAGGGGTTTTCAACAATCTTATTTACAACTATCATAGATTAAGGTGGCTGTTTTTTCACTGGCGCCTTTACCACCGAGCTTTTTCTCTAAATCATAATAGTCTATAAAGAATTTAATACGTTGATCTTCATCGAGAATTTTAGTTAGTTCTTTTTTAAGACATTTTTTGTTCAGATTCCCTTGAATGAGTTCAGTGACGACCTCACGATCCATGATTAAATTAACCAACGAAATATACTTCAGAGTTATTATGCGCTTTGCAATTTGATAAGAGATACTATTAGCTTTATAGCATACCACTTGAGGAACTTTAAATAAAGCCGTTTCTAAGGTTGCCGTGCCTGAAGTGACTAAGGCTGCCGTTGAGACGCTTAATAAATCATATGTTTTATTATTGATGAAGGCAACATTATGCTGCTTGATAAAACCTTCATAGAAACTGAAATCTTGACTAGGTGCTCCAGCTATTACAAATTGATAATTGGGGAAATCTTCAACAAGACTTAACATGACATTGAGCATCTTATTTATTTCCTGTTTCCGACTTCCCGGAAGTAAGGCAATAATTGGCTTGTCATTAAGCTTGTGTGTTTGCCTAAATGTCTGTTCATCTACTTGAACCCTATCTGATATAGCATCAATAAGTGGATGACCAACAAAATGAACCTCATAATTATAGGATTTGTAAAATGCCTTTTCAAATGGAAGAATCACGTACATGGCATCAATATCGCGTTTGATTTTTTCTACGCGATTGGCCCTAGAAGCCCATACCTGAGGCGAAATATAATAATGAGTTTTATAATGATGTTCTTTTGCCCATTTTGCGATACGCAGGTTAAATCCTGAATTGTCAATGAAAATAATAACGTCAGGATTAAATTCTTCAATATCATTTTTGCAGAACTTTATCAAGCCAAGGATTTTCCTTAAGTTTAAAATCACTTCGGCAAATCCCATAAAAGACCGCTCTTTATAATGTTTAACCAAAGTGCCACCAACAGACTGCATCAGATCGCCACCCCAAAATCTGAATTCTGCATTGCTGTCTTTATTTTGCAATGCTTTCATCAAATTGGAGCCATGTAAATCTCCAGAGGCTTCGCCCGCAATGATATAATATTTCATAGTTAAACAAATCTAACAATAATGGTTAGGATAGCCACTACAACAGTTGCAATAAGTACGCCTTTAGCAATGATATCTTCATGGCGCTTAATAAACAAAAAAAACGCAGCTAAGTTTAAAAGTGCACCCATACTCATTAATTTTGTAAATACGCCTGTATGCAACGCAATATCTAAAGAATTGATGATAGAGTTTCCTTTGCCAAAAACTAAAAGTACAATGACTAATCCGATGGCACTAGCAAGTAGGCCAATGATTATGCCTTTTAATAAGTGTTGGTTATTTTTCATTAAATTCCCAAGTATTTAAATGTTGGATGCTGTGGTGCGCTGTTAAATCAAATTGAATGGGAACTACAGATACATAACCATTTTCTAAAGCCCACTCATCGGTATCCTCACCGTGATCTAAATTAACAAATTTCCCTGTTAACCAATAATAGTCTTTACCATATGGGTTTTGACGTTTGTCAAATTCTTCCTCCCAATTCGCCTTCGCTTGCCTACAGATTTTAATACCTTTTATGTCTTTTTTTTCCAACTTAGGAAAATTAACATTGAGAACTGTGCCATTGTCCAATCCATGCTCCAAGGCATTCTCAACTATCGTCTTTACAAAGGGTTTACAAGGTTCAAAATTGGCACTCCAATTATAATCGCATAATGAAAAACCAATCGCGGGAATACCTTCAACACCAGCCTCAATAGCAGCACTCATGGTGCCAGAATAGATGACATTTATGGAAGAATTAGAACCATGGTTAATACCAGAAACACATAGGTCTGGACGTCTTTTTAGTATTTGTTTGACACCTAGTTTTACACAATCTGCTGGCGTCCCTGAACAACTGTATTCCTCTTGAGGTCCATCATCGATAGTGACGTTCTCAATATGTAGTGTAGAGTTTATGGTAATGGCATGACCCATACCACTCTGAGGGCTATCAGGAGCGACCACAACAACATCGCCAATAGTGTTCATCACGTCAATAAGTGCTCTGATTCCAGGAGCGGTGATACCATCGTCATTTGTCACAAGAATTAGCGGTTTTGTAGCCATACGTTTAAGGTGTTAGATTTAAAGACAAAAATAGATAAACTGCCATGAATTTCCTATGTTTATAGGTTTAACAAAAAATTAGTAGCGCATGATTTTAATGGCATGATTTTTTCTGTTACATTAGTAAAAATTATAAAATTAGCCCTATTTTACATGACTAAAGAATTAATTTCTTGTTAAATGCGTGTTATAATTAAAACAATGAAAAATATGATGAAGAGGAATTATAAACTGCTGCTACTAGTATTACTCTTAGCCTTTGCCTCATGCAGTTTTACGACTAAAAAATTTCAAGACCCGAATAAAGATAAGCTTCTAATTCAGCTTATAACCTATGTATTGGAACAAGGACATTTTAACCCACAAGACATAAATGATGGCTTTTCTGAGGAAGTTTTCAATGATTATCTTGAGCAACTAGATCCGTTCAAGCGCTATTTTTATGCGTCGGATATCAAGGAATTTGAAGCCTATAAAAACCAGTTAGACGATCAAATTAAAGCATATGATATTACATTCTTTAATATCACCCACGATCGCCTTTTAAAACGCATTGCTGAATCTAAAAATATTTACAAAGAAGTTTTAGCGAAACCTTATGATTTTTCAATAGCGGAAGAGTTTTCTACAGATTATGATAATCTTGGCTATGCGTCGTCAAAAAAAGAAATGAAAGAACGCTGGAGAAAACAATTGAAGTTTTCAACCATAGCTAATTTCGATGATTTATTAGAAGATCAGAAAAATGCTAAAAAGCAAAATTTAATCGACAACGACGGTTCTGAAACGATCAAAAAATCACTCGTAAATAAAACGAAGAAAGAACTTGAAAAGGATGCTAGAGATGCCACAAAAAGATCATTGGATGAGCTCTATGACTTTATAGATGACAGACAGCGTAAAGATTGGTTTGCTGTTTACATAAATGCTATTGTTGAAGAGTTTGATCCACATACATTTTATTTTGCACCAGAAGACAAAGACCGTTTTGATGTTGCTATGTCTGGTAATTTCGAAGGCATTGGTGCGAGACTTCAGAAAAAAATGGATGCCATTATCGTTAATGAAATTATTAGTGGTGGACCAGCATGGAGACAAAATCAATTAGAAGTTGGTGATCAAATTATAAAAGTGCGTCAACAGAATGAAGATGAGCCTTTAAATATAGTGGGAATGCGTCTTGATGATGCGATCAAATTCATTAAAGGACCAAAAGGTACCAAAGTCACACTAACCTTGAAAAAAGTAGATGGTACAATTGAGGATATCACTATTACCAGAGATATTGTTGAATTAGAAGAAACTTATGCGAAATCGTCAACAGTAATTAAGGATGGTAAAAAATTCGGTGTGATCAATCTTCCGAAGTTTTATGTAGATTTCGAAGATTACAACAAGCGTAATGCGGCTTCAGATATTCGATTAGAAATTGAAAGGTTAAAGGCTGAAGGAGTCGTAGGTTTGGTCCTAGACTTAAGAAATAATGGTGGTGGATCCTTGCAAACGGTCGTTGATATGGGTGGTTTGTTTATCGAAGATGGACCTATTGTTCAAGTGAAGACCTCAGGAGAGCCTAAAGAAGTTTTAAGAGATAAGGATAAGTCAATCGTTTGGGATGGTCCGCTCGTGATATTAGTCAATGAATTATCAGCGTCGGCTTCAGAAATTTTAGCAGCTGCCATGCAAGATTATAAACGAGCCATTATCATAGGTAGTAAGCAAACTTATGGAAAGGGAACCGTTCAAAATGTATTAGATTTAAACAGAATGGTGAGATCTAACAGTAATGGCGATATGGGAGCTTTAAAGTTTACAACGCAAAAGTTCTATAGAATTAATGGTGGTTCAACGCAATTGGAAGGTGTGAAAAGTGATGTCGTTGTCCCAGATCGTTATAGTTATATAAATATTGGAGAAAAAGATCAGGAAAACCCTTTAGGCTGGGATAAGATTGATGCCGTAGATTATAGCGTATGGGGAAGTTATTATGACTATGACACGACGATTGAAAAGAGTAAAAAGCGAATGGCTAACAATGAGCAGTTGAAATTAATCGATGCCAATGCGCAATGGGTTAAAAAAATTAGAGATAGAGAAATCTATTCTTTGAATTATGAAGCCTACAAAAAGGCTCTTGAGAATAACGAAGAGGAATCTAAACGTTTTGAGAAAATTTCAGACTATAAAACGAATTTAACTTTTGAATCATTGCCATATGAATTAAAGCTCATGGATAAAGATTCCATACTCAAGGAAAAGCGTGAACGCTGGCATGTCAGTTTAAGTAAGGATGTGTATATTGAAGAAGCATTAAACGTTCTTAATGATCTTAAAATGACCTATGAAATAAAAAAAGTAGCCTCATCAGTAAAAAATTAGAATGAGTAAATCAGGTGACTCATTATCAAAACTTGCGCTCCGAAAGTTTAAAAAAAACTTTTGGGGCGTTTTGAGTTTTTGGGTCATCATTAGTATCGGTTGCTTATCACTATTCGCATATATCATCGCTCCAGATGATTCGCAGAACGCTAATCAGATGCATTTGTCTATCCATTCGCAAAAGCCTGGTTTCAAAGTGCAAATGTTGTTCGTGCCAAGCGAGTCTGAGCAAAAGCAAAATTTTATTTCAGATATCTTATTTGGTAAAAAGCATGACGATTTAGAAATTCCTATTTCTGAGCATACCATAAAAAATGATACCTTGTTTTATACAGAATTTGCTTCAGATGGATTAATAGGTGCTGAAAAATTTATAGTGCTCAAAGACTATGCGCGCATGGACTCAAAACCTTATGTTGCCGAAAAAGCATTCTTGTTTGGTACCGATAAATACGGTCGTGACTTATTGAGTCGCGTTCTTGTGGGTTCTAGAATCTCATTTTCTATCGGATTTATTGCCGTGTTTATTTCACTAGTTATTGGGATTTTTATGGGAAGTGTGGCTGGTTATTTTGGAGGTAAAATAGACGCACTTATAATGTGGGTCATCAATGTGACGTGGTCCATACCTACCTTACTATTGGTGATTGCCATTACACTAGCCCTTGGGAAAGGGTTTTGGCAAGTGTTTATAGCGGTGGGTTTAACCATGTGGGTTGAAGTAGCAAGAGTGGTTAGAGGTCAAATAATGAGTGCCAAAGAGATGCAATATGTGACTGCGGCAAAGGCTTTAGGTTTTCATCATTTTCGCATTATTACGAGGCATATTTTACCAAACATCACAGCGCCAATAATTGTCATTTCTGCTGCAAATTTTGCAGCTGCTATCTTGATTGAAAGCGGACTTAGTTTTTTAGGTATTGGAGCGCAACCTCCAATGGCAAGTTGGGGAGCTATGATCAAAGATCATTATAATTATATCATTCTAGGGAAGCCTTACTTAGCAATAATACCGGGACTATGTATTATGATTTTAGTTATGGCCTTTATGCTTATTGGAAATGCTTTAAGAGATGCTTTGGATGTGAAATCTTGACTTATGATCGAAGCGCTTCAATTTCATCATTGGTCGATGCAATAAAATCTAATACATCCTCTCTTCCCATAGTCTTGGAAGAAGATGTTACGAAGTAATTTGGTAGTTCTTCCCAGCTCTTTAAAAGCTCTTGACAATATTCTTCAACATGGCGTTCAATAGCCTTTGGTTTTAATTTATCAGCTTTAGTGAAAATAATTGAAAATGGAATTTGACTCAAACCGAGATATTCCATGAATTCTAAATCTACTTTTTGGGGCTCATGCCTAATATCAACCAGAACAAATGCAGAGACCAGTTGTTGCCTTTTTTCGAAGTAATCAGTGATGAATTTTTGAAATTTCCTTTTAGCAGTTTTTGAAACTCTCGCATAGCCATAACCCGGTAGATCCACCAAAAACCAATTTTTATTGATTAGGAAATGATTGATAAGCTGTGTTTTACCTGGTCTACCTGAAGTTTTAGCTAAATTTTTATGATTGGTGAGCATATTTATTAATGACGACTTACCCACATTACTTCGGCCGATAAAGGCGTATTCCGGTAGCTGATTCTTAGGGCATTTAGCCACATCAGAGTTGCTCACTATAAATTCAGCAGTTTTGATAATCATACCAGGTCTTGAAAATTAAAAATCACACCTAAAACTTCTTGTCTGTTAGCCAGCCGTTAAGTATTTGATTGAATTTTTCCGGATGTTCCATCATAGCAGCGTGACCACATTTATCAATCCAAAACAGGTCGGAATTAGGTAAAAGTTCATTAAATTCTTCGGCCACTTCTGGTGGTGTAACGGTATCATTTTTACCCCAAATAATACACACCGGCAAGGTCATTTTCGGTAGGTCCTTAGCCATGTTATGGCGAATCGCGCTTTTAGCAATGGCTAGTGTTTTGATCAATTTGTTTCTGTCGTTTACAGTTTCATAAACTTCATCAACTATCTCTTTTGTAGCGACTTCTGGATCATAGAAGACTTCTTGTGCTTTTTTCTTAATAACTTCGTAATCACCTCGTTTCGTGTAACCTCCACCCATAGCACTTTCATAGAGTCCAGAACTCCCAGTAATGATTAATGCTTTTACCTTTTTGGGATAAAGTTTTGTATGGTAAAGTCCTATGTGTCCACCAAGAGAGTTCCCAAGCAAAATAACATCATCAAATCCTTTGAATTCAATAAAGTCATGTAAATATTTGGCAAAGCTTTTGACGTTAGTTTTAAGCAATGACATGGTATAAATAGGCAACTCTGGAATAAGCACTTTATAACCTCTTTCGCTGAAATAATCTGTCACGGCGTCAAAGTTACTAAGTCCTCCCATTAAGCCATGTAGCACAATTATTGGCGTGCCTTCTCCAACTTCAATATACCTGTAGTCTCTCTCTTTTTTTAAACGGTGCGCCATGTAATTAGTTAGTCATTTTCGTCAAAAACAAATATAGGTAATTCAATTAAAACAACAGCATAAATAATAAATGCGAGAATCAAACTTGATGCTAAGATGTTAACAATGCTCATGGGAATTCTCCGCC
This sequence comes from Psychroserpens sp. BH13MA-6, assembly GCF_052983595.1. Lineage (NCBI taxonomy): Bacteria > Pseudomonadati > Bacteroidota > Flavobacteriia > Flavobacteriales > Flavobacteriaceae > Psychroserpens > Psychroserpens sp. BH13MA-6. The sequence continues at coordinate 295,338 of NZ_JBRJGE010000001.1, read as the reverse complement.
TAAATTTATGTATTTGATTATAAAGGACTTATAGGTGTTAATAGGACATGCATAAGGTACTAAATAGAATGAAAATATAAAATTATCAACAAAAGTGGGATGAAGTGGTAAATTGTGGTAAAATTTTCAATATATTTGAATCTTAATCGTTACAGTAAGTAAATCAATCATTTTGAACCCTTTAATCGGAACATACGAGTGTAAAGTTGATGCCAAAGGAAGGCTGATGCTGCCAGCTGCTATCAAAAAGCAGTTGCTACCGATGTTACAAAATGGGTTCGTGCTCAAACGAGCAGTCTTTCAACCGTGCTTAGAACTTTATCCTATGAGCGAATGGGAAACGCTGATGCAAAAGGTGAATAAGCTTAACCGATTCAAAAAGAAAAATAATGACTTTATCCGTCGCTTTACGGCTGGTTTAAAACAGGTTGAAGTAGATGCTGCTGGACGTTTATTGATACCAAAAGATTTGATGGCTTTCTCAGGTATTAAGAAAGACATTGTTGTGGCTTCGGCCATTAACATTATTGAAATTTGGGATAAAGATAAGTATGAGCAAGCTATAGATGACGCGACAGGAGATTTTGCCGATTTAGCGGAAGAAGTAATGGGACAAGATGATGACCATGGTATATCATAAACCGGTATTGTTAAAAGAAACAGTTGATGGCTTAAATATTAAGCCCAATGGCGTCTATGTGGATGTGACGTTTGGTGGAGGTGGTCATAGTTCTGAGATAATGAATCGCCTTGGTCCTCAAGGGAAACTCATTGCGTTTGATCAAGATAAAGACGCCTTATCTAACGCTATTTCTGATGAACGGTTTACTTTGATTAATGAAAATTTTAGGTATATCAAACTCTTTTTGAGGTTTTATGGTGTGAAGGAAGTTGATGGAGTGCTTGCTGATTTTGGCGTGTCATCACATCAATTTGATGTCGCGGAACGCGGATTTTCAACAAGGTTTGAAGCCGACTTAGATATGCGTATGAATCAGGATGATAAGTTGTCGGCCTATCATGTGATTAATGATTATGACGAGGAACAAATTAAGCAAGTATTGTTGCAATATGGAGAATTGAGACAAGCACCTGCTATGGCCAGAGTTATAGTTGACGCAAGGAAAGAATCAGCAATTAAAACAAGTGAACAACTGAAAAAAGTGCTAAACCGCTTTTTAAATCATAAGAAAGAAAATAAAGTATTAGCACAAATATATCAAGCTATTCGGATAGAAGTGAATCAGGAAATTGAAGCATTAAAAGAGTTTTTACAGCAAACGCCCGAGATATTAGTCAAGGGTGGACGCCTCAGTTTAATCTCGTATCATTCCTTAGAGGACCGTTTGGTGAAACGCTACATCAGAAATGGCTTGTTTGAAGGTGAGCCTGAGCGTGATGTCTTTGGGAATTTTGAAGTGCCGTTGAAAAAAGTAGGAGGTCTCATCGTTCCAACAAAGGAGGAGATTGCTGAAAATAATAGAGCTAGAAGTGCAAAACTGCGAATTGCTGAAAAATTATGAAAAAGAATCTGTACAGCATTTTAAGAGGTAAATTCTTGGTTAGTGATGACTCTTTTAAGAATTGGAGAATCATCATTTTTATATCAGCATTAGCAATCATCATGATCGCAAGTTCTCACAGTGCAGATAAAAAAGTTTATGAGATTGCTAGGCTTAAAAATGAAGTCAAGGAGTTGCGATCAGCCTTTGTAGATGGTAGATCAAAATTGATGCGACTCAAAATGGAATCATCAATTACCAATAAAGTAGCAGAGAAGGGAATCAGAATTTCAGAGATTCCACCGAGAAAAATAAAAGTTAAATCACAACACTGAGAAGGTGGCAACAACCGAAACCAACATATTAAACAGATTGTATTTCGTGGCTGGCAGTATGTTTGTCTTTGCGCTCGCTGTCGTATTCAAGTTGTGTACGATTCAGTTTGTGCAAGGTGATGCATATCGAAGTCTCGCTGAGGAACGTATTGTTAAAAATGTTGAAATTCCTGCGAATAGAGGAAATGTCTATTCTGCTGACGGAAGTCTGTTGGCTACCTCCATTCCAAAATATGATATCCGATTAGATGCTATACAACCTAAACAAGAAGTGTTTAATGAGTTAATTAATGATTTGGCAGATTCACTGTCTAATTACACTGGAAAATCTTCGAGTTTTCATCGTCAATCTATCAAAAAAGCCAGAAAAGATAAAAACCGGTATTTTCTTCTAGCCAGAAATATTAGTTACTCCGACTATATAAGACTGCGAAATTTTCCAATGTTGGAGTTGGGAGCTATTAAAGGAGGTTTAATTGTTGAGCAAACGACTAGACGTGAACATCCCATGGGTGGTATCGCCGAACGGTCTATTGGCTATGAGCGTTTTGATGAAGACGGAAATGTCTCTAGAGCAGGTATTGATGGTGCTTTTGGCGCAAAATATCTGCGTGGAGAAAATGGCAAGCGTTTAAAGCAAAAAATAGGAAATGGTCAATGGAAGCCCATTGTAGACTATAATCAAGTCGAGCCTCAAGACGGTTATGATGTCTACACGACAATTGACGTCAATATTCAAGATATTGCGCATCATTCATTGTTGGGTCAGCTTGAGAAATACGAAGCCGAACACGGCTGTGCTGTTGTGATGGATGTCGAGACAGGTGAAATTAAGGCCATCACTAACTTAGCGAAAACCAGTAAAGGTAATTATTACGAAAAGCGTAATTATGCCGTTTGGGAGTCACATGAACCAGGTTCTACATTTAAAGTTATGGCTTTAATGGCTGCCCTAGAAGATAGAGTAATTGATACTTCTACAATAGTTGATACAAGAAATGGTTCTAAAATGTTTTATGGTAGAACGATCAGAGATTCTAAAGGTCATGGAAAGATTTCAGCTGCGAGAGCTTTAGAAGTGTCTTCAAATATTGGATTGGCAACTTTAATAGATGATCATTACGCGAAACAACCTAAGAAATTCATCAACCGATTAAAAAGCTGGCATCTCGATGATACACTCGGTGTATCCATTAAAGGTGAAGGTAGGCCAGTAATACCAGAACCTGGCGATAAAATATGGAGTCGCAATGCTTTGCCTTCTATGGCCTATGGCTATAACTTACAAATGACGCCTTTGCAAACATTGACCTTTTATAATGCCATTGCGAATAATGGTGAAATGGTGAAACCAAGATTTATCAAATCGGTTAAAGAATTTGATAAGGAAATTGAAGTGTTTGAGAAGGAAGTCATCCATCAGAAAATATGTTCTGATAAGACCTTAGGAGAAATCAGAGATATCCTAAAAAATATAGTCATCCGAGGCACAGGTCAGCGAATGTACTCAAAGAATTTTTCTATGGCTGGTAAAACAGGGACAGCTAGAACTAATTACAATGATTTTGAAGAGTGGTTAAAGGATAAAAAGTATATCTCTTCTTTTGCTGGGTATTTTCCTGCAGACGCTCCGAAATATTCCTGCATCGTAGTGATTCATGAACCTAGCACCAAAGTGGGCTATTATGGCGCAGATGTTTCAGGTCCCGTATTTAAAAGAATAGCACAAAAAATATATACAGAAACGCCTCTTATAGATGAAGTGGAGTCACTTGAGATTGTGAATTCGAAAGTCGAGAAGGATTTTGAAGCCTATTATGAAACGGCTCAAACATACAAAACCATCATGCCAAATGTGGTTGGATTACCAGCTATGGATGCGTTGGCGCTTCTGGAAAATATGGGACTGAAGGTAAAACTGCAAGGTGCAGGAACTATTAAGGAACAGTCTGTTCCTAAAGGAATTAAAGTGAAACCCAATCAAATCATACGCCTAAGCTCATAATGGTACAACTAAAAGACATATTGTATAAGGTTACTATTAATGCAGTGGTTGGCAGCACGAGTATTGAAGTGGGAGCACCTCAATTTGATTCACGTCTTATTGACAGTGGCGATGTGTTTGTGGCTATCAAGGGGACGAAGGTTGATGGACATGAGTTTATAGATACAGCCATTAATAAAGGTGCGATAGCGATCGTGTGTGAAAAATTACCACCCAATTTGAAAGATGGCATTACCTATATTGAAGTTGAAAGAGCCAATCAGGCATTGGCATTTATGGCTTCTAACTTTTATGGAAATCCTTCTGAAAACTTAAGATTGGTCGGAGTGACTGGAACCAATGGTAAAACGACGATTGTCACATTGCTTTATCAATTGTTTAAGAATGCAGGTTATAAAGTTGGCCTGTTGTCAACAGTGAAAATCATGGTGGATAACACCGAATACAAAGCAACACATACGACTCCTGATTCACTAACGATTAACAAGTACTTAAAATTAATGAATGATGAAGGCGTGGAATTTTGCTTTATGGAAGTAAGCTCACATGGTATTCATCAAAATAGAACAGATGGTTTGCAATTTGCAGGTGGCATTTTTACAAATATCTCTCATGACCATTTAGATTATCACAGCACATTCGCAGAATATAGAGATGTTAAAAAATCATTTTTTGATCACTTACCCAAGAGTGCTTTTGCTTTGGTTAATATCGATGATAAAAATGGCTTAGTCATGCTACAAAATACGGTAGCTAAAAAATACACTTATGCTTTAAAGACGTATGCCGATTTTAAAGCCCAAATACTTGAAAACGAGTTCAGCGGATTACTACTTAAATTAAATGAAGCTGAGTTATGGACCAAACTAATAGGAAATTTCAATGCCTATAATATCACGGCTATCTATGGTGCTGCAGAATTACTCGGATTGGAGAAGGTTGAGATTTTGAGATTGATTAGTGAACTAGAAAGCGTGAGCGGAAGATTCCAGTATCTCATTTCTGAAGATAAAATTACAGCGATAGTTGATTATGCTCATACGCCAGATGCACTCAAAAACGTGCTTGAGACTGTCAATAGCATACGTACTAACAATGAAGATTTAATTACCGTAGTTGGATGCGGTGGTGATAGAGACAAAACCAAACGCCCAAAAATGGGGCATATCGCTTCCGCTTTGAGTACCAAGGTGATTTTTACGAGTGATAATCCGCGAAGTGAAAACCCAAATACAATTATTGAAGATATCGAGAAAGGTGTAGAGCCTCAAAATTTTAAAAAAACAATGTCCATTGTTGATAGAAGACAAGCCATAAAAACGGCTTGTCAATTGGCAAATTCAAATGACATCATATTAATCGCAGGAAAAGGTCATGAAACCTATCAAGAAGTCAATGGAGAACGATTGGATTTTGATGATTATAAAATAGTAGAAGAATATTTAAAGCAGTTACAGAAATAATATGTTGTATTACCTTTTTGATTATTTAGAACAACAGTTTCAAATTCCTGGAGCTTCACTTTTTGGGTTTATCACCTTTAGAGCTGCGATAGCCATCATTCTGTCATTACTCATATCTACCATTTTTGGAAAACGAATTATTCGGTTTCTTCAAAAGAAACAAGTGGGTGAAACCATTAGAGATTTAGGACTAGAAGGTCAAGTTGAAAAGGCTGGCACACCAACCATGGGAGGTGTCATCATTATTCTAGCCACTCTCATTCCAGTGGTCTTATTGGCCAAACTCGAAAATATATACATCATTCTTCTGGTTGTGACCACCGTTTGGATGGGAACTATTGGGTTCATAGATGATTACATTAAAAAATTCAAGAATAACAAAGAAGGGTTGAAAGGACGTTTTAAAGTTCTTGGGCAAGTAGGTTTAGGAATTATCGTTGGTACCACCATGTATTTTCACAATGACGTTACCATTAAAGAGAAGCTTCCAATACAGCAACAAAGAGTACTGTTGGCTGAAAATCCGGATATTTCTCCTGCGCAATTGTTTGAAGACGAAGAGAAGTCTACGAAAACAACCATTCCATTTGTCAAGGGTAACGAATTTGATTATGCCAATTTGATTACCTGGATTAACCCATCGTTAGCAAATTATGCATGGGTGATTTTTATACTGGCAGCCATATTTATCATCACAGCCGTATCTAATGGCGCGAACTTAACGGATGGCATTGATGGTTTAGCCGCTGGGACTTCAGCTATCATCGTGCTTACTTTAGGAATCTTTGCTTGGGTATCTGGTAATATCATATTCTCAGATTACCTAGACATTATGTACATCCCTCGTGTGGAAGAAATTACTATTTATATCGCGGCATTTGTAGGTGCTTTGATTGGGTTTTTATGGTATAATACATATCCAGCTCAAGTGTTTATGGGAGATACAGGGAGTTTGACTATAGGTGGTATCATTGCGGTTATTGCCATTGCAGTAAGAAAGGAATGGCTCATTCCAGTGTTGTGCGGAATTTTCCTTGCTGAAAATTTATCAGTCGTGATGCAGGTGAGCTATTTTAAATACACAAAGAAAAAATTTGGTGAAGGGAGACGCATATTTAAAATGTCGCCCTTACATCATCATTATCAGAAATCTGGGTATCACGAAAGTAAAATTGTTACGCGATTTTGGATCATAGGTATCCTTTTAGCAATTATTTCAATTGTGACCTTAAAAATCAGGTAAATGAAACGATTGGTTGTTCTTGGAGGAGGCGAAAGTGGCGTAGGTACTGCGCTCTTAGGAAAGGCGAAAGGATTTAAAGTATTCGTTTCTGATAGTGGAAAAATAAAGGAAACATATAAAGACGTTCTTATACATCATGAGATTGAATTTGAAGAGTGTACGCATTCAGAGGAAAAAATTCTAAAGGCCACACTGGTGATGAAGAGTCCGGGAATTCCAGATAAGGTTGCTTTAATTAAAAAGATTGCAGCACAAGGCATTCCGGTAGTTTCAGAGATTGAATTTGCGGCAACTTATACTAAAGCTACAATCGTGGGAATCACTGGGAGTAACGGAAAAACTACAACAGCGAGTTTAACGCATCATGTGTTGAGCCAAGAATTAGAGGTGGGTTTGGCCGGAAATATTGGCGATAGTTTTGCGAAGCAGGTTTTAGAGAAAGATTATGCCAATTATGTTCTGGAGATAAGCAGTTTTCAGTTAGATGGTATCATTGATTTTAGGCCAAATATTGCCGTATTAACCAATATTACACCTGATCATTTGGATCGCTATGATTACGATTTTGAAAAGTACATCGCTTCAAAATTCAGAATAACAGAGAATCAAACTAAGTCAGACTATTTTATATATGATGCTGATGATCCTGTTATAGTTGAATGGTTGAAACAACATCCAGTTCAATCCACATTATTGCCATTTTCATTGACAAAGGTCATCGAGAATGGCGCGTATTTAGACAATAATAAAATTAAAGTAACAATAGATAACAATCAGATAATTATGCCGACAGCAAATTTAGCATTAGAGGGAAAACACAATATTAAGAATGCCATGGCTGCTACCACAGTCGCGCACTTACTAAAAATTAGAAAGCAAACCATTCGTGAGAGTTTAGAGAATTTCCAAGGTGTAGAACATCGGCTGGAGCATGTCCTAAAAATTAATAAGGTACAATACATTAACGACTCCAAAGCCACCAATGTGAATGCCACCTATTATGCATTAGAAAGTATGGATACACCAACCGTTTGGATTGTGGGTGGTACGGATAAAGGGAATGATTATCAGGAGCTCTATCAGTTTGTTAACGAAAAAGTTAAAGCCATCATTTGTTTAGGTGTTGATAATGAAAAGTTAATGAAAAATTTTGGTGGAATGGTTGATATCATAGTGGAAACACAATATATGAGTGAAGCCGTTAAAATCGCTTACAAAATCGCTCAGGCTGGTGATAGTGTCTTATTATCTCCTGCTTGTGCCAGTTTTGATTTATTCGAAAACTACGAAGACAGAGGGCGACAATTTAAAGAGGCCGTAAGAAATTTATAGACTAGTAACATCGTGCAAGCACTATTTAAAAACATAAAGGGCGATAGGTTAATTTGGGCAATAGCAGCGCTATTGGCTATTTTTTCATTCCTGCCAGTGTATAGTGCAGCTAGTAATTTGGCTTATGTTGGTGGCACAGGAAATACATTTGGTTTTTTTCTAAAACACTTTATGCATTTGTTTTTAGGATTCGCTATCATGTATGGCGTTCACAAAATACCGTATCGCTATTTTAGAGGCTTATCCATGATCATGATTCCTATTGTTTTGGTATTATTGGTGGTAACCATGCTTCAAGGTACAACCATAGATGGTGCAAATGCGAGTCGGTGGATTCAAATTCCCTTCGTAGGGATGTCTTTTCAAACGTCTACGTTGGCAGCGGTCGTGTTGATGGTATATGTCGCTAGATATTTATCGAAAATACAAGATAAAGAAGTCACATTTGTTGAAACCTTATTACCGCTTTGGGCGCCTGTATTCTTTATTTTGATATTAATTCTTCCTGCCAATTTTTCCACGACGGCTATCATATTTTTAATGGTGATGATGTTGGCTTTTATTGGAGGTTATCCTATCAAATATTTAGTTGTAGTAATTGGAAGTGGTATTGTAGCGCTTACGATGTTTATTTTGGTTGCCAAAACCTTTCCTACTATTATGCCTAATCGTGTTGATACTTGGATGAGCAGAATTGAAAATTTTGCGAATGGCGAAGATACAGAAGCCGATTATCAAATTGAGAAGGCTAAAATTGCCATTGCATCTGGAGATGTATTTGGTAGAGGACCAGGAAAAAGCCAGCAGAAGAATTTCCTTCCTCAATCATCCTCAGATTTCATTTTTGCGATAATCATAGAAGAGTATGGTCTTCTAGGAGGTTTATTTCTATTAGCCCTTTATTCATGGTTGTTATTTAGAATCGTTATTGTGTCTCAAAAGTCGGACACAGTTTTCGGAAAACTACTAGTGCTTGGTGTTGGCTTGCCAATCATTTTTCAAGCACTTATCAATATGGCAGTGGCTGTGGAATTATTCCCAGTAACAGGCCAGACATTACCACTTATAAGTAGTGGTGGAACTTCCATTTGGATGACCTGTTTGGCTATAGGCATCATTTTAAGTGTAAGTGCGAAACGCGAACAATTAAAGGAACAAGAAATACAAGAAGATAACCCATTGGAAATTTTAAGCGAAACCATATAATGAGTCACTATAAAATCATATTGTCTGGTGGTGGAACAGGAGGTCATATTTATCCTGCAATTGCGATTGCCAATGAGCTTAAATCTCGTTTTCCACAAGCCGAATTTTTATTCGTGGGTGCATCAGATCGTATGGAGATGGAAAAAGTTCCTCAAGCTGGATATGAGATTGAAGGATTATGGATCTCTGGTATTCAGCGTAAACTCACCTTAAGCAATTTGGCTTTTCCATTTAAATTGGTAGCGAGTTTATTAAAATCAAGAAAAATAATCAATACGTTTCAACCAGATGTGGCTATTGGAACAGGAGGCTATGCTAGTGGTCCGCTTTTAAAAACAGCCGTGTCAAAAGGAGTGCCTAGTTTAATTCAGGAGCAAAACTCTTTCCCTGGTATTACCAACAGGTGGTTGTCTAAGAAAGTCGATAAAATATGTGTGGCCTATGATGGTCTCGAGAGCTTTTTTCCTAAAGAGAAAATCATTTTAACAGGAAATCCTATTCGCAAGGATTTATTACAAATAAGAAACAAGGAAATTGAAGGAAAGGACACCTTCTCCTTAATTCATAGCAAACATACCCTTCTTGTTTTAGGTGGTAGTTTGGGTGCTAGACGAATTAATCAGTTCATTGAATCTAGGTTAGAATTTTTCAAATCAATGAATATCCAAGTGATTTGGCAATGTGGAAAACTCTATTATCAGCAATATAAAAATTACAACGATTTGGAACATGTTCAAGTGCATGCATTTTTAAATCAGATGGACATGGCCTATGCCGCGGCTGATGTCATCGTATCACGTGCAGGTGCCAGTTCAGTTTCTGAATTATGTGTGGTTGGAAAACCTGTGTTATTTATTCCTTCACCAAACGTGGCTGAAGACCATCAAACAAAAAACGCCAAAGCTATCGCAGATAAAAATGCTGCCATCCTTATTAAGGAAAGTGATTTGGAAACAGCGTTTGACGCAGCGTTTTCTGAATTGATGAATTCAAGTGAAAGACAAGAGTCGTTACGTCAGAATATTAAAGCATTGGCTTTAGAGCATGCAACCAGTCATATTGCAGATGAAGTTGAAAAACTATTAAGAAATAAATGAATTTAGAGCAAGCACATAATGTTTATTTTATTGGCATCGGAGGAATCGGTATGAGTGCCCTTGCTCGTTATTTTAAGGCGAAAGGCTTAACAGTTGGTGGTTATGATAAAACAAAAACTGAGATAACCGATGCGCTTTCAGACCTTGGAATTTCTATTCATTATGAAGACAATATCGCATGTGTGGATCACACATTTTTGGATAAGAACAAGACCATGGTGGTATATACACCAGCCATCCCTAAAAGCCACAAAGAATTACATTATTTTCAATCGGAAGGCTTTGATGTAAAAAAACGTTCTGTTGTTTTGGGAGAAATTACCAATCTCACATTTTGTTTGGCGGTTGCAGGAACACATGGAAAGACCACGACAACAAGTATACTCGGACATTTACTAAATGAATGTGATGTTCAAGTCACGGCTTTTTTAGGTGGAATTAGTGAAAATTATGATTCAAATCTGATTATTAATGGCACGGAAGTCACAGTAGTTGAGGCCGATGAATTTGATCGTTCGTTCTTAACACTGTCTCCTGATTATGCTTGTATTACATCTATGGATGCGGATCATTTAGATATCTATGGTGATGCCTCATCACTAAAGGCATCTTTTGAAGCCTTTTCAAAAAAGCTAAAGCCAAATGGTAAATTGTTTGTGAGAAATGGACTTCCTATTCAAGGAATTACCTATGGAATAGAGGATGATTCGGATTATTCAGTAAAAAACTTAAAAATAATAAATGGTAGCTATGTGTTCGATGTTAAAACACCGCATAGACTATTGGAAAATTTCAAATTTAACCTACCTGGTAGACACAATCTGTCGAATGCACTAATAGCCTTGGCGATGTCTGTAGAATATGGCCTCCCTCAGCCGCAGCTCGCCAAAGCTTTAGCATCCTATAAAGGGGTGAAACGCAGATTTACCTATCAAATAAAAAGTGACGATTTAGTGTTTATTGATGATTATGCCCATCATCCAGAAGAAATCAATGCTGTTCATCAAGCTGTAAGGGAAATGTATCCTGAAAAAAAGGTGTTAGCAGTATTTCAGCCACATTTGTTCAGCAGAACAAAAGATTTCGCGATGGAATTTGCTAAGGCGCTTTCAAAATTTGATGACATCATATTACTGGATATCTATCCAGCACGTGAATTGCCCATGGAAGGAGTGACGTCACAATGGTTACTTGATAAAATTGAAAACCCCAATAAAAAGCTTGTTGAGAAGTCTGATTTGGTGGCAACTATAAAGGCGTCTGATGCCTTCGTAGTCTTGACTATTGGAGCAGGAGACATTGGAGAAGAAGTGAAACATATTAAAAAAGCATTGAGTCTTGCGAGTTAATTATGGTTACATAAAAGTTGGGTTATTGCTACTGCTAGTGGTTTTTCTTTATGCCTTTTCATCGGTACGAAATTCAGCTAGGAAAGTGGGATTGCCTGATATTAAATTCGTGGGAGATGATAATCTTTTTATTACTCACGAGACTGTTAGTAAATTGTTAATACAAAATCAAGAGAGCGTTACGAATAAGCCTAAAGATATTATAGATTTGAATCGATTGGAATCTGCCCTAAACTCCAATCCAATGATCAAGGAAGCGCAAGTGTTTATGAGTGTTGAAGGCTTGGTTACCGCTGAAATTGAACAAAAAAAACCTATTGCAAGAGTAAGTACAAATGCCTCTTATTACATTGACGAGACAGGTTCGTTTATGCCTTTGTCAACAAATTATACGGCACGTGTGCCTTTAGTTACTGGATTTGTAGAGAAGAATGATTTGGAAAATGTATATGCTGTTGCCGAGAAAATTCAGGATGATGAATTTTTATTGAAACATGTTGTTGAGATTCATCAAAATCAGGACAAAACCATTGATTTAAAATTAAGGTCCCATGATTTTAGTATCCATTTGGGAACCTTAAAGTTATTGGATAAAAAAATAAACAATCTAAAAGCGTTTTATAAAAAAGCGATGGAAGATGGTATGCTTGATATGTACAAGCTAGTGAATTTAAAATTTGACAAGCAAGTGATTTGCACCAAAAAATAAGTGATGGAGAATAATAAAATTTCAGTTGGACTGGACATTGGAACCACAAAAATTGTGGCTATGATTGGTCGGAAGAATGAATATGGCAAAGCCGAAATTTTAGGGGTTGGAAAATCCAAAAGTTTAGGAGTTCATAGAGGTGTGGTCAATAATATAACGCAGACAATTCAATCTATTCAGCAAGCTGTTCAGGAAGCAGAAGCTGAAGCAGGAATGAAGATTGAAGATGTGACGGTTGGTATTGCTGGTCAGCATATTCGCAGTTTGCAGCATAGCGATTATATTACTAGAGCGAATTCAGAATTAGTTATTGATGAAGATGATATTGATCGATTAATCAATCAAGTTCATAAACTAGTGATGTTACCTGGTGAAGAAATTATTCACGTCTTACCGCAAGAATACAAAATTGATGGGCAAGCTGAAATTAAAGAGCCTATCGGGATGTATGGTGGTCGATTAGAAGCTAATTTTCATGTGGTGGTAGGGCAAGTTTCTTCCATACGCAATATTGGTCGCTGTGTTAAAAGTTCGGGATTAGAGTTAGAAGGCATTACGCTGGAACCCTTGGCATCAGCCAATGCGGTATTAAGTCAAGAAGAAAAAGAAGCAGGTGTTGCTTTGATTGATATTGGAGGTGGTACGACAGATTTGGCAGTATTCAAAGATGGCATAATTAGACACACAGCTGTTATTCCTTTTGGAGGTAATGTGGTGACAGAAGATATCAAAGAGGGATGCTCAATAATTGAGAAACAAGCCGAATTATTGAAAGTAAAATTTGGTTCGGCATGGCCAGGGGAAAATAAGGATAATGAGATTGTGTCCATCCCAGGATTACGAGGTAGAGAACCTAAGGAAATAACCTTAAAGAATTTATCCAAGATCATTCACGCGCGTGTGGTAGAAATTATAGAACAAGTCTATGTTGAAATTAAAAACTACGGCCACGAAGAGCAAAAGAAAAAATTAATTGCAGGAATTGTATTAACTGGAGGTGGTAGCCAGTTAAAGCACTTGAAGCAATTGGTGGAATATATTACTGGAATGGATACTAGAATTGGGTATCCTAATGAGCATTTAGCAGGAAACAGCGATGATGATATCGCTAGTCCTTTATTCGCTACGGCCGTAGGTTTAGTGATAGATGGTCTTAAGCGACAAGAACGCAAGCGTGTAGAAAAAGAAGTAGAGGAGATGGAACAAGAAGCTTTAGAGGAACAAACCGAAGCCTTTGCCAACCAAGAGGAGGTGATTGAAGAACAACCTCCAAGAAAAGAGCGCAAAACGTTTTTGGATAAATTAACAGAACGCGTAAAAGATTTTTTAGATAACGCAGAATAAAGAACATAAGCATCTCCGATTGGGTAGGACTATTGGAGATATTGGGGAAAATAATTATAAATACAGTAAAAGAAATTTTATGAGCAACAACAATGAGTTAGGCAACATTGCATTTGATTTACCAAAAAACCAATCCAACGTCATTAAAGTGATTGGAGTTGGTGGAGGAGGAAGCAATGCCATTAATCACATGTTTTTACAAGGGATTAAAGGTGTTGATTTTGTCATTTGTAATACAGATGCCCAAGCACTGCAAAACAGTGGTGTCCCGAACAAAATCCAATTAGGAGTCAATTTAACCGAAGGTTTAGGTGCAGGTGCCAACCCAGATGTGGGAGAGCAAGCTGCCTTAGAAAGTCTAGAAGATTTACGTCGCATGCTAGATACCAATACCAAAATGGTATTTATTACAGCTGGTATGGGTGGTGGAACTGGAACAGGAGCAGCACCTATTATTGCTAAACTGGCAAAAGAACTAGATATTTTAACTGTGGGAATTGTCACTATGCCTTTTCAATTTGAAGGGAAGACGAGAAACGAACAGGCGCAGAAAGGGGTAGAAACCCTGCGTGCTCATGTCGATTCACTTGTGGTAATTAACAACAATAAATTGCGTGAAGTCTACGGAAACCTCGGTTTCAAAGCAGGATTTTCTAAAGCGGATGAAGTCTTGTCTACGGCCTCAAGAGGTATCGCAGAAGTCATTACGCATCATTATACGCAAAACATCGATTTACGTGATGCTAAAACGGTTCTTAGTAATAGTGGAACCGCTATTATGGGATCATCAACGGCTTCAGGAAAAACAAGAGCTCAAGAGGCTATCATGAAGGCATTAGACTCACCGTTGTTAAACGATAATAAAATCACAGGAGCCAAAAACGTATTGTTGCTTATCGTTTCTGGATCTCAAGAGATTACTATCGATGAAATTGGTGAAATCAATGATCATATTCAGAATGAAGCTGGACACGGAGCGAATATCATTATGGGTGTTGGAGAGGATGAATCTCTTCAGGAATCTATTTCTGTGACCATCATCGCCACAGGTTTTGATATCGACCAACAGCATGAAATTTCCAATACGGAACAAAAAAAGGTGGTACATGCTTTAGAAGAAGACCGCAATGACGATGTGATTGTAAAGGAGAATGATCCTGCGATTATTACGCCTGATATTATACTTGAAAATGAAGAAGATAAGGCGCCAGATGTTGTCATTCATACCTTAACAGATGATGAAGATGTCGAAGCGACGAATACCATGGATACAGATCTCATTACAACAACAGATATCATTAGAAATATCAACGTGGTTTATGACGAGGTATTAGATCATTTGACGTCCAACACAGAGGATTTCATTATTACACCTATTCAAGAGCAAAAGGAAGAAATCACGGAAGAAGTAGAGGAAGAACAAATTACTTTAACTTTTGACTTGCCGCTATCGTCGATGTCTGACAATGACGATGAGGCATCAGTGGAAGAAGAAAAGACCATATTTTCACTTGAGGAATCAGATGACTTAAAATCTATGGAAGTTAATGAACATGTTGAGATTATTCCAGTGACTGAAGCGAATGAAGAAGGTGAAAAGCGTTATGCACTCGATGATTTTATGACCTATGAGTCTGCTATGAATGAATCAGCGAAAGTGCAAACCAAGCAAGAAGTAGAAGAAGAGATTGTGTTCGAAAAGAAGACCATCGAAACAGAGACTCATGAGGAGCCAACAAGTGATGAAATTGACCCAATGAACAGTCCTATTTCAGATTTATTGAAAGAACGAGCTGATGAAAGACGACGTAAAATGAAAGATTTCAATTACAAGTTTAATACGGCAAAAATAGATGAAATTGAAAAAGAACCTGCCTATAAAAGACAAGGTGTGAATTTAGAAGATGCACAGCATTCTTCAGAAACCAACGCTTCTAGAACATCGGTGACTACTGACGACAACGATGATATTCAATTAAGAAGTAATAATTCATTTTTACACGACAACGTAGATTAATAGCAAATTTAGTTTAGTGTTTCACACTTTGTTAAACCCGAAAGGATGAGATAGACCTTTCGGGTTTTTTTATGTCACAATGTTATCGAGTCATGGCAAATAACAGGACTTTTTTTATATCTTCGCAGTGCAATTTAAATCAGGTGTTATGAGTTTACAAAATGACGTTATGGCTGCCATGAAAACAGCGATGAAGGAAAAGGATCAAGTGGCTTTAGAAGCTTTAAGAGCTGTCAAATCAGCCATACTTTTAGCTAAGACATCCTCAGGTGGTGGTGAAGAATTGACGGAGGAGGAAGAGCTTAAAATTCTTCAGAAGTTAGTCAAGCAACGTAAAGATAGTGCGGCTATTTATTTAGAACAGGACCGAAAGGATTTAGCATTGCCAGAAATTGATCAAGCAGAAGTCATTAGCCAGTTTTTACCTGAAGCTTTGAGCGAAGAGGAAATTGAAAAGGTGGTGGTTATGACCATCGATCAAATTGGTGCTGAAGGCATGAAAGATATGGGTAAAGTGATGGGTATTGTTAACAGGGAATTGGCTGGTCAAGCGGATGGTAAAACGATTTCAAATATTGTCAAGGCAAAATTAACGGAATAAGCATACTGGCCTCGTAGTTCAACTGGATAGAATATCAGATTTCGGCTCTGAGGGTTGGAGGTTCGAATCCTCTCGAGGTCACTAAAATTCTTTTGTTGCCCCATGTTTCCTTTGAAGCGTGGGGTTTTTTATTTAGTAAATGCCGCTTGTATTTATATAGCGAATCTCTATTATTTCAGCTTAGTAAAAGACGTGACTTGTGATCATATTTAAAAATGCATTTAGATAAATCGTCTATCTTTAACAAAGAATAATTTAGTATCATATGAAGCGGTTTTTATTTGGCATAATTTCATTTTCCTGCTTGGCTTTTTTTGTTACGACTTGTGATAAGTACGAGTCTGAAGACTTAGTAGTACTAGAAGAATTATCAGTTCTGGCTCAGGAATATTACAATAATGATTTATCAAAGGATGCTATAATTTCTCACTATGAGCAAAAAGGCTATAAATGTTATTTCACCAATGATTACGATGAATATTACATAAATAATTTTTTAATAGAGACTTCTCTAGTTTACGAAAAGTCAAAAAATTGGTATTATGATATGACATTAAGACAAACCGTGTCGGTATCTGAAATCAGTAAGATTTATGAGGTATCTATTTCTATTGATACAACCAAAAACATTAACGCGAAGATTAGAACAAGTACCACCTTAGTTGGCATCAAGTTATTTGATATGAAAAAGTATGATATGTCAAAGTACGATTCTGTATATGATATTGGTCGATAGCTATTAGATGCTTTTAAAAGGATATCTTGTGCAAATGAGCATTGTTATTAAGATGCTAACGTTTCTTATGAAGGCATAAGAAATTTTGAACTAATTTTTCATAGACAAGTCTAGTATATTTTTTCAGTATATTTAAGGAATGATTTTAGCCCTAATTCAAGAAGAAGGCATCTCACCTATACTTCAAACTGTTTTGTTAATCATTTTTATGCTTGGTATGGTAGCCATTGTGCTATCCCGTTTCTATGTGTTTTTTGAGGAACAATATGCCATGCGGATGAAGCGTCCATTTTTCGTTCATTTTTATCTCTTTAAAAAGACCTTGAATAAATCGGAAAGACGAGTTTTAAATCAGCGGTTTGGGTTCTATCAAAAATTAAATCATATTCAGAAAAAACGATTTGAACATAGAGTAGCCAGGTTTCTATCTAAAAAAGAGTTTATCGGACGAGAAGGCTTTATAATTACTGCTGAAAGTAAGGTGTTGATAGCAGCTACAGCCACGATGCTAACCTTTGGTTTTAGAAATTATAACATTGATCTCGTTGAAACTATTATTGTGTATCCTGCTGCTTTTTATTCTCATTCAAATGAAACTTATCATAAAGGAGAATTAAATCCAAAACTACGAGCGCTAGTATTGTCTTGGGAAGATTTTGTACATGGCTATGATATTGCGCGAGATAATTTAAATTTGGGTATCCATGAGTTTACACACGCCATTCACATAAACAGTTTGCAAAGCACCGATGTAAGTGCCTTAGTATTTAAAAAGTCTTTTGAGGAACTAACAGATTTATTAACTGCCGAACAGGCATTAAGGCAAAAATTAATAGCTTCTAGATATTTTAGACCTTATGCTTTTACCAACCACTATGAATTTCTTGCTGTCATCGTAGAGACCTTTATTGAAACTCCAGATGATTTTAAGCAACAATTTCCTAGGATTTACAAGAAAACCAAGGAAATGCTAAATTTTAACTTTGCGGATTATTAATGCAACTATAGTTTGAATACAACGTAAGCCATGTATTGAAAATGGTTGTTGTCAAATCTATTGTCTTTGTGGTTAAATGCGAATTTTCCAACACCCTGAAGGCTTAAGCCAATAGTCGGGCTTACCCAAATGATGCCTCCTAGAACCAAATTGGCCGAGGTGTTTATTTCATCAACGGAGAAAATACCGAGTCCTCCACCAGTGTACAGATCAATCCATAAAGTTTCTGGGAATAACTCATCAGAAAAGTAATATTTTAAATACGTATTGGTTGAAAAGTAACTAAATGCTTCTGGCAGCGCGCCATTATCGATTGTAGATGTGATTTTAAATCTGTTCAATGTAAAATCCTGCTCTATTGATAAATTTCTAGACCATCGTCTTTGAACTGCCACTGCAAAAGGACGGTTAAATTCGAATTCACCCAGTTTCGCAAATGGATTTCTAGTTCCTAAACTTCCAACAGCGTTTACACCAACATTTATCGTCCATGATTCGATGCTTCTATAGTCTCTTTTAGTTAATTGGGCCTGGCCGTCAAAACTAAATAAAGCTACTAAACATAAGAATAAAATTGCCTTTTTCATAAGTAATATAATGTGTAAATTCAAAGGTATGTTTTGAATAAATATATTGCAAATATACCTTAAAGTTATAATTTTTTGAGTTAACCCTTAAGGAATTTCGTTTTTAATTCCTTAAATATGCGTCTTCTGTCTTTATAAACCGCAAATCTATAATTTTTATTGCTAAGTAAGGTGCTTAATCGAGAAGGAATTAGACGCATATAGGCATTCCATGTTAATAAGGTCTTTCTTAAATTGTTACGAGACTTTGAATGAAGTCTAGATTGGAAGCGTTTGAGCTTTTTAGGGTTAAAATTAGCTGTCTTGAATATATCAAATAGGAGGCTGTGAAGCGTCATATAAGAAGTGATCACCTTTTCGTTGTAATTTTGATTGAGTGCTGGATGGTGATGAATAAGTACTATTAAATCATAGGCGCTTCGCATTCCTAACTTCGAGTAGTAGTGGCCTTCATCATTAATTTGAAAATTAAGAATGTTATGTAAGAATAGATCTTTGTTACTAGGAATAGGAATACGCTCTTTGTATTGTTTGTTCTTTAAAATGGAAGGACTCAATAAATAGTTAGAAACGGGTTTGTTTAAAACATATTTGTGAAGTTCAATGGCGCATAGTCCATCCTCTTTAACCAATCGATTTAAATGTTTGTGCTCAAAAAAACCCGACTTTAGCCCAGATGTCTTTTCGATATAACCATGGTCTTTTAGCAGTTGATAGGCGCTTTGAATATGGTCGTGGCTGACAAGAATATCAATGTCTCCAAGCATGCGTTCTCCTAGATGCTCATAATAACCACTTACAAGCATTGCAGCACCTTTTAAGAAAGTATAGTCAATATGCTGCTTGTTAAAAATATCGGATATCGTCTGTACATCTATTAATAAGTCTTGGTTGCGATTTGTATTGATCGCTGTGAGTTGCTTTAAGTAGATTTCTAACTCTTTTGGTATATATTCTAGTAGGTTCTTTTGTTGTAGTCTGGCAAAAACGGTGGTTAAAATAAGGTGGTCACTGGCAATTACTACCAAAGCATCCCAATCGATATCTTCGGAAACAATTTGATGTTTTAAGGTTTCCGTAGGATAATCAAAACTGAGAATGTCTGCAATTAAATGTAAACTGTCTTTGTATGTGTTTAGGTTCTTTGCCAAAATCATATCATTCTAAGCCAAAAATAAGGAAAGTATCTATTTACTTGCTCTTTAAGCGTTAAATAGTGTCTTAAACTCAGCGATAGCATAATCGTTGTCGCTATAGTCGAGTTGGAAATAGGTAACAGATTTTAACCACTCTAAAAATCTGAACGCATGATCTTGGTGTGGAGAAACCCAAGAGTCTGGTATGAGTGTCTCTAGTGCTTTTTCAGCTGAAGTTTGCTCAAGCAATGAAGGTTTACTAGGTGCATACTTAACAGATACTATTTTACGACATGGCAATTTCGTATGGCCTCCTTTGATCTCGGAAATGGGAGGCACATATTTAATGGGTATATTTTTAGTCCCATTTTTATAAGTGGTTAAATTCTCAAAGCCTTTTATTTTAGCCGACAACATATCGAAAGCTCCTTGCTTCACTGATATCGCTGCAGGAAAAGCATACAACATCGCGTCCTCATAAAATGGTGTGAAGTCATCTGCTAGGACGTCAAAACCTTCAGCCATGAGTAAGGCAGTTAAGGTGCTTTTCCCATTTCCAGAATTCCCAATTATCATGATCGCTTCTTTGCCATTACTAACTGTAGATGCATGGAATGAAGCCACCCACTTCTCAATTGAGGTTTCGTGAATCAAATTGGTGAATTCCATGGCGAATTGGCCTTGAAGTAAATGGTATTGATTCACACTGTAACTTTTCACATGTTGCTTGTTTTTGCACATATGAAGCCTATTATCTAGCTGAAAAATATCAAATACGGTATTTACTGACTTTGATGGTGTTACTTGAAGGTGTTCTAGTGGTGGATGGAACAATCGCAAGATGGTTTCCGAACCAAAATTTATAGTGATCGTGGTGCCCTGAATTTGATAGTCTTTGGAAAACCATGGGTCAGGAATGGTATCAACCTTGACGTGTGTGGTTTTGACATCCTCGATACGATTGGCCTCTTCTAAAAAGTTTGAAATCTCATTAAAGAGCTTGAATGACGTTGCTTCATCAATGTTTAGTATATTTTGAAGCTGGTCAGTAAAAGTTGTTTTATCGTCGGCACTGAGAAAGACCTCAATGAGTCGATACACGTTTTTGGATACCACGGTATATCTATTCGAAACTTGAAACCATAAAACTACAGTGTCATCAAGTTCCATTACATACTTCGGAGTGAGATCCGTTTTCAAAATATCTTAATTAATCAAAAGGGTTTCCTCCTGGATCAGGTGGAGAAGATGCGTGTGCCTTTTTTGGATTCAAAATAAGAAATGTACCCACAGCTGTAAGTGCTGCGTACTTGCCCATTTTTTTCATGGCTTCCTTACGAGTAATTTGATTCTGAGGACTATTTCTTTTCATTAGAATTTTTAATAGGTCAAAAATAAATAAAATATTGTTATTTGGTCGTATAATTGATTTTAATTTCTATAAAACCGTCTAGATTATAACAATTTTTTAAGATTTATTTTGATTGTTGTTTGTGATTTTTATCGTGCGCTTTAGTTTATTTACGAGTTAATGGTTAGTTCGGTTTTTCAAAACTAGACCATCTGTTTAATTGTTGGTTGTTAGATCATGTTTCTTTTAAACAAGATAAAAAATCTTATTGATAGTCAGGTTTATTTTGTATCCAACATGTTACAATTCATGTGTTTGTGTCAAAGAAATTATGAAAAAAGCACACGATGACGTGGCGTGTGCTTTTTTTCTTTATGTGAACCTCAAAAGGTTACCATTTACTTAATAATGACTTTTACAGATTTCTGTTGTGCTTTATCCGAAATTTTCACGACATACACACCTGCATTAACATTTGATATATCTATTTGATTGTTTAAGGTATTCGAATCCAATGCCACACGCATGATTACGCGACCTTGTACATCATAGATTTCAGCAACAGAAGCACTGTTTAAACGTCCTTTGACAAACAATGCCTTAGGTGATTTAGTGGTATAAATTTGAATACTACTAAAGTCTTCATCCGGAGTAGACAGGGCATCTTCAGATACTCGAAGGAAAAAGCGTCCTGTGCCAGATACATCTGTTGTTGGTGTAAATACATAGTCTGATGTATTGAGTAAAGTCATGGTGTTGGTAAGCGTATCTTCTAAATACACAGAAACCGACTCTGGAATATTCGCTTCCAAAATACTAATCGTAAGTTGCTCACCTTGGTTAGCATGCACTCCTAAAGGAAATACCGTGTTGTTAAGTCCAGAGTATGCCACAGATTGAGCTGCTAGATTGAGTCCTTCATTAGCTTCAACTAAATGCGAATACAAGGCAAAATCCGGAATTGTATTTCCGAATAAAGCTGAGTCATATCCAGGATCCATACCTAAGCTAGCATGATCATTAAAATAGATATCTGTCTTAGAGGTAGCGGTATCAGTTGTCATTTGTAATTTTAAATGTGCGAGGTTGTCAAGATCAGCCACTCGCCCAACAATAAAGTCATCATTCGTGCCAATAGTTCGCATACTAGGCTCAAAGGCAATCGTTCCACCTCCTGTGATAGAAGACACAAAGAAACCTTGTCCAGGTGCAATTTTAGCTGTTGGATTAGCATCTGCATACGCTTGATTCCAAACAACAAATCCGTCTAACACATCACCATCGTATCCATAGACTCCAAAATTAGCAGGATTAAATGCGCTCGAATTCGCCGCAAGAAAATCTGTTAATAAGATATAGGAAGGATAAGGATTACCAATGAGGTTAAACGTGTTGCTTGATCCAACCGTTATAGGAACAAATTGTGTGGTTGTGGCTACATCTCCAAAGAACTCAAACGTTGAACCCGTTGCTTCAGTAGACGCACTTCTATATCCTATTCCTGCTTGAATAACTGATGCGTCATCTGCTGCCGTATAATTGATGTATTCATTTGTGTTGTTGTCAAATGGACCAAATAAGAAAGAAGGTACACCGTCAATAGTTCCAGAAGGCAAATCAGGATTAGCCGTTCTGAATGCCAAAAATGTTTGATCAGGACTTGTAACAGGTGCCGAAATTAAATCATTCGATCCAGTAGTAGATCCTGTTGGTGCAATTTGGTTGACGTGTCTGTTATAGATTACTTCTCCTTGTGCATTACCTCCAGTAATTAAACTAGAATAAGAGGTAGAAACAGAGTTCAATTCTAAGGTTCCGAAGTTTACTAAACCAGAAACAGAAGTAATGGATTGTCCTGCACTTACAGTTGCGGTTGCTGCATCACTGATGTATAAGTTTTTAACTTCAATATCGGTTCCTACGATGTAAGTACCATCAAGTACATAGGCGTTTTCGGTGCCTGTGGTATCAGATGGCGGATTAGGTGACCATCCGTTATCCACATATAGAAGACCATCAAACACACTGATAAGTTTAAAATTATCAAATCCTGAGAAACCAGTACTGCCGTTGTCTCTAATACTCACTTCTAATGCTATTGTTGAAAGAGCATCTGGGATGTCAATAGTTACTGTGCCTTCATCTGTATCAATGGCTCCGCCACCATCTACAAGAAATACGTAAGGTTGCGGTACACCATCATAGATGAGTCGATATTTGGCGTCGTCCACATCATTTCCATAACCGTCAACATCCCAATCAAAAGAAAGTTTGACGTTTTCAAAATTGCTAATATCGATGGGATCAAGTGCTAGCGTTGCAAAATCTGAAGTACCATTCTCGCCTTCGTCATTTAAATCATTTTCACCAAAAATATTATTTGAGAACGACGGATTATCTAAAGGCGCTGCATCAGCGATATCTATAATACCATAGTAGCCATCAACGGCCCAACCATTATCAAATAAGGCAACATCGTTAGTGTAAGTCCACTCAGGAGTTGCACCGTCAAAGTTTTGTTGAGCAATAGTGATGATCGGTCCATCCACATCAAAAGGATTACTTATAGCTGGACTTAAACCACCACCAAAAGCTAAAATGGTCGTAACGGTTTCTTTTTCAGTAAAAACAATGGTATTGAGTATGGCTGTCCCATTCAACATCGTGTAATCAATAATTCCTGGTTCCATAGAGCCACTAGATACGACGGATACTGTCCCATTGTAATCTAAATCTTGGTTACTGTTAGTGTCCACAGCATAAACTACTGGAGATGGTGTCATTATTTCAAATTGAAATGTGTCAACAGGTTCTTGATTGAATATCAAGGCGTCTGCAATGACTTCAATTCTGTTATCATCAGCCACAATAGGTGTTTGTGCACCACCTGCATCAAAAGCAAGAAATACTGATCCAGTCGATCCATCTGCCGTCGCAGATGCTATGGTGAGTTGAATTTGATCATTATCTGTAACTGCCGTTTTGAAGGTGGCATAAATATCAAATGTTTTTGAACTGTCATCTGCAGCGGTTATCCCAGAAATATCCATAAATGACGTCAATTCTGAAACGGTTGTTACTTCAGAAACATTCGTCGTGCCATCAAAAATAGCTAAAGCTGCAATATTGGAGCTGTTAGCTACAGTAAACTCAAGGTCTGATAAAGTCGTACCAAGCGCATCTGGATCTGTTAGATCGTCTCCGCCATCTTGAACTGAGAATTCACCAATTTTAATGGCATTCGTCGTAGTTAAACCAGAAGTTGCACTGTAAGATAAGTAGTCAATATTGTCCGTTGGATCAAATGCCGTTGCCACAATATTAGATTCGGTGCTATTAGGTGTGACAGCATTAATGGTACCACTCATTCTGATACCAGGCAACGCTACGCCATATGCCGACCAACTTGGTTCCTGACGTACCCTTAACCAACTCCCATTGGTGAGTGCTCCCCAAGCATAGAGTCTAAAGGTAATAGTACCTGCAGTTCCAGAATTAATACTTAACCCAGTAAGATTCGTAATCTGAGGTGTTGAAGGCGGTAAAGTTTGCGTGCCGCCAACTGGAATTCCAGCCGTTGCAAAATTATCCAAGCTGTAAAACAGTTGCCAGTTTGCAGGCCCTTCAGAATTACGTCTTAATCTAATGTCTATGGATTGTATTTCGATATCGTTGGTTGCACTCGCTGTAGTAGACCATTGCATGTAGTCGTTTCCCGAAATAGCTTCTGCTAATGAGGTCCCAACCCAACTGTTGGAAGTAAAATCTGTTCCTGCTCTAAGAACGACACCCGATCCTCTTGTAATTCCTACAGAGGAAATAGAAGGATCATTTCCTGTTGCGGTCGGTCCGACAATATTGGCTCTATCAATAGTGACTATTGGGCCTTGGGCAAAACTGAATACAACGAAAAGCGTCGCTAAAACTGTTAAGTAGATGTTTTTCATAGCAAAATATTATTATTTTTCTGTCTTTATTTGCTTATTGATACAAACAAAAACGTAAATTCTTATGGGATGTCAAATATACTAAAAGATATTAGGATTAGTGTAAATTGACTAAAATTTAAAGACTTAAGTTTCTCATTAGTAATAAATTTCTTACAAAAATTATGCAAGTCCTTTATTGAGTTACAAATAATCTAATTATCATTAGAGGACGTCTTTTATTTGGAATATATTTGACGACTTAAACTAGTTATACCCCAAAATATATCACGTAGTGTCTGAAAAATCTTTAAAAAAACAAGTTGTTAGTGGCTTAGCATGGAGAGGGAGTGCAGATATTGCTCAGCAGATCTTACAGATTGTTTTTACCATCATTTTGGCGCGACTTTTAACGAGAGGTGATTTTGGTTTGGTGGCAATGGCACTTATAGTCAATCGCTTTGTGAAAGCCTTAACGAGTATAGGTTTTGGAGCCGCCATCATTCAGAGTCAAGAAATTACCAAAGGACAAATTTCTGCGATATTTTACATACAGTTAGCACTAAATATTCTGTTAACAACCATTGTATATTTTTGTTCTGGTTTAGCGGCTGCATTTTTTGAAGAACCTGGATTGGAACCTGTGATTCAAGCATTGGGATTCGTAATTGTATTGCAAACATTTCAGTTTCCTAATATTCTTTTGCGTAAGCGCATGGACTTTAAAGGGTTTTCAATAGCCGAGATTACCTCAATGGTTCTTTCAAATATTATTGCAATTATCATGGCACTTTATGGATTTGGCGTTTGGTCCTTAGTTTGGAGGTTAATCATCCAAAGAATTCTTTTTGGCGCTCTATCTTTTTATTTCGGCAAGTGGTTACCTACGAAACCCGAATTTAAAGGAATCAAACCATTTTTTAATTTTGGAATAAATATGTTGGGTGCTCACATCGTGTATTTCTTTGCAGAAAACATGATTGGTTTACTCACTGGCCGATTTTTAGGTAAAGAAATCATGGGATTATTTAATATAGCCTACAATTTGGCTATTGTCCCTGCGACTAAAATACAGTCTGTACTCACAAATGTCCTAACACCAGGATTTTCGAAATTGCAATATCATGTTGAAAAATTTAGGACTAATTATACTAAAGCACTTAACCTAACCTCATTACTCTTTATTCCTTTTATGGTCATGCTGATGGCGATTAGTAAAAATTTGATTCCTACATTTTATGGTGATAAATGGCAAGAAGCAGGTAATTATTTATTGATTTTGGCCGTGGTCGGTTTATTAAGAGGCTTATCTCATATATTGAGAAGTGCGATCATTGCTAAAGGAAAGTCACGTGTCATATTCATTTCTACTATAGTTGAAGTTGTAGGGTCATTGCCTATCATGTATCTTTTAATGCAAGACTATGGCATTTATGGATTAATACTCGGATATTTAATAGGAGCTATGTTTGGTTGGATATATACTTCTGTGCATTATAATAAGATATTGGAACAAAGAAATGCAGCTTTATCAGCCATAAAAGAGGCTATATTTATAGCAATAGTCATATTCGTCCCTGTTTATAGTATCAATTATTTAGGCGTGAATGCGTCTTTAGGTTTGGTAATTCAATTGATCTTAGGGTCCGTTATTTTTGTGGTGACGTTGAGACAATTGAAACGAGACCTTTTCGAGCAATTACTTTTGAAATTAAAAATTAAGAAAGTAAATAACTAATTATTGAAGTTTTTATGTATCAGGTAACCCTTCTGGATAAGACATCGAAAGACCAAGTAGACCAATGTTTGGACTTGTTATTAACAAGTTTTAAGGGAGATTTGGATTATTTTAAATGGAAGCATGATTTAGAGGGTCAATATCATTTGGAAGAGTATACGTTTTGTATTTTTCATGATCAATTATGTATTGCTACCACGCAAGTGATTGTGCATCAAATGTTCGTTTCGGGTCATACACATCGATTTGGACTTCTTTGTGATGGTGCTACGCATAAGGATTATAGAAGGTTGGGATTATTTGAAAAACTGCTCAGTCACATCAACCAATTCAGTCAACAACATAATATCGATTTCGTCTATAGTACTGGTAATAAAAAATCAAGAAAAGCACTTTTTAAATTAGGCTTTGAAGACTTTTTTACAACACTGAAAGCTTCCAAACGTATCAGATATAATCATCCGCTTTTAAAATTATATAATCTGACAAAATTGGCGATCGTAGGTTTATCGTTGCCAAAAACGCATGCTGTCAAACCTATTACTTTAGATGATTATGCCAAATACTACGCACAGCATAAAGGGGACATTGAGATATCATTCGATAAAAATAGCAACTATTTGAAATGGCGGTTGGATGAAACTACCGGAACTTATCATGTGTATGGTGTTTTTAATGATGCTGATATCGTTAATGGTGTTGTCGTTTTAAAAATCACGGATAATCGTTTATATATTATGGATTTATTAGCATCCAATTCTAAGGATATTGATAGCTTGTTAACCTATGTAGACGCCGTAGCAATTAATCACAAAGCCATTCATAAAATAAATGCCTCACACAATAATTTTGCAGCCTATAAAAACGAATTAATCTCGCACAAATATGACATGTCGCATCAAGATAATAGTGCATTAATTTATATTACAAATCCAGATTTTAAATTGTCTAATTTGTACCTTGAGAACATGCATTACATGAGAATTGATAAAAATGAATAAAAAAAAACCAAATATATATTTAGCGGTCACCATAGATACCGAATGTGATAAAGGCAAAAAATGGAAATTAAAACAACCTTTATCCTTTAAAAATATTTATAATGGAGTGGTGCATACTCTGCAACCAATTTTTGATAAACATCATGTTAAGGCGACTTATTTATTAAGTCCTGAAATTATGAGAGATGAAAAATCTGTAGACGTTTTTAAAAGTTTTGGTGATTCTGTTGAATTGGGAACACACCTTCATGCGGAGTTAATTGAGCCTCAAGCTAATTTTGAGTGTACCAACACGAGTCATTTTCAAAATGATTTTTCTCCAGAAGTAGAAAAAGCCAAATTAGAAAATTTGACCACTTTATTTAAAGATACTTTTGGATATCAACCCTTATCCTTTAGAGCAGGTCGATTTGGAATTAGTGCATATACCTTAAGTTTTCTTCAAGAGTTAGGTTATACGGTCGATAGTTCCGTGACACCTGATATGAAATGGACGAATCAGGTAAGTGGTAATGTTGCCAATTTTTTTGGTACGCCTTATCAACCATATTATCCGTCAAAAACTGATTTCCGAAGGAAAGGAGATATGGAAATATTGCAAGTTCCCGTCACTGTTATGAACCATAAGTTGTCCAACTTACCTTTGTGGCTTAAAAGAGGCATAAGATTAAATAAGTCTTATGAGCATGTTGTTTTTAATTATGCCACTAATTTTTCTAAACCGCAATGGTTACGGCCTACCTATTCTGATGTGGAGACCATGATGGATCTTACACATCGATATTTAAAAGTGACTAACGACAATGACCTATTTTTATGCATCATGTTTCATAGTAACGAGTTTGAAATTGATATGAGCCCTTACAGTCTTGTTCAATCGCAAATTGATAAAATCATTGATAGGTTAGACAGTTACCTCGATTGGCTTATTAAAACTTATCATGTGGAAGGTATCGGACTTTCTGAATTCAAGGATGTATTCGATAAGAAACAATTAAATTAAGTTGAAGATGCAAAGAAGAGACATTATTCATATTGGATACTTCAAAACAGGAACAACTTGGTTTCAGCAGGTGTTCTTTCCAAAAGTGACGAACACGGTTTTTAGTAATCAAGCCAACGCATCTTTAGATGATAACCTGATTATAACAAGACCTTACGACTTCTCTCCTGAAAAGACCTCGAGGGATGTACATGAGCTGTTTTCTGAACAACATAAGGACACACTAGTGTTGTCAAGAGAACGTTTATCAGGACATCCATTTACTGGTGGTTATGATGCGAAAGTCATTGCCGATAGACTCAAAGAAACGTTTCCGAATGCCATTATTGTCATTTTTATAAGAGAACAAAGACAAGCGATTGTTTCAACTTATAAAGAATATGTAAAAAGAGGTGGAACAGCACCTTTTGAAAAATGGATTTTCACTCACGAGAGAACAATTCCAAGTTTTCAATTAGATTACTTTAATTATCACAAGCAAATCAATTACTATATCAAGTTATTTGGTAAATCTCATGTGAAAGTTTATGCTTATGAAGATTTTAAAGACAATGCTCAACAGTTTTTAAAACAGTTTGCTGAAGATTTGGCGCTAGAGGTAGATCTTACAGCTTTTGATTTTAATCAAAAAGTTAATAAAGGCTTTTCAACCAAATCGCTCAATCTTATTAGATGGTCCAATCAGTTTTCAAAAAACAAAAACTTAAACCCTTATCCGGCAATTAAAATTCCTTTTTTAAGATTTCTTATTGAAAAGCTCTGTAAAACTTTAGACGGCATGTTTTATAATCAAAGAAATACTAGTTTTTTAAAACCAAAGACCTTGGCTAGAATTAATCATTTATTCGGTCCGAGTAATCATGAGCTCAATCAACTGCTTGATTTAGATTTGGAAAGTAAAGGGTATAACTGCAATAACAATAATTAAGATTTACGAACAATGCTAAATGTTGGTTTTATTACAAACAATCATTACCCTAGAATGGGAGGTATGGAATATTGTACCCATTTTTTGGCCAAACATCTAAATGAGATGGATGGTATTCATGCTTCCGTGGCTTGTGGTACATTAAGAGGTGTGCCTTCAGATTTCGAATATCCATACCCTTGCTATCGCGCGAAGAGCTTCTCTTTTTTAACGCCATGGTTAGCTCAGAAGAACCGAGAACAATTGGTAAAGAAGGAAAAGATTCAAGTATTTCACGGCCAAATGTTACATGGTGGTGGTTATGATGCTATGCGTTTAAGTCAGCAATTTGACTTACCATTTGTAGCACAATCCCATGGGGCAGACGTTCAAACTGTATCGGAAATAACCTATGGAGCTCTCAACGACAGTGCCAAGAAGCATCAAATAAAAGAGGTGTTGAAAAATGCGGATAGGCTTATTGCTGTGAGTAGTTTAAACAAACAACATATGGTAGATCTTGGTGCGCAACCAGATCGCATTGACGTTGTATTCAATGGGATTGCAATTAAAGAGATGAACGCGATTCCGTTTCATGATCTCAGACCTCAATTGGGTTTGAAGCCCGAAGATTTTGTCCTCATTTCTGTAGGTCGGAATAAGCCTATAAAACGCATGGAAATGCTATTTGAAGCTTTAAAAAAATTAAAAGATTATACATCGATTAAATGTATGTGTGTGGGACCAAAACAGCATCTTGAAACTTTAGCACAAAAATATGGTGTCACTGATAAGGTGGTTTTAGTAGGTTCCATTCCTGAGAATCATGATTTTAATGATGAACCGCCTTACCCAGATTTGATTAATGCTTACAGGTCAGCCAATGTATTTGTGTCCTGTTCATATGTAGAAGCTTTTAGCTGTGCAACGGCAGATGCTTTAGCCTGTGGAATTCCTGTTATTATTGGTAAATGCCATGGTGTTAAAGATGTTGTCAAAGATGGAGAAACAGGCTTGGTCATGCAGAAGGAGTCTGCAGATGAGCTCGCACAATTCATTTTACAACTCTATGAGGATAGGAGCGCATTAAAATCTAATGAAGAACAAATTAAACATTCAATAGCTCATTTGTCATGGGAGCATATTTCCGAACAAATGGCTCATATATACAAATCTCTAAAATAGGATGAAACGACTTTTTAATGTATTAAAAGAAATCTATGTTTGGTATTTTCCTAAAAAAGAAGCCAAGGTCTTCTGTATAGGGATGCATAAAACAGGAACCACGTCTCTGGCGAAAGCCATGTCTATTTTAGGTTATAGAGTGGTAGATTATCCTTCGGTGCGTTTAATTGGGTCACGATTCATGTGGTTTAGAGGAACACAACTGGATGATTACAATTGTTTTACCGATGCGACAGTCATACCATTATATAAGCGTTTAGATAAAAAATTTCCCAAGGCTAAATTTATTCTCACAACGAGAGATTTGGATTCATGGTTAGAGAGTTGTTCTAAATGGCCTAATTTCAACAGAGACAATGTTGTTGGTAAGCGAAAAATATATAGAGAACGCGTCCTTGGAGCTAAAACGTATCAAAGAGAAATTTTCCAAAAGACCTATGAGGCACATCATAAGGACGTTTACGAATATTTTAAAAACAGACCTGACGATTTATTAGTTTTAGATATTTCTAGTGAGAATAAATGGCAACATATTTGTGATTTTCTAAAGGTCTCACAACCAAACATGTCGTATCCACATTCCAATGATGGCGCTGCAAAAATCAAGATAAAAACCATTATTCATGAGCTGAATTTACCTTCGGAAAAAGTATCGGAAGTGCATCAACACTTTATTGATAAGACCGAAGTCACTAAGGACGATGTGATTAACTATTTAAAAGTTTCCGAAGAATGAAGATTGCAGTTTTAGCTCAGTTTTTTTTGGGTGATGAAACGGCACCCGTTAATGGGTCGTTGGTGCAATTATATAACTTGTCCAAGGCGCTGTCGATGAAGGATGTTGAGGTACATTATATCTGTACAACCAAAGGTGAAAAAAACACCGAAATAGAAATTATAGAGGGTATTCATGTCCATTGGATTATAATGAAAGAAGGCATTTTTGAATGGAAACGCTTAATGCCTTTATATCAAAATCAATTGAAAAACATCCAGCCCGATGCCTTATATGTGAGAGGACGAAATGTCTTGCAATACGTGGCAGGAACCTATGCTCGTAAACATGATAAAATATTCGTTTGGGGAACGAATGGTGACGATAGCGCAGAATCATGGAAAAATGTGAAACGCTTAAAGCAAGCTCCCAAATCCTTACTTAAAAAAGCCTTATTATATCCATTGAAAGCCTGGGAAGATCACTATATTAATCGAGGTATGAGACTACCAGATTACATAGTGAATCAAAATACAATTCAAAAAGAACAGACTTCTAAATTATTGAAACGTGAAGGCCTTGTTTTAAATAGTTATTATTTGGCGCCATCGGAAACTGATGAGGTGGTCAAAAATCAGGTGTTATGGATGGCGAGGTGGTCCAAAGAAAAACAACCAGAATTATTTCTTGAAATGGTTTCTAAATCTGAACATTCAGATATTGAGTTTGTGATGGCTGGAGGTTACAGCGATCATGATAATGCTTTAATTGATAGAGCTAATAATTTAGGCATAAAAGTACCTGGAAAAATCGATTATGGAAACGTGAATCGTTATTTTGCCAAATCTTTATTATTTGTAAATACAAGTTATAGAGAAGGGGTCTCAAATACGTTCATTGAGGCCATGTTGCAGGGAGTTCCAGTACTCTCCTTAAACTCAAATCCTAATAATTGGCTAACGGAATACAATATCGGGTTTTGTGCTAATGGCGATTTAAAACGATTAATGGCTCAAATGAATAGACTTTTAAAGAATAAGGAAGAATTAAAACAAATGGCTGATGATGCCAAATCTTTTGCCAAACATCAGTTCTCAAATGATACCATCATAGACGATTATTTAAAATTATTTAATGGCGATGCGGAAAGGAAGTAGTATTGTTTTTGCCATGCCATGGCATATTACAGAAAGAGGAGGAGGTGCTGAAGTGCAAGCGAATTATCTCTCTCAAGAATTGGCAAAACGCGGATTCAAGGTCTCCTACATTTGTCAGACCATCGAGCCTAACAAGGTAGATACCGTCGAAACTATTGGTCAAGTTTCTGTGTATTGGTTGAGACCTTCTGGTCGCTTTCCTTGGCGAGATCAAAATAAATATCTAGCTCCTTTGAGAGAGATTCAGCCTGATTATATATTACAACGATTATCGTCAAATGTTAGCTATGTGTTAGGCAATTTTGCTAAAAAGAACATGTGTCAGTTCATCTGGGTGTGCACAGATAATATGTCGCCATTTAAGGATTTTCATCAGGCAAAATTCAAGAAGTATTTCTCTGTAAAAAAGTTAGGGTTTTTAAAATACAATGTATTCTTGATGAATGCCAAAATCATGGATTGGTATCGAAATAAGGGTATGAGCCATGTCGATTTAGCCTTACATCAAAATAAAACACAAGAAGCCTTATTGAAAAAAGAATTTGGATTAGACTCCCAAAAGCTCATTTCTGGACATCCTGAGCCACAACGTACTTTGGAAGCCAACGAACGATTTCAAAAAAAGACCATATTGTGGTGTGCTAATTTTGGAAGACATAAGCGACCAACTATGTTTGTAGAGTTAGCCAAGCGTCTAGAGCACACAGATTATAACTTTATAATGGTAGGAGGACATAGTGATAAAGCCTATGTGGCTTCCATTCTGAAAGACGCACCCAATGATCTAAAAACCACTGGGCATTTATCATTCGATGATGCTTTAAACTATTTTTCTGAAGCAAGTATCTTTGTCAATACATCCGCTCCTGGTGGTGATGGCTTTCCAAATACTTATATCCAAAGTTGGTTGCGAGGCGTTCCTGTTATCAGTTTTGGATTTGATCCTGATGATGTGATTGCTCAAAACAACTTAGGAACAGTTGTAGATAATGTAGATGAAGCCACGATAGCGATTGAGCGATGGCTGTCTAGTGCACCTGATTATGTCACAAAATCAAATGCCATTGTTGATTTTGCTAAGTCACATTATACCATTGAAAAATTAACAGATAGTTTTCTAGAATTAACAGCGACGATAGATGCCAAAAATTTGTAAAGTACTTCATGTGGTGAACTTATCATCATTTGGAGGGATTCAGAAATTGATTTTGGATCTCTCTGAAGAGTTGAATACCCTCGGAAATATTCAATGTCAGATGTTAGCGACTCATGAAGTTGATGTCGATAAAGAGACACTACCCACTAATGTGAATATCATTAAGGTACATCATTTACCTTTTTTTAAGCGTATAAGTGTCATCTTCAAAATAATGAAAACTACAGACATTATTCACTTTCACGGGCCATATACGTTGTATCAAGCCATAGGTTTGTTCTCTAGAAAAAAGGTGGTGTATACAGAGCATAGTACTTTGCAAGTTGCCAACATAAAAAACTCCATAAAACATCTCATTCAAAAGCGAATCTTCGGGAAGTTTTATTTGGAATTTATTAATATGGTCATTTTTATTTCGGAATGGATAAAAAGCGATCTTAATCTCAATAACAAAAATCAATTGGTAATTTACAATGGTTTGTCTTATAAAGAGCCAAAGGTGGAAGTGCATCAAGATTTTATTTTGACGATTGCTGCAAGACTCGTGCAAAAGAAACGCGTGCGTTTAGCAGTAGAGCTCATGCACCTTTTAAAAAATGATCCGTCCATTAAATTGCAGGTCATTGGTGATGGTAAAGAACTTTCAAATTTGAAGTCAATGGCAGGAGATTTATTAGATAAAACGGTTTTCTTCTTAGGTTACAAGGAAAATGCCTATGATATCATCGCTTCTTCCGATTTGTATCTCATGACGACAGATATGGAAGGTTTTGGGTTAGTCATTCTTGAGGCCATGATGAGCGAGACCCTAGTTTTAGCCTTGGCTGATTCTGGTGGTCCAACTGAAATTTTACAACAAGACTTTCCGTCACTTGTAGTGGACGATGTTGAAGCTATGGCGAATGCCGTGCTCTATTGGAAGAATCATCCGTTAGAG
Source organism: Psychroserpens sp. BH13MA-6 (assembly GCF_052983595.1). Lineage (NCBI taxonomy): Bacteria > Pseudomonadati > Bacteroidota > Flavobacteriia > Flavobacteriales > Flavobacteriaceae > Psychroserpens > Psychroserpens sp. BH13MA-6. The sequence goes on along the minus strand of NZ_JBRJGE010000001.1, from coordinate 260,603 downwards.
AAAGTCAACGTAGAAAAAGACTTGAAACAATTGTATTTTGAAAAATATACAATAGAAATAATGACAAAAAAATATGCGGAAGTATATTTGAATTTAGCTAATAGTGGAAAACACAACTGATTTTATGAAAGGTATTCCAAGTTTTATAGGGTGTGTTCGTCGTAATTCGAGTCCTAAACAATCACATTTAAAAGGGTTGAACACCATTTTTGATCATGGTGACTTTACGCTATTTACCACCCATTCGAATGATTCAGAACTGAGAACATTTCATCATTCTGATCAAACTTTTTTATGGACTGGTGGATTAGACTTAGGAAGTGATTTTAATTTGACTACTTTCGATCATCACAAGGCAGATCATAAATTCGTATATGTCTCATACACTAATAATACCCTTGAATTACATACTGATCATTATTCTAAAATCCCTTTAGTTTACGCCCTACAAGATAACAACCTTTATTTTTCCAGTTCCTTGGAATTGTTGTTGAAATATATAGGCGGCGAAAAAAAACGCATTAACAAAAACGGTCTGTTATTCTATTATAATTTTGGATTTACGGCATTTGAGCATATGTTGTTGGAAGATGTAAAATCTTTGGCAGGCGGACAAACTTTAAAGTATGCTAATGAAGACTTGCAAATTGAGAGTTATTACACGGTTTACAACAATCAAGCCTATTGTTCTAAGAGTTTAGAGGATCACATGACCCTAATTGATCAATCTCTTTTAGCATCTACCCAATCTACTTTAGAACCTTATGAACACATCGGTATCGCCTTAAGTGGAGGTGTAGATTCAGGATATTTGGCTCAAAAAATTAGTGAGTGCGGCAAGTCGTTTAATGCGTATACCTTAGGGTTTAAAGATGATTATAACGAATTTGAACGTGTTGATTATTTATCTAAACGGTTGAATTTTACGACTAAGAAAATTATTTTAAGTCCGGAAGATATTGTGACTAATTATCTCGAGGCTAGTAAACATGCTAGTTTTCCTGTAGGATTTAATAATTCGATTTTGAATTTTATTTATAAGCAAGCACATAGCGATGGTGTGTCCATCATGTTCGATGGTGATGGTGCTGATCGTCTTTTTTTGGGCATGAATAAATATGTGCAACTGAAAAAAATATTGAAATTCTATGCTATGCATAAAGCATGTCATACCCATCACCTTATGGCAAAACTGTTGAAGATCATAAAGCATCCAACAGCTCAAAAACTGCGCTTTTACTTTGAAAAATTCAATAAAAATTTTCAGTTTTATGGAGAACGTAAATTGCCTAATACATTGGTGTATGATGAGGACTTCGAAAACTTGTTACATGATATTGCATTACCAAAGGAATTAAAATTGATAAATCATCCGATTGATAAATGGTTGTTTTTCTCTTTTTTCAGTGTGTATTATACACCTACATTTTTCTTTCATACGCCTTATGAGTTACAATTAAAACAAGGCATAGTTTCAAACCCACAATTTTGGTCAGATGATTTGGTGAATTTAGCCTTGAGTATTCCTGTAGATCAAAAGCTTCGTGGAAATACAACCAAACTAGTGTTACGTGAGGCTGCACAACAGAAAATTGATGATGGCTACTGGAATTTGTCCAAAATTGGTCTTCAGAATTCTTACAGTTATTTAAAGCAATCCGATCTTGGCAAGAGTTTTATCGCGGAACAAGTGCAAGAAATAAAAAAGGGAGAGGCATATCATGAATTAAAGGAAGCCATGCCAGACAAGACTATTGATGCAGAACGCCTAATACCATTTCATATTTGGAATGAAAATATGTCGCAAATATGAGTCGTCAATCTTCACATAATAAGACATTGAAGGTGTTGTGGCTGGCACCAAATTTCAACCATTATAAAGCCAGATTTTTAAATCATTTGGCAGAAGACGAAACCGTGAATTTAACCATATTATCAGGAACAGGACGCGATAATATGGGTGATCAAGAGATTGAAGAAAATTGGAGTTTTAAACATGTGAAATTGGACGTGAGTAAAAGGGATTTTGGGAAATCTCAACAAGTGAAACAGCATCTTAAGCGTATGTTTGCTGATTTTGATTGGATCTTATTACCTGCCGAGAAGAAGAATCTACCTTTGTTTTTATATGTTTTGAAATTAAGACGTCAGCATAGAAAGGTGCAACTTTTTTCCTACAATCACGCCAAATTAAAATCTAAGCAGAGTCTACTCAGTTTTTTAGATCGTTGGTTAAGTAAGTTTTTTAATAAACATTTGGACCGCGTTATTTTTTATAACGAAAATGCTTGTCAACAAGCGGTTCGGCAAAATTTGATTTCATTTGAAAAGGCGTTCTGGGCCAACAATACGGTAGATGACACAGAAATTGCAAAACACTATCAATTTGAATTGCCACCTGAAAAACCTTTGACATTACTTTTTATAGGAAGGCTGATAGCCTCAAAGCGAATTTCAGAAGCCATCGTTTATTTTGAAGCATTACAAGAACACTTCCCTCAGTTACGATTAGAAATTATTGGTGACGGACCGGAACGTGCTATTGTAGAGACTGCTATGGCGACAAATGCCCATATTAATTGGCACGGAACTTTGGTGGATGAAGCTGACATTGCTCCCATAATGAAAAAAGCGACCTTAGTATTTGTTCCTGGATTGTCTGGTCTTTCTATTAATCATGCGTTTGCTTACGGTAGACCGTATATCACATTGACAGCGGATAAGCATGGGCCAGAATTGAGTTATTTGGATCATGGTAGCAATGGTTATGTACTCGATGATCATTTGGATGAAGATGTTGCTAAGCTTAAGAGCATATTACAAGATAGAGACCAAATTGTTACCTTATGTAACAATGCTTATGATAAAGGTAAAATGCTGTCTGTTGAGCAGTGGGTAAAACAACTAAAGTCGAGTTTATTATATGAAGGATAAAAAACAGCGCATATTATTTATTGGACCAACACCTCCGCCTTATTCAGGTCCAGAGTTGAGTATGCAACAGTTTCTAGAATCTAAAGCTTTAAATGACGCTTTTGAAATCCATTTCTTAAGAACCAATTTTAGAACGGACAATACAAAGAAGGGGAAGTTGGATTTTTCCATGCTCACCAATTTTTTCATTTACTTTTCAAAATTATTCAAGTTACTTGTATTTAAAAAGCCTGATTGCGTTTATTATCCCATTACGCCCACGCAAATAGGTTGGATAGGAAGAGATGTTTGGACCATTTTAATAAGCAAGTTATTTGGTGCTAAAGTGATTATTCATTTAAGAGGCAGTCATTTTAAACTCAATTTTCAACAATTTAATAGTGTTATCAAAAAATTAGTGGGCTATAGCTTGTCGAAAGTGGACTGTGGCATTGTTCAAGCCAATTATCTTAATGATCAATTTGAACCCTACTTACCGAAAGAAAAGATGGCTGTACTTTATCAAGCTATGGATGTAGAAGAGTACACGTCTGAGTTTGATGATGAGGTAGACAATGGAAAAATTTTAATAATGGGCCACATGACGAAAGCCAAGGGATATACTGATATTTTAAAAATTATTCCTCAAATTTGTCAAGAATTTCCAGAAGCGAGATTTTATTTTGCAGGAAATATAAGAAAGGGTGAACGCGGCGTTTTTTATAACCAATTTACAGGTGATAAAATTGCATATGAAGATCCTTTTGAAGCGGAAGCACAAATTTTGAATTCTAAATATAAAGACCATTATGTCAACTTAGGAATCATTAGTGGTGCCGATAAAATGACACATTTAAGAACGACAGATATCTTTTTGACGGCTTCCTATTCTGAAGGATTTTCAAGATCACTTTTGGAGGCGATGTCGATGGGTAAACCAGCGGTATATACTCCAGTTGGCGCGCATCGGGAAGTTTTTGAAAATGGTGTTAATGGCTATGCTTGCATTCCAGGGAATTTAGAGCAACTTGAAGATGCATTGAAACGACTTTTAGCAAATAAAGAAAAACGCCGAAGTATTGGAGCCTTTAATAGAGACTATGTCGTTTCGAATTTTTCAATTGAAAAAATCGCGAACGATTTTAAGCAAATCATTTTAAATACCGTAGCAAAATGAAAATCATCATCCGAAAAATCATCCATTATTTAGGTAATGTATTACGATTTATGCACATGTCATTTCTACGTGCTTCTGGAGCATCTATCGGTAAGAACACAATGATAAGCCTAGGAGCTAAAATTGATGTGCGTCGTGGTAAGGTTACAATTGGTGACCATTGCTTAATAACGCACGGATGCTATATATTGTCTCATGATGGTGCGGCACATATTATAAATCCAGACGATAATGGTACGGGATACGTGACCATTGGAGATCATGTGTTCATTGGCGTAAATACGGTGGTTATGCGTAATGTGACTATTGGAAGCCACGCAATTATAGGTGCAGGATCAGTGGTTAATAAGGATATTCCTGAAGGTGTTGTTGCCGCAGGTAACCCGATAAAAATTTTAAAAACCTTGGAAAAACCTTACAGGCCACTACCAAAAAAGCATACGGACGTTACATGATATTAGTGCCATTGCTTATATTATTCACGATGGTCGTGGCGAAGCTTCAAAAAGGAGTATATGCTTCTTTTTTGTTTTTAGTAGCGACAAAATCCATAATGGATGCCTTTTGGGAATTCAAGTTTGGACCATTATCTATGTTGTCTATTCAAGGTGTTTTGATACCCGTATTGTTTTACAAAATTATTTTAACCAGAAAAGTCATTCCCAAATCTTGGTTGAGCACAGCAAAAATATATATTGTAGCCTTATCCTTAGGCCTTATTTGGTCCATTGCCGTCAATCCGATGGGAACTTTAGAAAACTTCATTTTGAGTGTGAATATTTATATTGGATTTATGCTTATTCCACTGTTAGTTCATGATCAGAAACGATTGAAACAATTTCTGATTGCGATTATGATCTGTGGTATATTCCCTATCTTGGTTAGTATGTATCAACTTCAAACAGGAGTTGTATTTCAAGACAGAGAGACCGTTGGTCTAACGCGTTATGTTGGCTTTTATCACGACGCATTCCCTGTAAGATTTTATGGCTTAATGACTTTATTTTCTGTATTATTATACCAATCCACATTTAAGATTGAAGGCCTGTTTATAAAACTATTTCTCATACTACTTACAGCCGGAGCATTTGTTTCGATTTATGCAGTTTTCAGCAAAGCTGCTGTGGGTATTATGGGACTTTGGATGGTTTTGTTACTGGTGTTCTCGAAATCTAAGATCAAACAAGCCTTTTCCATTATTATTGGCGTTGCCGTGATATTTTTGGTTTTTGGAGATGCCGTCTATGATAATTTGGAACAGTTGTTTAGTAAGGAAGTTGGCTATCAATCAGGTGAGGTTAAAGATGCGCGATATACACTCGCGGGAAGAGGCTACATTTGGGAGAATTATTGGCGGTTTTGGACAGATCAACAAAGTTTAATATTTCAATGGATAGGAGATGGGATCACGAGACCCGTTCATAATGAGTACTTGAGAGTGCTTATGGCAAATGGTATCATTGGTGTGCTTTTTTTGGTTGTTTTTATTTTTAGAAATATAGCGAATACCTTCAAAATGCATAAAAAGCTCAAGGTATTTGGTATGATGCTGATAGGAATGTACATTGTTGATAGCATAGGTTTAGTTCCAGGGGTCTATTATTATTATAATATTTTAGTTTGGGGTATCTTTGGCGCTCTGTTATTAAAACCTCAATTATTCATTAAAAAAACAGTATAAATAAATGCAACAACTAACTCAAAAGCTAGGCTCTGGCGATATGATCATTCAAGAGGTTCCTTATCCTCAATTAGGTAAGGGCATGGTAATCGTTAAAAACCATTATTCGATTATCAGTGCAGGAACTGAAGGATCTACTGTCGTTGCGGCACGAAAAAGCTTGATTGGTAAAGCTAAAGAACGACCACAACAGGTGAAGCAAGTGATAGATACCTTGAAAAAACAAGGTCCTATTCAGACGTATCGCGCTGTCATGAAAAAATTAGACGCTTATTCTCCATTAGGCTACAGTTGTGCTGGTGAAGTTATTGAAGTGGGTGAAGATGTTACAGCCTTCGAAATTGGCGATAAGGTCGCTTGTGCAGGTGCAGGTTATGCGAATCACGCCGAAATTGTTTCTGTACCTGTCAATCTGTGTGTCAAATTGGAAGCAACTGCTAATCTCAAAGATGCGGCCTATAATACATTAGGCGCTATTTCTATGCAAGGTGTGCGTCAGGCAGATTTAAGACTGGGTGAATCTTGTGTGATTATTGGCTTGGGGCTTCTCGGACAATTAGCAGCTTTAATACTGAAAGCTTCTGGAGTTAGGGTTATTGGAGTAGATGTTTCTGATGCCGCAGTAAAGCAATCTTTAGAAAATAATGTCGTCGATTTAGGTCTTACGAGAAGTGCCTCAGGCATTGAAACACAGATACAAGAATTTACAAATGGCCATGGTGCGGACGCGGTCATCATTGCAGCAGCAACGTCAAGTTTGGATCCTATAAATTTTGCTGGTGCCATTGCTCGTAAAAAAGGAAAGGTGGTTGTTTTAGGTGCTGTGCCAACTGGTTTTGATCGTGACCCTTATTGGTATCGAAAAGAGCTGGAACTGAAAATGGCATGCTCTTACGGACCAGGACGCTATGATTTAAATTACGAGGAGAAAGGTATTGATTATCCGTTACCGTATGTGCGTTGGACAGAAAAGCGTAACATGGAAGCCTTTCAAAAGTTGCTTGCAACGAATCAAATTAACATAGATTACCTCACAACACATGAGTTTGATTTCGAAAACGCTAAAGCCGCTTTTGATTTAGTGGTTTCTAAGACAGAACCATTTACGGGAATTGCTCTCAAATATGATAGTGCCAAACCAGCTGAAAAAACAAAGATTAGCACATCTGATACAGAGAAACTCGGAGAAATCAATATATCTTTTATAGGCGCTGGTAGCTATGCTCAAGGGAACTTATTGCCTAATATTCCAGAATCTGACAAGGTGGGTCGAATTGGAGTTCTTACAAACACAGGAACCACATCCAAACGTGTCGCTGAAAAATTTAAATTTCAATTCTGTGCCACTGAAGAGGCCGATATATTAAATGATAAAACAAATACCGTCTTTGTGGCGACCAGACATGATTCCCATGGTCCATACGTATTAAAAAGTTTAGAAGCCAATAAGCATGTTTTTGTTGAGAAACCTTTATGTTTAAAAGCATCGGAATTGACCAGCATTATTGAAGCTCAAACAAAAGCTAATAAAGCTGTGATGGTTGGTTTTAATAGGCGTTTCTCACCCTTGTCTGTCAAACTAAAATCGGCTTTTGGGAACCATCCTATGACGATGATTTACCGTATAAATGCTGGTGCGATACCGTCAGATAATTGGATTCAGGATTTAGAAATTGGAGGAGGTCGTGTTTTGGGTGAAGTCTGTCACTTCATAGATTATTTAACCTTTCTTAATGGCAGTTTGCCCATCAAAATATCAGCAACGGCTCTGCCAGATGCTAAGCAATTAAATGATACGCTCAATATTTTAATTCAATTTGAAAATGGTTCTTCAGGAGTTATTGGTTATTATGCCAATGGGTCTAAATCGATGACAAAAGAGTATGTTGAGGTGTTTTCTGCAGGTTTATCAGCAACTCTTAATGATTTCAAAGAATTGAGAATCTATGGCAAAGGGAAACCGAAAAAGAAGAAATTATTTAATCAGAATAAAGGACAAAAAGAAATGGTTACGGCTTTTGTAGATGGATTGCTTAAAGATGGAAATCCGCCAATAGCATTTGAAGAAATTGTTGCTGTCACTAAAGCGTCTTTTAAAGTATTGGAATCAATAAAAAGTGGAGGAGCACAAGTTGACATATAAAGTAACATCCAGTTTTCTCAAGCTTAAAACTTACTGTGAGGATGAAAAGTTGAAGGGATGGGATCCTTATGACGGACTCAATTCTAAAGTTTTTCAAGCCTTACCTTTAAAGCATTGGGACTTGGCTAGACTTGCCTGGATTCAAGGATTTAAAAGAAGTCCGATTAATTTCAGAACACTACTTTTAGTTCCAAAGGAGCATAATGCTAAAGGTGTGGCCCTTTTTTTATTAGGCTATTGTAGATTGTATCGACTGGCAGAACATGGCATCGAAGTCTTCGGGACGAAGGCTGAGCTTTTGGAACAAATCAAAGAGGTGTCTGAATTGTTACTCAACCTTAGAAGTAAAGGCTATTCTGGATCAGCTTGGGGCTATAACTTTGATTGGCAAGCTAGACGCTTATTTTTATTTCCAAAACACACTCCAACTGTTGTAGCGACATGTTTTTGTGTTGAAGCATTGTTGGAAGCTTATGAAATTACAAAGGATGAAGCGCTATTAAATGAAACTTTGACAGCTGCTAATTTTGTGACGAATGACTTATCTCGAACGCCTCATGGTGACGGTCTCATCTTCTCTTACAGTGTCAAGGATGGGAACAACACGGTCATTAATGCCTCGTTATTGGGTGCAAAAATATTGAGCTATTCTTATAAGTACACAAAAAATAAAGCACATGCCGATTTGGCAAAAAAAGCTGTGGTGGCTGCATGCGACTTACAAGAAGCCGATGGATCGTGGATTTATGGATTGCTTCCAGTACAGTCTTGGAAAGATAGTTTTCATACAGGATTTAATTTGGATGCCATAGCAACATACCAGTTATGCACTAATGATAAAAGTTTCCAATCATGCATTGATAAAGGTGTGGCCTATTATATCAAGCATTTCTTTGAGCCTAATGGGATGCCGAAATATTACAATCACAAAACCTATCCGATAGATATTCACTGTCCGGCACAAGTGATTGTCACGCTTTCTAAACTCGAAATGTTTGATGAAAATAAAGAATTGATAGATCAGGTTTTGGATTGGACTATAACCAATATGCAGCATAAGAAAGGCTATTTTTATTATCAATTGAAAAAAGGAATAAGTTCTAAGATTTCATATATGAGATGGAGCAATGCTTTTATGTTTAATGCCATGGCACATTACTTATGGCGCACAAAACTTGTAGATCATGGAGTCTAAATCCTTAAATGGCATCATAACATCTGCACCGAAATCTCGCGAAGAATTAATGTCATATGCCTTTGAACATCATAAAATTATGGTGGCTGTTAATGCTGAAAAAATTCTGCACGCCACAGAAGAAAGTCGTGAATTGATTAACCGAAACCTAGGCTACCCAGATGGCATTGGAGCCGTTTGGGCCTTGAAGAAAAAAGGCGTTAAAAACGTGGTGAAAATACCAGGTTGTGAATTGTGGTTAGATGTAGTCAAAAGCTATTACAAGACAAAGTCCTTTTATTTGATAGGTGGCAAACAAGCGATTATTGAAGCCACAGTAGCGCAGCTTCATAAAGACTATCCTGGAATACATATTTGTAATTTTAGGAATGGTTATATTCGTTCAGAAAAGGAGGAACAAGAATTGATTGCTGATATCAAATTACATGGTCCCGACGTCGTGTTTGTAGCTATGGGCTCTCCAAAGCAGGAACAGTTAATGGAACGTATCCAACAAACACATCAGGCGGTTTATCAAGGATTGGGCGGTAGTTTTGATGTCTATACAGGTCATGTCAAACGTGCCCCAAAATGGTGGGTTGATCATAATCTCGAATGGACATATCGCTTATTGAGTCAGCCTTCGAGAATCAAACGTCAAATTCATTTAGTGCGTTTTTTTGTTAATTTGCACCTCAATCGTTATTAAACGTATTACTAATAAAATTCAATATGTATAAAGTTACCATTATCGCTGGAGCGCGACCTAATTTCATGAAGATTGCACCCATTATTCATGCGATACAAACGACTCAGGAAACTATAGATTATAGATTAGTTCATACAGGACAGCATTATGATAAAAACATGTCTGGTAGTTTTTTTGAGCAATTAGAAATTCCTGAACCGCATGTAAATTTGGAGTGTAGTGGAGGGTCACAAGCCGAGCAAACCGCTAATATCATGGTTGCATTCGAAAAGGAGCTTTTAGCAAATCCTGCTGATTTAGTGTTGGTTGTTGGTGATGTGACTTCAACGATGGCTTGTGCATTGGTCGCTCAAAAACTGCATACAAAAGTTGCTCATGTCGAAGGCGGAATTCGTTCTGATGATTGGAGCATGCCAGAAGAAATTAACAGATTGGTGACAGACAGTATTACGAATTATTTTTTCACGACTTCGGAAACAGCGAACTCCAATTTAAGAAAAAGCGGTGTGGCGGATGATCAGATATTTTTTGTCGGAAATACCATGATAGACACCTTATTAAAGCAGCGACCTAACTTTAAGCAACCTGCTGTATGGAGCGAACTCTACTTAAAAGCGAAAAACTATATAGTGATGACGCTTCATAGACCAGCCAATGTGGATGAAGAATCACAGCTTAAAGCTATGATTGATGAAATTATTGCGCATTCAGAGAATTTGCCTCTCATTTTCCCAGTACATCCAAGAACTGCTAAGATCTTACAAAAACTAAACGTTAAGCATCCGCGATTACACATGATTGAGCCTTTGAGTTATTTAGAGTTTAATTATTTGGTAGAAAAGGCGAAGGCTGTGATTACGGATTCCGGTGGCATCACAGAAGAAGCTTCAGTACTTAGAGTACCATGCTTAACTCTAAGAGATAATACAGAACGACCAGAAACTATTACCCTTGGCACAAATGAATTGGTGGGAACCAAACCCGAACAATTAAAACCCTATTTAGATCGTCTTTTTAACAACAAATGGAAAGAAGGTCAAGACATTCCGTTGTGGGATGGACAAACTTCAAAACGAATCATTGAGAATTTGAAAGCCCATGTTATCAAATAGTTACGAAATTGATAATTGTTAAATGAGTTAAGCATATACCGAATGAAGTTAAAGGTATTACTGTATTAATTCGTATCTTGCAAGCCGTAATCTGAACAATAATTTGGTTACTTTTTTTTTATGATTCAAACTTTGATAGATAACTTTAATCCAGAGAATAGACCATTTGTGTGGTTGGTTTCTGCATTTGTGTTGGCCTTTGTTATTGCATACCAAACGTTTCCTACAATATTGTACGTTGCGAATAAAAAACACTTGATGGATGAGCCTGATAGTCGTAGTATGCATTCTAGAAGAACACCAACGTTAGGAGGAATAGGCATATTTTTCAGTATCGTTGTAGTTATGACTTTAGTGGGTGCTATGCTTAACACAAAGGTCTTGCTATTGGTGATGGGTGCCTTAACTATCTTGTTTTTTCTTGGTCTAAAGGATGACTTAACCGTATTGTCTGCACGTAAAAAGTTTCTGGGACAACTTTTTGCGGCTCTATTGTTAATTGTTTTTACAGATACACGAATTATTGGATTTTCTAAAATATTAGATGTCGACGTATTGCCGTATTGGATATCTATCTTTTTTACACTTTTCGTATATATATTAATCATCAATGCGTATAATTTAATTGATGGTGTTGACGGGCTAGCAGGTAGTGTAGCTTTGTTGATTAGCGCCGTTTTTACGGTACTATTCTATAATTCAGGAGCCTTGAGTTTAGCAACGATATCCGTGGCGTTGATTGGTGCCTTGGTAGCATTTTTAAGACATAACTTTTCTAGGGAACATAAAATATTTATGGGTGATACAGGATCTATGATTGTTGGATTCCTATTAGCATTTTTTACGATAAGTTTTATCTGTCAGTCTCAAATAAATGTCAATTCTGAATATTTCAGAGCCTCACCAGCTTTAGCTATCGCCATGTTATTTTACCCACTCATGGATACTCTTAGGATTTTTATTATTAGAATCATGGTATTGAAAAAAAGTCCATTTGAGGCCGATCAAAACCACATTCATCACAGATTTATAAAATCAGGATTTTCACATGTGCAAACAACTTTACTCGTGGTGGCGATTAATTTGCTGATCATATTTATTGCCTTTAACATGCTACACCTTAACTTAAACACACAAATTGGTTTGTTGTTTATTTACGGTTCACTTCTGTATTATCTTCCATTCTTTTTAAAACGAAGTTTCGCTGGACAAAAAAAAAAGTTGAAGCCTAGTATGTCTAAACCAAATCAAGTCTAAGCCCACTTTGAGTTTGCATTAAATAGATTATCTTTACAGCTTGATTCAAGAAAATAAATTTATGAAAATTAAGGGTCTCCTACTTATCGCATCTTTAGTGATGATGTCATGTGCTTCAAAAAAAGAAATTCTCTATTTACAGGATGCTGATCAGAATGATTCATCAACTATAAGTTATCAAAATGCGACCATTCAACCCAATGATATTCTTAAAATTTCAGTTGAAAGTTTAGTGCCTGAGGCTGCAATTCCTTATAACAGAGGATTAGGAAGTGGTTCACAATCGTTGACTGTTGAATTATTGAAACTTCAAGGTTACCTCGTGAAAAATAATGGCACCATCAATTTTCCTATTTTGGGACAAATTCCCGTTGCTAATTTGACAACATTTGAAATTGAAGAGAAAATAAAATCGATTTTGGTAGAAGGGGGTCACTTAAATAATCCTACGGTGGATGTGCGTCTTGTAAATGCCAAAGTAACTATTTTAGGAGAAGTGAAGTCTCCAGGAACTTATACATTCACTGAACAAAACATTACCATTTTACAAGGATTAGGATACGCTGGAGATTTGACTATTAATGGAAAACGAGAAGATATTATTATAACAAGAGATGTAGATGGTGTTCGTAAAATATCACATATCGATTTAACTTCTACCGATTTTATGAATAGTGAATTCTATTATATTAAACCTAATGATGTTATTATAGTTAACCCAAACAATCCAAAAGTGAAATCCGCTGGATTTGTTGGAAATGTCAGTATCGTACTAACGATTACGTCGCTAGTTTTAAGTTCAATCGTTTTACTTAGTCGCTAATCATGGATACGTCAAACAATAATAATCAGTTCAATTTTGCCGAAGATACTGGTGTCGATATCAAACAAGAATTTCTAAAATATTTGAGATATTGGCCTTGGTTTGTCTTGTCACTTGTTATGGCACTTATAGGTGCTTATGTGTATTTACGATTTGCACCGCGCATCTATCAGACAACGGCTAAAATGAAAATTTTAGATGAATCTGAAGGGCTCGAATTACCCACTTCCGCATTTGTTTTTAAAAGGGTTAATATCAACCTAGAGAATGAAATAGAGATTTTGACATCCTATCTCATTCTCGAACAAGTTGCCATGGATTTGAAATTGAACACCCGCTTTTATGAAGAAGGCACGATTCAAACGGCACAAATTGCTGAATTGCCATTTTATTATGAACAAATCATTCATCCCGACAGTATCACTTCTGGGATGTCTTATAGCATAGTGGTCAATCAAAATAATTTTGAAGTCACAAATCAAAAAACAGAAAAGACGTTTCAGTTTAAAAACCACGATAGCAGTGCCACTGAAAATAACTTGCCATTTAAGATCCACTTGAGCAATAAAAAGGCATTGAGTAGAATTAATGGTAAAAAATACCTTATAAAGTATGGCCCACTGAAAGCGGCAGCACTATCCTTAAAATCTCGAATAAAAGTGGAACCTGTTGGTGAGCAAAGTGACTTACTAAAAATGACAATAAAAGGGGAGAGCAAAGAGCGTTCAGAATGGATATTGAATAAATTGATGGATGTCTTCAATAAAGATGGCATAAATGATCGACAATTAGTTTCTAAACGCACATTAGCGTTTATAGATGATCGCTTCTTGTATCTAGCTAAAGAATTAGATTCCATAGAAATTGATCGTAAGGAATTCAAACAGCGTAATAATTTGGTAGATTTAACTGCTGATGCCGAATTAGGCTTGCAGCAACGATCTAAATCGGATGAGGAAGTTTTCCAAATAGAAAACCAATTAGCTATTGCTCAACTCATACAAGAAGCTTTAAATTCGAATGCTACTGATGGCCTTTTGCCAGCTAATATAGGATTAGATAATGGGAATATTAATTCCTTGATTAATGCTTATAATACAGCGATATTGGAAAGAGATAAATTGGTGAGTTCTGCAGGTGAAAACAACCCAACGGTTGCCTTAGCTCAGTCGAAAATAGAGGATTTAAGATCCAATATCACGCAGTCACTTAGATCTTATAACCAACAACTGAAAGTATCTCAAAGTCAGTTGCAAGGTCGTAATCAACGCTTTGTTGGACAAGTGTCACAGATTCCAGAAAAGGAGAAGTTATTACGAGCCATAGAACGGCAACAAAAAATAAAGGAAAGCCTTTATCTCTTGTTGCTTCAGAAGCGAGAAGAAGCGGCCATTAACTTAGCTATTACAGAGCCATCTATTAAGGTTGTGGATTATGCCATTTCAGGTTCTGGTCCAATTTCACCTAAATCCAATATTGTATATGCAGGCGCTTTATTGGGAGGTCTTTTAGTCCCGTTTGGAATTTTTTATCTCCTATTTATGTTGGACACTAAAATTCATGGTAAGGAAGATGTGTCTAAGGTGAGTAACACAGTGCCAATCATTGGTGAAATACCAGATATCAAGAAAAAAGATACACAAGTTTTTGAAAGTCCGAATGACCGTTCAGCGTTGGCAGAATCTTTTAGAATACTAGGCTCAAACGTCAATTATCTTTTACCGGTCAAAGAAACCGATAAAGGCAGCGTTATTTATTGTACCTCTACTATCAAAGGAGAAGGTAAAACATATATTAGTATTAATTTGTCATTGGCTTTGTCTAGCTTGAATAAGAAAGTACTTTTGATTGGCGCCGATTTAAGAAATCCGCAAATTCATGCACATATTAAAGCTGCAGACAAAAACTCACCTGGATTATCAAATTATTTACACGAATATGGTTTTGATTGGAAACAAAGTCTTGTAAAAGGTTTTGGTCAACATGAGAATCATGATATTCTCCTTTCAGGAAGTATTCCACCTAATCCGTCTAGTTTATTAACCAATGGGAGATTTACCGAGTTGATCAAGGAGGCCAGAGAGTTGTATGATTATATTGTCGTCGATACGGCTCCAACGATTTTAGTAACGGATACTATGCTTATTTCGCAATTGGCGGATGTCACAGTGTACATAGCCAGAGCGAATTTTACAGATAAAAAGCTATTGAATTTCTCCAAAGATTTATATGAATCTGGGAAGTTAAAAAATATGGCTTACGTTGTTAATGGCGTTGGTAATAACCGATCTTATGGTTATAACTATGGGTACAATTATGGTTACGGAAGCAAATAATTAGCTATTTGAAATCGTCCTTAAATGTTTGATGGTTTCGGTTTGATTGTCACTTTTAAAAATGTAGCTACCAGCTACTAATACATCTGCTCCAGCTTCAACAAGTGCTTTTGCATTTTTATCAGTTACGCCACCATCTATTTCTATTCGGGTATTTAAACCTTGTGCGTTGATCATTTGTCGTAATTTTTTAACACGATTATAAGTCATGTCTTCAAATTTTTGACCACCAAACCCAGGGTTAATTGACATTAAAAGTACCATATAACATTTTGGTAAGATGTCTTCAAGTACAGATATCGGTGTCGTTAGATTTAATACAACACTTGGCTTACAGCCTGCATTTTCTATTTGGGTTAGTGTTCTGTGCAAATGAACAGTGGATTCGTAATGAACCGAAATGATATCCGCTCCAACATTGGCGAACTCTTCAATATAACGCTCAGGTTTTTCAATCATCAAATGGACATCCAATGGTTTCGTTGCATGTTTTTTTATAGCTTGAATGACTGGCATTCCGTAGGAAATATTAGGAACGAAGTGACCATCCATTACATCAATATGGAACCAGTCAGCATCACTGTTGTTAACCATTTCTACATCGCGCTGGAGATTGCCAAAATCGGCAGCTAAAATTGAAGGAGCTATTAATGTTGTAGCCATAAAATATCTGTTGGATTAGTTTTGGGCAAAGATAATTAAAAAAACAAGTTTACTTGATTGGAATGACATCGAGATGTTATAAAAAAATGAACCCAGAGTAATCAGCTCTGGGTTCTTTCATCAATCAAAAAACGAACAGTTATGTGTAACTGTTTGTTACTGTAATTTAGTCGTAATAATTCGTATGTAATTACTAGCCTAAATAGGTTTTTAATATTTTACTTCGAGACGTATGTTTCAATCTACGAATCGCTTTTTCTTTAATTTGTCTTACACGCTCACGAGTTAAGTCAAATGTTTCTCCAATTTCTTCGAGTGTCATAGGGTGTTGATTACCTAGACCGAAATACAGGCGAATAACATCTGCTTCACGAGGCGTAAGGGTTTCCAATGCACGTTCAATTTCTGTACGCAAAGATTCATGTAATAAATCCTTATCAGGATTAGGCGATTCACCACTACGAAGAACATCGTAAAGGTTTGAATCTTCTCCTTCTACTAAAGGCGCATCCATAGAGACGTGACGACCAGAGTTTTTCATCGACTCTTTAACATCATTAATAGTCATATCCAACTCCTTGGCAATTTCTTCAGCACTTGGTGGACGTTCATGACTTTGCTCTAAAAAGGCAAAGGTCTTATTAATTTTATTAATAGATCCAATCTTATTTAATGGTAAACGCACAATTCGTGATTGTTCAGCTAGCGCTTGAAGAATGGATTGTCTGATCCACCATACAGCATAAGAGATAAATTTAAATCCACGTGTTTCATCAAAACGTTGTGCCGCTTTGATAAGACCTAAATTACCTTCATTAATTAAATCTGGTAAGGTTAATCCTTGGTTTTGGTACTGTTTCGCTACAGATACCACAAAACGTAAGTTCGCTTTGGTTAATTTTTCTAAAGCAATTTGATCACCTGCCTTAATGCGCTGAGCTAACTCCACTTCCTCATCAGCAGTGATTAAATCTACTTTTCCTATTTCTTGTAAATATTTATCTAAGGAAGCCGTTTCTCTGTTAGTAACCTGCTTCGTAATTTTTAACTGTCTCATTTAGAAATCTCCTTTAAATTTGGGTAAATGCACCGTACTATGTAGTTATACGTATCAAATCCAAAAAATGTTACAGGAAAACAAAATAAATTTAAATTTTAATCAAACTTTTGTTGGTAAGGTTGATGTCATCAAGCATTTCATTGGTAAACTTGTAATGACCTCTTGTGGTGATCAATCGGAATCTAGATGATTTTAAATTACTCAAGGTGTTGAGAAATAGCCATTTAGATTTCAATAATTTCGGCTTTTCACTCTTCAAGCTGATGTCGAAATAATGCTTTCGACCTTCTTTTTCAGCTACGATGTCTGGAGTAATGCTAATTTCACTTCCTTTTTTTGCAAAAGATTTTGGCGTTTCATAGCCTTCAACATCGGCTTTAATGTTTTCAAAACCACGCTGCTCTAAGTAGCTCACTGAATCTTTTAGTATGTCTTTGTATTTTTCTTTGTCTGAATATATCATAGCTTATAATATAACAAAAAAAATTAAATATGCAAATATTTTTAATGATTTCAATGCTTTGCTAAATGAACACGTCCACTATAGCCCCTTTGGATCACGTAATACATTTGATTGAATAAGGTCCTTAAATTTGATTCATAACTAGATAGGTTTTCTTAATCTAAAGTTAATACTAGAATCTGCTTTGGACTGCACAAGACTCTTGAGCGAGTCTTTAGATCATCATTTGGATATCATTCTTCGCAATTGATAACTGATAGTGTTGTCACAACATCATATTGAAGCTCATTTTCAATATCAATAATAGTAACGTAAATCGTTTGTTCTAGTTCTGATACTGTATAAATATCTTCAGAAACAATCGGATTTACCATATCGAGTGCGTCTTCTTCTGATTCATAGTATGTGATGGTAAAGTTCTCGTCTTCGAGATCTAATTCTAATGTATCAAAAATGCAGAATGTGTGATCATCTAGAATGAATTCTCCAATCCCACTATCTAATTCGGTTTCACAAGCTTCAAAATTAAAATTGCCACACTCCGTAAATGTTTCATCGCATCTTTGATTCAGCACAAGTTCAAGATTTTCATAGGTTAATAATAAAGAATTTTCATCGATATAATCAACCTTCCAGTCATGGTTAAAAAATGCGCCGATTTCTTCATCATCTATCAGGTTGATATTGATATGTAATTCATTTTCAATAATTAGTGGTGACCATGAACCTAAGATCTCTTCTTCGTCTATTGTTAATATAGTAGCGCCATCATTTTCATAAAAATAGTGGCCTAAATAGGTATTGTCGTAATTATAACTATAGCCAATTTTCCAGAAACAACTTTCAACTAGTACAAAACATTCCTGCAACATTTCTTCATTTAGGCAATTATCGATAGCATCTTTTAACTCTTCGGTTGTGTTTATTGTAAACTCTTCCCCTGACTCCAAAGTACTAGAAATAGGAAAACTGATACTTATTGAATGGTCTGTCTCTAAATCATCTAGTAATGTGCTGAATGTTTCATCATCTGTTACGTAATAGGTCTCTTGATAGAGATCCATATCGTCAAATATATATAGGGTTAAAGGGTAAATAAAATCAATACAAGCGATACTTTGATCTGGTCTTTCAGTATCATTGATAATACCCTTGATGTTCTCATATAGTTCGGCGTCTTGACGAATCACTTCTACTGAATTGATGTCAATAGCTGTATTTACGAAATCATCTTGATCATAAGAACAGGCTGTGAATAAAGTGGAGATTAAAATAATAGTAGCTAAATATTTGTTCATAACTGTGTTGTTTGGTTTCTAAGAAAATCACCCTGCTTTCTTATGAAATTTTATTGAATCATTGAATTTAACTAAAAAATGGCCATTTTAAAATTGAAATGACCATTTGTGATGTTAAAAAATTCTTAAACTCTAACGTGTCCATCGCCGTAAACATAGTACTTATTGGTCACTAGTTGCTTTAGTCCTAGTGGTCCTCTGTGATGTAATTTATCGGTACTAATGGCTAATTCTGCACCAACACCCATTTGTCCGCCATCGGTAAATCGCGTTGAGGCATTGTGGTATACGGCAGCACTATCAACGCGTTCCATAAATGTTTTAGCGCTCTTTTTATCTTCAGTGATAATGGCTGCTGAATGTCCTCCAGAATATTGGTTAATCATCTCAATGGCTTCATCGGCATTATCAACTTGAGCGATTAAAAGTTTCATCGCTAAGAATTCCTCGTACCAAATGTCTTCATCTGAGACCTTATTCGCATTTGGAAGGACTTCCGCTGTTTTTGTATCCACCACAACTTCTACATTTAATTTTGAAAGAATCTTTTCTAATTCATTTACCTTAAACATGTAGTTAGGTAGATTTTTATCAATCAATACTTTATCCAGAGCATTGCAACCAGAAATTTTATCAGTTTTAGCGTTGACGATCACTTTTACGGCTTTTAACCAATCGGCATCTTTTCCTACGTATAGGAAGTTGTTTCCACGACCACTAATCAACACAGCGCAGCTTGCGTGATCTTTTACGAATTTGATTAATCGTTCACCTCCTCGTGGTACAATTAAATCTAATTTTTCAGGTGGATTTTTCAAAAATTCTTGGGTTTCTTCACGTTTTAAATGAAGTAATTTTATCCAATCTTCTGACAAGTTATTTTCGCGTAAGGCCTCATGCCAGCACTTTTCTAAAATAAGATTACTGTTTAAAGCTTCTTTTCCGCCTTTCAATAAAATTTTATTATTCGCTTTAAATGCCAAGACAGCAGCTTCGATGGTCACATCTGGACGCGACTCATAAATAATCATGATGGTCCCGAAGGGCGCTGTTTTATTCGTGATTTTTAGTCCGTTGTCGAGTGTAATGTTCGAAAGATTTTGACCAACAGGGTCTTTTTGTGCTTTAACTTCTTCAATCGCCCTAATCATATCATCTACTTTGGCATTGTCAACCACTAATCGATCATACAATGCTTGGTCGTCTTTATCAAAAGCCGATAAGTCTTTTTGGTTTTCAATGATGATTTGTTTGCGCTCTCGATCAATGATGTTAATCATTGACTGAAGTACCTTATTTTTTAATTTTGTACTTAATAATTTCATAATTTATCTATGATGTTTTTATTAGTGAATAAATTTTGTTCCCACTTCTTTATTATCGATAATATCTACAATAACATTTTCACGTTTACCATTAGCGATATAAGTTGGAATATTTTTTCTAGCTGTTCCTTTGGCAATTCTCAATTTTGAAGCCATACCACCACGTCCTTCACCTTCTTTTTTGTTAGAAGCTTGGACATATTGCTCTACATTCTGAGTCACTTTGACCTCATTCAATTTTCTTGAATTGTCATCATCAGGATGTCCTGTGTAAAGTCCGTCGGTATCAGAAAGAATGATTAATCGGTCAGCATCTAATAATTCAGCAACTAAACTTGCTAGTTCATCATTATCTGAAAACATCGACATGGTTAATGAAACGGCATCATCTTCATTAGCAATAGGAATCACGCCTTCAGAGAGTAAGCCTTCATAACAATTAATCATATTTTCACGATGTTTACCAGGATCAAAATCGCGCTTAGTGGCAAGTACTTGGGCACATCTCATGCCATAATCATGAAAAATACTATAGTAATGACGCATCATTCTCGGCTGTCCTACAGACGAATACACCTGTCGACGAATCGATGAATCTTTGATATCTGTGTCTCCTAAGACTTCCTTGCCAGCAATTGCTGAACCAGATGACACAAGGATTACCATAATATCGCGCTCATACAATACAGAGATTTGTCGAACGAGTTCTCTTAGAACAGGTCCTAATATGCGATTATCTTTATTAGTCAGAACGTTCGTTCCAACCTTGACTACAATACGTTTGGGTTCTTGTTTATCCATGATTATTTTTTTCCTAGTTCTACAGCTCTGTCAAAAGCAGCGTATGCGGCTTCTTGGATGAGCTCTTTTACATTATTATCTTCCATAGAATCGATAGCGGCTTGTGTGGTGCCACCTTTTGAAGCCACTTTGTCTATCCATGATTTGGGTGAAATGTTATTTTCATTGAATAGGGTAATGGCACCCTCAAAAGTGCTGCTTACCAGTACTTTAGAATCGTAATCTGAAAACCCCATTTTCAGTGCTGCTTCTAGCATGGACTGCATGAAATAAAAGACGTATGCAGGACCACTACCTGAAATACCTGTAGAAGCATCAATAAAATTCTCTGTTTCAACGTGAATTGATGTTCCCGTGGTATCCAAAAGATTTCGAACCATAATCAATTCTACTTTAGAAACCTCTTTAGATTCGGTATAGGACGTCACTCCTTTTCCAACCTGAGCAGGTAGGTTCGGCATGGTTCTAATCACTTTTAAGGCATTCAATTTATCTTTAATGGTGTCTATAGTGACTCCAGCCATCAAGGAAACAATTAATTGCTCCTTATTAAGCATAGGTTTCATGGTTTCAAATAATCCGTCACTATGATATGGTTTTACGGCAATGAATACTATATCTGCTTTTGGAAGACAATCATCTAAATTGTCAAAAACATCAAAGCGTTCGTCTTGACGTAAGGTTTCTATCTTTTTTGGATCAGTGTCAAAAATTCTGAGTTTGTGTTTACTTAATAATGGTGAGTTGGCCATTCCTTCTGAATAGGTCAATCCCATATTTCCTGCTCCAATTACTAGTACTTTCATTTTTATATATCTTCTTTATGATAATTGATTATCAATTATTTCAGTGTATATACATCAAGGACTGTACGACAGTGCCATATTTTTCAAAGAATTTCAAATTTTCATGAATTTGATACCTTAAAGTCTATTTTTTGTGGCATTATCAGTTTTTTGCGCTAATTGTTAAGGAATTGTCAATACGGATTTGAACAGTTTTTTGAAAAAAGCTGACAGCTTGTCGGGTTTTGTTAATTTGTCCGTAAGAAATTTCGTCGAAACTCATAAAAAAAAGCCTGTTTCGTATCACAGGCTTTTTAGTAATTTAAATGTCTTTACTATCGTTTTTCAGGTAAACCACGTGTGAGCCATCCTCGTCTATTTGCTGTGGCAATGGCATATGGTGTAATCCAAAATAAGGCAAACGTGTAGAGGATACTGTAAGAATATGCCCAAATAGCTTCTTTAATCTCATAGCGGTGCGCATAAAATAGTACCGAAAAAGTGGATGTTACTAAAATACTGAGTAAGGTAGAACCTAAAAATAATAAAGGGTGCGTCAGAATAAAGAATAACATAAATAATATGAATGGGTAACTCATGAGGATTCTTGCAGACTGACTCAAGAATAACAATCGACTTCCTAATTTGCTTTCTTCTTTGAAGTTGGTAAAGACATATTTAGCCATGGCAATGTTTTCACGAACATTACTACGACCCCATCTAATAAACATTTTATAGAGTCCAGGATACGCTTCTGGAACATTCGTGTATGCCACAGCATTTCTTTGAAAAAGGACATGTTGCCCTTGTTTGAGAATCATGTTGGTCATGGCGCGATCTTCACCAATGTCTGAAGGTTGTCCCATAAACGTTTGATTGATCCATTCCGGAAGACATTCAAATACGGCCGAACTTCGATAGGCAGCCAGTGCTCCAGGTGTACACAATACAGAGTTTAAATGACTTTCAGCCGATCGTACAAACTCAAAGCTCATCACAAAACTCACATCTAACATTTTGGGAAGCATTTCCTTTTGATTGTTCAAAACACGAATATTGCCTGCAACGGCACCGCACTTTTCATCTGTAACAAAAGGGCTCACGAGGTTTTTAATGGTATTTGGATTGACTACAGAGTCACTATCTACCGTAACAAATACTTCACCAGTTCCTAAACGGAAACCACGATAGAGCGCATGACGTTTCCCCTTATTTTCTGGTTGCTGTAAAATTTCTAATGACTCACCTAAGTGTTGTTTAGCGTCCTGCATCCAATACCATGTATCATCCACGCTTCCGTCGTCAATAGCTAAAATTTGGAGTTTTTCCTTTGGATAATCACTTTTAGATAAACTCATGAGGGTATCCCAAACCTGCTTGCCTTCATTATAAGCTGGCACGATGATAGTACATGTTGGTAATTCTTGATCTGAAACGGCATCGATAGATTTGTACTTGTAATAATGGTAGGCCAAATAGAGAAGAAAGAATATTTTAAAGGCAAATAATATTCCAGCAGCTGTCATAAATATGAATCCAATAGAGGTGCTTTGCCTGTTGGCATTGAAGTCTTCAAAGTCTGTATGAAAGGTAGCGAAAAAATAAAGTCCGATACCTATTAAAACAAACGTACTTATAAGTACTATACGGTTGTGTGGACTTTCGGTTTTACCATTACTTAAGAATAAAGAACCGATACTATTACTAATACGATTGGTTTTTAAGTTACAATCTGTTTTTAATGATTTTAGAGTAATTTTATTTGTGAACATCTATTAATATTACTGTTGTTGTACTGAGTTTGTTAGATGTACGTTACGGTGCTCATTTTAGATTTTAACGGTTCTTTATTTAATATTTATTTAAGAAAACTTTTATTGATTACATGAAAAAACCCAACTAGTAAAAAACTAATTGGGTTTAACTTATTTAAAAAAATGATATGGATTAATCCTCCTTTTTATCATTTCTTGGTTTGCGATCATCACGGCGATTATCACGTCCGCGATTATCTCTACCTCTGTTGTCTCTTCCGCGATTATTATCTCTTGGAGGTCTTTCCTTAAAACCTTCTGGTTTTGGTAATAGGGCTTTACGTGACACTTTCTCTTTTCTTGTTCTCGAGTCGATTCCGAAGTATTTTACATCAAACACATCTCCCATATTAACCACATCAGAAACATTTTCAGTACGTTCCCAAGCTAATTCAGATACATGTAATAAAACTTCATTTCCTGGTGCTTCAGTATATTCAACAACAGCACCAAAATCTAACATTTTAATAACTTTCACTTCGTAAACGCTTCCAACTTCAGGCTTAAATAATAACGAATCGATTTTTGCCATAACAGCATCAATTCCTTTTTTACCAACACCTAAAACTTCTACAATACCTTCTTCAGTCACTGGATCTTCATTGATAACG
This sequence comes from Psychroserpens sp. BH13MA-6, assembly GCF_052983595.1. Classification (NCBI taxonomy): domain Bacteria; kingdom Pseudomonadati; phylum Bacteroidota; class Flavobacteriia; order Flavobacteriales; family Flavobacteriaceae; genus Psychroserpens; species Psychroserpens sp. BH13MA-6. Next base: position 236,458 of record NZ_JBRJGE010000001.1, on the reverse strand, counting down.
ATCGTCGTATCAGTTTCTTTCTGTAATTCCTGAATCACTTTTCCACCAGGTCCAATTAACGCACCAATAAATTCATTAGGGATACGTCTTGTGACCATTGTTGGTGCATGTTCCTTAACCTCTGGGTTTGGCTCAGCGATGGTGTCAGTCAATTTACTTAAGATATGTAAACGACCATCACGTGCTTGTTTTAGGGCGTTTACTAAGATTTCATAGGATAAACCTTTTACTTTGATATCCATTTGACATGCTGTAATACCATCGGCAGTTCCCGTGACTTTAAAGTCCATGTCTCCTAAGTGATCTTCATCACCTAAAATATCAGATAAGACAGCATATTTTCCACTATCGGCATCAGAAATTAATCCCATAGCGATCCCAGAAACAGGTTTCTTCAATTGTACACCTGCATCCATTAATGCCATAGTTCCTGCACAAACGGTAGCCATAGAAGAAGAACCATTGGATTCTAAAACTTCAGAAACGACACGAACCGTATACGGACATTCGTCAGGCACCATACCTTTTAAAGCACGTTGTGCTAAGTTGCCATGTCCTACTTCACGACGAGATGTGCCACGAATAGGTCGTGCTTCACCTGTTGAAAACGGTGGGAAGTTATAATGTAAATAAAAACGTTCTTCACCTTCAAAAGATGGCATATCAATTTGGTTAGCTTCTCGAGAGGTTCCTAGTGTTACCGTTGCTAAAGCTTGAGTTTCTCCACGCGTAAAAATGGATGAACCATGTGTTGATGGTAAGTAATCAACTTCACACCAAATAGGTCTAATTTCATCCGTTTTACGTCCGTCTAAACGTAAGCCTTCATTTAAAGTTAAATCACGAACGGCTGCTTTTTCAGCTTTACTGTAATATTTGGATATTAAGCCACCAAAATCTTCCAACTCTTCTTCTGAAAACGTTGCTTTGATTTCTTCTTTGATTTCTCCAAAAGCTGCTCCTCTTTCATGTTTAGCTGAACCGGCTTTTGCAACAGCATACACTTTGTCGTATGCCATGTCGTAAATCTTTTTTTCTAATGCTTCATCTTCACGCTCTGGTTCATACTCACGAACTTCTTTTTTACCGAAAGCTTCTGCAAGTTTTACTTGAGCAGCACACTGTACTTTGATAGCTTCATGAGCAAACTTAATTGCTTCAGTCATTTCTTCTTCAGAAATTTCATCCATCTCACCTTCTACCATCATCACAGAATCGGCAGAAGCACCAATCATCATATCGATGTCAGATTCTTCTAACTGTGAACGTGTAGGATTAATGATAAATTCACCATTAACACGACCAACTCGAGCTTCTGAGATAGCGCATTCAAAAGGGAAATCTGATAACTGGATTGCAGCGGATGCAGCAAGTCCAGCCATAGCATCTGGCATCACATCGTCATCATGTGACATTAATTGAATCATCACTTGCGTTTCGCTATGATAATCTTTAGGGAAAAGTGGACGTAAAACACGATCAACTAATCGCATTGTCAATACCTCACCATCACTTGGTCTAGCTTCTCTTTTAAAGAATCCTCCAGGATAACGACCAGCAGCTGCAAACTTTTCTCTGTAATCTACCGTTAACGGTAAAAAGTCGACATCTGATTGCTTGTAATTGGAAACAACTGTACATAATAACATACATTTTCCAGATTGAACAACAACAGAACCATGAGCCTGTTTTGCTAATTTTCCGGTTTCAATAGAGATTTCTCTACCGTCACCAAGGTCTATGACCTCTTTGTAAGTTTGTGGAATCATAAATTTTTAATTCAATTCCAGCACTATTAATGTGCTAGAATACTGTTAAACAATGGTCGTTGTGTTGTTGTAGTTGTTGTGATGACATGAAAATGTCTGACCAATGAAAAACTAATATCAGCTTCTTATTTGCGATAGTTTAGACTCTGTCGCAAGAGTTATTTATATAAAAAAAGAGGCACGAAGCCTCTTTGATCTTATTTTCTTAATCCTAATTCTTTAACTATGGCACGATATCTCATGATATCTTTCTTAGTTAAGTAATCGAGTAATGCACGACGCTTACCTACTAATTTTACTAGTGAACGCTCTGTATTGAAATCTTTACGATTATTTTTCAAGTGTTCCGTTAAGTGGTTAATTCTGTAGGTGAACAAAGCAATTTGTCCTTCTGCAGAACCTGTGTCTTTTGCATCTTTACCATGTTTCTTAAAGATGGCTTCTTTTTCTTTTTGATCTAAATACATGCTAATATTGTTGTAAATGATTGTTATGTACGTTGAAAGTCGATCTTTCAAGCGGCAAATATAGTAATTTTTAATGATTTACAACGAATAGCCTTTATAGTTTTGTTTTTTTTAGTTTGAAATTAAACGAATCGTGACGACCATAGTCTTAACAACATATGAACATTAAAATTAGCAATTATGAATGCAATGACAATGAAAACAAAATGGATAATGGCCTTTGTGGTTTTAGGTTTGACATTTACAAGCTGTAGTAAGGATGACACGACGACGGAGAGTCCTCAAAACATGGAAATTTCTGAGGTGCAGTTATCATCAGAGATTGATGCAGCAGCAACAGTGATTGGTGATGTGATCATCAATGCTTATGAATCACAGGAAGCTTTCGATTCTAATCGTGTAGCTGAATCCACAACTGATCTGCCAGAATGCGTGTCGATTTCGGTGGTAGCCCAACAGTTTTTTCGGGAAGTGACCTTAGATTTTGGAACAGAAGGTTGTATGGTACAAGGACACCTTTTACGAGGACAAATTGTATTTACATACACACGAAATCCAGAAGCACAAGAGCTTTTAATTACTTACGATTTATTGGATTTCTATTTTGACGCCAAAAATGTTATTGGAAGTAAGACGCTCTTAAGAGAGTTGTCTAATGAAGATGGTCATCCTCAATTCACTCATACCTTAGATCTCACGGTGATTTGGCCTAATGGTGCTCAAGCAAGTAGAGAAGGTTTGAGAGTAAGAGCATGGGTAGAAGGTTTTGGCAGTGGTGTTTTTAGTGACAATGTTTTCGAAGTAACAGGAAATTGGTCAACGACTTTTATCAATGGGAATACACATTCATATCAGGTTTTAGTCCCATTACGTAGAGAAGTTATTTGCTATTATTTTGTAAGTGGAAGTGTTGATGTACAACGTACAAATTTTGGCGGTACATTTGATTATGGTGACGGCGTTTGTGATAATAATGCCACATTTACCTTTAATAACGGAACTGTTATCGATGTAACTTTGAATTAATTATTCGGTATTAAACGCTTAGAATTGAGCCCCTTTTCTTACAAAGAATGGTGGGCTCTTGTTTTTTATGGATTTTATTTTTGGGTCAAATCTTTCTGTAATAACGGCAATTATTAAAGTTTTAAATCGCTTAATTTGATGATTATTAATTCATTACCTCATCGTTATGCCAAAAAGACTACATACCGTAAAATCTGAGCTCTTCGAGAATATTTTTAAATATGCCAACGGCGGCATTGCTATTGTGGGTCTTGATGGCAGTTGGGTAGAAGTAAATGATAGCCTCACACAATTATTAGGTTTTAGCAAAGAGGAACTTTACAACATGTCCTTTCAGGATATTACGCATAAGGATGATTTAGATAATGACATTCAGCACGTTCATGATTTATTGGATGGGAGGATAACGAAGTTTCAAGATGAAAAAAGATATTTTCATAAAGACGGACATGTGATATGGGCTTTAATATCTGTTTCCCTCATGTGTGACAAAAATGGCAACCCCATGTATTTCATTTCTCAAATAGTTGATATTTCAGAACAAAAGGAAGCGGAACGTCAATTAGAATTGCTCATGCAGGTCGCAGAGCAGCAAAATAATCAATTATCGAATTTTGCTCATATTGCCACACATGATATTAGAACGCATATTGGAAATCTCAATACGCTTACTGAGTTTATTGAAGATGAAAATCAAGATGTGAGTAGCTGTGAAAACTTTAAGATGTTAAAAGAATCGCTATCAAATTTGAATGATACTTTAGATCATCTAAATCAAGTCAGAAAGAAAAATTTGTCGAATTTAGGGAGCCTAAAAGCTTTAAACTTGTCAGAGTACATTCACAATGCTATTTATAATGTCACTGCCATTGCTAATATATATGACTTTAAAATTATTAATAGTGTTAATTCCAAAATAGAGGTATTGGGAATTGAAGCCTATTTAGATAGTATAATCTTGAACTTTTTGACCAATGCTATTAAGTATCGAGAGGAAGAACGACAGTCGTATTTGCAAATTGATGCTTTTGAAACGGATGATGATGTCGTTATCACTTTCAAAGATAATGGGATGGGAATTGATCTTGAGAAACACGGTGATGATTTATTTAAATTAAATAAGACCTTTCATAAAAAAAAGGATTCAAGAGGCGTAGGCTTGTTTATAACCAAAAATCATATTGAGAGTATGGGAGGAAAAATTGAAGTAGCAAGTAGAGTGAATGTTGGCACCTGTTTTACAATCACACTGAGGCGTGCATGATTATTGTTTTTAATTGAAGAAATTTATTTCATAAAAAAACCTCACATGTAATATACCATGTGAGGTTTTTTTATCATTACTTATAGCTTTTATTCTCTTAATGGTTGATTCGTGATTAAATCGATGTATAAATTCACTTTCTTTTTTAAATCCTTTCTGTGTGTTATAAAATCTAAGAAACCGTGTTCTAAAAGAAACTCTGAAGTTTGAAATCCTTCAGGTAATTCTTGACCTGTTGTGTCTTTTACGACTCTCGGTCCTGCAAAACCAATTAAGGCGCCTGGTTCACTAATATTAATATCTCCTAGCATAGCAAAAGAAGCCGTTGTTCCACCTGTTGTTGGATCTGTACATAAAGAGATGTAAGGAATACCAGCATCAGACAGTTGGGCTAATTTTACAGAAGTTTTTGCTAATTGCATTAATGACAATGCTGCTTCCATCATTCGTGCGCCTCCAGATTTGGAAATAATCATGAATGGCAACTTATTTTTTAGAGCATAATCTGCGGCTCGTGCAATTTTTTCACCAACAACACTTCCCATGGATCCACCAATAAATGAAAAGTCCATGCAAGCAATCACTAAATCTTTACCCATAGATTTACCTACAGCTGTTTTTACCGCATCTTTTAAATTGGTTTTATCTTGAGCTGCTTTTAATCGGTCTGGGTATTTTTTAGTATCCTCAAATTTCAAAGGGTCTTTTGAGGTTAGGTTTTTATCTAGTTCCTTGAACTTATTATCATCAAAAAGAATTTCAAAATATTCTTTACTTCCAATTCTAACATGATAACCGTCTTCTGGGCTTACATAAAAGTTTTGCTCCAATTCTTTTGTGTCCACAATTTTACCTGTTGGAGATTTGTACCACAAGCCTTTAGGTGTGTCTTTTTTCTCTTCAGTAGAGGTGTGAATCCCTTTATCTTTTCTTTTAAACCAAGACATTAAACGACATTTTAATTATTAGTTAGTTGTGCAAAGTTATAAAGTATTTACATTATTAAGGTCTTCAAATGCCTTTTTTAACCGTTCAACAAATGCATTTTCCCCTTTTCTCAGCCATACTCTTGGATCGTAGTACTTCTTGTTAGGTACATCTTCACCATCAGGATTACCGATTTGTTTTTTAAGATAGGCTTCGTTTTCACCCATATAATCACGAACACCACTCATGAATGCATATTGCATGTCTGTATCAATATTCATTTTGATAACACCATAACCAATGGCCTCTCTAATTTCCTCAACTGTAGAACCAGAACCACCATGAAAAACAAAATCAATGTGATTATGAGGTAGGTTGTGCTTTTTTGATAAATATTCTTGTGAGTTTTTAAGAATTTTCGGTGTCAGCTTTACATTGCCAGGTTTGTAAACACCATGAACGTTACCAAAGGCAGCAGCAATGGTAAACTGATCACTTACTTTTATGAGTTCCTCATACGCATATGCTACTTCTTCTGGTTGTGTGTATAATTTAGAATCATCCACATCTGTATTATCTACACCATCTTCTTCGCCACCTGTTATACCTAATTCTATTTCCAGAGTCATGCCCATTTTACTCATGCGCTCAAGGTAGGTCTTACATATTTCGATATTTTCCTCTAATGGTTCTTCAGATAAATCAATCATATGAGAACTGTATAGGGATTTTCCTGTTTCCTTAAAATGTTGTTCACTGGCATCCAATAACCCATCGATCCATGGCAGTAATTTCTTTGCGCAGTGATCCGTATGTAATATGACAGGCACACCATAAGCTTCTGCCATCAAGTGAACGTGTTTAGCTCCAGCAATTGATCCAGCGATTGCTGCTTTTTGATCTTCATTACTAAGACCTTTTCCAGCATTGAATTGCGCACCACCATTAGAAAATTGAATGATGACTGGTGCATTTAATGCTTTGGCTGTTTCAAGTACGCCGTTGATGGTGTTGGATCCTATAACGTTGACCGCTGGAAGCGCGAAGCCTTTGTCTTTAGCTAATTTAAAAATCTCTTGAACTTCCTTTCCTGTTGCAACGCCTGCTTTTATGTTGTGACTCATGTGTTTTTGGTTGAATAATTAAAAATCAAAAATAAAGAAAATTTGACTAATATCTTAGGTTTTTTGAGACTTTGAAGTAGCTAGAGTTAGCGCAAACGATATCGTGAGGACCGTCTTTACAACTTTAAAAAGGATAGTTAACACCAATATTGTAGACGGCTTTACTAAAGTTGTAATCCTTAAACCAACGTTCGCCTAATTCTCTTGACGGGTCATAGGTTTTAAAGCCAATATCACCTCTTAAGACAAAGAATCCGAAATCATATCTAATACCGAAACCAGACCCGACGGCCATATCTCTCAAAGAGCTAAATCCATCAAACGTGGCTCGGTCATCCTCAACATTATCAAACACATTCCAGATGTTACCTGCATCTACGAAAACAGCACCATTGAACCGACCAAGAATATTAAATCGCTGTTCAGCACTTAAGGTAATTTTAAGGTTAGCTTCATTAAATTCGTTGGTAGTTAAAGAACTTCCTGGTCCGAGATTATAGGCTGTCCAAGCACGAATGTCGTTTGGTCCTCCAGCAAAGAAACTTTCGGCAAAAGGGATACTGTTAGAATTTCCGTAGGGAATAGCGATACCAAAATAGGTGCGTATGGCAAACTCATTATTTCTGCCTAAATCCCAATGTTTTACATAATCGACCTCCGTTTTTGCATATTGTGAAAATGGCACGCCGAACATCTCATAACGACCATCTGCGTTACGAGATAAGTTGAAAACACTGGATAAATTAGAGAGTAAATTACCCGCCAATTCTAACCGCAATCTCAAAATTGAGAAGTCATTGTCAAATAAATTCTCACGTCTATTCTTTATATAGTTAAAGCTTGATGAAAAAATCAAGTTGTCTTCAGTAAGACGGTCTTTTCGCTGCTTGATGTTATTAACTGTGATATAATTATCATCATTTGGTGTTAGGGATGTGTTATTATTTAGAACATCATTGATAAAAGCATCCGCTGGAGAAAACGGATTGGACAGACTAGAATTATTTAGTGTTTCGTTATTACCAATATAGGCAATGTCTCTAGCTATGGAATTCAACCTATCGAAAGACGTCGTGTAAACACCAAAATAGTTATTGGTGTTCAGGTTTTTTACAAATTGAACATTAAACAAGTCTAAATTGTTAGTCACTTTCGTCGAAGGATACCAATTGTAATTAACGGTTCCTGTAAATGCTTGTTTGTCTAATCCAATGTTACGCTGACTGGTCGCATTTAAACTAATACGCGTACTTGGCGACATGTACTTTGGAATGATTTTCTCAGTATTAAAAGGCAGAAAAAAACGTGGAATTTTCAAGTTTAAATTTCCACCAAGTTCGTTGATGTCGAAAAATTGATCTTTGCTGTTGGAGGCATCCTTTGAAGAACCAATGGCTCCAAGAGCCGATATTTCCAAAGTTTCAGCGCCTCTAAAAATGTTCCGAATAACCAAACCTGTACTAAAGGCAAAACCAATGGTTTGAATATTACTTTGAGACACTTCGAAACTACTAGTGAGCTCGAATTTTTTCTTTGGAACCAAAAATATATTAGCTGTAAGTGTCGAATCTGCTTCGTTTTCGACATATTCAATTCTGGGATATCTGAAGGCTTGTAATTCACTCAAATATCGGTACGTTCGTGTTCTGTCTAAATCTCTAAAGACTTCATTTTTATTGATAAAAACAGCATCTGTAATTGCTTTGGGTCGGTATTTAAACTTGTCAAAACTGTATAAGTGGTAATCTTTAAATTGTATGGAATCGGTGATGACGTCATTTCGATTTTCATTTTTAAAATCAGTAAAAATATTGACATCTTTTATTTTATAAATCTTAAAAGGGACTCTTGTAATGGAGTCCTCGACCCGAATTGCTCTATCTGCGATGAGCAAATCAGTATTAATTTTTTTGTTGGTATCAATGGTGTCTAAATCAAACGTGATGTAGTCTTGTCCAAAATGATAATAGCCAGAATTACGCAAAGAAGCTGTTAGTCGGTCGCGTTCTTCTGAATAATTAGCTTCATCATATTGCTGTCCTTTTTTAATGAGAGAACCACTCTTTAATTGTTGGCGATATAATGAATCCATACTTGGCGTTTTTATAAATGCCTTTATGGAATCTAAAATATAGGGATCTCCAGTAGTAACCTTATATGTGACATTAGCCCTCTGACTGCTATCTTTTTCAGTTTCAAAAGAGGTTTCTACATTAAACCAACCTTTACTGAAGTAGTACTTTTTTAAGGCATTGGCTGTTTTTTCTGCGCGCTTTTCATCGTAGATGACTGGAGCTTCTCCTGTTTTTTTTAACCAGGTATTGAATTTTTTTCTAGACTGCAACTCACGATAAAATTGTTTCTTAGACAGAAGTTTTGTTTTCCAAGCGACTTTCCGTGGATTATCCAGAACTTTCGCTTGTAATATCGAGTCAATGTTGGGTCTTGCAAGGTTATAAATATGGATACGTAATGGCACGCCTAAAAGTTTGCCATTGGGTTTTTGGTAGATGAGGTTATTAACTGTTTCGGTATTGGTCTTTTTATCATTCACCAAAACGGTATTATCAACCAAAAGGTGCTCATCTTCACCAACCCGTTTCATGACATTACACGAAAACATCGTGCATAGCAAACCGCAGAATAATATCTTGGATAAACGTATTTTCAAAAAAGAAGATGTTAGCATTTAAGTTATGACCAAATTTACGGTTTTATTGTCTTGTTATCATAACAAATAATAGACCAAAAAAGTATTACTTTGTATTTTAGGCTCTATAACACAAAATTAAATACATTTTAATGCTTACAAAGAACCATATTAAATTAATTGCAAGTCTGCATCAAAAAAAATACAGGCAACAACACGGGCTCTTTGTTGTTGAGGGAGTAAAAGGCGTTCAGGAGTTTTTAAATTCGCATTTTGAATTGTTTCATTTGTTTGCAACAGAGCCTATTTTTGACGCTAAAACCATTGAGATTTCCGATAAAGAACTGAATAAAATAAGTCAGTTAAAATCACCTAATAAAGTCCTTGCGGTCTTTAGAATTCCTGAGCAAAAAATGACGACTCCTCAAGGATTGGTATTAGCCTTGGATGATGTACGTGATCCTGGAAACTTAGGAACCATCATAAGACTTTGTGATTGGTTTGGAATTGAGAATTTGGTTTGCAGTAAGGCAACCGTTGATTGTTATAATACCAAAGTTGTTCAGGCTACCATGGGTTCTTTAACACGCGTGACTATTCAGTATGTCGATTTAGAACATTATATGAAGTCAGCTTCGATACCAGTTTTTGGAACTTTTATGGATGGTGATAGTATTTACTCGGAAGAACTTCCTAGCGAGGGCATTGTCATTATGGGTAATGAGGCCAATGGTATTTCAGACGCTATTGCCAAATTAGTCACCAAAAAATTGCGCATTCCGAGATTTGGAAAGCTTCAAGCTACAGAGAGTTTAAATGTCGCTACCGCTACAGCCATCGTGTTGAGCGAATTTAAAAGATCGTAAAGGATCAATAGTTTACTGAAACGTAAAATTTAAGAAAATACCGCGTGTTTTTAAGGTGGTAATGTTGCTGGTCCAAGGACTGTTCGGATCTTCATCACGAACCAATTCATCGTTGAGGGCAAAAACACCGCGAATAGAAGGTGTGAATTTAAACCATTGGTTGTAGAAATCTACACCAACACCCAACTCATAGAATAGCACATTTTTTTTAGTTCTAAATTGGCCAGCAGCATTATCATCAGGATTTTCTTGATTACTGGATAAGTTGAGCGCCATGGAAAACCCTCCTATAATGAAAGGTTTAAAATTGTTCAGTCGTTTTGTTGAGACTTTGAGTAAAAGTGGAAAATGAACATACGTCGATTTCACCTCGCGCATTAAATCGGCATTTGTAAAGTCAATACCATTAAAATAGCTTGGGTCATATAACAAGGTTCTCGTGGTTATAAAGAGTCCTGGTTCAAATCTGAGATCAAAATATTCATGAAGGCGAAGATTTGAAATTAATCCAACACTGAAGCCCATATTGGTTTCTACCAAGATATCTTTTTTGTCTTGTTCGTAATTGAACTGATAGTCGTAATTGTTCAAGCCAAGATAGAAACCCCAAGACACTCTTTTTTTGTCAAAGTTCTCGATGTTTTTAATTTTTTCTTTGCTAAATAATTGAGCATTAACGCCTTGTGTGGCCAAAATTAAGGTTAAAACGATCAGTATTTTTCTCATAAATATTACGATAATGACGTATCAAGTATGTTTTAAGCTTTAGATGCTGTGTAAATGGTGGCAACACCCAAAGTTTGTGGTTTGTCTTGCACGTTAATAAACCCAATTTTACGTAAAATATTGTTTAAAACCTCGCCATATGGAAAAACAGATGCAGATTCACTCAAATAAGCATAAGCAGATCGATCTTTTGAGAAGAGTCTCCCAATGGTTGGTAAAATGTATTTTGAATAAGCTTTGTACCCTTGTTTGAATGGGGTTTTAGTAGGTACAGACGTTTCTAATATCACAAATATACCGTTGGGTTTCAAGACTCTTAAAATTTCAGCTAGGCCCTTTTCCAGATGTTCAAAATTACGCACACCAAAAGCTACAGTTATGGCATCAAAGCTATTGTCTTCAAAGGGTAAGTTTTCAGAATCACCAATCACCATTTCAATTAAATGACCCAATTCTTTTTGCTTAATTTTTTGTCGACCAACTTCTAACATGCCATCGCTAATATCCAAGCCTACAATTTCTTTAGCACTCGTTTTTGTTAAACTTATAGCCAAATCTCCTGTTCCAGTAGCAATATCCAAAATACGTTCTGGTTGGGTTTCAGAAACTATAGCAACAACCTTATTGCGCCATTTTATGTCAATTCCAAAAGAAATTACACGATTGAGACCATCGTATTCTTTTGAAATATTATCAAACATTTTAGTGACCTGTTGCTTTTTATTCAACTCACTATCCTTGTAAGGCGTAACTTTTGAGGACATTATTTTTTTTTGCAAATATACTTAAAACTAATAGCTTTAAATAATTTGTGACTTACTTTTAAGAGCATAGTATTCACATAATAATGTGCTATATTTGTATGTTTTTTTGAATAAACAGACGGATGAAAATTATAATTGCAGGTGCAGGAGAAGTTGGGTTTCATTTAGCCAAGTTATTGTCTTATGAATCACAAGAGATTACATTAATAGATATCGATAAAAATAATCTAGCTTATGCGAGTGATCATTTGGATATCAGAGTCATCAAAGGTGATGTGACATCCATTGCGATTTTGAATGAAGCACGAATTAATAATTCCGATTTATTTATAGCTGTAACGTCTTCAGAAACCACCAATATTACGGCTTGTGTGCTGGCAAAACAGTTAGGTGCGAAGCAAACCATTGCCAGAATTTCAAATTCTGAATTTCTAGATGAAAAGGATGAAGTTGGATTTACCAAATTTGGTATTGATGAATTAATTTCACCAGAAATCCTCGCAGCGGCTGAAATAGAATTACTCCTCAATCAATATGGCTTTAATGATAGCTATGAATTTGAAGAAGGAGCCTTAACCATGTTGAGCTTAAGGTTGTCAAGAACGGCAAGTTTTGTTGGTAAAACGGTCAAGGAAGCTGCTCAAGTGTTTCCAGAATTGCATTTTGTTCCTATTGCTATTCAACGTTTTGGAACACAATATACGATCATTCCAAGAGGTGATACCGAATTCAAAGAAGGTGACAAAGTGGTGTTTATCACTTCAAAAGGTGGAGACGATGAACTCTTCCAACTTTCGGGAAAAGTGCGAACGGAACTCAAGAATATCATGATTCTTGGTGGTAGTAAAATTGGTTACAAGACAGCGCGTGATCTATGTCATGGTAAATTTAATGTCAAGCTCATTGAAAGTGACAAGGAAACGGCCTTCGAATGTGCCGATGATTTGCCAAATGCCTTGGTTATTAATGGTGATGGTAGAAATGTAGAGTTGCTGGAAGAAGAGAATATTGGTAATATGGATGCCTTTATCTCTGTTACGGGAAATTCTGAAACCAATATCATGTCTTGTCTCGTAGCCAAATCGAAAGGTGTTAAAAAAACGATTGCCTTAGTTGAAAATATGGATTATTATCAACTGTCTCAATCTATTGGTATTGACACACTGATTAATAAGAAACTTTTGGCAGCCAACAATATTTTTCGTTACATAAGACGCGGTGAAGTATTAGCGATGACCAAGTTGAGTAATATGAATGCTGAATTGTTGGAGTTTGAGGTAAATTCAAAATCAAAAATTACTGAAAATGTTATCAAAGATCTCGATTTTCCGCGATCAGCTATTATTGGAGGTGTTATACGAGACGAAATTGGTATCATTCCTTTAGGTGATTTTCAAATTCAAATTGGGGATAAGGTCGTTGTCTGTTGCTTACCAAGATCGATTACCAAGGTTGAAAAATTCTTTTTCTAATTTTTAATTAATGAAGCTCAATTACAGAATCATTTTTCACTTTTTCGGGTTACTGTGTTTATTCAATGGCGGATTTATGTTATTGTCTACGATTATTAGCCTTGTGTACAAGGACGGTGTGACCATAGAACTAATGGGAGCAGGTTTGATTGTACTTCTGATGGGTGTCATCGCCATGTACTTGACGAAAAATCATAAAAAGGAATTGAGCAAAAGAGATGGTTACATCGTTGTGGCTTTTGGTTGGATTGTTATGGCCTTAACTGGCACATTACCCTATTTAATAACGGGTGCTATTCCTAGCTTTACAAATGCCTTTTTTGAGACCATGTCTGGTTATACGACCACAGGCGCTAGTATTTTAAATGATATAGAGTCTATTCCTAAAGGTGTTTTATTTTGGAGAAGTATGACACATTGGATAGGAGGTATGGGAATTATTGTATTAGCCATTGCCATTCTTCCATTGTTAGGAATAGGAGGGATGCAATTGTTTGCTGCAGAGGCTCCAGGACCTAATGCAGATAAACTCCATCCAAGAATTACCGATACTGCGAAACGATTATGGCTGATTTATTTCGGATATACAGCGGCTGAAACTATTTTGCTCCAAGTGGCAGGAATGTCATTCTTTGATGCTATTAATCATTCGCTTTGCACCTTATCTACAGGAGGTTTTTCAACAAAAAATGCCAGTGTAGCTTATTGGAATGGTCAACCAATCATTCAATATATTATCATTGTTTTCATGTTTTTGGCTGGAACAAATTTCGTATTGAGCTACTTTGCCTTTAAGGGTAAGGTTCAAAAAGCCATTCGTGATGAAGAATTCAAACTCTATTTTAAGTTTATTTTCCTGTTTACAGTCATCGCATCATTGATTATTTATTTCCGGGCAGATTTTGGAATTTCCTCAATAGATCATCCTATGGTTTGGGGAAAAGCGGAAGCATCCATTAGGCACGCCTTATTTCAAGTAATTGCCATTATAACCACCACAGGTTTTGTAACTGCAGATTACACCTTATGGACTCCATTTTTAGTAGTGTTTTTCTTTGGACTCATGTTTTTAGGTGGTTCAGCTGGAAGTACATCTGGAGGTGTCAAAGTGGTGAGGCACATGATTATGATAAAAAATGGCTTTTTAGAATTTAAACGTGCACTGCATCCCAATGCGATTTTACCAGTTCGTTACAATAAAAAAGCGGTTAATGGTGAAATTGTATTTAACATACTAGGTTTTTTCATTTTGTATATGTTATCGTTTATCGTTGGAGCATTGGTGTTTTCTATGTTTCAAATAGATTTTGAATCGGCCGTAGGATTATCGGCATCAAGCCTAGGGAATGTAGGTCCTGCGCTTGGGAATTATGGACCAGTTAATAATTATGCGGAATTACCTGCTTTGGGTAAATGGTGGGCTTCTTTTTTAATGCTTATTGGACGATTGGAGTTGTTCACGGTCCTTATTTTATTGACACCTTTTTTCTGGAGAAACCGATAAATTTTCAAAATAATTTAGAAATAAATGTTGATTGGAACTATTAATATTTATAGGTGTTTCCCGTGTTTTATATTGATATTAAACGATTTATGAATGAATCGCTTTGTAACATTTTTATGTTACCTGCGTCTTATTTGTATAATCAATAACTTTATCAATCATGGAATTAGTATTAACATCACAAAAATTAGAACCTTCCCCCGAACGTAAATTAACGACACCTTTTGTTAGACCTGAAGGTTTGTTAAATTCAAACTATAAGTCTGTCGTTAAGTGCAATTTACAACACACGAATGCCTCTTCTATTTTCGGTGTGAAGCAATTAATAAAAAGCAGACAATATAAGATTACTTCAAGTATTGAAACCGTATTAAAGCTGTCTGTTTTTGTTACGGTATTAGCCTTTATTATCTAAGTAAACATGTCTGATGGCCTTTAGGGGTAAGATTGCAATAAGACTAAGACTAAGAACTTTCTCAAGAAATGATGGCAATGGCTGTGGTATTCTAAATCATACCACATGCCATACTTTAGGCGATCAAGGATATTTTCGTCTTCGATGTTATTAGGTTTTAAAAGTAATTCGAGACAATTTAAATACTGAAAAGCGTCATAGTAAATGACCTTAAGTTTAACTAAATCACTAAATAATTATGGGAGGAGCAGGATCAATGATGCATATGATAACGTCGTTAAAAAATAATAAGAGACGACATAAAAATCATGTGCCATTTCGTAAAAATAATGCTGAGAATCGTTTTAAAGAGAAACCAGCCTATGATTTTCCTGAAGCGACTCCTGAAATTCTTATGAAGATTAAAGCTGAAACGATAAAAACTCAAAGGACGATTTTGATGAGAACCATCGTGATATTTATTGTTTTGGTGGTATTACTTATTTTGGCATTTATCTAAAATCAATAACTATGCCTCTTGGAGAATCAATGATTAGCTCTTTGAAGAGTAACAAAAGCATCATGCTTGATAAAACATCAAGGTTTAGGAAAACACTTGGTGGCTACAATAAAAAAAAGAAATCAAGCTTTGATTTTCCAGATGCCAAACCAGAATTGTTGGTACACATCAGACAACGTGCAAAAAAAGATCATACCAAGAGACTAATGGTTGTTATATTTCTTTTTGTCACAATTGCTGTAGGTGTGGGATTTTTATTGAAACATTTTAATGTTATCTAAATTTAGCTCACCGCTTCTTTTATGCGTTTAATGGCTTCTATAATTTGTTCTTGTGAAGCCGCATAAGAAATTCTAATACAGTTCGGATTTCCAAAAGCTTCGCCAGTAACGGTCGCCACATTCGCAAACTCTAATAAGAATAAAGAGAAATCTGAAGCATTCGCAATAGTTTTTCCTTTGAGAGTTTTTCCGAAATAATGGGAAATATCAGGGAATACATAAAAGGCGCCTTCTGGCACATTAGTTTTGAAGCCTTCAATATCATTTAGCAAGTTTAAAATGAGTTCGCGTCTCACCTTAAATTGATCTATCATATACTGCACTCTTGAAGGTGGCTCGTTCAAAGCTGTGATTACGGCTCGTTGTGCAATGCAATTCGCACCACTAGTGACCTGACCTTGCATTTTAGTACAGGCCTTTGCGATGGTTTCAGAAGCACCAATGTAGCCAATTCTCCAGCCCGTCATAGCAAAGGCTTTAGATACGCCGTTTACAGTTACCGTTCTATCATACATGTCTTCAAATTGTGCCATGCTTGCATGATCACCAATAAAATTGATATGTTCATAAATTTCATCAGAGACCACAATAATATTCGGATATTTTTGAAGGACATCTGCTAAGGCTCTCAATTCATCTTTACTGTAAACAGAGCCACTTGGATTACAAGGAGAGCTGTACCAAATCATTTTGGTCTTAGGCGTTATGGCATCCTCAAGTTGTTGTGGTGTGAGTTTAAAGTCATGGTCGATGCTGGTTTTTACTTCGACTGGTACACCCTCGTTTAATTTTACAATATCACTATAACTCACCCAGTAAGGACAGGGTAATATCACTTCATCGCCAGGATTCAATAAGACTGCTGCAATGTTTGCTAAAGATTGCTTTGCTCCAGTTGAAACAACAATTTGAGATCTTGAATATTGAAGTCCGTTATCCCTTTTAAATTTTGTAATGATGGCATCTTTTAATTCCACATAACCATCCACAGGTGAGTAGGAATTATAATCGTCGTTGATGGCCTGGATGGCCGCTTCTTTTATAAAATCCGGTGTGTTGAAATCGGGTTCCCCCAAACTTAAACCGATAATATCTTTTCCTTCTGCTTTTAGTTCTCTCGCTTTTGCAGCCATGGCAAGAGTGGCAGATGTTGCCATGTTGAGAACTCGATCTGAAAGTTGTGCCATTAAATTTATATTGGTTTTTTTAGCTCATTACTGGTTTTGTTCCCATTTCTTTTAAAAATCTGAAGTGGGCAATAATCGCTTTTCTTGTGGTTTCGTATTCTTTATACGGTAAATTGAATTCTTTAGCAGTATCCCGAACAATTTTAGATATTTTCCCATAATGAATATGACTAATATGAGGAAATATATGATGTTCCACCTGATGATTGAGACCACCAGTATACCAGTTTATGATTTTACTTTTAGCACCAAAATTAACGGTTGTTTTGAGCTGATGAATTGCCCATGTGTTTTTCATGGTGCCATTTTCTTCAGGGAGTGGCATTTCAGCTTCATCCATCACATGTGCTAACTGAAATACGACACTTAAGATAAGACCTGCTACATAATGCATGACAAAGAAACCTATCAAAATTTTCCACCAAGCGATGTCTAGAACCAACATTGGAATAACAATCCAAATCGCTACATAAATGAGTTTAGAGATAACTAATTTACTCCAATTCCAAACGGGATTAGGTAATTTTCCATAAGATAATTTGCGTTTCATGTAACGATACATTTGCTGGAAATCAGTCGTAATCGCCCAATTTATGGTTAATAAGCCATATAATAACACCGAATAATAGTGTTGGAACTTGTGATATTTACGCCATTCAGAATGTTTTGAAAATCGCAAAATACGCCCAGCTTCTAAGTCTTCATCATGACCATGGATATTCGTGTAAGTGTGATGTAACACATTATGTTGCACTTTCCAATTATAAACATTACCAGCTAAAATGTAGATGCTACTGCCCATGAGGCGATTGATCCACTCTTTGTTTGAAAACGACCCATGATTCCCATCATGCATCACATTCATTCCAACGCCTGCCATACCAACACCCATGACTATAGTCAATAGGAGTTGCGCCCATCCTGGAATTTGTAAAGTAAGTATTAAAAAATAAGGTGTGAGAAATAAGGAAAACATGATAATGGTTTTTAACCATAATTTCCAGTTTCCAGTACGCTTGATATTATTTTCTTTGAAATAATTATTTACGCGTTTGTTTAATGTTCTGAAGAACTTTGCCGAGTCCGTTCTTGAGAAAGATAAAGTTTGATTTGCCATTAATCTACATATTTTCAATATAACGTCAAATTCTTATAATGTTATATTTCAAGGCAAATATAAATAATAAAAGCTCCTTTAACTGTAATAAAATGCTAAAAATATCCACATAAAATTGTCTATTTTTGTGAAAATTTCAATTAAATGGAGCTTATACACCGTTATTTTCCAAATTTGTCAGACAAACAAATTGATCAATTTCAGCGATTAGAACGTCTTTATCAGGACTGGAATGTCAAGATCAATGTCGTATCTAGAAAGGATATTGACGAGCTTTACTTACGTCATGTGTTACATTCATTAGGAATAGCTAAAGTGATCCGTTTTAAAGACCAATCACATATTTTAGATGTTGGTACAGGTGGTGGTTTTCCCGGGATTCCGTTAGCGATATTACATCCAGAAAGTCAATTTCATTTAGTGGATAGCATTGCAAAAAAGATAAAGGTGGTAAATGAAGTGGTTGAAGGTCTAGGTTTGACTAACGTGAAAACGAGCCATAGTAGGGTGGAGGACATTGACGAGCAATTTGATTTTATTGTGAGTCGTGCTGTTGCCGCGATGCCTACATTTGTCCATTGGGTGAAAGGCAAGATTGCTAAAACACAGCGCCATGAACTGAAAAATGGGATATTGTACCTGAAAGGAGGTGACCTCAGTGAAGAGCTTAAAACTTACCAAACGGCGACGATATATAAGTTAACAGACTATTACGAGGATGATTTTTTTGAAACGAAAAAAGTGGTGCACTTACCCTTAAAATTTAAGGGTTAGAACCTAACCTTACAGATCTGTCATTAGTTAAAAGGACGTTGATACACTGAGGGAAAATCCAGTGTTTTGAGGCACGAACCTGCAAATACCACCAACACAAACTAAGCCCCCTCTTTGTCGGCCGTAGCTTCCCATAATTCTTGTTGCGCCTTTCGTATAACTACCACCAAATGTGTAATAATGGATTTGAAGATCTTCATCAGGATTCCCGTAATTCCATATATCAGTCGCATAGACGCTTAATCTACTATTGAAATTATATTCCAAAGTGCCGCCTGCCCAGTTTTTCGCTCTTTCGGAAAATTCATCATTTGAAAATAGATGCGAGAGTTCCATTCTAAGTGATTTTCCTTTATTAAATTTACGAGTTACTTCTCCCACAAGAGCAGTCGCATTGACTTCCCCAGTACGATCTTCAACATAGCGCGCATTGTAAAAGGTGTTCACTATCGTTACAATAGATGACCACTTAGGAGCCCATTTTTTTCTTACTTCAAGGCTCAATTCTTCAAAGTACTTTTCACCAAACCCAAAGAAATCCGTGTCTCCATAAGTTCTGTCAACAATATTGAAATCGCCTTTCAAGCCAGACCATGAGGCATAATTAAACGCTAGTTTAGTTCCGTATTTGCCACCGAGTTTCGTGTCTTTTTTGATGTTGTAATAAATGTCAACTTGCCCACCAATTTCACCTGCTTTAAACAGAGGATTAAATGTAAGCCTTGGTTGCGATTGATACACGTAGATATTCGTTAAGCCGTAGTCTTGTTGTTTGGTTAATGCTGGAATGAAGTTGATGTAATTTTGGTTAAATACATTGGCTGATTCATCACGTTCTGAGAAAAAAGCCATATTCTCCATCCTTCTAAAAGTCGCATCAATGCCCAGCCCAGAAGTCGCATATCCTACATTGAAAAGGACAGCACTACCATCAAAATAGACATCATTGATAGTATTGCCTAATTCTGTGTATACGTCTTCACTTTTGATAATATATTCTAAACCTGAATAAAAACCACCTTCAGAAAGACCAAGTCTAAATGAATAGGAATTTGTTAATGACTCAAAATTAGGATTGTCAATATCCAAATCTTCATCCCTACCCACATAACTTAAGCCCAGATCTAAACCAGTCGTTTCAAATTTAAACAAGGTGCCAAGGTCGACATCGGTATTAAATCCAAAGATGCTACCATCAGACACTTCAAAACCATCACGTTGTCTTCCATATAGAGCTGAAATTTCTACAGTATTTATAGGTCTATACTTCACATTAGCACCACGAATGGCATTATTAATTCCTAATTGTCTATCCTCCCATGATCGTAAAATAAGTCCGCTTCCAAATTGTTCATAAAAGTGACCAAGCGTTACCTCCAACTTTTCATTTCGATAACCAGCTGCAAATGTCCCTACATCTGTTCCTTTGTATTTTGGATAAAAATTGAGGATTGCATTGGGTTCATAAGATTCAATTTGCAAATGAGCAAACCAATTCTTGTAGTTATAATTTAATCTGAGATAGTTATTTGATCTAAAATGATCTTCTTCTTGAAAATCTCCCGTTTTGGGATCATCGATATAATATTGTGAGTTAGATTCGATTCCGCCACTTAATTTTCCGTAATTTTTTTCTTCTTGAGACCATACAAATAGAGGGATGCATAGCAAAAGTGCTAATAATTTAAATTGATCCATTAGGTTTGATGTGAAATAGTTAGTTGTGAGATTTATTTAGAGAACTCTCTGATTTTTTCATAAAGCTCATCTTCAGTGCCAGGAGTATATCCTGAATGTCTATATACAATTTTGTTATTCTTGACGAGTAAAGTTAATGGTACGGTTGGTGCGTTAAGGAGTCTTTTTAAGTCGCTATTGGTATCTAACAAAACATCAAATTCCCAACCTTTTCCATATACTAAAGGCTTAACCCTTTTTACCGTTCTAGAATCATCTACTGATACCGCATAAAGTTTTACATTAGTTTCATCCATCCAGTCTGAATATACTTCATTGATGGCATCCAACTCATTTTTACAAGGAACACACCACGTTGCCCATAAAGACAAAATTACTAGTTGATCATTTTCGGAGATAGTTTGTAAATCGACACTACTACCATCTAAAGATTCCATTTGTAGATTCGGCAATACGTCTTGCCCTAAGGCAAATGAATAAAAGCAGATGGTTAAGATTAGAGTCGTTAGGGTTTTCATTTGATAATTTTTTAATAGTTCTTTTGAACAAAGTTAGTTTATTTTCTAATTTTTCTGTGGAAAGATCAAATAAATAAAATTTAAAGATATATATTCGTAAATCTTAAAAATTTAACACTTATAAATTTAGTATTATGAAAATCAAAAGTTTAACAAAAGTATTTCTTTTTGTTGCTGTTGCTGCCCTTTTCTCTTGTAGTTCTTCGGATGAAAATAATGATGGAGGCAATAGTGGACCATCATCGATTTCTGTGACTGCAAGTTCACAATTTGTGGATTTTGGAGGTACAGTAACTTTTACTGTTAAGACCAACGAAGGTCTTGACGTGACATCAGAATCAACTATTTTGGTCAATAGCCAGGCTGTTGCAGGAAATTCATTTACCGCAACTGAAACAGGAGATTACGCTGTTACAGCTACCTACGGTGAATTAACAAGTTCAGCGATTAATGTGAATGTATTGCCTGTTTTAGTAGGTATTGAAATTGTTCCAAATAGTACGACTTATAACATTGGAGATCGTGTTGAATTTACGGTTTTAGGAATAGATAATGATGGAAATACAAGTAATATTACTTCAGGATGTGATTTTATAATTGATGGAAATGATGCATTTACAGGGAATGTTGTCATTCCAGGAGCTGTAGGTTCTATAACAGCCTATGCAACGTTTGGAGAATTTACTAGTCAAACTGAAACTGTTACGGTTACGGATAATGCTTCAACGCCTGGTACGTATCAGAAAAAAGCATTAATTGAAGATTATACTGGTACATGGTGTGGCTATTGCCCAAGAGTTTCTTATGCCATTGAATTATCAAAAGAGCAATCAGAAAATGTGGTAGCTGTTGGTATTCACAATGGTGATCCTATGGCTAATTCATTTGGAAGTCAAATGGAGAATGCTGTAAATATCACAGGATTCCCTACAGCTTATATTAACCGTTCTGAACTTTGGGATTTCCCAGAGCCAAGTAATGTGTCACAAGTAACTAGTAAAGCAAATGGCGTTACTACTGGTGGTATTGCAGTTAATACAGCGATTAAAGGAAATAACTTATCCTTTTTAGTGAGTGCTGGTTTTGGTGAAAATATTTCAGGAGCTAAATTAGTAGTCTTCTTATTAGAAAGTGGATTGGTTTACAATCAAACAAATTATACAACTTATTATGGTGGTGGAGCGACTATAAACAATTTTACGCATGACCACGTTTTACGTCATTCTTTCACAAGTGTACTTGGTGATAACATCTCGGCTTCAGATGCTGTGGGAGGAAATACGTATCGTATGAAAATGGACTATGTTGTACCGAATAACTTAGTACAGAATCCAGCTAAAATAGAAATCGTTGCGATGTTGTTAGATGCTAATGGCGAGCTAATTAATGTTAATATGGCTAAAGCTGGAGAGTTCTCAGATTTTTAATAAGGATTTGAATAATACATAAAAAAAAAGAGGTTAGAACATTCTAACCTCTTTTTTTTATACACTACATTCGTGATGTTACTGTACAATAATTTTTGTTTTGTATTGATAAAGGTCTTGCGTCTGGATGCTTAAAATATACATGCCTGATTCTAACTGTAACGGTAGTGTTGTGCGTCTACTTAATGATTGATTTGTAGTCTTTAAAACTGTTTTCCCAGTAACATCAACTAGTGATATACGCACATTTTCAATAACATTACTACTTAAAATAGTTAGTTCCTCTTTCACAGGGTTCTTTTCAACTTTAATGGATGTGATTGCTTCAAAATTGCTGTTAGATAAAGTTTCAGGTATAATTTCACTTAATGCAAAAGCGACATTTTGCTCTGTTAATTGCACATGATTTTCATTGTCATCTGGCATATACCAATTCACGAAAGGCGTGCTGTTAATAGTATCACCATTATCAGGAATTCCTAAATCAATAGTATGAAACCAGTTCACTTCGTTATTTGTTACTTCTAAAGCCATACCGCTCACCGATGGTATAAAACTAAATTTATCTAGCTGTAAAGCTCCTATAAAATCACCAATCAATCCTGTACTGCCTAATCCTTCAGTAAATCCGCCTAAATCAAATAAACCTCCGGAAGAAGCATCAACACCATCACTAAAACTTGGCGCTTCAGCGTCGACTTCAATATCAAAAATATCGATAAAGCCTAAGAACACCACATTGATTTTACTAATGAGAGCTGTTGTATTTGCACTTGGTGTAAGATTGATTTGTATGGTAGCATCTGTAGAAGGACCAACACCAACGAAGGTGTCGTTTAAAACAGTAAAGCCAGGTGTAACGGCTGTATTTGTGATTGACTGAAAAGGTGTTCCAATACCACTCCCATTGATGATGGCAACGTTTCTTGTGTTTTCAGGGAAACCAGTGGCTGTTAGTGAATTGATGTTAGATTCAAAAGTGACTCTATAAGGATGTGCTTCTGGTAAAAGTTTTGTAGGATCAAAATTTACAGGATCTCCATCAATTAAATGTGATTCAAAATGATCAACCAATAACTGTCTGGCAGCAGGCGATTTGAGAAGTCCATTAACAATTCCTTGTAATTCTACGACATTTAAATCTGCCCCGAGTCCGAAACCTAAGAAATTAAATTGATGTTGAAAACCGAGGGGAATATTGGCACCAAGGTGAGGCGAATCAAAAGAAATCCATAATCTCGTTTCATGATTTTGGGAATTGTTCTCCATATAATTAAGAGCATAACGAGAGATCAAACCACCCATACTTGGTCCAATAATTACTAATTCTTCATCACCTACCTTGTCAGCGTTTAAGGTGTTGATGAGATCTACTAATAGCATAGCGTTTCGTTCGATAAAATCGGCGCCACCATCCACTAAGGTGCTTCCTGGGTAATCAAGTTCGTCAATGACTAAGTCGGCGTTGTTATCTGTAGCGTCATCAATGATTAGTAAGGAATTGTCTGCGAGTCTGAAATATGAAGGAAAGTTCAAAATGACAACATCAAATCCTTGAGCTCTAACCAAATCAGCAAGATTTTGATTGCCTTCTGACCCTGTGAAGTCTAGTAAACTATAGAGTCCAGGGACTGTTCTACCATCTCCAGGATCAAATCCATCGACGAGTATGATAGGTTTGTCAAGGACACCAGTATCGGTATCTAAAAAAATCTCATATTCTCCTAAACCTGCAAAACTAGTAATTCCAGTGTAGCCGCTTAAGTCAGGAGCAATGGTCGATTCAAACTCAACAGTTTGAGCTTGCAAGAAGAATGGTGATAACAATAATAGAAAAACGTATTTTTTTACCATGATGCATGATTTATAGATTAGATTAACAAGATACAAAGTTTCAGTAAGTTAATAAGATGTTACTATAGGTTTTGGATGAATACTCAAAAAAAATCCCCAAACTGTCAAGCTTGAGGATTCGTTTTTAAAGTCTTTGCTTTAATTTACCCTAAAAAAGGATATTTGTAATCTGTAGGTGTTACAAAGGTTTCCTTGATCATTCGAGGTGATACCCATCTCAATAAATTTAGGGCACTACCAGCTTTATCATTAGTTCCGGATGCTCTTGCACCTCCAAACGGTTGTTGTCCTACAACAGCACCCGTTGGTTTGTCGTTAATGTAGAAGTTTCCAGCGCAATTTTGTAAGGTCTTAGTGGCTTCTTGGATCGCGTATCTGTCTGTAGCTAAAATAGCACCAGTTAGTGCATATTCGCTAGTGCCATCAACTAGTTTTAAGGTTTCAGAATAGTTGTTTTCGTCATAAACATATATGGTAATCACAGGTCCAAATAATTCGGTGCACATGGTCGTGTATTTCGGGTTGGTTGTGACGATAACAGTTGGTTCAATAAAATAGCCTTTACTTTTGTCGTAATTTCCACCAACAATAATTTCTGCATCGGCATCCGCTTTTGCACCATCTATGTATTTCGCGAGTTTATCAAATGAACCCTCGTGTATCACTGCTGTAATAAAATTACTCATATCTTCTGGAGATCCCATTTTAAAAGAATTGACATCTTCTATGACACGATCTTTAACCGTTTCCCAGATATTTGAAGGAATGTATGCTCGAGAAGCTGCACTACATTTTTGTCCTTGAAACTCAAAAGCGCCTCTTGTAATTGCAGTGGCAACCTGAATCGGATTTGCCGTTTTATGGGCGATAATAAAGTCTTTTCCTCCAGTTTCACCCACGATACGAGGATACGTTTTATAATTGTGAATATTATTTCCTATTTTTTTCCATAGTTCTTTGAAAATGAATGTTGATCCTGTGAAATGTAATCCAGAAAAATCTGGACTATCCATAACAACATCAGTAATCATTGCAGGATCACCAAAAACTACATTAATCACGCCATCTGGTACGCCAGCTTCTTTAAAGACATCCATGATGACTTTTGCGGAGTATATCTGACTATCACTAGGTTTCCATACAACGACATTACCCATCATAGCCATACACGATGGCAAGTTGCCTGCAATAGCTGTAAAGTTAAAAGGGGTAACTGCATAAGTAAATCCTTCAAGAGGTCTATATTCTAATCTGTTCCAAGCACTGCTTGTACTTTCTGGTTGATCATGATAGATATCTGTCATGTATTGTACGTTGAATCTTAAAAAATCGATTAACTCACAGGCAGAATCAATTTCAGCTTGGTGTATCGTTTTAGATTGCGCAATCATTGTCGCGGCATTTATTTTTGCTCGGTAAGGCCCTGCAATTAATTCAGCAGCCTTCAGAAAAATACCTGCACGTTGTTCCCATGGAAGCTGAGACCAATTTTTTCTGGCTTCAAGAGCCGTAGCAATCGCTTCTTCTACATGAGATTTTTCGGCTAAATGATACGTGCCAACTACATGCTGATGGTCATGCGGTGCCGACATGGTTTTGGTATTACCAGTAGAAACGTCTTTGCCATTAATATAAAGAGGGACATCAATTTTAGTATTCCACATGTCCTTATATGCTTGTAAGACTTCTTCGCGCTCAGGAGATCCTGGAGCGTATGTCTTTACAGGTTCATTAATAGCTATTGGTACATTGAAAAATCCTTTTCCCATGGTGTATTTAAATTTATAATTATGTGTTCTTTTGAAGGTGCAAAGTTACGATATTTTTGACGACTATGTAAGTGAAACAACCTTAAAACAAGGTTAAAAATAACAGTAATTTTTTGTAAGTTGCTCACATAAATAAAATCATGAACGACGCCTTTATTCTTACGTTGGCTTATCCTGAGACTATCGTATCTCATGCAGAAGAGTGGTATTCGCCACTTTTGCGATTTGCCTTTATTGGAAATAAGGCTCATGTTAGGGCAGGCCATGCAGCATTGGTATTGATTGATAAATCAACAGGAATTTTAGAATATCATGATTTTGGAAGGTACATTACGCCTTCACCCAATGGTAGGGTGAGAGGGCGTGAAACTGATTTTGAACTGCACTTTCCTATTGTAGCAGATATTGCAAATGATCGCATTCTGAATTTAGAGGACATTTTGATTTTTTTGGCAACACACCCAAAATTGACCCATGGTGATGGTGATTTATATGCTTCGGTATGTAATGCAGTTAATTATGATTTGGCTAGAGCACATATAGATATGATGCAAAATAAAGGGTTTATTAGGTATGCTGCCTTCATAAAAGATGCTTGTAATTGCGCCCGATTTGTAACTGATACTTTGATTGCATGTGTTACCGATGATACGATAAAAAAAGAGCTCGTGAATTCCAAAAGATTTACACCAAGTACGATCGGAAATGTGGTGATTGCTGATACTGAAAATGATATTTTGGTAATCACAGAAAGCGGTATTATCTCTGAATTCTCTTCAACTGTAAGTAAGGAAAACAGACGCTTGTTTCTAGATACTCTCAATGGCTATAAACCAAGTTTGAAAGGCACTTTAGAACCTAAGCACAATTCAGAGAGGAAGGAACATGCTCAATGGTTAGGAGGTATTGCGGCAGGCGCATGGTTTGAATTGTATGATACAGAGAACTATTGGGAGTTTAGATTCAGGCGAATTTCACCTTACGGTCACATCGATTGCGATGGGGTGTATAACATTTGTTCTGAGGGTTTCGATATAGAGCGCCATTACCAATTTGTACACTATTCCAATTGCCGATTTTTCCATATTCAGCAGGCTGACATGACGTATAGGTTCGATTTTTTGGATCACTACAATTAGTTCAACGCGAAAGGTGCACTTAATTTGAAGGAAGGAATAATGACTTTGAACTTATTGGTATTCGTAAAATTAACCATATTATAATGCCCTTGCATTGCCCCAAAAGGCGATGTTAATAAACAGCCAGAGTTGTATGTATGGGATTCACCTGGTTTAAGGACCGGTTTTTTGCCGATAACACCTTCTCCTTCGATAACTTCTACATTGTTTAAGGCATCCATTATTTTCCAGTATCTCGAATTGAGTTGTACAGAATCTTTACTTTGATTTTCAATCGTTACTTTGTAGCCAAACGCAAAATGTACCTTATAATTTTTATAGAAGGTGCCTTCGAAAGAGGTTTCGACAGAAATTTTTATGCCACTTGTAACTTGTTGAACCATGAAGTAATTTGAAATAATAGCTTACAAAAATAACTAAATTCCCACTAAATATGGGCACTTTTTTAAAATTAAGCAAATTTTTAACAACTTTTAAATGCGCTACCGACTAAGTGAATTATAAATCGGTTGAATGCTCAAAATCTTCGATGGTTTTAAAAAAGTTTATAATGTCTGTTTCCTCCAAAACACTATTGATGGTCACCATTCTTACAAATTCTTGATCTCTGAATTGTCCGAAACCAACCATTAATTCAGCATGATCATAAAGTGCTGTACATAATAAATTAGCAGGAATGTTTTTATAGTTAAAACATACAGAAATGGAGTTGTCAAAACTGTATAATGTGTAATCTTTATGTGATCGGATGTAGTTTCTCGCAATTTCTGCTAATTCAAATTGTTTGTTGACTAAAGCTCTAAGACCATTACTCCCTATCGATTTCCATAACGTCCATAATTTTAAGGCATCATTACGTCGGCCACATTGAATAGATGTTTTTCCGAGGTTAAAATCGTCATCGTTTGTTTGGTAAAGGTATTCGGCTTCATTAGAAAAAGACTCGTATAAGTATTTTTTGTCTTTTACCACGATTATTGAGCAGCTTAATGGTGTACCAAGCATTTTATGCGCATTGACGCTAAATGAATCGGTGAGCTCAATGCCTGCTACCAAATGCTTGTAAGAGTCACTAAAAATAACTGCACCACAGTAGGCACCGTCGAGGTGTAACCAAAGCTGATGAGATTTACAAACTTTACTTATGGCCTTAATATTGTCAAAAGCACCCAAGACGGTTGTTCCGGCCGTGGCATTGACAAAAAAAGGTTGAAATCCTTTGGCTTTATCCATGGTTATTTGACGTTCCAAATCCTCAGCGAGCATCTCACCTCGATCATTTGTTTTTATCGTTCTCACCTGCTGTCTGCCTACACCAATAAATGCGGCATTTTTAGCTATTGAATAATGCGATACTTCTGAAGTATAGAGCGTCATTTTAGAAGTGACTCCCGACATACGAACGTTAGGATCATGTTTGTCGCGCGCCATTAAAGCAGCCATAAAATTACTCATAGATCCACCTGGCGCAAAGGTGCCATCAGATGTTTCAGGATATCCTATGATCTCACATATTTTATGAAGAATGGTTTTTTCAATTCCTACCTGCGGACCAGCAACTTTATAAGTGTACATGCTATTGTTAAGCATGACTGCCAACAAATCTCCCAGCGTCGCTCTACTCATTCTTCCACCAAACAGTTGATTGAAAAATTTACGTGAAGCCGTTTTTGGAGTGTACTTAATAATGGCTCTCAAGGCAGCTTCAAAATCACGGTCTATAGAACCTTCAGCATGAAGTTCAAGATCTAAAGTTTCATAAAGTGAATTGGTGTCAATTGGTTTTGCTACTGGATGCTGTTGCTCTTCGGAAATTAATGTTGTGACAAGTTCATTAAATAAGGTTAAGTCGTTTTGCATAAATCAGTACTGTTCAAAATTTTGGCTTTGTGTAAATTTATTCCTATTTTTTCAGAATGATAAAGAAAACACTTAATAATATCCCGAGCTACCATTGAAATCTTCAGCATACCTTCAAAACTTAATAGACTTGTTGTCGGATTCGAGCAAAGATGATTACAGTTCCATATTGAATAATTTCAATTTTGAAGCTATAGACTTTGGTCCTTTCCTTAATTGGTCTGATGAAAAGTATACGCGTAATTGTCTTTACCGGGATTCTAGATTTGAACTTATTTTGCTCTGCTGGGAAAAAGGTCAGGAAACGGCTGTGCATGGGCATGATGGTGAGGATTGCTGGGTTTATTTGTTGGAGGGACAAATGGAAGAAGTTTTTTATGAGATGAATCCTCAAAAAACACTAGAACGTTTAAATGCGCATCGCGTGGTGCCAAAGCAACTGACTTTTATGAATGACAGATTAGGATACCATAAATTGAAAAACATTCATCAAGGTAAATCAATGAGTTTACATGTGTATGCCAAGCCTATTGACAATTGTGTGTATTTTGATGAAAAAACAGAAGCATTCCAAAAGGTGAGCCTATCCTACGATACTGTGCCGGAACCGATTGAATAGAATCGACTTAATTCGAGATGTTGACAGAGGTCGCTTCGCCAAATCCGATGAGTTCATCAAATCTCGCACCCAAATCCCTGTAGTAAACTAACACTTTATAATTGTTTTCCGTTTGCCAAAAATTACCACTTATTAAACCTTCATTGAGCTTACCATTTTTATCTACAACCACATATTTATAATTGTAAAAACCTTGCTTTAACTTTATAGCAACTTCATAACGACCGCTTTCGCTATTAAAGGTGAGCTTATTATTACTGGTTAAAGCGTAATTATTAAAGTTTCCGTAGACATAGATGTCGCTACCATCAGTGAGTTTGGGATAATTAAGCGAAAAATGAACATAAGTATAATCTGCTTCAATATCAGTGTCGTCCGTGTCAATGGCGGTCACGAGGAAGTTACCGTTTATGTCTGGATTGTAGGTGTATGGCTGATTTGCGCGTGGTGCATCAGCAAATAAATAACTGTGATAAATATCCTGTAAATCTATAAATTGAACACCTACATTGGCGCCTCTCACATTTTTAGTTTCAAAAAACCGATATTCATTACTGGCCCAAAAAGCGGTTTCGTTGGTATATTTATAAATGAGTTCATTGCCTATTGTATATTGCGGCTTGACACCAGTAATGGCTGTATTGAGGTTGTTGTTTTGTATGATAAGGGTATTGACCGTACGTTTAGGATTGTTAAGATTCATGCCGCCCGAATTGATAGTAATGTCAACACTTTGTTTGCTTTCTATAAATTTAACATCGCGCATCCGTTTGATAGCAACACCAACACCTAAGCGTTCTTTGTATATCATGAATTTTCTAGTAAAAACGACTTCTTGATTTTCATCATATATAGAGATGATGTAATTGCCCGATTTGGTAAGAGCACGCGTTTGTTGATTTGGGATTTGTAAATCGTAATGGGAGTATAATTGATAGGCATTAAAGGAATTTCTGTAATTAATAATACGGTAATTATCAAAGCCATCCATGTATTCCATTTTCACAAGGTTGGATCTGGTCCAATCAAAATTGTAATGTTCAATAGTGTAGTAGAAGTCGGGTTCATTAGTAGTGAGGACATCAAATTCTAAATGAAAGGCCTCACCTAAACGAATGATAGGAAGTTGACCTTGGGAAGACGTACGGCTTCTAAAAGTTATGGTTTTAATATAATCAGGAGGATGAATTTCCGATGTTTGAGAAAATCCTTGTGCTACAAAAAGCAGCGTTAAAAGTAAAAAACAGGCCTTTTTAATCATTAAATTCAGTTTGATAGGTAAAGATAAACAAAATCTGTGCCTTTGTGTAGTCATATTATTTAGAATGAATAAAAATAATAAACTTAAAATGTCAGACTATTTTATTACACAGTAAATTCGTAAATTTGCACGGATTTTTAGACAACTAATTTCAATATAAAGCGTATGTCAAAAGACATTAAAATTAAAAAAGGTCTGGATATTAAACTTGTTGGTGAAGCTGAAAAAACAGTAGAACAAGCCATTATAAGTAATTTCTGCACGATCAGACCTGAGGATTTTCACAGCGTTGTTCCAAAACTTATTGCAAAAGAAGGTGCCACTTTAAAAGTAGGTGATGTGATCTTTTATGATA
This sequence comes from Psychroserpens sp. BH13MA-6, assembly GCF_052983595.1. NCBI lineage: Bacteria > Pseudomonadati > Bacteroidota > Flavobacteriia > Flavobacteriales > Flavobacteriaceae > Psychroserpens > Psychroserpens sp. BH13MA-6. The sequence goes on along the minus strand of NZ_JBRJGE010000001.1, from coordinate 205,126 downwards.
AATCACACGAGGACGTTAAGTTTGTTTCTCCTGTTTCTGGAACGGTTGTAGAAGTGCAAAGAGGTCCTAAAAGGCGTATCGATGCCATCAAGATCCAAGCGGATAAGGAGTCATCCTTTAAAGACTTTGGAAAATTTGATTTGACTTCAGATGCTGAAAAAATAAAATCACACTTATTGGCATCTGGATGTTGGCCATTTATAAAGCAAAGACCTTATGATGTGATAGCTAATCCAAATAAATCGCCAAAAGCTATTTTTATTTCTGGTTACGCTACCGCTCCTTTGGCGGCCGATTTAGATTTTGTTCTTCAAGGTAAAGAGGCAGAATTGCAAACCGCTATTACTGCATTGTCCAAATTAACAGAGGGTAGTGTTCATATTGGAATTGGATCTAATAGCTCACCTTTATCAGGAATGAATGATGCTGTTATTCACAGTGTTTCAGGACCACATCCATCTGGAAATGTAGGGACGCAAATCAATAAAATTGATCCTGTCAATAAAGGAGAAACCGTTTGGACTGTAAACGCACAAGATCTTGTGATCGTTGGAGAATTATTACTTACAGGTAAATTCAATGCTGAACGTATCGTCGCATTAGCGGGTTCATCGGTCAAGAAACCAAGATATTTCAAAACCAAGATTGGAAGTGAAGTAGCAACGATGGTTTATGATAATGGCGTAGATAAAGATGGAAATGATCGCATTATTTCTGGAAACGTCTTGTCTGGTAAACAAGTGAAACCTGACGGAAGTTTAGGATATTACGATAATCTAATCACAGTAATTCCTGAGGGTGACGATTATGAATTTTTCGGATGGAACAAACCTGTTTTTGATAAAATTTCAACGTCAAGAGCGTTGACTTTCTCTTGGTTGAGTCCGAAGAAAAAATACGATTTAAATACGAATACAAATGGCGAGCATCGTGCCTTTGTTGTTACAGGTTCGTACGAGGAAGTGTTTCCATTAGATATTTATCCAATGCAAATCCTTAAGGCTTGTAAATATGAAGATTTAGATGAAATGGAAGCTTTAGGAATGTACGAAGTAGCTCCTGAGGATTTCGCATTGACAGAATTCATATGTGTGTCTAAACAACCACATCAAGATATAATCAGAAAAGGTTTAGACTTAATGCTTAAAGAAATAGGATAATGGGTTTAAAAAGTAACTTACATAACTTAAAGGAAAAATATAAAGGAACCAAAATGGCTCCCGCGTTTAACGCACTGCACACCTTTTTATATTTACCAAATGAGACCACGCATAATGGCACTCATATAAAAGCAGCTGATGATTTAAAACGTACGATGAATACGGTAATCATGGCGCTTATACCTTGTTTAATTTTTGGCATGTATAATGCTGGTTATCAGCATTATTTAGCACTAGGAGAGATTGAGGCTTCCAATGGCTTTTTAGGTGCAACATTCTGGACAATAGATAATTTAATTGTTGGTTTAACTCAAGTGTTACCGCTTGTTGTGGTGTCTTATGGTGTTGGATTGGCCGTTGAATTTTTATTCGCAGTAATCAAAGGACACGAAGTTGAAGAAGGCTATTTGGTAACGGGAATGCTTGTGCCGCTAATTGTACCAGTTGATATTCCGTTATGGATGCTTGCCGTTGCAGTCGTTTTCGGTGTGGTTATAGGAAAGGAAGTGTTTGGTGGAACAGGAATGAATATTTTAAATCCAGCACTAACCATTAGAGCCTTTCTATTCTTCGCCTATCCAACATGGATGTCTGGTGATAAAGTTTGGGTACATGGTGCGGTAGAACGCGATCAAATGATTGCTGCAGGAGCAGACAATTTGGATGCGATTTCTGGTGAGACCATCTTAGGAAGTCTTGCCCAAAATAACGCTGTGGATTACAGTGTTTGGGATATGTTCTGGGGATTAATTCCTGGATCGGTTGGTGAAACATCAAAGTTCTTGATTATCATCGGTGCTTTGTTCTTAATATTTACAAAAATAGGAAGCTGGAGAATCATCCTTTCAACGCTTATTGGAGCATTGACAATGGGATTAATATTCAATGGTGTTGTTTCAGCTGAATGGATTGGTGAGTCAAGTAAATTCTACGGATTAATGAACGTCCCGTTCTGGCAACATTTAATCATTGGTAGTATTTTATTTGGTGCGGTATACATGGCTACAGACCCTGTAACTGCCTCGCAAACTAATAAAGGAAAATGGATTTACGGATTTTTGATCGGTTTTATATCTATCATGATTCGAGTATTTAATCCAGCCTATCCAGAAGGTGTGTTCTTAGCTATTTTGTTAATGAACGTTTTTGCACCAACCATTGATCACTATGTGGTTCAAGGTAATGTCAAACGTCGTATGAAACGTCTAAAAGTAAAAACTGCTTAAGCGATGGAAAAAAGAACAGATAAAAATTCGTATACCATTATATTCGCCATAGTTATGGTGTTTGTTGTAGGTGCGTTGTTAGCGTATTTAGCGTCATCATTAAAACCTACAATTTCTGAAAATCAGCGTTTAGAGAAACAACAGAATATTCTCTATGCGATGGGTATCAATAACAATGAAGAAACTAGTGCCGTTTTTGTGTCTACGGAAGAGGCACCTGAATTGTTTACCCAAAACATTAAAGAGCAATTAGTATTGGAATCTAAAGACGGTCAAATCATTAATGAAATGACCAGACAAGAATATATGGATGCCAACAATGGTCAAGAACCTTACTTGATTGATATCAAAAAACAAAAAAGTAATGCCAAAAATGGTAATGCTCGCAAGCTACCATTATTTGTTGGCGAAAAGGATGGTAAAACCGTTTATGTTGCGCCTATTTACGGTAAAGGACTTTGGGATGCCATTTGGGGTTACATAGCTATTGATAAGGATATGGTCGTTCAAGGTGCTTACTTCGACCATAAAGGTGAAACACCTGGGTTGGGTGCAAATATCAAACAACGCTATTTTATGGATGACTTCTACGGCGAACATTTACTTACTGAAAACGGTGCTTTTAAAGGTATTACAGTTGCCAAAGGAAATGCAGATCCGAAGAATGAAGATAAAACAGACAATGAAGTAGACGCTATAGCAGGTGCTACAATTACTGGCGATGGAGTTACAGCCATGATAAAAAGTGATTTAAAACTCTACAAGCCCTATTTTGATAATCTAAAAAAACAATCTAACTAATATGGGACTACTTTCAAAAAAAGACGCAGCTCTAATAAAAGACCCTTTAGCAGATAATAACCCAATTACAATTCAGGTTTTGGGTATCTGTTCTGCCTTAGCAATTACAGCAGAGCTAGAAGCATCTATCGTGATGTCAATTTCAGTATTATTTGTATTGGGTGTTGGAAACGTTGTTATCTCTTTAATGCGTAATATCATTCCGTCAAAAATTAGAATTATCGTACAATTAATCGTTGTAGCGACCTTAGTAATTATAGTCGATTTGGTGTTAAAAGCTTTTGCCTATGAACTTAGTAAGACCCTGTCGGTTTTCGTCGGACTTATTATCACGAACTGTATCATCATGGGACGTTTTGAAGCTTTCGCACTAGGAAATGGACCTTGGCGTTCATTTTTAGATGGTATCGGAAATGCTTTAGGATATGCCGTTATTCTAATCATTGTTGGGTTTTTTAGAGAGCTTTTCGGCTCCGGAACCTTATTAGGAATTCCTGTATTAGGGGATCCAATTGAAAAAACAGGATTGTATAGTATTGGCTATGAAAATAATGGTTTTATGCTATTATCACCGATGGCTTTGATTGTCGTAGGTATCATTATTTGGGTACAACGTTCAAGAAATAAAGATTTAGTAGAAGATTAAAAGTTAATCCTAGCATAGGATTTAAACGCTCAGAATATGGAACATATAGAATTATTTTTCAAATCAATATTTATAGATAACATGGTATTCGCCACCTTCCTAGGAATGTGTTCGTACCTTGCAGTTTCTAAGAAAGTATCAACAGCTGTGGGATTAGGTGCAGCCGTTATCTTCGTTTTGGCCATCACAGTACCACTCAACTGGTTGTTGGATCAGTACATTTTGCAACCTGGAGCATTATCTTGGTTGGGTGCTGAATATGCCGATTACGATTTAAGCTTTTTATCATTCATCATGTTTATCGCCACGATTGCCACTATGGTACAACTGGTAGAAATAGTCGTAGAGAAATTTTCACCGTCCTTGTATAATTCGTTGGGGATTTTCTTACCGTTAATCGCTGTGAACTGTGCCATCTTAGGTGGGTCTTTATTTATGCAATCTCGTGAAATTGCGACCTTAGGTTTAGCAACTACCTATGGTGTTGGATCAGGAATCGGTTGGTTTTTAGCCATATTAGCCATTGCAGCTATTCGCGAAAAGATAAGATATTCAAGTGTACCACCTGCATTAAGAGGCTTAGGTATCACATTTATCATAACGGGTTTAATGGCTATCGGATTTATGAGTTTTGGTGGTATGTTAACTGGTGGTGATGACGAAGAAAAGGAAACGAAAACGGCTCAGATGGAGTCTGAAGTAGATAAGAAAGAGTCAACGGATAAAACGTTGGTGGCTGAAGGGAATCTTAATAACAACACTAAAATAGAAGAGTAGTATGATTATTTTAGCAGCAGGAACAGGAGGAACGGTTTTAGCAACAGTAGTAGCGTTTTTAGTGGTAACGCTCATATTGGTATTGTTGTTATTATTTGTAAAACAAAAATTATCACCATCTGGTCCAGTGACCATTAAAATTAATGGTGAAAAAGAAATAGAAGTCGCCTCTGGAGGGACTTTATTGTCTACATTAGGTGGTGAAAAAATATTCTTACCATCTGCTTGTGGTGGTGGTGGAACTTGTATTCAATGTGAATGCCACGTCCTATCTGGTGGTGGTGAAGCCTTGCCTACAGAAACACCTCACTTTAGTAGAAAAGAATTACAAAATGGAGCGCGTTTATCATGTCAAGTAAAAGTGAAGCAAGACATGGAAATTACGATTCCTGAAGAGGTTTTCGGTATCAAAAAATGGGAAGCAACCGTTGTAAGAAATTATAATGTAGCCTCTTTTATCAAGGAATTTGTTGTTGAAATTCCTGAAGATATGAATTACAAGGCTGGTGGCTACATTCAAATTGAGATACCACCATGCGAAATAAAGTATTCAGATATTGATATTACTGCACACCCAGAAGAGCATGAAACACCTGATAAATTTCAAGCAGAATGGGATAAATTTGGTCTTTGGCCTCTCGTTATGAAAAATGACGAAACGGTAGAAAGAGCCTATTCCATGGCTTCTTATCCAGCTGAAGGACGTGAGATCATGTTGAATGTTCGTATTGCAACACCACCATGGGATCGTAATAAGAATGCATGGATGGATGTCAACCCTGGGATTGCGTCATCGTATATCTTCGCTCAAAAACCTGGAGATAAAGTAGTGATTTCAGGCCCTTACGGTGAATTCTTTATCAATGAATCTGAAAGTGAAATGTTATATGTTGGTGGTGGTGCTGGAATGGCGCCAATGCGATCACATTTATACCACCTTTTCAAAACCCTAAAAACAGGAAGAAAAGTTACCTATTGGTATGGAGGACGTTCTAAGCGTGAGTTATTTTACATAGATCATTTTAGAGCTTTAGAAAAAGACTTCCCTAATTTTAGATTCTTTATGGCTTTATCTGAGCCACTGGAAGAAGATAACTGGAAAGTTAAAAAAGATATTAATGACGAATCAGGTGATGGTTTCGTCGGATTTATTCACAATTGTGTGATTGATAACTACCTGAATCATCACGATGCTCCAGAGGATATTGAATTATATTTCTGTGGACCACCACTAATGAACCAAGCTGTTCAGAAAATGGGTGAGGATTTCGGTATTCCTGATGAACACATCCGATTTGATGATTTTGGAGGCTAGTTCAATAGTTAACTTAAATATAAAAGCCAACTCGTTAATGAGTTGGCTTTTTTTTTGGACTAAATTAAAATCTCAATAGCTGAGTTCGTATTTAGGACGATCGTTTTCAAATTCGAATAATTTGGTGTAATCCATAACATTTGGAACCTGATCTAGTTCGCATAACAGTGTAATCACGGCTGCAAGTCCTTCAAAAAGTAAGTCTTTGTCTTTTGGATTATTGGGTCGTTTATGAGATCTATGAAAGGGTAATTGGTAACGACAAGCTTTTAAGAACGTTGCTTCTATTTGAAGTAACTCGTATGGTGAATAACCATTAAAACGTCGTCCTAAACTTTGATGTACTTTTCCAATATAATTCAGGTTCAAAGTACCGTGTTCGTCTGACAGGTGTTTCCAGGCATCGGTACGATCCAAAATATTCCCAACAGCACAACTCTTACAGCACTCTGGGTGTAACTCATCATTATGAAACGCATGATAGAGCTTTTGAATGGCTTGTTCTAAACGATAGGATGTTTTCATGTGGATATATCTGATGGTTTTTTTCGACATTAAAAGATACAAAAATCTTCGGAATTGTAAATCGCTACAAAAAGTTTAAGAAGATGTGGCTACTTATATTCTATAATGATAAACACAGCGGTCTTATCACCAATATTGAGAACTTCGTGTATGGACAGTGCTTCTTTGCTAAAAGTATACCCACTTGGAACGTCAACTTCTCGCGTTCCCGTGGAGTCTGTTATTCTAAAAGTACTACCTGTAACAGTATAGCCGACATGCGGATCGTGATAATGTTTTTCGTGACCTATACCTGGAGGAAAGGTACATCGCAATACTCGTATCTCATCATTTTCTTCAAGCACTTCAGCAACTGGCTTCCCCTGCCACCCGGCTTCTAATGGGTCTGGTAAATTGGGCTTATTGTTACAATTCAACAGCAACAAAAATAGACCGAAACATCCGCAAAATTTGCTGCTGTTCAAGCGATAGTAATGATTAAAATTCATACGATAAATTTACAATTTATTTATAGCTAACATAACAAAATAGAAGTAATGAACGTTACAATTGATATGAAAAAACTTCTACTTAGTATTTTAATTTTGTGTGCTTTGTTTGTGGTTGCCTATCAATTCAAACCTGTTAAACAAGTGGTAGAGTTGGTTGCGGCGAAAGCTGAACCGATTCAGTTAATCAACAAAGATAGTACTACCATTAAATCTAGAGTAAATGCACCTTTAGGTTACCAACGTGCTGTTTATGCTAAAGGAAGTTTTGAGGAATACCTTCGGAATTATAAATTAAAACCTTACGGAACACAAATTATAAATTATGATGATTCCCCTTATTTTTGGCAACGAGGACATATTGGTGTCTTAGAGGTGCCTGTTCCGAAAAACGGTTTGCAACAATGTGCAGATGCACTCATAAGAATTAGAAGTGAATACCTATGGGACAACAATCGTAAGGACGAGATAGGATTTAATTTCACTTCTGGTCATTACTTTTCTTGGATAAAATATGCTGAAGGCTACAGACCACAAATTAATGGTAATAAAGTGACCTTTATAAAATCGGCAGCAGCCAATCACAGCAAGGAAAATTTTTATAAGTATCTCAATTTGATTTATATGTATTCAGGAACATTGTCACTTTTTAATGAGTTGCCAGCTATTGAAAACGCCAGAGATTTAAAAATTGGTGACATGCTTATCAAAGGTGGCTCTCCTGGTCATATCGTGATGATAGGCGATGAGGTAGTCAATGCTGAGGGAGAGAAACTATTCTTGTTGTTTCAGGGTAACACACCTGCACAAAGTGTTCACCTAGTGAAAAATCTTGAGGATGCTCAGATATCGCCATGGTACCAATTGGAAAAGGGTGCTGTAGTTCCTGTATCAAATTACACGTTTTATGATGCTAAGTTTGTAAGGTTTAAATAGCAAGTTTGTATCTTTGTGCCATGGGCAAAGCATTATCAAAACAAGAATTGCACAACCTTGCAATGAACCATGTAGGAAAAGATCTTGAACAAAGAGGCTTTGAGTTTGTAGCGATAAATAGTCAGCTTAAAAGACATCCACAATTTGTCTGTATTGATAAAAACAGCCAGTACTTCTTTGTTATCGTAAGAGCTGTTATTCTCCCAGAAAATCCAAATAATTATGACGTCATTTGGATGGAAACTTTTAAGAAGCATGCTTCAGAAAAAGATGCTAAAGTGCTATATGCTGGTGTTGGTCTCGGAAATCCTGAAGGTGAGCATCTACCCATTTATCTCAATGAGGAATACCTGATTGAGTACAATGGTATTCAAGTTATAGAAACCAATTTAAACTAAATGAAATATCTTACGTTTTTTGTCTTGCTCGTGATGGTCTTTTCTTGTGAAAGTGATCTAGAAAATACCAAATTATCAGGTCCAGTGTTTGGCACATCGTATACCATCATTTATGATGGAGAAATGGACTACACAGAGCAAATTGATAGTCTGTTTGAAACGGTGAACCAATCTTTGTCTACCTATATACCTAATTCTGATATTTCTAAAATAAATAGGAATGAACCAATAGCAATTGATGAACATTTCAAAATTGTCTTGGACGCTTCAAAACGTATCCATAAAGCGACAAATGGTGCTTTCGATCCCACGATAGGAATTGTAGTCAACGCTTGGGATTTTGGTCCTAAAGGAAAAATTGTAGAATTGGATAGCATGAAAATTGACAGTATGATGCAATATGTTGGATTTGATAAAGTGAATCGTGTGGATGATAAGGTGTTGAAAATGCAAGGTGCTTTTTTAGATTTTAATGCCATAGCTAAGGGTTATGGAGTGGACGTCATTGGTACATTTTTGGAAAGTCAAGGCATTCAAAATTATTTGGTTGAAATTGGTGGAGAGATTCGTGTGAAAGGTCAAAATCTAGAAAAGGGTAGTCCATGGAAAGTCGGTTTGGATGAGCCGCGATTTGATGGTGAGCAATCCGTTTACAAAGCTATCAGTTTGAAGGATGAAGCCATGGCAACCTCTGGTACTTATAGAAAATTCAAGGTTGATGATCAAGGTAATCGTTATGCTCATATTATTAATACAGAAACAGGTTACCCAACAAAAACAAATGTTTTAAGTGTCTCTGTCATTGCCGAAGATTGTATGACCGCAGATGCTTATGCCACAGCTTTTCAAGCGATGGGAATTGAAAAGGTCTCATCCTTTTTGGAAACGCATCCTGATATTAAAGTGTTCTTTATTTATGAGAATGATGACAAGGCGTTGGAAACATTAAGTATTAATAACTTTCCTAAAGATTAGGCTTGTATGCAACAGGAATAATTTCGCCTTTAGCTAAACAATATTTTTCAATGTCTTCTGCGGAAAGTTGAGCCGTATAATCGACTTCTTCGACTTTAAAACCAACGCTGCGCAGTTTGTCAAAATAATCACGACCATACACACGAACATGGTCATATTGTCCGAAGATTTTGGCACGTTCCGCTTTGTCTGTGATAGTATCATCTTCAAAGGTCACGTCCCTTGACAAGTCCTGAGGTATTTGAAAGATACCGTAGCCACCAGGTTTCATAACGCGATACAATTCTTGCATTGCTTTGGTGTCATCAGGAATATGCTCTAATACATGATTACATAAAATAACATCATAGCTATTATCTTCAAACGGAAGGTTACAAATATCCGCTTTGACGTCGGCAATCGGTGATAGCAAGTCCGTAGTAGTGTAATTCAAGTTCTTAAGGTTCCTGAATCGTTTTAAAAAGCATTGCTCTGGTGCAAAATGCAGTACTTTCTTTTCCGCAGAAAAAAAATCGGTATCACTTTTTAAGTAGAGCCATAATAGGCGATGCCTTTCTAAAGACAATGTTGATGGCGATAGTACATTATGACGTTGATTGCCGTAGCCGTAAGGCAGAAAGGATCTAAAACACCTACCATCAATTGGGTCTATGTAAGTATTGCCCTTTAATAACAACGCCAAAATGGGACGAGCGACATAACTTAACCTAATTAATAAAGGTCTTGGGATGGTGTTTAATATGAGTTTAAATAGCGATTTCAATGGTTTTCAACTTCTATGGACATATCACTTGAAATAAGGTTTGAAATACCATTCCATAGTTCGATACGATACGAAAGTGCCGCCTTGGCTACTTGTAAGACATCATCCCATTTTTTGGAATCACGACCACATAATTCTTCAATCATCTTTAATGATAAAGGACCGTGTTCATCACCATCTAACTCAATATGTCTATTCAAATAGTAAGTGAGTTTATTATAAGATTGATCTTTGGTTTCAGATTGATTAATAATCTGTAAAAACATGTCTGGAATCACGTCCTCTCTACCAAAAGTAAATGCAGCAGCGATTTTGTGAGTTTCATTTGTAGCGATGATATCAAATGTAAACTGTATGAATCTTTTCGTTTCTAAAGGTAAGTCTAAATGGTTAGCGGCCTGTTCAATCGAAACGCCTTTTGTGATTTCAGCAATAAACGAGCTAATAGTTTCTGTATGGGCACCAATTTGATGCATGGCATCGAGGTACATTTCAAAATGGCTTTTAGGTTCACCTAATTCATTGATATCGCTTTCTTCACCTAGCACAATCTCATTGATAAATCGTGCTGTAGATGCATGTTCTACTGGTGTCCATGGGACCTTAGTAGTGGTTAATTGATTCTGAAGGGCTTTAAGCAATGACATAAAGTCCCAAACGGCAAATACGTGCTGCTCCATAAAGATTTTAATATCTTCCAAAGTAGATAATGTGCCGTAAATTTTATGATTGTTGAGTTGCTCCCTTAAAGGTAATAAAGCGACTTCAAGCTGTTTTATAGACATAATTTGAAATTAAAGTACAAAGGCTTCTTTTCTAAATTCATCTTCTTCATTGGATGAAATACCTAATGCTTCATGTACGTAAGCAAATGTTGAAAGGATTTCTGGTTTGCCATCTACAAGCGCTACGTCATGTTCAAAATGTACGCTTGGCTTTCCGTCTTGAGTGACTATGGTCCAACCGTCTTTCAATTGCTTTACACGATGCGTTCCTCCATTAATCATAGGCTCAATGGCAACCACCATTCCTTCAATAAATTTTTTACCGCGACCTCTACGACCATAATTTGGCATTTCAGGATCTTCATGCATTTTACGACCTAAACCATGACCCACGAGTTCTCTTACAACACCATATCCATGCGATTCACAGTGGTTTTGTATAGCGTAACCAACGTCTCCAACGCGATTTCCTTTTTTAAATTCGCGGATACCAACATACAACGACTCTTTAGTCACTTCTACCAGCTTTTTAGTCTCAGGTGTTACTTCACCGATTTCAAATGTATACGCATGATCACCATAAAATCCATTCATAAGGGCTCCACAATCTATAGAGACGATATCACCTTCCTTTAACGGTGTATTGGTTGGTAAGCCATGTACTACTGCTTCATTGACACTACATAAAAGTGTTGAAGGACAATCATATAAGCCTAAAAACCCAGGTAAGGCACCTTGTTCTCGAATGAAATCCTCAGCTAATTTATCCAGTTGCATGGTGGTTACGCCTGCTTTGACTTCCTTAGCAAGCATTCCTAAAGTTTTAGATACTACCAACGCACTCTGACGCATTAATTCAATCTCTTCTTTTGTTTTTACTATAATCATCGTTTGAAAAATATGTGCAAAGATACTTAAAATTAAAAATGTTTTTCTTTTTTACAGAAATATGATAATTGGCAGTTTTTATGTTTAACTTCTGTCCTAATTTTGTAATAGCAACTAAAGTCAATAGTTATGTATAAGTCGGTATCTGCAGAGGAAGCGGTGAAAGTTATTACCTCAAATAATAGAGTTTATATTCAAGCGGCTGCGGCTGCTCCGCAAGCCCTAATTAAAGCGATGACCGCAAGGCACGAGGAATTGAGAAATGTAGAAATTTGTCATTTGCATACAGAAGGCCCAGCGCCTTATGCCAACCCTGAACTCACTGAAAGTTTTCATGTCAATTCTTTCTTTATTGGTAAGAATGTGAGACATACTTTAAAAGCGGGAAATGGCTCGTATACGCCAGTTTTTTTAAGTGAATTGCCGCTTTTGTTTAAAAGACGAATCATTGATTTAGATGTGGCACTCATACAAGTGTCCATACCAGACAAACACGGCTATTGCTCTTTAGGGGTTTCGGTTGAAGCAACATTAGCCGCTATAGATAATGCTACTTATGTGATTGCGCAAATAAACAACGAAATGCCAAGAACTCATGGCGCAGGGATTATTCACGTTTCGGAAATTGACTATTTTGTGGAGTTTAATGAGCCATTACCAACGCATCCGGTCACCACGCCAACAGATATTGAGGACAAAATTGGCGGATTTGTGGCTAACTTAATTGAAGATCGCAGTACATTGCAAATGGGTATTGGAAATATTCCGAATGCGGTATTGGCAAGATTAACAAATCATAAAGATTTAGGATTACATACAGAAATGTTCTCCGATGGTGTAATCGATTTGATTTTAAAAGATGTGATCAATGGCAACTACAAAGGAATTGATAGAGGAAGAGCCTTAACCACTTTTTTAATGGGCTCTAAACGGTTATATGATTACGTTGATGATAATCCCTTCATTGAGATGAGAGCTTCCAACTATACGAATGATGTATCCATCATTAAACAGAATCCCAAAATGGTTGCGATCAATTCAGCGATAGAGGTGGATGTTACAGGACAGGTTTGCGCGGACTCAATTGGACCTCATATGTATTCAGGTGTTGGTGGTCAAATGGATTTTATAAGAGGTGCTTCATTGAGTGAAGGTGGTAAAGCGATAATAGCTCTACCTTCGACGACTAAGAAAGGAATAAGTAGAATCGTTCCGTCTTTAAAGCCCGGAGCAGGAGTAGTAACAACCCGGTCTCATGTACATTATGTTGTTACGGAATACGGCGTTGCTAATTTATATGGAAAGACTATAAAAGAGCGGGTCAAAGCCTTGGTTGAAATTGCTCATCCAGACCACAGAGCGTCTATTGATAGAACCTACTTTAATTTAATTGCTGGTATCGTTTAACGTTTGAGAAAAGAGAAGAAGCCTTTTTTCTTGGTTTTAATATCTGGAATCTCATTAGTAATTAATTGATACACCTCTCCCCATCCAAGTACACCACCGATATTTCTATCGTCAATGTAAATGTCTGCATAAATTTTTCTGCTAACAGAGTCGTCATATTTTTCTTCAGGAAAACTTTGATTCACTGCGTAAAATGTGATACCGTGATCTTTACAAAATGCTACGGCTTCATCTAATTTGGAACCACTTCGATAGGTCCATAGAATGAGTCGGTGTCCATCTTTTTGGAGTCGCTTCATCGTCTCGAAGGCGAAGATTCGAGGTTTCCCAATTTTCGGGTATGCATCTTCTACGATGGTGCCATCAAAATCTACAGCTACAACTAGTTTATCTTGAAAATTCATGAGCTAATTTTTATGAAACACAAATTTACAGAAATTATCATACTAATGAATGTTGTGTCATCGCCTCAGGTTGTTCAATACCCATGAGCTTCAAAATAGTTGGTGCAATATCACCTAAAATACCATCTTTAATGACTGGCTTTTCATTGTCAATAAGGATTACCGGAACAGGGTTGGTAGTATGAGCTGTATTTGGTGTGCCATCTGGATTAATCATGGTTTCACAATTGCCATGATCTGCTATTAAAATGGTCGTATAGTTATGATCTAATGCTGCTTCTATAACTTCTTTCACACAAGTGTCTACGGCTTCACAGGCTTTTATCGCTGCCGCCATATCACCAGTGTGTCCTACCATATCACCATTCGCAAAGTTCAAACATACGAAATCAACCTCTTCTTTTTTGAGTTCAGGTATTAAGGCATCTTTCAGTTCAAAAGCGCTCATTTCAGGTTTCAAATCATAGGTAGCTACTTTTGGTGAGTTTCTTAAAATTCTAGTCTCACCTTCAAAAGGTGTTTCTTGGCCTCCAGAAAAGAAAAAGGTGACATGCGGATATTTTTCCGTCTCGGCAATTCTTATTTGTTTTTTATGATGTTTTTCTAGAACTGCTCCTAATGTGTCAGTCAAGTTATCCTTATTAAAAACCACATTTATTCCTGAGTACGATTCATCGTAGTTTGTAAGCGTTACGTAGTGCAGGTCTAATTTGTGCATATTCTGCTCATGGAAATCTTTTTGAGATAATGCTTCCGTTAATTCACGTCCACGATCTGTTCTAAAATTGAAGAAGACTACCACGTCGCCATCCTTAATTTTAGTAATGGGTTGGTCGTTTTGATCAACCATCACAATTGGTTTTATGAACTCATCCGTAATGTTTTCATTATAACTTTCCTCAATGGCTTCCGTCGCTGATGTCGCAAAATGCCCCTTTCCATGAACCATGGCATCATAGGCGAGTTTAATACGCTCCCAACGTTTATCTCTATCCATTGCATAATAGCGTCCAGTGATAGACGCTAACTCTGTACGGGAATTTTTAATATGGTTTTCCAAGGATGTGATAAATCCAAAACCAGATTTTGGATCTACATCTCTTCCATCGGTAAAGGCATGTACGAAAGAGTTTTGAACACCATACGCATTTGCCGCGTCAATTAGGCCGAACAAATGGTCAATATGGGAATGAACACCACCATCACTAACCAAACCTAGAAAATGTATCGGTTTATTATTGCTTTTTGCATAATCAAAGGCATCAACCAAAGTTTTTTCATCTTTCAAGGTGTTGTTTTTAACGGCTAGATTAATTTTTACAAGATCTTGGTATACAATTCGTCCTGCTCCTAAATTCATATGTCCAACTTCACTATTTCCCATTTGTCCTTCGGGTAGACCAACGTGCAAGCCGTCTGTTCTCAAAGTTGCGTTTGAGTAATTGTGATAAAGTGAATCTATATAATAAGTTTTGGCATTATCTATTGCAGAAACTTTCGGGTCTGGAGACAAGCCCCAACCATCCAAAATCATTAAAATTACTTTTTTGTCCATAGTTGAAATATTAGAGTTTCAAAGATAAATGTTTCATGTTGTTATTCTATTAATCACATTGGAAAATCTCGTTAGTTATCAATTAATTATTTGATCTTTTCCTTATGTTGAAGTCATGATTTTAAATTATGATAGCATTAACAGATTTGTTTACAAAGAGTTAAATAAATGTTATTAAACATTTTTTTGTGTAACACTATTGAAAATATATCGTCTCTTTAGTATAATCAAAAAACATAAATCAATTTAATTAAAATCTTTCATCATGAAAAAATCAGCAGTAATTATCGCATTGGCATTAGGGTTCTCTTTTACAACCTTGAATGCTACCAACAACATTGTAACTCCAGTTAATCTGGAATCTCACGAAACTTTGACCAAAAGAGTGGTAGATCCTTTTTGTATCTCTATTGTAAAAGGAGATATTGAAACGGTTAAAAAGCTTATCGACTTAGGACAGAACATCAACAAAAAATCTAATGGATTGACTCCAGCGATGTATGCCGCCAAATACAACAGGTTAGACATTCTTAAGCTACTTGTTGAAAAGGGCGCTAAGTTAGATCTGAAATCTTCAAAAGGGATGACAGCAGAAAAATATGCTGAACTCTCTAATGCAAAAGATACATTGGCATATATCAAAGGTTTAGAGTCTTAAAAACATGTTTCAGTAGAATGAAGCAATTATTTGAGTTAGTTAGTTAAAATGCACTTTAAGTTTTTAAAGTGCATTTTTGTATTTTTCAATAGACTCTTGAATTTTCTCTATTCTATTATCAGGATCAGGATGCGTACTTTGGAATTCTGGCACTCGGTTAGGTCCAGTAGCAGCTTTTAGAATTTCCATAACACCAATCATTTCATTTGGATCATAACCGGCTCTCATCATAAACCTAACACCTAGGTCATCACTCTCTAATTCGTCATCTCTTCCATTTGTTAATAGTGTTTGCTGCCCAATACCACTTACTAATCCGCCAATATCACCACCTACAGAACCTGCTGTAGCTAATCCTTGCCAATATTCGCTTTCCGCTATACGTTCAGCACTATGTCTTCCTAGAACATGGCCTATTTCATGTCCGAGAACACCCGCTAGTTGATCTTCATTTTCTAGTTTAGCAAATAACGCATAGGTGATAAATACTTGTCCGCCTGGAAGTGCAAATGCATTGATTGTATTTGGATCTGCGAGTAAATGAAATTCATATTTATAAGGGGTTTCATTGGCAATACTACTATTAACTAGTTTATTGCCAACATTATCAACCATGGCTTGGTATTGGTTATTTGGATGAAGTCCACCATGTTGTTGTGCCATTTGTGGCGCACTTGCCAAACCAATTTGTATTTCCTTATCAGGAGACATGGATATCGTCTGCATTCTACCCGTGTATGGGTTCTCTTCTCTTTGGCTACAGCGTTTTACAACGAAAAAGAGTGCTATTGCTACACCAATAAGCAGTCTAATCTTTAGGTTTCTTCCTCTCATGATTGAAATAATTAGTATATAAATTTACAAAAGTTCTGGATTTATATCCAAAATATTTTGGTTTAAGTAATTCGATATGAATTCGTCAGAAAAATGATCGCCTCCCAAGAGGTCTTCTGAAGTTATGATATGTTTTAAATCGCGTTTCTGAAAGGCTTTTAAATAAGCTTTTGATAAGGGTTTATAACTATAGTGCCAAGGTTCATACTTAAATCCTTGACGATTAGTTAGGTTGGTGTAAACTAAATGAAATCCATAATCATTGGCATGTTTATCCATCCATTTTTTCAATTTTGAGTAGCAACCATTATCATTAAAATGTCGCGGATGTAATACGTTGGCCGGTTGTGGAACATTACCATCGATAATATCTAAATCTGTACCCCAATGATGTCTTGAAGTTCCAGGTATTGTGGAATATTCGATAATTTTTTTGATGCTTTCAGTTGGATTTAGACCACTGTTGATATTTTGCTTGTACTTGCGCTCCCAAATACGATTCTGATGCGCGTAACTTCGGTAACTGGAAACCACCTGAATGTGTATGTTACTATTTCTTGCTGCCGATGAAAGTTTTAGAAAAGCTTCATGTGCTTCTTTTCGCAATTTATAGGATGCCCCAAAAAGTTTTGGATGTCCTTTTCCTATAAGGTCTTCATAAGAGATAAGAGATTGCTCACTCTGAAAAAGGTGAGAGGGCAATAGAGTTAAACCAGCTCCTAATAAAGAAGTGTTTTTTAAAAATGTACGTCGTTTTATCATGATTCATTTAATACATTAAATGTGCCAATAATATCTGAAATGATATGAAACTCAAACTTAACTAAAATATTTATCTTCACTTAAAAATTTAGTCATGCCATTTCAATTTAAGATTATAGACAATTCTCAAATTTTTGACGTCATACCTTTGATTCAAAAATTGACGAGCCAAAGGTTTTCTGATGAAGTTTTGCAACAAAGATTTGCAGAGATGGTCACCCAAAATTATGAGTGTGCTGTCATATATGAAGATTTGGATTTGATTGGCGTTTCCGGATTGTGGTTTAGCACGAGGCATTATGCTGGAAAAAGTGTTGAGTTAGACCATGTGTATATTGATGAAGCCTACAGAGGTAAAGGACTAGGAAAACAATTTTTAAAATGGATTTACGACTATGTGAAAGTCAAGGGTTGTGAATCTGCGGAATTAAATACTTATGTCAACAATTATCCGTCGCATAAGTTTTACTACAATGAAGCATTTGAAATTTTAGGCTATCATTTTTTTAAAAAGTTGTGAATTCTTATTCGCCTAAATAAAAAGATATTTTATATTTGCCGTCGCAAAGGCGAGAGTAGCTCAGTTGGTAGAGCGTCAGCCTTCCAAGCTGAATGTCGCCGGTTCGAACCCGGTCTCTCGCTCTAAAAGCTTCACTTAAATTAGTGAAGCTTTTTTTTATGTAAGTTGACTTAAATCCGTACCTGTTTTTATTTCATAAGGTGTTTTGTCATATTCAAAAATTCGAGCGTCCAAGGTTCCTTTTAAAGAAATTTGTTGACCTTTCACTTCTAGCCAACTCCCTTCTCTTAGACCAACTACTGGTTGCGTATTAAATTTATGAAATTCCTTAATTCGTGTCTCACGAGTTTCACCCATATGCTTGCTAGTGGGATCAGGATCTAAATAATGTGGATTAATATTGAATGGGACAAAACCAAAGGTTTTAAAACTAGGAGGATACACAATTGGCATATCGTTCGTTGTGTTTATGGTGAGTCCGCAAATGTTACTACCAGCACTCGTACCTAAATAAGGCGTGCCGTCATTGACAACCGTTTTTATGGTGTCTATGAGATCGTGTTTGTAGAGTTGATTTACCAATACAAACGTATTACCACCACCAGTAAATATAGCTTGTGCATTTTTGATGGCTTCTTTTGGATTATCAAATTCATGAATACCTCTCACTTTCTTATCAATTTTATCAAAAGCTTGTTGAATGCGTTCCGTGTAGGTGTCATGTGTTATACCACTTGGTCTTGCATACGGAATAAATAGAATTTCTGAGGCATTTTTATAGAATTCTTGTAAAGGCGTCATTAAATAATCCAATGGCTTTCCACCATGAATTGTTGAAGTGCTGGCTATAAGTATATTTTTCATTGGATGTAATTTGTTGTAAATTTAGATAAAGGATTAATTTAACAAAAGTTTAGTGCGCCTTTATTAATAATTTAAGGTTTCAAATCTTTACTTTACTTAAAACAACAACTATGAAAAAAATTTTACTTCTACTATTGACATTTTCTTTTACTTACTTAGGCGCTCAAAATTTGGAACGTATTGAGGTTGAAGGTAAGATTATCGTGGAAGGCGATGATGTTGAAGGCATCACTGTTTTTAACACATCTTCTAATAAAGGAGTTATCACTAACGAAAAAGGCGAATTTAAAATTGCCTTAGCGCTCAACGATTTTATTGAGTTTCGGGCCTTACAATATCAAAATTTTGATTTAAAAGTGAGTCAGGCGATAATTGATTCTAAAAGAATGCGTGTGTTTCTAATAGAAGAAATTAATAAGCTCGATGAAATACTAGTATTAACCAAAGGTTTAACGGGAGATTTGGGAACAGATGTTTCATCAGTCCAGACGTTTAATCCAAAATTGGATGCTTTATATTTTGGTATTAAGCGAAGTGATGAATATGAGTTTAGTGATGATAATCGTTCAAGTATAGAAAATGAAGTTGTTCATTCTCAAGCACGCACCATGGTAAACGGATTGAATATTGTTAATGTCGTTGATCAGTTACTGTTGCCATTATTCAGAAATAAAATAAAAGACAAGGAGGCTTCTGGCGTGCCGGAAGTGCCAACCACTTCGGTGAAATATTATTTTGGATCAGAATTTATCATCGATAACTTTAATATACCAGAGCATCGGGTCGAAGAATTTATAAGGTTTGTGGAAGATGATGAAGATTTTGACGTGACGTTACTCAATTATGGTAGGGAATTAGAGTTTTTAGAATTACTGTATCAAAAAAGTCTCATTTTCCTAAAATCTGGTGGTGATAAAGAGTAAGCATTTATTTGTTTTTATACTACTTTTTTGTGCGCCGAATCTCGAAGCACAAACACAAGACATCACTGGTAAGATTTATGCCAATGGTGAAGTTTCAGGAATTCATGTTTTGAATATTTCTGCGAGTAAATTTAGTGTTAGCGATGATGAAGGTAATTTTGTGATACCTGTTCGCTTAAGTGATACCGTCATCGTTTCAGGAGTGCAGTATAAACGATATCAGCTAGTTATAGATGATATAATCATGCAGGCTAAACAAGTAATTGTGAACCTTGAAGCTGGTGTTAATGAATTGGATGAGGTGGTTGTTGGTAAGGTGTTAACAGGTGATTTGATGACTGATATTGAAAATAATGAATCTAAGCGCGACATAAATTTCTATGATTTGGGAATACCTGGTTATACTGGGCCAAGAATGACACAAAGTGAGAGACGCTTATATGAGGCCAACAGTGGTGGTGGAATTGTGCCACTTAACCCATTAATTAATTGGATTACAGGACGAAATAAGCGTTTGAAAGCCCAGATAAAACGAGAAGCGTTGGAAGTGGCCAGAAATGAAGCCGAAGCCAAATTTTCAAAATTGCTTTTTGAGGACGATACCCTGAGTGCATCTATGCGGAAGGAATTTTTCTTCTTTTGTAGTGATGACCCCAAATTTAAACAAGTAAGTGATCGAGGTACAGACCTAGAAATGTTGATGTTTTTACAAGAAAAACTGAGCCAATTTAAATTACAAATTGAAGAAAAATAAAGACATATTCATTCTGTTGGCGGCTTTCTGCTTGGTCCTTGCAGTTCCTGCACAAACGATTAATTTAAAAGGAAAGATTACAGCCAATGCCGATGTTGGGCATATTCATGTTCTTAACATTTCAGCTAAAGAATATACAGTCTCAGATGATCAAGGCCAATTTGAAATTCCGGTAAACGTAAAAGATACCCTCTTAATTTCAAGCGTCCAGTACATCCCTCAGCACATACAAATCACTAAAGAAATTCTGGACAGTAAGACACTAAATGTCGTTCTTGAAGATAGGGTCAACGAGCTAGACGAAGTGGTTGTTGGAAAGGTGTTGACTGGTAATTTGCTCATAGATGTTGAAAACAGTGATGCCCAGCGTGATATTAATTTTTATGACCTTGGAATTCCTGGCTATACAGGAAAACCTAAAACCCAAAAGGAACGTCGTTTGTATGAAGCAGACGCAGGAAAATCCATTGTGATAGCACCTTTATTCATTGGTATTAACATTCATAAGATCCTCAATAAGATTTCAGGTCGTACAAAGAAACTTAAAAGCCATGTAAAATTGGAAGCTCAAATAACCTGTATGAACCAGATGACCTCCGAGTTTAAGTCCTTACTGTTTGCAGATGAATCGATTACCGATGCCATGATAGCCGATTTTTTCTATTACGCAGCTGAAGACCCAAAGTTTACAGAATTATGTAGCGATTACAATAGTTTTGAAGTTTATAAGTTTTTGGTTTCAAAATTACAAGCGATAGACGACGACAATTCTCAGTCTAAGGATTAAATCCATTCAAGTATTAACATTTTTTAAGACCTTATTTTTTGATAAAATGGCTATTTTTACAACTTAATGATTGTTATGAATGCCATAAGGCTTACTATTTTAGCTTTAATATTTCCCTTATTTACCGCTGTTGCCCACAAATATTATGTGAGTGTGACACAGGTAAGTTATGTCAAGGAGAAACGAGCGGTTCAAATGATATCCCGAATTGATATTGCGGATTTAGAATTGACCTTACAAGAACGTTATGATTCATCTATCAAACTGACTGATATCAATGAAAAACCTATAGTCGATTCCTACATTAAATCTTATTTAGATCAAAAATTACAAATCAAGATTAATACACAAAAAACCGCTTTCAATTTTATAGGAAAAGAATACCAAAACGACCTGATCGTTTGTTATTTGGAAATAGAAAATATTGACGCTATCAACACCATTGAAATTAAAAACGCATTACTCTTTGATAGGTTTTCAGACCAGAAGAATATTGTAAAAACTAAAATAAACGGATCGGTCGAGAATTTAATTTTCACGAGAGAACAACAAGACCAATACTTAAACTTTAAATAATTCAACCCTTTTTAATTACATCTATGAAATTACTAAAATACATGTGTTTGTCCATAGCTTTTTTGTCACTAAATGCTTGGGCACAGGATCAAGAACAAGATCGTAAACCTGGTCATACAAATCAGAATAAATTTAAACAGTTGTATGATGAGTTTTCGACACCAAATATGTTTCGAACCGGTTCTGGAGCACCTGGTCCTGCGTACTATCAGCAACAAGCTGATTACAAAATGGATATTGAAATTAACGATGAAACCGCTGTACTAAGTGGTAATGAAACCATTACTTACACCAATAATTCTCCTGACGAGTTGAGCTATTTATGGGTGCAATTAGATCAGAATGTACGTCAAAAGGACTCGCCATCTCAAGATATTGGTACGAGTCGAGTGGCACCAGCTTTATCGGCATCTAGATTTGCGTCTTCTTATATGGAAGAGCGTTTTGATGGTGGATTCAATATTGAAAAAGTGACAAGTACAGATGGTAAAGCACTCCCTCATACCATACACCAAACCATGATGCGTATTGAGTTGCCTAAACCAATGAAGACTGGTGATAAGTTTTCTTTCAATATCAAATGGTGGTATCAGATAAATAATCATGTAACCGATGGTGGACGTTCTGGCTATGAGTTATTCCCTGACGGAAATAGAAACTATGTAATCGCGCAATTCTATCCTAGAATGGCTGTTTATAATGATGTAGAAGGTTGGCAAAACTCTCAATTCTGGGGTCGTGACGAATTTGCGCTTCCATTCGGAAATTTTGAAGTAAATATAACGGTTCCTGCAGATCATCTCTTGGACGGTACAGGCCGACTTACAAATAGAAAAGACGTGTTCTCAAGTGATATGATGAAGCGTTATGAAAAAGCGAAAACATCTTATAAAGAACCGGTAGTTATAGCGACACAAGAAGAAGCTGAGGCAAGAGAAAAATCCCGCTCAAAGAAAAAGAAGACTTGGAAATTGTCCGCAGAAAATGTTCGAGATTTTGGTTTTGCAACTTCAAGAAAATACATATGGGATATGATGGCCGTAAAAATTGGTGATAAAGACGTTATGGCTGTGTCTCTATACTCTAAAGAAGGAAATCCTCTTTGGGAACAATGGTCTACAAAAGCCGTGGCTAGTACATTGAAATCGTACTCTCGAATGACTTTCGATTACCCTTATCATAAAGCCATTTCAGTACATGCAAGACGCCAAGGAATGGAATATCCAATGATTTGTTGGAATTATGGTAGACCAGATGAAAATGGTAATTATGATGATCGCACAAAATATGGTATGATGAGTGTGATCATTCACGAAGTTGGGCATAACTTTTTCCCAATGATTGTGAATAGTGATGAACGCCAATGGACTTGGATGGACGAAGGACTAAATACATTCATGCAATATGTTGCAGAGCAAGATTTTGGAGAGTGGTATCCAGATGCCTTATCTCCAGGAGATGAAACTTACCCATCGCGTCGTGGACCTGCCAAAAATATTGTGAGGTATATGGGAGGTAATCAAGATTATATTTCGCCTATCATGACCAAAGGTTTGAATGTATATCAGTTTGGTAATAACGCCTACGGAAAACCAGCAACAGCCTTAAATATTTTGAGAGAAACGGTTATGGGACGTGAATTGTTCGATTATGCCTTCAAGGAATATGCACAACGCTGGATGTTCAAACACCCAACACCTGAAGACTTTTTCCGTACGATGGAAGATGCATCCGCATTCGATTTGGATTGGTACTGGAGAGGATGGTTTTATACAACAGATTGGGTAGATATAGGTCTTAAAGATGTTAAAAAATATTACGTGTCTTCAATCCCTAATCAATACGCCAAAAATTATGCGGAAAGTAGAAGTTTGAATTTAGATGATCTTGATTTAGTTTACTTAACAGAAGAAGGTAGTGAAGAGTTTGACGAAAAATTACGTCAAGGGACCTCAGAAGATAATTCACCAACCTTGAAAGCTTATCTTTTGGATAATTTTACGGCTGAAGAACGACAAAAAATGCAGCAGCCTAAATATTTTTATGACATTACTTTTGAAAAACCAGGTGGTTTAGTTATGCCTATTATTGTTGAATATACTTACGCAGATGGAACATCTAAAACAGAAACGTATCCAGCACAAATTTGGCGTTATAATGATAACGAGGTCACTAAAGCGATTGCTTCAGAAAAAGAAATCGTTTCAATTACGATCGATCCAAAACAAGAAACAGCGGATATTGATACTACCAACAATTCATGGCCAAAAGAAGTGGAGGATAGTGAATTTGATAAATTCAAAAATAAAGTGAAAGGTTAATCATTCACATTTAAATTAAAAAAAAAGACCGGCTTTTACAGCCGGTTTTTTTATGTTTTTTGCTGTACACATACCATGAGCAACAGAAGCTTGTAGAAATGGTGTTAATTGTATAATTAATATCAAAACATCTCATTATATTTGCAACGTGATATACAAGTCAACATTATTATTTATCGGAACAACAGAAGTAATGTTTATACTTCTCGTGGTGGTCATGGTGTTTGGTGCCAAACGTATACCTGAAATTGCTAAAGGTATGGGTAAAGGTATGAGAATGTTACGCGACGCTACCAACGATATTAAAACTGAAATCACCAATAGTGCCGAAAAGCAAGGTATTGATACAAGTGTCACTAAAGACATTCAAGAGGAGATCAATAAGGTGAAAGATGATCTTGAAGATTTTACGGGTTCCATCCGAAGAAACCCTTAATTGCTAATTCAGCAGAAATCATAACTTATTTTTATTCATATCGTAATATTTAGTGCGATAAAACTCTAATTATTTAATATATTTAGGAAATCATTAACCATCTAAATCTTATTAAATGAAAAGAATGTACTTAAAGGTAGTGCTATTACTAGCCATTACCATCGTATCTTGTGCTAAAGAAGATGCTATTATTGAAATTGAATCTCAAGAACATCAATTTCCAGAAGACCCACTTACCGTCCAAGAAATCAATCAACGAATTAGTGAAACATTGAGAGCCACAGGTGATTTCGATTGGAATAAGGTGGATGCTCATTTCTTATGGAGTGCTGTGATTCATGGACAAAATGTTTTAACTATAGGCTATGGTAATGAAGGTCAAAGCTTTAGTGAAACTAGAGACACCGAATTGGAAAATAAAAAGAATGGCTTGATTGAAATTGTACTCGAAAAGGAAGGCATTGATAAAAGTGACCTAAAACTTGTGGAGCAAGAGATTTTGACGGTTATCGATGTAGGCGTAGAAAATATCGCAACCATTATTGCCCTTAAAAACCATAAAGACGTCCGTTATTTGGAACCTAATGGATATAATTTATTTGTGTTTGATGAAGTTGAAAGATCCAGTTCTGGATGTGATAAAAATGGCGATTACATAAATGCATCCCACTATACCACCGTTAGCCCAAATAACGCTCAAGTATCTTGGCATTTTGGCGAGCATAATATTCAGCAGGCTTGGGGACTCACGACTGGATCAGGAGTTACGGTTGGATTAATTGATACTGGTGTATCACAATCGCAGTACCTGTTGAATTCGTCAGGATTTAATGACGGTTATTCAAATGGTCGTTTTGTTCAAAAGTATGGCACCTTCATCGATTCGAGTTGGTGGTGGTCTAGCAATTACGATGGTCCTCATGATAAATGTGGACATGGTACGGCCATGGGATCTACCATAGCGTCACCACGAAATGATAATGGTATGCCTGTTGGTGTTGCTTATAATTCGAATTTGGTGGCATATAGAGCCACCGAAGACGTTCTTTTAAATGACTATCATGAGCGTAAAGGAGTGTCTCGCGCCTTAACAGAACTAGGGAATAGGAGCGATGTAAAAATTATTTCTATGTCTATCGGTTATGTTTGGTCCATAGGAAATATCAAAGATGCGGTTAAATACGCTTACAGTAAAAATAAACTGATCTTTGCGGCTGGTGGAACTTCCACAAGTTTTACAAACGGGTTTGGCGTTATCTTTCCAGCTACCATGAGTGAGACAGTAGCCGTTACAGGTGTCGATGACGGTAGCAACTATGAGCGTTGTGAAACTTGTCATAGTGGTGATAAAATTGATTTTACCATTATTATGGAAGGTGATAATAACACGAGTAAGGCACCTCCAGTTCTAGGGTTTTATAATGGTGACCGCAGATATACTGGTGGTTCTTCGGTAGCCACTGCTACAACAGCAGGTATCGCAGCACTTGTTTGGTCAAGACACCCAACATGGAGCAGAACTCAGGTTTTAAATAGATTGAAACAATCCTCAGATTTCTATCCGTATAGAAATGGCAGTTTTGGTTATGGAAATATTGATGCTTGGCAAGCTGTTCAATAATAATCAAAAATAAGATTAATTGAAACCTCTGCACAAGTAGAGGTTTCTTTGTTTTTAAATGGCTTTTTTCCATATTAAAGCAAGATTGATGGCTGAATTGTCGTTGAAATTTGACCCTGTGACTCATTTAAAAATCCTCGTTTTAAGGATGTATTTCATCGATTTTACGCTGAGAACTATGAATTTCAACGCTAAAAAGATGCATTCAACGATAATATTGCATTATTACTGATACAAACAAATACATTGTGGTTCCCAAATTAACCTATACTGAATTATGAAAGCAAACCTACTTTACTGTTTTCTGTTATGTCACCTCTTGTCTTTCGGTCAAACCGAAAGAGCTCTAATCAATAAAATTGATAGCATCAATGAGCAAGCTCTTTATCATTATCGCAGTAACGAGCTTGTAAAATCTTTTAATGCCTTTAACACAGCAATTAAATTATCAGATTCTATTAAGGATCACTATGGCAATGCTGTGGCTAATTTCACTATTGGTAAGATTTACAATTATATGCAAGATGATAACAAGGCTGAGGTAAGTTATACTCGAGCCATTCAAGCATCGAGATTAGCAAGTGATAATTTTATTTTGGCAAGCTCTTATTTAAACTTGGGTAAGATGTTTATGCGTCATGAACCGCCAACCAAAGCCATTCCATATTTAGAGAAGGCCTTGTATTATACGAATAAACATGAGCTTCGTGATCAAAATAATAAAGATTGTAAAAATGAGATCCTGTTTGAGACACATATCATTTTGGCAAAATTATATTTGGAAATTTCAGATACACAGAATGCGTTGATATATCTTTCCAAGGCGGAACGAGATTTAAAGCATATCAATGACCAAGGATACTCGGAAGCCCAATGGAATTTGGTTTTTGGCGAGTACTGTATCTATAAAGAATTATATAATAGTGCCAGTATGAAGCTAAACAAAGCAGCTGCTTTGTTGGAACAGCATAATGTTGGTAACGCAGAGAATAAAAAGGAACTACTGAGTGCTATCTATGAAAAATTGTCGACATGTTATGCTTGGTTAGAAAATGATAGCCGCGCCTATCAAACACTTCTCATTCATAATTCGTATAAAGATGAATTATTAAATGAAGAGCGAATCAGACAAGATATTATTGCCAAATCGAAATTGTCCATAGAGAATTATAAGAATGTAGCGCAATTGGCGAATAGCGAACGAATAGAGCAGTTGGTCGCAAGTAACAAGATAAAGAATGTCAATATTATTATTTCCATCATGGTCTTTTTACTTGGTATTTCATTATTAACCATGTATAAAAGTTATAGCTCTAAACGAAAGTTAAGTGATATTCTTAAAGCAAGGAATAAAGAATTAGAACTCGCTAAAAATGAGGCTGAAAAATCTTCAGAATTAAAAAGTAACTTCATCTCCAATGTGACCCATGAATTGAGAACACCACTTTATGGTGTTGTAGGATTGACATCTATTCTCTTAAAGAATAATAGTTTGAGTTCAAGAGATACGAAATTTTTAAAATCTTTAAAATACTCAGGAGATTATCTATTAAACTTGGTGAATGATGTCCTTCAAATTGAAAAAATTGAATCCCAAAAAATTGAACTTAAAAATGTCACGGTCAATATCCGACTATTAATAGAAAATTTAGTTAATTCATTTGATTATCGCTTGGAGGAAACAAATAATGAACTGCAAATTAGCATTGATAAGCATATACCCGAATTTATTAAATGTGATAATGTGAGGTTATCTCAAGTATTAATCAATCTGATAGGAAATAGTATTAAGTTTACTGAAAATGGGAAAATCCATATTCGAATCTTGCATCTAAATACAGTAGGTGATCACGTGAGTCTTCGTTTTGAAATCGAGGACAATGGTCCGGGAATTCCAAAGGAAAAACAAAAGACTATTTTTGAGAATTTTTCACAATTAGACGATAATAGCAATACGAATTATCAAGGTACGGGATTAGGTTTACCAATTTCAAAAAATATCATTGAGCTTTTTGGAAGTGTTTTAGAAGTGGAGAGTGAGATCAACTCAGGAACCATATTCAGCTTTGAATTAACCTTCGATATTGATAGAGAAGCTAAAGCCAATGTTAGGAAAGTGAATAAAACAAGGGGTCGATCTACAGGATTGAATAGAAAGTACAAGATTTTGGTCGCTGAAGACAATAAAATCAATCAAATAGTCACACAAAATTTATTACATAAAGAAAACTATGAGTGTGTCATTGCGAAAAACGGACAGGAAGCTGTTGAAATTTTTGAGACGACGCATTTCGATTTGATTTTAATGGATATTAATATGCCAATTATGGATGGTAATGAGGCCACTAAAATAATTAGAGCCTCAAATGCCAATGTACCAATTATTGCATTAACGGCAGCAGATATTGAAGAGGTGAAAGGTAATTACCAACTTATAGGTTATGATGATGTCATCACAAAGCCATTTGATAATTATGAATTTTTTCAAACGGTTTCAGAACATATTGAAAAATACAAATCAATACATCATGCGGAATTAAATGAACCTAGACTCGTAAAAGTGTCTTAAGTGTTACTTTTTCCTGCTAATGGTCAAGCCGTCCCTAATGGGAAGGACAACTGTTTCAACTCGAGCATCATTTTTTAAAAGTGTATTAAACGCCAAGACTGCTTTAGTCGATAGGTCTTTATCAGTCACTGGCTCTATCACTTTACCATGCCAAAGCACATTGTCTGATAAGATAATTCCACCAGGATTAAGCTTGTCAATAATCGCATGAAAATAATTGACGTAATTGGGTTTGTCGGCATCTATAAACACCAAATCAAAGGTTTTATCGAGCTGAGGAATGATTTCAAGCGCGTTCCCCAAATGCTGATGTATGTTGGATCCGTATTCCGAAAGATTAAAATATTTCCGTTGAAAATCTACAAGCTCTTCATTAATATCTATCGTATGTACCTCACCTGATGGTTGTAAACCTTCAGCCAAACAAAGGGTCGCATAGCCTGTAAATGTGCCTAATTCCAATATGGACTTAGGTCTTACTAATTTTGAAATCATACTCAAAATACGACCTTGATACGGCCCAGAAAGCATGATTGGTTGTAATACTTTTTGATAGGTTTCTCTTGTGAGCTGTTGTAGTAAAATTGGCTCATCTTCAGAATGAGACACAACATACTGGTCAAGTTTATCAGGTAAGAAATGCATTATCCCAAGATACGTTTGTAGAGTTTGTCTTTTTGTGCTTGATTATCACCGCAAAGCCACTGTATCACATTGTCCTCCCAAATAGCGTCGCGTTCGTCTTCTGTGATAATAGCACGCTCGATTGCTAAATCCAATATCTTACCAGGATAGGATGATTGTTTTTCGCTTTCCATTTCTCCTAAGGGATAAGGGTCGTCAAGTCCCATAAGAACCTGCTTTGAAGTTTGATTTTTAATGAGCAACTGTAAGCCACCAGTATCATGTACTAAGGTGTCAAAAAAGATGTTTTTATGACCTACAGCTTTTCTAGGATGGCTTTTTCCTTCAAATAAATCTGGTCTGCCATCAAACCCTTGAATACGTCGTCCTAAATTAATTTGTGCGAGTTGTCCGCCATGAGCAAAACAAGTACGCATATTAGGGTATTTATCTTGGTAGCCGTTAAGCGTGAGAAAATGATAGGCATCCGCACATTGTGCTAACATCCAAATTAGATGAAAACGCCATGAGGTATTTTCTAATTTAATAAATTTTTCACCATCGTATGGATGAATTTCTACGGCTAGGTTATACTTATTGGCCAATTCGAAAATAGGTTCGTTTTCTTCATCGAAAATACAACGCCAAGTGCCAATCGTATCCATATAGTGGGTTGGTAAACACAGTAATTGCATTCCTAATT
Source organism: Psychroserpens sp. BH13MA-6 (assembly GCF_052983595.1). Lineage (NCBI taxonomy): Bacteria > Pseudomonadati > Bacteroidota > Flavobacteriia > Flavobacteriales > Flavobacteriaceae > Psychroserpens > Psychroserpens sp. BH13MA-6. The sequence goes on along the minus strand of NZ_JBRJGE010000001.1, from coordinate 175,185 downwards.
CCTCCACGCAACGCTCTATTTCCCAGCAAGCACCTCTTACAAAACCAGGATGAACGACAAATCCACACGTAAATTTACTCGGATTCTCTTTTTGAATGCGAGCATTAAAATCGTTTTGAAACCTTAAAGCTTGTTTCATCTCCTCTACACGCAGTCCGTTTCCATATAATTGCGACAGGTTGAGCACTACGGCATGATCAATTTTAAAGCGTTCCATCCACGCCAATTTTTCATTCAGAAAGAAACTAGAATCGGTTATTGGTCGGTTCCAATCCTTTTGAAGCATAAATTTACGGTCTTTATCAACCCAAAAAATACCTTTGTCTTTCATGAACTGAGGGATTTCCTCAGGATAAGGTAATAGATGTGAGTGACCGTTTATTCGTAATTTACGTTGGTTTTCCATAGAATCATACTTCGTTTAAACAAAGCATTGGGTTTTACAATTGGTGTTTTAGTTTTCTAATTGTACTTTTTTTGGTGCTTCCATGACACTGCCACAATTCGGACAAGTGCGTTTACCTTCATCACCATAATATTTGTCAAATATTTTAGGCATATCGGTTTCAATATTATCTAAAGTAAAGTCTTCCTCATATAATTTGGTGGTACAGTTTTCACAAAACCAAAGCAAGGCATCTTGAACACCTTCTTCTCTTGGATATTCAATCACCAAGCCTACCGTATTAGCGCCACGTTGAGGAGAATGTGGTACTTTTGGTGGCAATAAAAAGATGTCACCTTCCTTGATGGTGATGTCTTTAGGTATTCCATCATCAATAACCTTAAGTGTGATATCACCTTCCACCTGATAGAAAAATTCAGGGGTCTCGTTGTAATGGTAATCCTTGCGACTATTCGGTCCACCTACAACCATCACTATAAAATCACCATCTTTCCAAACCACTTTATTACCAACTGGTGGTTTTAAAAGATGTCTATTTTCCTCAATCCAGGCTTTAAAGTTTACGGGTGGATATAATTTACTCATTGTATAGTGTTTTGGGCGTTTCCCTGTCGGGTCAGGCTTTCAAGGCTCGCACTCAAAGAGGTGCTCAAACAAACCTTTCAATCCTTAACGCAGATTCTCAATCCTATAAAATTAGTAATAAATTTTGGAATTGATACGCTTATAAAGACTTTGTTCGTCCGCCATCAACAGGAAGATTAATTCCATTTATATAGCTCGCACATCCACTCGCTAAAAATGTAATGGCTGCCGCCAGCTCCTCAGGTTTGGCGAATCGCTTTGCAGGTACTGCATTCTTCATACTATCCGCAGCTTCTTCTTGGGTTTTTCCTGTTTTTACCGACTTGTTTTTGATGATTTCGTTCAATCGTTCAGTGCCTGTTGCACCAGGTAAAACATTGTTCACCGTAATGCCAAACGCTCCTAATTCATTGGCCAAGGTTTTACTCCAATTGGCAACGGCACCTCGTATGGTATTACTAACACCAAGACCGTCTAAGGGTTGTTTAACAGATGTAGATATCACGTTCACTATGCGACCATAACCTTCACTTTTCATAAATGGAACAAGGGTTTGTGCTAGCACGTGGTTGCATTTTAAATGTTGCGTAAATGCACTTTCAAATTCCGCTAGTTCCGCAGCAAAGACAGGACCTCCTTTAGGGCCACCTGTATTATTCACCAGTATATGAAATCCATGATGCTTATCGATATATTGTGACACTTTAGATCGCAAGGCCTCAGGATTAGAAAAATCGGCAACAATATAACTGTGGTTTCTATGTGACGGTAGTTCTGCTAAAGTGGACTTTAGTTTGTCCTCATTTCTGGCGATTAGGGTCACAATCACACCTTCTTCCGCTAAGGCTAGGGCAGTGGCTTTACCAATACCAGCAGTACTGCCACATACCAAAGCATATTTATTATTTAAGTTCAGATTCATAATTTTTGTTTTAATACTTTATACACACGTTCTTGGCTTCCGTAAAAAAACGGAGTGCTTCAAATCCACCTTCTCGACCAACACCAGATGCTTTGACGCCTCCAAATGGTGTTCGTAAATCACGCATCATCCATGTATTGACCCATACAATGCCTGCTTGTAGTTGATGACTCATACGCATCGTCCGTTTAAGATCGTTCGTCCATAGCGTTGCCGATAAACCATATTTTACACGATTCGCCATTTGTAAAACGTCATCTTCATCTGCAAATGGCATGATCGTTACCACTGGACCAAAAATTTCTTCTTGATTCACGCGACAGGTATCATCTTTAACCTCTATGACCGTTGGTTCCAGGTAATAACCATTTTCAAAGCCCTTTACCTTGACTTCTTCACCACCACAAAGGACAACGCCATTTTCAGATTTGGCAACGTCTATATAAGCTTTTACTTTCTCTAAGTGAGGTTTTGAAACTAAAGCACCAATGTCTGTATGGGCTTCAGAAGGATGACCTACTTTGAGTTGCTTGACTTTAGATATAAAGTCTGATTTAAATTGTTCGTAAATGGTAGCTTCTACAAAAATGCGACTTCCACACAAACAAATTTGACCTTGGTTAGCGAATGACGAGCGCACCGTCGTATTGAGCATATCGTCATAATCACAATCTGCAAATATGATATTAGGGTTTTTACCGCCTAATTCTAAAGATAATTTTTTGAACATTGGTGCAGCTGTCCGAGCAATGTGAGCTCCCGTGGCAGTGCCTCCTGTGAAACTAATGGCTTTAATATCTGGATGCTCAATAATTGCCTGACCAGTTGTGGTCCCAAGCCCATGAACAATATTTAAAACACCTTTAGGTAAGCCAGCCTCGTTGCATAGCTCTCCTAATAGGTAAGCGGTCATTGGTGTCACTTCACTGGGTTTTGCTACAACACAATTTCCTGTTGCTAAGGCTGGAGCTATTTTCCAAGTGAATAAATAGAGCGGTAGATTCCATGGTGAAATACAACCTACCACTCCTATGGGTTGTCTTAAGGTGTAATTAATCGCTTGTTGACCAACACTTTCGTGACTTTCACTAGCGAATTGCGTAATCGCATTTCCGAAGAACCTAAAATTACTTGCCGCTCTTGGAATATCAATGCTTTTAGCCAAAGCAATAGGCTTACCATTGTCTTTGCTTTCAGCTTCAGCAAAACGCTGTAAGTGAGACTCTAATAATTCTGAAATCTTAATGAGAATACGACTGCGCTCTTCTAAAGTAGTTTGTGACCAACTAGGAAAGGCAGATTTTGCCGCAATGTAGGCATTGTCAACATCGGCTTTCGAGGAGTTCGGGATCTGCCCATAAACGGTGCCATTAGAAGGGTTGTAGTTATCCAACCACAGCTGGTCTATAGGATCGTGAAAATTACCGTTAATATAGTTTTGGATGTTCATTTATTGCTTTTTATAGGCCATGACTTTTATTTCAACTACCAAGTCTGGATGCGGTAATTGATGCACGGCAACTGTCGTTCTCGTAGGACCTGTGGCTTTATCGAAAAACTCAGCATAGGCTTTGTTATAACCTGCAAAATCGTTCATGTTAACCAAGAAAGAGGTCACATCTACCACGTCTTTTAAAGAAGCGCCTACTTTATTCAGGTTGCGATCTATATTATTTAAAACTTCCCGAGTTTGTACTTCAGCATTTAATCGCTTTGTCCCCATTTCGTCTATTATATCGACACCTGCAATGCTATTATCTGGTCGACGCGAACTGGTTCCAGATACAAAAATAAAATCACCAACTTGCTTCACATGTGGATAGGCACCTCTTGGTGTAACAATTTTTTCGCTCATAAGTTCATTATTTAATGATGAAGGGTTTTTGCAATGCGATCTTCATCCAATATGTTATCTGTTTCTTTTTTTACTTTCTCGAGAATCACGTTTAAATCATCCGTTGCATGTATGATGCCATCATCTAACATGTTCAAAATGGCTTTGTCTTGCGCACGTCCTCTGAGCATCGCTTCACGATAGCCAATATGTTCATTAAAAGTTACCAAACTATATTTCGAGGAGTAGGAGTCAGGAAATGCTTTCTCCAGGGCCATTTCAATTTTGCGTTTATCTTGAAATATCGGATTGGCGACGTGGTCTTTCATTTCATGAAAATTGTCAATCGCCAAATCAGCAATAGCATCTGTATCTTTTTTTCTTGTCTTTTCATATGCGCTAAAAACGGTTTCCCAGTCACCCTCATACTTGTCCAAAACAGCATCAAATTCCACAACGTCCTCAAACGACGCATTCATGCCTTGCCCATAAAAAGGGACGATGGCATGGGCAGAATCTCCCATAAGTAAGGTGTTACCTTTATAGTGCCATGGAGAACATTTGACCGTTCCAAGGGCTGCGGTCGGGTTTTCAAAGAAATCAGTGACCAAATTTGGCATGAGTTCTAACGCATCTGGGAATTCTTTTTGGAAGAATTCGGTCACTATTTCAGGCGTGATTAAGTTGTCAAAATTATAGTCACCTTCACTATGAGATAGAAATAAAGTTACTGTAAAACTTCCATCAAGATTTGGCAAAGCGATGAGCATGAAATCTTTACGAGGCCATATATGCAAGGCATTTTTGTAGGTTTTGTAACCACCGTTTTCCGCTGGTAAAATGGCTAACTCTTTATACCCATGTGTCAAATAATTTTGTGAGAAACTAAATAGAAATTTTTTCTTTAAATAGTAACTCTTTCGCAAGGCTGAACCAGCACCATCAGTGGCAATGATCACATCGGCATCCTCAATAAATTCATCCTTAGTGACGTAGTCTTGAAATCTGGCCGTGGTATTTTCAAAATCGACAGATTTACATTTTTTATTAAAATGAATTGTGACATTGTCGTGTTTTTCAGCTTCCGTAAGGAGTAAGCCATTGAGTTCGCCTCTGGAAATAGAATTGATATATTCATGCTCACGGCCACTGTAATTCGACATAAAGGTATGGCCTTCCTTGTCGTGAATCATCCGACCGTTCATGGGAATACACAAGTCCTTAACCTTATGCTCAATGCCAACTAATTTCATCGCTTTATTCCCGCGATCGGAAAAAGCCAAGTTGATGGAACGACCTGCTGAAATATCTGTTTTTCTTAAATCAGGCCGCATTTCATACACGGTGACATTATAACCTCTTTGACCCAAGCGTAAAGCCAATAGACTACCGCATAATCCTGCACCGATAATTAAAATATTTTGTTGTTTCATAATATAGTCTTTAATCGCTCCACTAAATAATAAATATCCTGAAATGAGTTATAGAGTGGAACAGGCGCACATCTGATCACGTCAGGTTCTCTCCAATCTGTGATAACACCTGCTTCTGTTAGTTTGTGGTGTAGCGATTTATCTGCTTGTTTCACTTGTATGGATAACTGACAACCACGTTCATTTGGATTACTAGGCGTAATAATATTAATATGTGGATTGTTGAGCTGGTTGATAAGGAATTCAAAATAACCAGTCAAATGCTTTGATTTTTCACATAGATTTTCAAATCCTGCCTTTTTAAAAACATCAAGTGAAGCACGTATAGCCGCCATCGATAAAATTGGAGGATTGCTCAATTGCCAACCTTCCGCACCCGGTAATTGATCAAATTCATCGCGCATCTTAAAACGGGTTTCTTTGTTATGAGACCACCACCCAGTAAATCTGTTCAAGTCTTTGTTATGAGCATGACGTTCGTGAACGAAAGCTCCTGATAAACTACCAGGACCAGAATTCAAATATTTGTAAGTACACCAGACGGCAAAATCTGCTCCCGATTCGTGAAGATTCAATGGGACGTTTCCAGCACCATGCGCGCAATCGAAGCCTACCATACAACCATTATCATGACCTAGTTGGGTAATGCGTTTTAAATCGAAGAATTGTCCTGTATAATAATTAACGCCACCAATCATCACCAATGCAATTTCGTCGCCTTGTTCCTCAAAGATGGCTTCGAGGTCATCATAATTAGCTAGTTCTTCGCCGTCTCTCGCTTTCCAAAGTATTAAACCTTCCTTTTCATCGTAGCCATGATGACGTAACTGGGATTCTACGGCATATTTGTCACTCGGGAAAGCGTCAGCTTCAATTAATATTTTATAACGTTTCGCTGTAGGTTTATAGAAACTTACCATCATGAGATGGAGGTTCGCTGTCAGTGAGTTCATCACGACTACTTCTATAGGTTTTGCTCCAACGATGGTTGCCATCGTATCGGTCAAAAATTCATGATAGTGTAACCAAGGATGTTTGCCTTCTGTGTGACCTTCAACACCGAGATTAGCCCAATCTTCTAATTCTTCATCTAGGTAAGTTTTAGTGATTTTTGGCTGTAACCCAAGGGAGTTTCCAGTCATATAAATTAAGGGATTACCATCCTTGTCTTTTGGGATGTGAAACTGGTTTCTGAACTCAGATAATGGGTCGTTTTGATCTTGCTGTTGTGCAAATTCAAGGCCTAATTGATAGTTGGACAAGATTGTTGGTTTTAAGTTGTCTAACAAAAATAAGAATAATTACAATAGTAGACGATGGAAGAAGGGCGCATTTCAGAAAGAAAAAACGCAGCTTTTTGTTATCTTTAAAGAAATATGAAAGCCATGGGAAAAACAAAAGAATATAGTAATGATGAATTAACCATCGTGTGGAAACCAGATGCTTGTATTCATTCTGGGATTTGTGTAAAAGGACTAGGGGAAGTGTTTCAGCCTAAAGAACGTCCCTGGATAAAAATAGATGCTGCATCTAACGACGCCATGATAAAACAAGTGAAGGCTTGCCCCTCTGGCGCCTTAAGCTATTACATGAAAGACGACGCTAATCAAGAAGCTGAAACCCTTGAAACTAAAATTGAAGTGATGGACAACGGGCCATTGATAGTTTATGGGACCTTGATGGTGACGCATCGTAATGGTCGAGAGGAGAAGAAAAACAAAACCACGGCATTTTGCAGATGTGGCGCCTCTAAAAACAAACCTTATTGCGACGGAACGCACACAGAATCAGATTTTAAGGACTAAGAAAAAGCGCTTCATCTTAAAAGATAAAGCGCTTTGAATATATATGGACGCCTTTGGCGGAATATTTTATCATATATACGTCCATATGTTCTGTTTTGGATGCCGAATGCTCCTATTTTAATATTTTTTTAAGAATTGATCTGTTTCGTTTACTCAACATGAATATCTGAAAACCTTAAGTTCCAATTGCCATTCTGTTTTTTATGGTCCATAGCCAATTTTAGTCCGTTATAGGTTTGATAGTTTTCAAAAGTCGTTGTCATTGTTGGTGTTTTAGAATTTCCTTGTCTAAATACCCATTCCCGAATCATATAATCATCATCAAAATAAATGTCATAGGCATCGCCAGGAGTGTAGCCTCCTTTCTCACCGTAGGTTAGAGTAATTTTATTGAGCGATTGTTTTGAAATAGGGGCCACATCTTTTGATGGTTCTGAGATCGTTTTATCTTCATCCCAAACGAGTTGAAATGGAATCAATAGCCAAAATTTGTCATTAACAAAAGCTTTGTCGGCATTTAATGGGACGCTGTCCAATTTTTTTCGATGGAATTTTACATCTTGCTCCCCTGCCTGCATCATGACGCTATCTTGTTTAGGAAACCAGGTCCAAGATCTTCCATTGCCTCGAATCGTGTCTCTGTCGACTTGAAATGTGAATTCGATTTTTGAAACATCTTTCCAGTATTCTAAGCCGTGAGCTTTGGCAATTTTTTCAGCAGCGCTAAGATTTAAATTGTCTTCAGGAGTGGTTGCTGCCGTAGCGGTTTCTTTTGAATCTGTTTTACAGGACATCAAAAATGTCATCAGGAAAATAATTTTGAATATACGCATCATAAATTTTTCTTGTAAAGGTATGAAAGTCTTTACATTTCCGTCGTAATCATTATTTTAGAGCTTAAAATTAAAGATTATGAGCGAGCATTATTTTGAAGTCAATAGGAAAACATGGAATGATAAGGTTGCGATACATGCCGATAGTGCTATGTATAATCTCAGGGCATTTAAAAATGGGGAGACGTCTCTAAAACACTACGAACTTAGTGCTCTAGGAAATGTTAAAGGAAAATCGCTTTTGCATCTGCAATGTCATTTTGGGCAAGACACACTAAGTTGGAGTAGACGTGGTGCCCATTGTTTAGGTGTCGACCTAAGTGATGCAGGAATTGAATTAGCTAAATCTTTGAACAACGAGTTGCAATTAGATGCTGAATTTGTACGATGTAATGTGCTAGATACATCTGCTCATGTAAAAGATACCTTTGATATCGTTTTTACGAGTTACGGTGTTATTGGGTGGTTGCCCGACTTAAAGCCTTGGGGACAAATGATTGCCGAACGCCTCAAAAAAGGTGGTGTGTTTTATATGGTTGAATTTCATCCCATCGTTTGGATGTTCGATTATTTGGATGGTCAATCAGTGATGAAGTATGGATATATGCAAGATGAAGCAATTTATGAGGAATATGAAGGGACTTATGCTAATCAAAATTCAAAAATGGTTAGCAAGGAATATGGCTGGAATCATGGATTGAGTGAAGTTGTGAATTCCTTGATATCGGCTGGTCTAAAAATTGAGTTTTTAAATGAACATGATGAAAGCCCGTATAATGTATTGCCAGATTTAGTAGAAACCAAATCTGGCAATTTTGTAACTAAGGATAAATTATATCCGCTTATTTTTGAAATTAAAGCAACAAAACTTTAATTTTTCACAATCAATTTTGATCCGAGTGACTGATTGTCAGAATAAAAAGTCATAAGGTAGGATCCTGTACTGAATTCAGACATATTTATAGATGACATGTTGTTTTCGATGCGCTTCGTCATGATGTGTTGCCCTACAAGATTGTAAATTTTAACTTCCTTTAATTGGATACTTGAGGTAATGTATATCATGCCGTTCGTCGGATTTGGATATAGCTTCATACTAACAGACTCTTGATCATTGACACTTAAGCTATCATCAGTTATGTCTATGCTTCTAGAACTTGTGTAAAAGTCATTTGGTCCAACACTATAAGTAATGGTGTAGTTGCCAACAGCCGAAGCAGATACATCTATGATTCCGGTGTTTGGATCTATCATTAATCCAGCTGGCGTGCTCGAAAAGACACCATCACTAATACCTGTAATTGCAGGTGTAGGATCCGTATCTGTAATATCATAGCTCGTTTCTGTATATGTAAACTCTGAAAAATTATTATAGTGAATATCGATGTAATCTAAAATAATATTAGCGAAATCGATGGCAAATGGTTCTAAGGTATTTGGCATGGCGTCGTAAGGTGCGCCTAGATCTCGTACACGATCATTCACAACGGTCATCACACCGTCGATGTTTCCACCACCACCAATACTCATGGGACCACCAGTGCCGTCTCCAGATCCATGACGTCGATTATTGTAAGAATCGCCATCGTAATAGGCATTGCCATGTGGCATGGTGTCGTCACAATTATCTGTTCCAAATGAGGAATTACTAGGAACCGCTCTGTATCCTGAATTCACACCGCAACCTTGATATCCAGTTTCAGAACCAGAAGGATCAATAGAGTTATAAAAGGTGCCAGGAGCATCTTTAAATAACTGACCAAGACTGTTGGTACCTCTCACTAAATCTTCATGAGATAAGTTGTTAAGGTTGTTCATGACTAAACTCTTGATGGTCGATTTATCTATAATTGTTGATACATTCAAATCACTGGAATTTAATTCAGAAGACGAGATGTTATAACCAATCTCAATTCTAGGAATAACGTTACTTTTTCCTTGTAGGTCGATATAAAGCCCTTTTCCCCAATTGGCTTCTACAGATTGGCTAGCATCATTGATGAAATTATGAAAATCACTCCAGTAGGATGCAGCGTGACTATTAGCACAAGATCCAGGACTTACCATCAGGTTAGGATCCATTTTTGAGCGATGTAAGTTGTTAATAATGATATGGGCATAACCGCCAGTTTGAGCAAATATTTCATCTTGTATACGTCGTGCTAAAATATCTGTATTGACATCTCTTTCAATGGTACCACAAGTTCTGTCTGGTAAGTTGGCATCGTTGTCGTCATAAAAAACACCACCAATAGTCTCTCCTGAAAGTAGAACACCACCGTGTGGTACCGAGATAATGATAGGTAAATTACCTGGGATATATTCTATGTATTCATTCTGAAAACTACTAAATATTGATACGCCAGGTGTTTGGGCAGTTGCCATATAAGTGCCAATGGCAAAACAGAGTAGGTAAGTAATTTTTTTCATCGTTATTGTATTTCAGATTTGGGACAATCTTTGTTAGTAACGGGACTAAAATACAAGTGTTTACGACAAAAAACCAAATTTTATCGACAAGATGTAAAAATTAGTGAGAATTAACTTTCAAAACTTCTGGCATTTTCGCTTTAAAACGGTTTAATCGCGGAATAGACACGTTCCTGATATAGCCATTGTTTGGGTGGAGTCTTTCATAATTTTGGTGGTAGTCTTCGGCTATCCAAAATTTTTGGAACGGATAGATTTCAGCGGCTATCGGACTATCAAGTGCTTCTGCTAACGCCTTCTTTTTCGACTCAATAATTTGTTTTTGCTCATTATTTTGATAAAAAATAATGGATCGGTATTGGGATCCACGATCTGGGCCTTGACCATTAACTTGAGTGGGATCCTGCGATGCAAAATAGACGTCTACCAAGGTTGAAAAACTAACAACGTTAGGATCATAGATCACTTCAACTGCCTCTGCGTGACCAGTCTTACCCGTATTGCTCAATTCATAGGTTGGATTTTCCGTATGGCCACCTGAATAACCATTAATGACTTCTTCCACGCCTTTTACGCTTTCATATACCGCTTCAACACACCAAAAACAGCCACTGGCAAAATACGCTTTAGCTTTTCCATTTTCTATGGGTACTTCCTTTGGTTCTGCATTGATCACGGCGAGTTGCTTATCGTTATTTTGTGCTGTGTTTTGACAGCTCATTAATAAGACAAGGACGATTGTTGGAAGGAATCTTTTCATGTAAATTTCTTTTTATTTTTTACTTGGTCGTAATAAGTTACCAAAACTTAATAGCATTTTTGTGAAAATTATATTAAAATGAAAAAGCCCTTGTCAAATTTGACAAAGGCTTTTACTTACTTATGATTTAATGGATTAAAGTTTGGAAAACATTTTTTCCATTTTTTCTTTTTCTTCTTGCGCGAGTTCTGCATCTACTAAGATACGACCACTGTGTTCGTCAGTAATGACTTTTTTTCTTGAAGCGATTTCCACTTGAATTTGAGGTGGAATCGTAAAGAAAGAACCTCCAGAAGCACCTCTTTCGATTGGCACAACTGCTAAACCATTCTTGACATTGTTTCTGATGCGTAAATACGCATTTACCAGACGATCATCCAGTTTCTTTTGGAAATCCTCGGATTTTTTAATCAAGGCTTCTTCTTCTTTTTGAGTTTCCGCTAAAATGGCATCTAATTCACTTCTTTTGTGCTTTAAATGTGTTTTACGGTCTTTCAGACGGTCTTTTGTTTCGTCTATGACTTCTTTTTTCTGTTCAATTTGAACTTTAAATTCTTTAATATGTTTTTCAGCCAATTGAATTTCCAATTCTTGGAACTCAACTTCTTTTGTTAAAGAATTGTATTCTCTGTTATTTCTAACATTCTTTTGCTGTTCAGAGTACTTTTTGATAAGCGCCTTCGCTTCTTCAATCAAGTTTTTCTTTCCTTTAATCTGATCATCGATTAAATCAAGGTTGGTTGCGAGCTTTTCAAGTCGTGTATTTAAGCCTTCAACTTCATCTTCTAAATCTTGCACCTCTAAAGGAAGCTCTCCTCTAACGTTTCTTATTTCATCGATTCTAGAATCAATTAATTGTAAATCATAGAGTGCTCTTAACCTATCTTCAACAGATGCTTCAGCTTTTTTTGCCATAATTATAAATACTTTACCGGATTTGTATGCGTCGTTGATAAAACGACTGCAAAATTAGTAATTTTTTTCGAGAGATAGTCTACTAAAAAGTTTTTTGTGAACTGTTCACTTTCATAATGCCCAATATCTGCCAAAATAATGTCGTTTTCCGCAGAAAAGAAGTCGTGATATTTTAAGTCCGCTGTGATAAACACATCCGCACCAGCTCTTTTCGCAGCGCCAATGGCGAAACTCCCTGAGCCACCTAATACAGCCACTTTGTTGACGGTATCTTTTGAAATTTCTGAATGCCTAATACATGAAACATTCATCGTTTCTTTTACGAAATCAAAAAAATCAGTGATGTGTTGCTCTTTTTGTAAGTCACCAACCATGCCAATACCAATGTTCTGGTTGTAATTATCAAGAGTGCTAACTTCAAAGGCCACCTCTTCATAAGGATGGTGTTTAAAAAGCGTTTGTAGCAAATGCGATTCAATATGTTTGTTAAAGGTCACAGATATTTGGGTCTCTTTTTCTTGATGTAAGACGCCTTTTTCTCCAATAGTAGGATGAGACTGTTCGTTTCCTTTGTATGTCCCAGTTCCTTCTAGATTAAAACTGCAATTTTCGTAATTACCAATATTTCCTGCCCCAACTTCAAATAAAGCTTTTCTCAAAGCTTCACTATCATTTATCGGAACATAGGTAGTGAGTTTTTTTATCGTGCCTTTTTGAGGTATCAAAATTTGTTTATTGATGAGACCGAGTTGATCACAAATGATGTCATTAACGCCCTTGATAGCATTATCAAGAGCCGTATGAATAGCATAAATAGCAATATTGTTGGTAATGGCTTTTAAAATCGTTCGCTCAACATAGGTCTTCCCTGTAATTGATTTTAGGCCCTTAAAAATAATAGGATGAAAGCTAACAATGAGATTGCAATTTTTCTGAATAGCTTCATCAACAACAGTTTCAAGTGTGTCTAAAGTTACCAATACACCCGTTATATTTTTACTTATGTCTCCAACTAAAAGTCCCACGTTATCAAAGTCTTCGGCGTATTCTAAAGGCGCTAATGCTTCTAGGTGGTTAATCACATCTTGAACAGTCATATTATTGTAGTGTTGAGTTCAAAAACAAATATAAAATATTAACTTCGTTCTAATGAAGCTACTTAGAAAAATACTTTTTCCTTTTGTACCTATATATTATATCGTGGTGTGGGTTCGAAATAGATTATACGATATGGGATGGAAATCGTCCAAATCATATGATCTACCCATCATTTGTGTTGGTAACCTCAGTGTTGGTGGTACAGGAAAAACACCGACGATTGAGTACTTAATTTCGTTTCTTAAGGAGACGCATCTCGTGGCTACCTTGAGTCGTGGTTATAAGAGGGAAACCGAGGGTTTTATAATTGCAGATTCGTCGTCTACTGCCAAAGATATAGGTGATGAACCTCTACAATTCTACAGGAAGTTCGATCATATTATTGTGAGTGTTGACGCCAATAGACAGCGTGGAATTTCTCAGCTGAAAGCATTAAAGCAACCCGATGTGATTTTATTGGATGATGCCTTTCAGCATCGGAAGGTGAAGGCAGGATTCAATATTTTGTTAACTACCTACAATCAACTATATGTGGATGATATGGTGTTGCCCACTGGAAATTTGAGAGAGCCGAAAAGTGGTGCAAAACGTGCGACAATCATTTTAGTCACTAAGTGTCCAGAAAATTTAACTGAAGCAGATAAAGCGCAGGTCAAACTGAAGATAAAGCCTTTAAGTCATCAATCGGTATATTTTAGTACCATCTCCTATTCGGATCGTGTTTTTTCTTCGGAAACAAGTCAACCAATGACATACTTAAAAGACAAGTCGATAACTTTGGTTACAGGAATTGCAAATCCACAACCCTTGTTAGATTATCTGGTTGAGTGTCAGATCACATTTGAACATCTTAATTTTAAGGATCATCATACGTTTTCAACTGCAGACATTGCATTGTTATCTCAAAAGCCCTATATATTGACTACCGAAAAAGATTATGTGAGGTTAAAAGACGAACCTAAGTTGGATGCCTCTCAATTGTTTTATTTACCTATGTCATTCGAAATAGACGAAGAAGCAGCTTTTAAAAAACAGATAGCTACTTTTATAGAGTCCTATTAAACGGAGGCACTATTATTTTCATTGACAGCTAGAACTTCAAATAATTTTTTCTCGAAGTCTTCTTGTTTAAAAGGTTTCGAAATAATATCATCAAAACCAGCTTCATCAAATTCGTGCATTTTGTCTTCAAGAGTCACAGCAGTCAATGCAAAAATGGTAAGCTCTTTATCAAAAGTTCTAATAATCTTGGTGGCTTCTAAACCACTTATTCCAGGCATATGGATATCCATTAAAACAACATTATAATTGTTTTGCTTGACTTTCTCTACGGCTGCTTCGCCATTGTCTACGATGTCACACTCCAGATTCATTTTATTTAGAATCTTTTTGGTAATCATTTGATTGATCTTGTTGTCTTCAACAATCAAAATCTTGATGTTGCTTATGTCCAATTTGCTAATGTTTTTAGAATAATCCTCTTTTTCAATTTTAACAGTTTCTGGAGCGTAGGTTAACGGAATTTCGAAAAAGAAGGTGGTGCCTTTTCCTAATTCACTTTTTAAGTAGATTTTTCCTTTTAATATTTCAATAAGTCCTTTAACGATAGACAAGCCTAGACCTGTACCGCCATATTTCCTATTAATTTGAATGGAGCCTTGGGAGAAACTCTCAAACATATTGTCTTGCTTTTCTTTAGAAATACCGATACCGTTATCCTCAATTTCAAATCTTAAAACGTGATCATCGCCCTTTTGGGAAATACTGTACACACGTACCCAGATGTCGCCATCTTTGGTGAATTTGATGGAGTTACCAATAAGGTTGATTAAGATTTGGGAAATCTTTAGGTTATCACCTATAAACGTTTCAGGAAGGTCTTTTTGATATTCGTAATGCATCTTCACATTGTTATCCAATGCTGAATTGTTAAGAGCTGAACACACATTTTCTACCTTCGTTTTTAGATTGAATAGCACTGGGTCAAGTTCAACTTTGTTGGCTTCAATCTTGTTTATTTGAAGGATGTCATTGATGAACGTCAATAGATAATCTCCAGAGAATTTCAGTGATTTTAAATGTGGTATTTGTTTTGGGTTTGGTTCTTCCTCTAATAACATATTCGTTAAGCCTGTGACCGCATACAGTGGTGTACGTAGCTCATGGGTCACGGTAGATAAGAAGTTAGCCTTCGTTTTGGAGGCTAGCTCCGCTTTTTTCATTGCTTCAATAAGATCATCATTTTTTTCTTGAAGCATGTTGTTCGACTTAAGCCTGATGTTATTGTTTTTATACAACGAGAGTGTTAATAATGATAGTATTGTAATTAATGCAATACTTAAGATGGTCGTTATTTTAGCAAGGTTGCTGTCTGATTCTTGTTTTTCCACCTTTGTTTTTAGCTTCTGAAATTCAGCAGCATTGTAAGTTTCTAAGTATTCTGCTCTTTTTTCAGGTGAAAGGTTAGCCCGTTGGATATTCAAAATAGAATCAGATAATGCTACATGTTTTTCTAAATACATGTAAGCCTTCTGATAGTTCTTATCGTTTTCGTAAATATCACTTAAGGTTAAGTACCCTTCGTTAATGTTTTCTGTAAGGTCATTGAGTTTAGCAACTTCCAATCCCTCATTGGCTAGCTTGATACCTTGCTTATTGTTGCCTAATTTATCGAATACTTTTCCGCTGTAAATCAAGGCATTAGAAAGGATGTCGTTTTGATTCGTCTTTCTGGCAGAAACAATAGTATTCTCTAACAGAGATTTGGCTGTTTTATAATCTTTTAGATTGTAATGTACTTTGGCTTCGTTCAGCGTTACCTCTGGAATTTGATCTTCTAAATCTTCTTCCTCAAATAAGGTTTTAGCAGATTTTAGATACTCTAAAGCATCGCGATATTCAGCCATGCTCGCATGAAGTGCACCTTTGATGCTGTAAGTTACAGCCAAGTTTTTCGCGTCATTTAATTCTCTTTGAATTTCTGCAGCTTTTGTTAAGGAGACAATGGCTTTGTCAAACTCATTGACCGTAAACTGAAGTTTTCCAATTTTAGCATGAAGAATCCCTTGGTATTCCTTGTCATCAATTTGAATGGCAAGTTCCAACGCTTTTTTTAGATTATCTTTTGAGTTGAAATAATCACCACGTTCCCGTTCAAATTCAGATTGGGAGATGGTGTTTTCGATACGCAATTTAACCACTTCAACGTCTTCTATATCATCGTTTTGTGCAGATATTGCGCAGGTAAAAACAAGTAAAAAAGCAACTATGTATTGTTTCGTTTGGGACATATTTGGCCACTTTTATTGGACAAATATAAATATTTATTCGATAAAAGACACTATTTCATCGATAAATTGCAAATTAAATCTAGAATTCTACTGGAGTAGCCAGTTTCATTATCATACCATCCCACTATTTTCACCATGTTTCCGATAACGGAGGTCATTTGAGAATCAAAAATACAAGAGTGCGTGTTTCCTACAATATCGATAGAAACAATAGGGTCTTCAGTATATTCTAAAATGCCCTTAAGTTTGGTTTCTGAAGCCGTTTTAAACGCGCTATTAATATCTGCAATGCTCACGGTTTTTTCCACATTAAGCGTGATATCTGTAAGAGATCCGTTGGCTACTGGAACTCTAATTCCACAACCTCCTATGACGTCTGATAATTCAGGAAAAATTTTAGTTAATGCTTTAGCAGCACCAGTCGTAGTTGGTACGATTGATTGTCCTGCAGCTCGTGCTCGACGCAAGTCTTTGTGAGGTTGGTCATGTAAACTTTGGTCTGTTGTATAGGAGTGTACCGTAGTGATGTACGCTTGTTTTACACCACAAAGCTCCTTTATTACTGAAATCATCGGAGCCGCATTATTCGTGGTGCAAGAAGCATTGGAAATAATAGTTTCAGACCCATCAATGATATGATCATTAATGCCCAAAACGACTGTTTTTATATCATCTTCAACTGGAGGAACGGACAGAATGACGCGTTTGGCACCGTTCTTAATATGATGTTTAAGCGTTTCTGAAGTTTTAAACCTTCCGGTTGCTTCTATGACAAAGTCGACGCTATATGGCGACCAATCCATCTGCTCTGGATGATTGTGATTGAGCAATCTAATGGATCGATCATTTAGAATGATTGATTGTTCAGTATGATCAATGGCGTGTTTTGAAACGCCATGAATACTGTCGTATTTCAGCAAGTGACTTAATGTTCTTGCATCAGCTAGGTCATTTATGGCAACTACCTGGATGTCGTCTCTATCTTGGATAAGTCTAAAGACACGTCGCCCAATGCGACCAAATCCGTTAATGCCAACCCGAATCATTAATTAATATGTTTTTGAGCTTTATAGGAGGATCTAACTAAGGCGCTACTTTCTACATGTCTGAAGCCAAGATCTAAACCAATTTCTTTATATTCATCAAACTGATCTGGTTGAACGAAGTGATGCACTGGTAAATGTTTTTTACTTGGTTGCAGATACTGTCCGATGGTCACAACGTCCACATCATTAGCTCTCAGGTCGTGTAGTGTTTCTATAACTTCTTCTCGTGTTTCGCCTAAGCCTAACATGATACCAGATTTGGTTCGACGCTGACCTTGTTGCTTCAAATATTTCAAAACACCTAAACTCCTGTCGTATTTGGCTTGAATCCTAACCGCTCTGGTTAAACGTCTTACGGTTTCTATGTTATGCGACACGACTTCAGGTGCTACATCTATAATTCTATCGATGTGTTGCTCTATACCTTGGAAATCTGGGATAAGCGTCTCTAAGGTTGTCTCAGGGTTCATACGTCGCACAGCCTTTACGGTTTCACTCCACATGATACTTCCCATGTCTTTGAGATCATCGCGATCTACACTCGTCAGAACCGCATGCTTAATGCCCATGATCTTTATCGATCGCGCCACTTTTTCCGGTTCGTCCCAATCCAATGTTTCTGGTCGGCCAGTCTTAACGCCGCAAAAACCACAAGAACGCGTGCACACATTTCCTAAAATCATAAAAGTGGCAGTACCTTCTCCCCAGCATTCACCCATATTGGGACAACTACCAGAAGTGCAGATAGTATTCAATTTATATTTGTCGACCAATCCTCTTAGTTCCGTATACTTCTTGCCAGTTGGCAATTTAACGCGAAGCCATTTAGGTTTCGGCTGTCTTTCAACGACAGGTTTCGATGCAGTTTCAGTATTCATTAACACAAGTTTCTAGTTGGCAAAGATACAAAGTATAATTGTAACCATGCATCATAAAAGAGATAGATACCAGATGCTAAATCCAATTAAAAAGAGAATGCCCATCCAACTTAGAATATGCATTTTCAAACTAGGTCGCCATGATTTTGGTGTATGTTTGCTACTAATGAGTTTATAGTTAATGATGGCATAGAAAGGAGCAGTTAAAAACGATAAAACTGTTGCGATTTGAATGAGAAATCCCATTTCCGACTGAAACTTGAAAAATATAAGTATACTGCCAGAAATTAAGATGAGCATCCAAATTAAATACATATGTTTCGGACTTTTCTTAAATAATAATTCGGTGGTTTTGGCCATGGCGCGTGGTGACGCATCTAATGTTGTTAGTGTGGTACTGAACATGGTCGTAAAAGCCGCGATACCAATAATAATATAAGACCATTCACCCAAGTTATTCGTATATAAGGCTATGAGTTGATTGGAAAATGGTCCCGCTTTATCACTAAATGTTTCACCGCTATTGAACATGACAAGCGCGCCTAAAGAAATAAATCCAATTCCAATAATGATTGTGGCGATAAACCCGACATTGAAATCAAAGAGCGTTGACTTCACATTATAGTCTTTCGTTACTTTTTGTTTTTCAATGGCCCAAAGTGAATGCCAGATAGAAATATCTAATGGAGCTGGCATCCAACCCATGAATGCTATGAGAAATCCAAATTCTACGGCATTGGGAATATAGGCTTGAAAAGATACAGAGCCTGAGTGGTTTTTTGCAGCAAAGAATACCGCAATCAACGTGCTCACGGTGAGAATCACGACAATAAATTTCATTAATCGGTCTAGAAATCTATATTTGCCTAAAATCAAAATAGCAAAGCTAATCACTAATATTATGACGGTCCAATATTCAGGGGAAATGTCAAGTCCAAAAATAGAGGTAGCTAAACCAGCTGTCACAATAGTCACAGCTGTTTGAATCGTGAACATTGTTGCAAATGTTAATACATAATACGTGATTAAAACACCTTTTCCTAGCCTTTTATAACCATCTAACAGGGTTTCACCGGTTGCTAAAGCGTAACGAGGGCCAAACTGGAAGAAAGGATATTTGAATATGTTTACCAATAAAAGTGCCCAGACCAACCCAAATCCAAATTCTGCACCAGCTTTTGTAGATTGAATAAGATGCGAGACACCAATAGCTGCTCCAGCAAACAATAAACCTGGACCTATTTTTTTTAATGACCACGTCATTATTCTTTAGTAATAATCTCTGCCAACAGTTTTTTAGCCCTTAAAAGTTTTACTTTGACATTGTTGATAGGTTCATTCAGCGATTCTGAAATTTCTTTGTAGCTAAACTCTTGGAAATATCGTAAATTAATGACTTCCTGATAGTGTGGTTTCAGTTTTTTGATATCACGTAGTAATTTCGCTAAATTCTGTTCTGTAATCAGTTTATCTTCTGGTGAAGGCGATTCGTCAATAATGGTATAGTAACCATCATTTTGTTCATTACTGGAAGTGCCAGAAATTGTCGAATTTTGCTTTCGTATTAAATCGATATGAATGTTTTTTGAAATGGTAATCAACCACGTTAGAAATTCATAGCGATCATTATAAGTATGTATCTTATCAAATGCTTTTGAAAAGGTTTGGATAGTAATATCCTCTGCATCATTTTCATTTTCAGTACGCTTCAATTGAAAACCATAAACACTGTTCCAAAACTTATCTAATAGATAATTAAATGCTATTTGGTCATTCTTTTTAGCTCTTTCAATCGCGTTTTTTACTTCCAATGTGTTGGTTTTGATATAAGATTTGTTATAAATATAAAGAATTGAAAAATAATTAAGAAGAATTCAAGAATAGGTGAAATGAAGATAAGATCTTTTTCATTCAGCTTTTTTGCAATGGTGTAAAGCGTGGCAAATTGCGTGATAAATCGTATAGCGACTAATCCCACCATCAGTTCCCAATTTTTTGTGATGCTCAACAAAAAGATGGCTAATATCCAAAATAATACTTGCGATATGTAAAATAGCCCGAGAAGTAATTGATGTTTCAATTTATAGTGTGACGCTGTGCTAATATGTCGGCGTTTCTGAAGCACCCACGCTTTAAATGTTTT
This sequence comes from Psychroserpens sp. BH13MA-6, assembly GCF_052983595.1. NCBI lineage: Bacteria > Pseudomonadati > Bacteroidota > Flavobacteriia > Flavobacteriales > Flavobacteriaceae > Psychroserpens > Psychroserpens sp. BH13MA-6. The sequence goes on along the minus strand of NZ_JBRJGE010000001.1, from coordinate 154,807 downwards.
TTTTGGAACAGAGATCGTAAAACTGTCTTTGTCCAAACAGATGGTTGTATTGTGTTTGGTAGCCATTTGATTTACAAATAAGTCATCATCACCAGATTTAATCTGCATATGACTCATAAAACCGTTGGCTTCAAAAAACAGGTTTTTCTGATAAGCTAAATTTCTACCAACACCCATGTAAGGCTGACCCATCAATGTGTACGAAAAATACTGAACAGCTGTCATGAATGTTTCAAAGCGTATAAGCGCATTAAGCAAGGATCCTTTTATTTTTTGATAAGGACTATAGCCTAGATTCATCGTTTTTTGAGCATTGAATGAAAGGCTCATGAGATAAATCCATTGGTTAGAAACAGGTTTACAATCAGCATCCGTAAATAGAAGTAGGTTGTGCTTTGCTGCTTTTATTCCTAATGTAAGCGCATATTTTTTATTTCCCCAAAACGCTTCAATCGGCTTTACATCCACAATTTTAACGTTATCGTAAGTCGCTTTAAAGGTTTTCATCACTTCCAACGTGTCATCAGAAGAATGGTCATTTATCAAAACAACTTCAAAATCAGGATAGGATTGTGATAGGATTGCAGGAAGGTTTTTTTCGAGGTTTTCTGCCTCATTTTTGGCACAGATGATAACAGATACAGGAATTCTAGGACTGGTCTTTTTTTTTTGTTTTAACCCAGCAAGTTTACCGAAAATAAACCCGTAATATATAATTTGAACAATAACAATTGCAACGAAAACGTAGAATAATACGTCGTAGAAATTAAGCAAAGGTTAGGAGTGTTGAGGTTCGTTACAATTCTCAAATTGATCGGGTGTTTTACCACAAAAACCACAGGCTTCACCTTCTTGATTAAGCATTGGATTTTGACTCGCGCAGGTGCCAGCAAATTTGCCGTCTTTTTTCGCCCACAATTTAATGGCAATCCCAGCGACTCCCAATCCTAAAAGAATTAATGTGATGAGGATAAGTTTCATAGTCATCTTATTTTGTGCAAAGATAAATATTTTGTCGGTGTTTTCGTCAATTAAATATGGTCAATTATGTCAGGGCCTAAATTGATTTGTGACTTTGTAATGTGTTTAAGTGTCTTATAATTAGTAATTTAATATTTTCTAACTAACAATTAAACATTATGAAAAAATTATTGGCAGAGTTCTTCGGAACATTTTGGCTTGTATTTGGAGGATGCGGAAGCGCTGTTTTTGCGGCGGCATTTCCAGAATTGGGAATCGGATTCACTGGTGTTGCACTGGCTTTTGGTTTAACGGTTTTAACGATGGCATATGCTGTTGGACACGTTTCTGGAGCTCACTTTAATCCTGCTGTTTCCATCGGGCTTTGGGCAGGAGGAAAATTTCCTGCAAAGAAATTACTGGGCTATATCTTAGCTCAAGTGATTGGAGCTGTTGCAGCTGCTGGACTATTATTTATGATCTTAACTGGTAAATCTGACTTCGTTGATATAGGAAGTTTTGCTGCAAACGGCTATGGAGAATTATCACCTGGAGGTTATGGTATGATGTCTGTATTGATGACAGAGTTTGTGCTGACCATGTTCTTTTTGTTAATCATTCTAGGAAGTACGTATCCGAAGGCTCCTAAGGGTTTTGCGGGTATTGCCATAGGTTTGGCTCTAACCTTAATTCATTTAATTAGTATTCCTATTTCTAATACGTCTGTCAATCCTGCACGTTCAACGAGTCAGGCTATTTTTGCTGGTGGAGAATTCACCGCACAACTGTGGTTATTCTGGCTAGCTCCAATAGCAGGTGCATTGGTCGCTGGATTTATTCACAAGACATTGTTTAGTAAAGCCTAATAAACGAATGCATAAAAAAAAGCCACTACTGTTTAAGTAATGGCTTTTTTTTATGCTTTAAACTTATTAATTATTCTTAGTCTTCAAGGCAATTTCTGCAACGGCACTATCAGATGATTTAATTTTACTATCATTTTGTTCAATAGTAATTGCTAAACCTAGAGCATCTTCCATATATGGTATGGATTGAAGTTCTGTGTCTGAAGGATCCAAAATGCCCAGATTGATCATACGATCTTGCATTTCTGCCCAAATTTGATAAGAGTGATTTTCTGGTAATTGTGGTAAAGAAACCACATCTATCATTGATGTTTTTTCAACTGCATTGATGTAAGCCACAGTCTTCAAATCTTTGGCACGTTCGTTACCTCTCAAGACATATTTTTCAGTTTCAGGATTGTTCAGTTTCATGAACTGACGCATCACATCATCCAATTTTTTATTGTTATTATCAATATCACTTCTTAAATCAAAGATTTCATCAACAACCACTTGGTTTTCACGTAATAATTCTTGATTTTGCTGGTACATCATAAAAGCCGTTGCTCCAAACACGACAGCGATAACACTTGCCGCGATGCTGTACCAAGGTGTGCGACGTCTCGAAGTTGTCATTTTTACTACAGGAGTGGTGTCGTCTTCGATGCTATTTATAACGCTATCAAGCACAAAACTTGGCGCTTCAACAGCATTGGCCTTAGCAAGAATTTCCAGATTGTCTTGCAATCTTAGATATTCACTTTCCACTTCTGGATAGGTCTCAATATAGTGTTCTACTTTCAGGCTTTCTGAAGCAGAAGTTTCATCTAGTATATACTTGTCAAGTAAACCAGATTGAAAAAAAGTATGTAATTTTTTTTCCATTATTAATTCATTTCTGGATCGAAAACTTTTTTTAGTTCCCTCAATCCAATTTTTAATCTAGACTTGATGGTACCTAAAGGTATGTCCAACTCATCACTTGCTTCTTGTTGCGTCATGCCCTCAAAAAACAAGGCTTTCAATACAATTTGATACTTTTCGTCTAAGCGTCCAACATGATCTTTTAAATCCAAGACATCTTGGTTTAAACTTGCTGTTGGTAAGATATATACGTTAGATTTGTCGATTTGGACTTCTTTCTCGAATCTATTATTAAAACTTCTTAGTTTATCGATGGCTGTATTTTTGGCAATTCGATAGAGCCAAGTGAATAATTTGGCTTTTTTCGCATCGTATTTTTTAGCGTTTTTCCAAACTTTTACAAAGGTTTCTTGAAGGGCATCTTGAGCCAATTCTTCATTGATAGTAACTTTTAAAATAACGCCATAAAGACTATCTGCATAATTTTCATAAAGAAGATTAAGCGCTTTTTTATCGCCTTGAGACAGCAATTCCACTATTTGTTTTTCTATAGGTGTGCTCAAAAATTAAAAATTTAAAAAAAAATAAATTTTAAAACGTCCAAAATTTAGTTTCAATCGTATATATAAATAAGATGGTAAAATTACTAAATTATTACCAAGAACGGAATTTAATCCAATAACATATAATTTCTGTGGAATAGAATTTTTTCTTCCAAAAGGAAAATTGATTAATAGCATTTTCAAAAACCTATTCTGTAGTGAACAAAAGCCTCAAGTCATTGAGGCTTTTTGTTTATATAATATTGACTTCCGCCTCAATATGAATCTCAAAAATACGGTAAACAGTTTGTTGAATGAGCTCCGATAACTTCAAAATTTCTTTCCCGCTTGCCCCTCCGTAATTGACGAGCACTAAGGCTTGCTTTTTGTGAACACCATAATTACCAAAGGTTTTACCTTTAAATCCAGCCTTTTCAATCAGCCATCCCGCAGGAACTTTGATGTCGGTTTCCGATACCTCATAGAAAGGAACATCTGGAAAATGGCTCTGTAAATTTTTAAATTGCGCTTTTGAAATGATTGGGTTTTTGAAAAAACTACCTGAATTCCCAATGTCTTTGGGATCTGGTAATTTACTTTTCCGAATAGCAATAACCGCTTCTGAGATGGTTTGAATAGTCGGTTGCTCAACGTTCATCCTTTCCAACTCAGCAGAAATGGCACCATAACCAGTGCGTAATAGATGATTTCTAGTGGTGAGCTTAAAAACCACACTTACGATGATGTATTGACCTTTGACTTCATTTTTAAAGATGGAGTTACGATAGCCAAACTGACATTCCGCATTGGTAAAAACTTCTACTTTTTGAGTTGTTATATTGAATGCTTTACAGGATACAAATGAATCTTTTAATTCAACACCATAAGCACCAATATTTTGAATAGGACTGGTACCCACGTTACCTGGTATCAGAGAGAGATTCTCTAGTCCGCCATAATCTTGGTCCAAAGTCCATTGTACGAATTCATGCCAATTTTCTCCAGCTTGACATTCGACGAGGACATGCTGGTCTTTGGTTTCTAGAATCTGCTTTCCTTTTAAATTTAAATGAATGACTAAGGCATCTATATCTTGGGTAAGCAACATGTTACTACCACCACCCAATATAAATTTATTTGGATAACCTTCTAAACTGTAAACAGCTCGAAGATCCTCGGTTGTAGTAACAGAAACATAGTGCTTAGCTATAACATCAATACCGAATGTATTATAGGGTTTTAAGGATATTTGATTTTGAATGTGCACTAGTCTTTATATACTTTTAAGGCTTCTTTTAAAATATGAACAGCTTTCTTTAAACTGTCTGTATTCAGGACATAGGCAATTCTAATTTGGTTTAGTCCAACGCCAGCACTACTGTAAAATCCAGCTGCAGGAGCCACCATGATCGTTTCCCCATTAATGTCAAAAGACTCTAACAACCATTGAGCAAAGGCATCAGAGTTTTTGATTGGCAATTGTGCAATACAGTAAAAGGCGCCTTTGGGAGTGCCTACTTGTACACCTTCTATTTTACGGAGTTCTTCTATTAAGACATTTCTTCGCTCTTGGTATTCTTCAATAACATCATCGAAATAACTTTGTGGTGTTTCAAGCGCAGCTTCACTAGCAATTTGGGCTAATGTTGGCGGACTCAATCGTGCTTGTGCAAATTTCAAGGCGGTTTTAATAACATCTTTGTTTTTTGAAACCAAACAACCGATTCTTGCACCACACATGCTATAACGTTTAGACACAGAATCTATGACAATGGCGTAATCGTCTAATTCTTTTTCTTGTAAAATTGAATAATGTTTGGCGCCATCATAGACAAATTCTCGGTAGACTTCATCTGCGATTAGAAATAAATCATGTTTTTTAACAATCGCAGCTAATTTTTTAATTTCCTCTTTCGAATATAAATAGCCCGTTGGATTTCCAGGATTACAAATGAGAATGGCCTTGGTTTTGGACGTGATTAATTTCTCAAATTCCTCAATAGGAGGTAAGGCGAAATTATCTTCAATTTTAGAGATTACAGGAACGACTTTTACGCCTGAAGCCGTTGAAAATCCATTGTAATTGGCATAAAATGGTTCAGGTATGATGACTTCATCGTCTACGTCCATAATACTTCCGAAGGCAAATAATAACGCTTCACTTCCACCCGTTGTAACGATAATATCATCATGACTTACATGAATATCATTCTTGGCATAGTAGTGAGCGATTTTTTTGCGATAGCCTTCAGAGCCTTCAGAGCGAGTGTAGGCTAAAATATCTAAGGAATGAATTTTAACAGCATCTAAAGCTAATTGAGGGGTTTTTATATCGGGTTGTCCTATGTTTAAATGATATACTGTTTTTCCTAGTTTGTAAGCATTTTCAGCATAAGGGACTAATTTTCTTATTGGAGATTCTGGCATTGAAGCTCCTTTTTGGGAAATCGTTGGCATCTCTTTAAATTTTGAGGGTAAAGTTCTGAAAATTATCTTAAAGTTTATTTAAAAAAGCGAGTGAATAATATCAATCGTAATAAAGATTAGTAAATTAGTGAACGTACTTATGATCAATTCCAAAAAAACATACGCTTTATCATTAGTTTTAATGTGTTGCTTTCTCCTATCTTTTGGGCAAGGTGCCTTCAATATGCCTGGAAAAAAAAGTGACAAAATCAAATTCCAGCTGATTAACAACTTGATCATTTTACCCATTGAACTAAACGGCGTGCCATTATCTTTCTTATTAGATACAGGTGTTAGTAAACCCATTTTATTTAATATAACTAATACAGATTCGCTTCAGATTAAAAACGTAGAAACGGTATATCTAAGAGGACTTGGTGGAGGAGAGCCTATTGAAGCTTTAAAATCAAGTCGTAATTTTTTTAAATTGGGCGATGCTATCAATATTAATCAAGATATTTATGTGGTGTTTGACGATTCCATAAACTTCACTTCAAGGTTAGGAGTGGATGTTCACGGGATCATTGGTTATGATATATTTAAAAATTTCATTGTTGAAATTAATTATGTCTCACAGTATATTAAACTCAATAAACCTGAATCTTATAAATACAGACGATGTAAGAAATGTGAAGAATTCAATCTCTCTTTCTACAATAACAAGCCCTATGTGGAGGCAGAGGTGAAAATTGATACTTCTTTTGTTCCTGTTAATCTTTTGATTGATACTGGTAGTAGTGACGCCTTATGGCTTTTTGAAGATGAAACGCTTGGAATTCAGCCATTGCAAAACAAAAGGTTTCATGATTTCTTAGGAAAAGGACTTAGTGGGAATGTTTACGGCGAACGTTCTAAAGTTAAGACCTTCAAACTAAAATCATTTGAATTGCGCAACGTCAATGCCGCGTTCCCAGATTCAGCTTCTATTAGTCACGCTAGAAAGCTCAAAGGGCGAAATGGAAGTTTTTCTGGTGAGTTATTGAAGCGCTATCATCACATATTTGATTTTCAACGTGCCAAAATTACGATGAAGAAAAATGGGAATTTCAATGCGCCTTTCTATTACAATCGCAGTGGCATTATTCTGGAGCAAAGTGGCTTCAAAGAAGTAAGGGAAGAAGAAGATAGAAGTATTAAAAGTTATGGTACAAGAGGTGAAGGAAATACGCAGGTAGACCTGAGTAAATATTACAAATATTCCCTAAAGCCTATTTATTCAGTATTTGAATTGCGAAAAGGATCACCAGCAGAAAAAGCAGGGATTATGGTGGGCGATGTTATTTTATCAATAAATGGTAAAAAGACAAGTAATTTAAAATTGCAAAATATTGTGAGATATTTCAAGAATGATGTTGGCAAACTCATACGCTTAACGGTAAATCGTAATGGTCAAACGATGTACTTTCAATTTAAATTAGAGAACGTATTTAAACAAAAAAAACTCCCATAATGGGAGTTTTTAATCTTTTGTGTTGAAGTGCTTATTGCTCCATCACACTTTTATTCTTTTTTTCCAAGACATTTGTCTTACTTGGATCAATCACTAAACCTTTAATTTTTAAAGCTACAGTAGGTGTTTCAGCATTAGAGGTTACAGTAATGGTTTTTCTTATTGGATTCACTCTATTCGTGTCATATTTCACTTCAATCTCTCCAGATTCACCAGGTAAAATAGGACCATCAGGCTTCTTAGGCACAGTACATCCACAGGTTGACTTTACATTAGAAATGATAAGAGGCGCATCGCCTGTATTTGTAAATTCAAACACTCTCACACCATTCGAACCTTTTTCGATGGTTCCGTAATCAATCACATCTGTTTTAAATTCAATTTTGGCTACTTTCTTGTCTTGGGCAAAAGCTCCAACACTTAAGAAGGCAACACATAACATTATTACTAATTTTTTCATCATTTAAATTTTTAAATTGATACTATCAAAACTACTCACTTTTTACGATTCTGCAAAATAAATTAGTTGAACGACCTTTTAAATTAACATTAATTATGTTTTAGTTTGTCATTAATTGATGTAATCATTTCGCAAAAAAAGAAATATAAGTACTTTTGCTTTTAATAAAGCAAAAACAATACCAAAGCATGGACATCCCATCAAAATATTCAGCTAAATCAGTAGAAAGCAAATGGTACAATTACTGGATGGAGCATAACTTTTTTCATTCAGAACCCGATGAAAGAGAGCCTTATACCATAGTGATTCCACCACCAAACGTCACTGGAGTTTTACATATGGGTCATATGTTGAATAATACCATTCAGGATGTGTTAATACGTCGTGCGCGTTTGCAAGGTAAAAATGCCTGTTGGGTACCAGGTACAGATCATGCGTCTATAGCTACTGAAGCTAAAGTTGTTGCCAAACTGAAAGCGCAAGGCATTGATAAGAATGATTTATCGCGCGACGAATTCTTGAAACATGCTTGGGAATGGACCGAAGAATACGGTGGCGTGATCTTGGAACAACTTAAAAAGCTGGGCTGTTCCTGTGATTGGGATCGGACGAAGTTCACGATGGATGATGAGATGAGTGAGGCGGTTATTAAGGTGTTTGTGGATTTATACAATAAAGGCTTGATTTATAGAGGTTATCGTATGGTTAATTGGGATCCTGAGGCCAAAACAACCTTGTCTGATGAAGAGGTGATTCATGTAGAAAAACAAGGATTGCTTTATTATCTGGAGTATCAAGTAGAGAATAGTGATGAGAAATTAACCATCGCAACAACACGACCAGAAACGATTTTTGGTGATACGGCTATTTGTATCAATCCTAATGATGAACGTTTTTCTCATTTAAAAGGAAAAAAGGCGATTGTTCCTATTTGTAACAGGGTCATTCCTATTATCGAAGACGACTATGTAGATATGGAGTTTGGAACAGGATGCCTTAAAGTGACGCCAGCGCACGATGAAAATGATAAGGTGTTAGGTGATAAATATCAGTTGGAAGTTGTCGATATATTTAACGATGATGCGACACTTAATAGCTATGGTTTACACTTTGAAGGACTAGATCGTTTTGAAGCAAGAAAAGCGGTTGCCAAAGAATTAGAAGCACAGCATATCTTGGTGAAAACCGAAAACCATATGAATAAAGTAGGAACTTCTGAGCGTACGAAAGCGGTTATTGAACCGCGTTTGAGTGATCAGTGGTTTTTAAAAATGCAAGATTTGGCACAACCTGCTATTGATGCCGTGCTTAAAACAGGTGATGTAAAATTATTCCCTAAGAAATTTGAAAACACCTATCGACACTGGATGGAGAATATCCGAGATTGGAACATTTCAAGACAGTTACTTTGGGGACAACAAATACCTGCTTATTATTATGGTGATGGTTCATCTGATTTTGTAGTGGCTGAAACTGCAGAGGAAGCCTTAAAGTTAGCTCAGGAGAAATCTAGTAATCCCGATTTAACTGCGGCAGATTTAACGCAAGATGCAGATGCTTTGGACACCTGGTTTAGTTCTTGGCTGTGGCCTATAAGTGTTTTTGATGGTATTCGTCATCCAGAAAATGCAGAGATACAATATTATTATCCGACAAACGACTTAGTAACTGGACCTGATATTTTATTTTTCTGGGTCGCGAGAATGATCATTGCAGGTTATGAATATAAAGGAGAACGTCCTTTTGAAAATGTCTATTTAACAGGCTTAGTGCGCGATAAACAACGACGAAAAATGTCGAAGTCTTTAGGGAACTCACCAGATGCGCTGAAACTGATTGATGATTATGGAGCAGATGGTGTTCGTGTTGGTTTGTTGTTGAGTTCTGCCGCAGGAAATGATTTGATGTTTGATGAAGATTTGTGTCAGCAAGGCAAGCAATTTGCTAATAAAATATGGAACGCTTTTAGGTTGGTAAAAGGTTGGGACGTAGACACAGAAATTAGTCAGCCTAACTCCAGTAAAATTGCCATAGAATGGTTTGACTCAAAATTCCAAAAGACCATTTCAGAAATTGAAGATCATTTCAGTAAATATCGTTTGAGTGATGCGTTAATGGCCACGTATAAGTTGATATGGGATGATTTTGCCTCTTGGTTATTAGAAATTGTAAAACCGGCTTACCAGCAACCAGTAGATGGTAAAACCTTCGAGAGTATTAATAGCATCTTTGAAGATATTTTAAAAATTTTACATCCATTCATGCCATTCTTGACGGAAGAAATATGGCATTACATTAAAGAACGCACTCCAGAGGAGGCTTTAATAATTGCTAGCTGGCCAGAGTCCAAACCGATCAATCATCAATTGATTTCAGAATTCGACTTTGCAGCTGAAGTGGTGTCAGGTATCCGAAATATTAGAAAGCAGAAAAATATTGCTTTTAAAGAAGCCATAGGGTTTTCTGTAGTTAATAATGACAATGTCACAACAACATTTGATGAGGTAATTACTAAACTTGGCAACTTGGAGGAATTTAATTATATAGATGAGCCTTTGGAAGGAGCTTTGACATTTCGCGTGAAATCGAATGAATACTTTATTCCTATGGAAGGAAGTATTGATGTAGAAGCTGAAATCAAGAAATTGACGGATGAATTAAATTACACGGAAGGTTTCCTAAAATCGGTACAGAAGAAATTATCTAATGAGCGCTTTGTAAGTGGTGCGCCAGAGCAAGTCGTCGCTTCCGAACGTAAAAAAGAGGCAGATGCCTTGGCTAAGATTGAAACGATTAAAGCGAGTTTAGACAGCTTGAATTAGTTATCTCGCTTTGGCTTAGGTTGCTATAACTCAAATCCAAAAAATAGAAGTGCGGTCATATTTGGCAGTCATCTTTTACCATTCGTTAATCTTATTGCTATCTAGCTTCACAAAAATAAAGAGTAGTATCGTAAAGCCCCAAAGTCCGGAGCCACCATAGCTGAAAAATGGTAACGGAATACCGACGGTAGGAATAAGCCCCATAACCATACCTGTATTTATCGTAAAATGTAAAAATAGGATAGAGGCTACGCCATAACCATAAACGCGACTAAATTGAGATTTTTGGGATTCAGCGAGGTAAAGGACACGAATAATGAGCGCCATAAAAAGCAAGACCACAAATGCGCTGCCAAAAAATCCCCATTCCTCACCTACAGTGCTAAAAATATAATCGGTTTCTTGCTCTGGCACGAATTTTCCTGTAGTTCTCGTACCTTGCATAAATCCTTTGCCAGTTAAGCCTCCAGAGCTAATAGCTTTTTCAGATTGAATGAGATTATAGGCCTCCTCTTTTTTCATCTGCTCTAATTTGTTAGGATCTTTTTCCAGACGCAACCAAAGACTAATTCTATTCTGTTGATGTGGTTTTAAGACATGTTTGTAAAATAAATTGACACCCGATGAAAAGGAAATACAGACCAAAAGTATGACGATATATTGTAGGATTGACGCGCGCTTTTTCTTCCGAAAAAAATACATACCTGTTATGAATAATCCTGCAATAACAGACGTCACAATGATGCCAAATTTTAAACTAAGCACGGCAAGGATAATTACAGAAAGTGCAATGGCTAAATATATTTGCTGTAGGCCTTCTCTATAAAAGACAAAAAAGAAGGAGGCATATACCAAGGTGCTACCAGCGTCGTTTTGCAGTAATATTAATATCGCTGGAATCATAATGATGACCACAGCCTTCAATTGATCCTTTAAGGTATTCATGTCAGTTTGGAGATCACTCATATATTTGGCGATGGCAAGTGCCGTGGCGAATTTTGCAAATTCACTAGGTTGAATGGTCATCGAACCAATGCCATACCAAGAGCGTGCACCATTCACATCCTTACCGAAGATAAATAAACCGACTAAAGCCAGCATAGCAACAATGTATATCACACTGGCGAACTGTTCATAAAACTTCGCTTCAACTGAAAGGATGAGTACAATAAGAACAAAGGTAAGCCCAATAAATACAGCTTGTTTACCATAGAGTTGGCTCATGTCAAAATAACTTTGAATATCGCCTTCATGAGAAGCAGACATGATGTTCAGCCAACCAAATCCGACCAGTAATAGGAATAGGCCAATGGTTATCCAATCAAATCTAAAACTTCTGTTGGTTTCTCTATCCATTGTCAGTTATTATTACCGTTGGGTTCAATTCTAATAGAGCTGTTAAGATCATCATTTTTTGGTGCCTTTACTTTTTCAACAACTTGAAGCGTTGTTTCGCCATTAATCTTAAAAGGCTCTCCGGAATAAGGCTTAGCATATTCATTTTCCAAACTATGCGTGAGAATCCAATCTTCCATGTCGGTTCTCGTAATCTCGCCTTTAATGTACTTTTCTATCATTAAACTCGCCATACGACCAGCAAATCGACTTCCCCAGTAACCGTTCTCTACAAAGACGGCAATTGCGATTTTAGGATTGTCTTTTGGCGCAAAAGCGACGAATATGGAATGATCGGTTAGCTGTGTTTTGACACCATCAATTTTCATAAAATTTTCGGCAGTACCTGTTTTTCCACAGATATCGATACCAGGAATTCTTAAAGTGGCTGCTGTTCCTTTATTATAAACATCAAACATGCCTTGCACTACCGGTTCAAAATGTCTTTTATCAATAGAGGTATGATTAGGGGTCGTATATTTACTAGGAATCGTATCTCCTTCAATGGCTTTTATAATGTGCGGTGTGTAATAATAGCCACGATTTCCTATGGCTGCTGCCATATTAGCTAATTGTATAGGCGTAGCTTCAACTTCTCCTTGTCCAATAGCATTGGAAACGATATAAGTAGATCCCCAACGATTATCACCATAAGCTCGATCATAGTAATCTCCATCAGGAATTCTGCCACGTTGGCCGACGGGCAAATCGTAGCCCAAATAATTTCCAAGTCCGAAACTCCTAGCATGATCTGCCCAAATATTCATGCCTCGGCCAGCATCATCATATTTGTCAATTATCCTTCTGTAAACATTTACGAAATAGGCATTGCAAGATTGTGCGATGCCATCATTCATATTGACAGGGCTTTTATGATGGTGGCAACCTGTGAGCCTTCTGCTTCCGTAGTAATAGCCCATTCTACAAGTCACTTTGTCATCAACATCAACCACATCTTCTTGAAGCCCGATAAGTGCATTTATCACCTTAAAAGGAGAGCCAGGTGGATATTGTGCTTGTAGACCTCTGTCCCAAGTAGGTTTGGAAATCGTGTCTAAAAATAATCTCGAAAAATTTTTGTTTCGTTCGCGTCCTACCAACAAGTTGGGGTTATAACTTGGACCAGTCACTAGCGCTAAAATTTCCCCATTTTCAGGATCGATGGCCACAATACCTCCTCGTTTATTGGTCATCAATAGTTCGCCATATTTTTGTAATTCGGAGTCTATTGTAATGGTGATGTCTTTTCCAGGTTGTGGCAAGGTGTCAAATTTGCCATCTTTGTATGGTCCGATGTTTTTATTAAAACGGTCTTTTTGAATAAATTTTATGCCCTTAACGCCTCTCAAGACATTTTCATAAGACAACTCGATCCCTTGTTTACCAATGAGGTCACCCATTTTGTAATAAGGTTGTTTTTCAATGATACGTTGATTGACTTCACCGATATCTCCAAGGACATTGGCACCTATGGAGGTTTGATAATCTCTAAGAGACCGTTTTTGGATGTAGAAACCTTCAAATTTCCGCATTTTCTCTTGAAGCACTGCATAGTCTCTTTTCGATAATTGAGGCACAAATACCGATGGTAATCTTGGTGAGTAATGGTAGGCTTTTTCGTAAGTTTTTTTAAAATCCTCTTTGGTGATTTTTAGTAAATTGCAAAACTCTAAGGTGTCTAGTGGCTCGACTTCTCTAGGAATGACCATGACATCATACGACGGTTGATTCGCTACTAGGAGTGTGCCATTTCTGTCATATACATAACCGCGTTTTGGATAGTCGTAAACTGTTCTAATAGCATTATCTTCAAATATGCTGTAGGCTTTTTTATCATATACTTGCAAATAAAACAAGCGCGCAATAAATAAAAGTCCTACAAGTACTACAGTTATTAATAGTAGAAGTTTCCTCATCGTTGTTTGTTACTGAAAAGTATTGAGATTAGTATACAAAGGATAATAGTAAAAATACTTGAAAATAACGTTTTTTGAAGGAGTAAAATTATGTTTGAAATGTTAAAAATTTCTAAGAGAAACATCATGAGATGATGAGTCAAAGTAAGAATCGTAAAATAGATGACACGATTACCAAATTCTGTGTTATTGAATTTGATGGTTTGATGTTCATAAATCATTCCGAAGGCGAACTTTAAAACCGTAGGTCTTATAAACGCAATTAAGACACAGGCTGCAGCATTGATGCCACCTGAGTCTGAAAAAATATCGACGAATAATCCCAACATAAAACTTAAAAAAATAAAAAGCGTTCTATTGTTGTTGACTGGGAATAGCAGGATGAACAATATGTAAGGATACGGATTAATGTATCCCATAAAATTGATATGATTGAATACCAGTGCCTGTGCTAGAATGAGCACTACAAATCTCACGATATTATTGATGTTGAGGCTATTCATCTTCAGGGTTTTCAAGACGTTTAATTTCTTCAGCATCTAGATTTTCAATCACATATACGTGTGACAAATTGGTCATGTCATTGAATAACTTCACGTTTACCGTATAAGTATCTCCACTTACATCTAACACAAAATCCTCTATCGTCCCAATTAGTATGCCTTGTGGGAATATAGATGACTGTCCGCCAGTTGTAATGGTGTCTCCCTTTTTTACTGGTGCAAATTTGGAAATGTCAATGAGTTGCACATAAGCCGTTGATTTGGCATTCCAAACGAGAGAACCAATATGGTTTGAAGATTTTAATTGCGCATTTATTCTGCTTTTAGTATTAAGTACAGATAATGTTCTGGCATAGCCGTTGGAGGTATTGTCAATAATCCCTACTATACCTTTGGAAGTAATCACTCCGAGGTCTTCTTTAATACCATTTTTTTCTCCCTTGTTAAGGGTTAGGTAATTTTTAGTAGACGCATAATTATTATTGATGACTTTAGCTGTCTGAATTTTATAACGTCCGTCATATGAGACACTATCAACTATTTTTTGAGAATTTTCAATGGAATCACTCTGATTTAAAACCTGAGATCGCAATAGTTTGTTTTCCTCAAGTAAAATCTCATTCTGAGTTTTGAGATCAAAATAGTCGGTAATACCATGTGCACTTTCATAAATTCCGCCTGTTATAAAATTAGCCGAATTAATAAATTTGCTTTTATGATAAGAGTGCGATTGGATAGTAAGCGCCAGAGATATACAAAACAGCAACAGAAACAAAAGAAATGTCTTGTTTCTTAGGACAAAGTTTATAATTTGTTGCATGTTAAGGTATTATCTGAGTTATTTAATCAATACACTCTTAAATTTTGGTAAGTTTTTGAGTGTAATCCCTGTACCTCGAACCACTGCTCTCAATGGGTCTTCTGCGATATACACAGGCAAATCTGTTTTTTGCGATAGTCGCTTGTCTAAACCTCTCAACATAGAACCACCACCAGCTAAATAAATACCAGTATTATAAATGTCAGCAGCTAATTCAGGAGGTGTCTGAGACAAGGTTTCCATGACGGAGTCTTCGATTCTTAAAATGGACTTGTCAAGGGCTTTTGCAATTTCACGATAAGAAATTTGCACTTGTTTCGGCTTTCCAGTTAATAAATCACGACCTTGAACACTCATTTCTTCTGGAGGTAAGTCTAAATCTTCCGTAGCTGCGCCAATTTGGATTTTAATTTTTTCAGCAGTACGATCTCCAACATATAAATTGTGTTGTGTTCGCATGTAATAAATAATATCATTGGTAAAAACATCACCAGCAACTTTCACCGATTTATCACAGACGATACCGCCAAGTGCGATGACAGCAATTTCTGTTGTACCACCTCCAATATCGACAATCATATTTCCTTTCGGTTGCATGATATCGATGCCAATACCAATAGCGGCTGCCATTGGTTCATGAATGAGGTATACTTCTTTTCCATTCACGCGTTCACAGGATTCTTTTACGGCTCTCATTTCTACTTCCGTAATACCAGAAGGAATACAGACGACCATGCGCAATGCAGGCGTAAATAATTTCTTTTTTAAGGCAGGAATATTTTTTATAAACATGCTGATCATTTGCTCAGAAGCATCAAAATCAGCAATAACACCATCTTTAAGTGGTCTTATGGTTTTGATGTTTTCATGTGTTTTTCCTTGCATCATGTTGGCCTCTTTACCAACAGCGATAATTTTGCCTGAAATTCTATCTCTTGCTACTATGGAAGGGCTATCCACAACAACCTTGTCGTTGTGTATGATAAGTGTGTTTGCAGTTCCTAAATCTATGGCTATTTCTTCTGTTAAGAAATCAAAAAATCCCATGCGTTATTCGTGTATTATGAGGTCGTTATTTTATAAATTATTTGGTGTTTTGTAAATGTAATAAAACTTAATAAATATTTAAGTTTTATTTCGAGTTCAATTTATGACTCATTAAGATATAGCTCTTTCTTTTAAACGTTTCATTTTTGGTTTTAGACGTTTCAAACTAAAAATTGTTCTTTTAGTGTTTGAAATGTCGCGTTCCCGTCATCACCATAGCTAAACCATGCTCATTACAATAATCAATACTCAATTGATCTTTGATCGATCCTCCTGGTTGAATCACAGCTGTAATCCCTGCCTTATCAGCAATCTCTACACAATCAGGAAATGGGAAAAATGCGTCACTTGCCATAACCGCACCTTGAAGGTCAAAATTAAATGATTTTGCCTTATGGATAGCTTGATTAAGTGCATCAACACGACTGGTTTGTCCAGTGCCACTCGCGCATAATTGCTTGTTCTTTGCTAATACGATGGTATTCGACTTTGTATGTTTACATATTTTTGATGCAAAGATTAAATCTTCTAACTCGTTATTGCTTGGTGTCTTTTGAGTCACTTCTGAGAGGTCTTCAATACGATCGGTTTTATGGTCTTTGTCTTGAACTAAAATACCATTAAGACAAGTTCTAACAGTTGTTGCCGCAAACTCAACATCCTTTAGAATCAAGAGAATTCGATTCTTTTTGCCTTTTAATACTGTTAAGGCATCTTCAGAGAATGAAGGTGCAATAACGACTTCACAAAACAGGGAATGAATTTCTTCAGCCGTGTCTTTGTCTATTTCCGTATTAGCGATTAAAATACCTCCAAATGCCGAAACAGGATCACCTGCCAAGGCATCTACATAGGCCTGATGGATTGTATCTCGTTGTGCAAAACCACAAGCATTATTGTGTTTAAGAATAGCAAAAGTTGGTGATTCACCCTTAAATTCATTCATTAAATTTACAGCGGCATCCACGTCTAATAGATTGTTGTAACTTAGTTCTTTACCATGTAATTTGGTAAATAATTCATCAAAATTTCCGAAGAAAAATCCGCGCTGATGAGGGTTCTCACCATATCGTAAGACTTGACCATTGGTTTCACTTATTTTTAAAGAAGCGATATCATGGTCTGCATTAAAATAATTAAAGATGGCAGAATCATAATGAGAAGACACGTTAAAAGCTTTGGCAGCAAATAATTTTCGATCTTCCTCAGAAGTTTCACCGTTCTTTGTTTTAAGGATGTCTAAAAACGTGTTGTAATCGTCTACAGAAGCGACACAAACAACATCGTCATAGTTTTTAGCTGCTGCTCTGATAAGTGAAATACCGCCTATATCAATTTTTTCGATAATATCTTGATGTGTGGCTCCCGAAGCTACTGTTTTTTCAAAAGGGTATAGGTCGACAATGACTAAATCGATTTGAGGGATATCAAAATCTGCTAGCTCAGCGACGTCTTTTTCATTGTTTTGACGATTCAAAATACCTCCAAAAACTTTTGGATGTAAGGTTTTAACACGTCCTCCAAGAATGGACGGATAAGAAGTGACCTCTTCTACTGGAATGACGTTAACGCCCAGTTCTTTGATGAATTTCTCCGTCCCACCTGTAGAATAAATAGTGACATTTTGTGCCTCTAATTCTTTGACTATAGGTGCTAATCCATCTTTACTGAATACAGAAATTAATGCCGATTTAATACGTTTGTTGTTGCTCATTGTTGTGTTGTTGTCGTTGTGTTTCTTTAGCGGAAACTATGTTGTGAAAATTAAAGCCCAAAAATACATAATTACAAGAGTTATTATAAGTCAAAACCAGAGTTTATTTAAGTTTTTTGTAACAATAAATTGTTGAAAACGTCCTATCTTTAAATCTGATTAAAATCAACCTGATACTATGCTGGTTTACTTAAGATTATTCAAAGAGAGTTTTTCATTTGCTATCAACGCGTTACGAAACAATAAACTGCGTACGTTTTTGTCGCTCTTAGGCATTACGATTGGGATATTTTCTATTATAGCAGTGCTAGCTGCAGTTGATTCTTTGGATAGAAGCATTAAGGATCAATTGAGTGGCTTAGATAAAAACACCATGTATCTCACTAAATATTCGTTTGGTCCGACAGACGTGCCGCGATGGCAACGTGACAATTTTCCACAGGCCGAACATGACGACTTTGAATTTATACAAAGGAATGTACCTGATATTGATGCCATTGCTTATGTAATATTTGGAGGTAATGAAAATTTGAAGTATGAAGGAAATACAGTGACTGGTGTAAATATTACTCCCGTGTCAAACGGTATTTATGATATTGAAAACTTTAAAGTTGAACAAGGGCGTTTTTATACAGAATCGGAATCAATTTCAGGAGCGAATGTGATTGTTTTAGGAAGCGATACCGCTAAAAATTTATTTGATGATCTCAATCCTATTGGTAAAACTATTCGAGGATTTGGTAGAAAACTAACCGTTATAGGTGTGCTGAAAAAAATGGGAAGTGGCTTAGGCGACTCTCCAGATGAAAGGGCTTATGTGCCTGCTAATTTTGTAAGACGATTCAGAAATGGAGGCGTAGAAGGTCTCCCTGGAGCTGTCATCATAAAACCTGAAAAAGGCGTGGATATTGGAGCCTTTGAATCGGTTCTTAAGCAAAAGTATAGAGCTTATCGTGGCTTGAAAGCGGATGAGCCTGATAACTTCTTTGTAAATAAATTATCTGGTTTAACCGACTTTGTAGATGGGATTATTGGTTTCTTGAATGGTGCAGGGTGGGTGATCAGTGCTTTCTCACTTTTGGTCGGTGGCTTCGGGATTGCCAATATCATGTTTGTGAGCGTTAGAGAGCGTACGAACTTGATTGGAATTCAAAAATCTTTAGGAGCTAAAAACAAGTTTATCTTGTTTCAGTTTTTATTTGAAGCTATAATACTATCCGTCTTAGGTGGTTTAATTGGCATCATCATGGTATGGTTGATCTCATTAGCCGCCACAGCCATGGTGGATGATTTTGAATTTATTTTATCCTTTGGAAATATATTTTTAGGTTTCGGATTGTCGACGTTTATCGGTTTGATTTCCGGTTTGGTACCTGCTTTTTCGGCTTCAAGGTTAGATCCTGTGGAAGCGATCAGAACGGGTATGTAAGAATTATTTTTGAGCGTCTAAAAGTTTGGAAACCTTCTCGCATACAAATTCCAAGAAGCGTTCATCCGCTTCAGTAAAGGGATCGGGTGTATTGGAATCAATATCAATTTGCCCAATATTTTCTCCATTCACAAAAATTGGAATGACGATTTCAGCTTTAACAGTTATACTACAAGCAATATAATTATCCTGTGCGCTTACATCGGGTACAACAAAATTTTGATTAGACACAGCCACTTGTCCGCAAATGCCCTTCCCAAAAGGGATGATTTCATGGTCTGTAGGTTCACCCACATAAGGCCCTAACTTCAATTCATTTTTGTCACCATTCTTAAAATAAAATCCAACCCAATTATAATAGCTTACCTCATTTTCAAGAAGTTCGCATATCGCCAAGAGTCTCTCGTTAACCGTATGTTCTGTCTGAGAGATGATTGTTTCTACTTGGGTTTTTAGGGCTTCAAAAGTCATAGTGTCGAAAATTTTTGTAAAAGTATTTAAAAAGTGTCATTTCTAGTTTCATTTTATATAAATTTAACTCTGAATGAAAGCACTCTTGTTAAAATATAAATCTGTAATCAAGTTTATCTTGACCTTTCTTTCGGTTTACATGGTGCTTACAATCGCCTATAAGTTGTATTTGGATATGTCGGAAGATTCAATCTATTATCCAGATTATATCACAAATTTGGTCGCCAGGCAAAGTCAATTGTTGATTGAGACTTTTGGGTATGACGCACAAATTATACCACATGAAGAAGAACCCTCAATGAAACTATTGGTGAATTCTAAATTTGTGGCGAGAGTTGTGGAAGGTTGTAATTCGGTGAGTGTCATTATTCTATTCCTTTCTTTTATTGTAGCGTTTGCGGGAAAATTTAGGATGACTTTTTTTTACATACTGTCGGGAAGTGTTTTGATATATACTATCAATTTAATTCGAATTGCCATTTTATCAATAGGTTTGTACAATTACCCTTGGCGACGAGATTTGTTGCATACTGTCATTTTCCCAATGATCATTTACGGCATGGTATTTCTGTTATGGATGTTTTGGGTGAATCGATTTTCAAAAAATATAAAAAAGCATGCGTAATCCAATCACTTTTATAGTACTCATGGTACTTTTTGTATTGCTCGTTTTGATTCGTGTGTTTGAAAATGAATTGTTTTATGATCCTTATTTGCTGTTTTTTAAAAGTGACTATTTATATGTCGATCATCCCAGACGCGAAATTTTAAAATTGAGCTTGTTCACAACTTTACGCTTTATTCTGAATTCAGGGATTTCATTAGGAATCATATATCTATTTTTTAAGGATAAATCCATCGTTAAATTTTCCTTAGTCATCTATGTAGTGGCTTACGTTATATTAATGAGCTGCTTTCTGTATTTTGTAATTAACCCAAAACAAGAAGATTATTATCTGTTTTTTAATATAAGACGATTCCTGATACAGCCTTTAATATTGTTGTTACTGCTTCCTGCGTTTTATTACCATAAATTGAAGCAATAAGTTAATGATTGTTTAAATAAAAAGGAATGTCATTGCTTTTTAGTAAATTTGCATCATGCTGAAACAGTATATATATAAGCTAGGATCTGTAGCAATGGCATTAACGTTATTGTTTTCAACGATCTCATTCACCGTAGAAAAGCACTTCTGTGGCGACACGCTTATTGATGTAGCTATTTTTAGTCCGGCTGAAAAATGTGCTATGGAAGCCTCTGAAATGGAGCAGCAAGAAGTGATTAAGAAGTCCTGTTGTAAAGATACTTTGGATCTCATTGAAGGTCAGGACTTGCTTACGAAGAACACATTTGATGATCTCGATTTTCAGCAGGAATTATTCTTGATTGCTTATGTGGACTCCTATAGAAATTTGTTTCAGGTGGTTCCCAAACAGCATATTCCTCACAAACATTATATTCCACCCAACTTGGTGCTTGATATTCAGGTTCTTGACCAAGTATTTATCATTTGATTTTTAGTTTTCTCAAGCTTATTAAAGAGGACCAGCAACTTTGTTGGTTTATAAACTATTAATTAAATCAAATAACATAATGACACATACATATACGGTTACAGGAATGACCTGTAACGGCTGTAAAGCGAAGGTAGAAGAAACACTTCGTGCTGTTACTGGTATTAGTGATGTTTCTGTGGATTTAGAATCTTCCGAAGTAAAACTCACGATGACTGAGCATATTTCATTGGATGAATTAAAGCAGGTATTACCAGATAAATATGATATTTCAGAAATGGAACGCAAGAATGTTTTTACGAATACTGCTGAGGCTTCTGACAACGAACCGAGTGAACTAAAACAGTTATTGCCGTTATTTCTCATATTTGCCTATCTTCTTGTCGCCTCCATTCTATTGAATCTGAATCCATTTGAAGTCAACGGTTTTATGCTGGATTTTATGGGTTTGTTCTACATTGTTTTTAGCTTTTTCAAACTATTGGACTTAAAAGGATTTCCGAAAAGTTTCAGAATGTATGACCCACTAGCCAAACAAATACCCTTGTATGGTATGGTCTATCCCTTTATTGAATTAGCCTTGGGAATGCTGTTTCTCATGCGTATTCAAATACCTGTGGCTTTAATCATAACGATTGTTATTTTAGGAATTACTACCATTGGTGTAACACGTACCTTATTGGATAAAAAGACCATACAATGTGCGTGTTTGGGTACCGTTCTAAAATTACCCATGACTAAAGCAACATTTATTGAAAATACCATCATGATTATCATGGCAGTCATTATGTTATTCAAAACCTACACATACTAATGAAATATATTTTATTTATTTTAATATGCTTTCCCAGCCTTTTAATGTCTCAAGAAAAAATTGATGGGATTATTTTGGAAGCAAATTCTGAAAACACCACTATTCCCTTGGCAGGAGCCAATGTATTTTGGCTGGATACTTCTGTTGGAGTGGTGACCGATATAGAGGGGCGTTTTAGTATACCCTATCAATCTAGTTACCAGCAATTGGTGGTAAGTTACGTAGGTTATCAAACGGATACCATTCAAGTGAGTTCCCCAAAATATATTCGGCATTACCTAAAGCCCTCAAGTGCATTGGATCAAGTTACGGTAACTTCAAGAAAACAAGCCACTGCTAAGTCTTATCTGAAAGCGGAGAATGTTATTACGGTGAGTAGTGACGAGCTGTTAAAGGCAGCGTGTTGTAATTTATCAGAGAGCTTCGAAACCAATCCGTCGATTGATGTGAATTTTTCAGATGCCATTTCTGGTACGAGACAAATTAAAATGCTCGGATTGACGAGTAAATATATCTTAATTACGACGGAGAATATTCCGTCCATTCGTGGAGCATCACAAGCTTATGGTTTGAGTTTTATTCCTGGAACTTGGGTGGAGAGTATTCAAATTACTAAAGGTGCAGGAAGTGTGGTCAATGGCTTTGAGAGTATTGCAGGTCAAATCAATACAGAGTTACGCAAGCCTTCATCAGACGATCGCATTTTTGTAAATGCCTATGCGTCTGCAAATGGACGATTAGAGTTGAATACACATTTAAATACCGAAGTGAGTGATACATGGAGTACTGGTTTGTATGTTCACGGGAATTTAAGGAATCAAAAATTTGACAAGAACAACGATAGTTTTTTGGATGTTCCTTTAAAAAAGCAAATCAATATCATGAACCGTTGGCAATACACAAATCCTGAGAAAGGACTGGTTAGTTTTATGAACCTTAGGTATTTGTCAGACAACAATCAAGCAGGTCAATTAGATTTTGATCCTGATAACGACCGTTTAACCATGAATGCTTGGGGTAGTGAAATTGCTACCGAACGTTTTGAGTTCACGACCAAGTTTGGCTATGTCAATCCCAATATTCCATGGCAAAGTTTAGGTGTACAGTTGGCTTTTAGTAATCATAATCAAAATTCTTATTTTGGGTTGAATGAATACAATATCAATCATAATAGTGTGTATTCCAATGTCATTTATAATTCCATTATAAGTGATTCCAGACATAAAATAAAAACAGGTCTTGGTTTTACATACGACCATTATGATGAGTTGGCCGTTGGTACAAATTTCGAGCGTAGCGAGCGATCTGCAGGTGCTTTTTTTGAATATGCCTATGATAATTTAGACAAGTTAACCTTAACGGCAGGATTGCGTTTTGACACACACAATTTGTTAGGAGCGTTTATCACACCTAGATTGCACCTTCGTTATACGCCTTGGGAGAAATCTGCCATCAGGTTTTCAATTGGTCGCGGTAAGCGAAGTGCCAATATTTTTGCTGAAAATCAAAACCTATTTGCGACATCCAGAAGTATCAATATTTTAAATTCGGATGGTCCTATTTATGGCTTAGATCCAGAAATTGCCTGGAACTATGGCGTCTCCTACTTACAAGGATTTAATCTCTTCGGAAGAAAGGCGGATGTCACATTGGACTTCTACCGAACTGATTTTCAGAACCAAGTCGTGGTTGATTGGGAAAATCCACAGCAGGTGAATTTTTATAACTTAACAGGCGAAAGTTTTGCCAATAGTTTTCAATTGGAATTTAATTATAATGCCTTTGAGAATTTTGATTTGAGAACCGCTTATAAGTATTATGATGTTCAAACAGATTACGCCGTTGGCAAACGGTCAAAACCTTTAGTGCCTAAGCATCGTTTTTTTGCGAATGCGTCTTATGAAATCCACTCAAAAAAAGCTGTAGATTCCCAATGGAAGTTTGATCTTACCTACAACTGGTTAAGTGAACAACGATTTGCATCGACAGAGACAAATCCTGTTGCTTATCAATTACCAACAGAATCGCCTACCGTTGGCACTTTGAATGCTCAAGTCACTAAAGTGTTTTCTTCAAAATTTGAAGTATATTTAGGAGGAGAAAATATCACTAATGTGAGACAAAGCAATCCTATTTTAGGTGCAGATGACCCTTTTGGACCCAATTTTGATACCACTTTTGTCTATGGTCCGATTTTTGGAAGTATGTATTATGCAGGATTGCGATTCAAACTGAAATAAAAAATAATTTAAATAAACTATCAAATGAAAAAAATAATTGTATTAGTCACGCTGTTGATGGCAGCCACAGTTTTTGCTCAAGATAAGAATGCTAAAGCATCGTTGGAAGTAGATGGCGTTTGCATGATGTGTAAAGAGCGTATTGAGAAAGCAGCGATACGTACCAAAGGCGTAAAGTCGGCCATTTGGAATGTAGAAACACATGAGCTAAAGCTCATATATGATGCGCGAAAAACAAATTTAGATACCATAAGAAAACAAATTGTTGCCGTAGGTCACGACACCAAAGAATTAAAAGCTTCAGAAGAAGCTTATAATACGGTTCATGCGTGTTGCAGGTATCGTGATATAGAGGTACAGAATGATCATAAAAACTAAGTCAGTTTTAGTTAAATTCTTCCCAATGAAAGTATCTTGCAATATGACAATGCTGTACCTTTAGTATAGATTTTAATTTTTAAATTATTTAAGAATTATGGGACAAGAAAAGCAAGTTGGGAAGCCTAAAATAACCAAAGCTACTAAGAAATTAGAAGCTAGAAAGGCACCAAAAGCGACTTCAAGAAAGAAGTAGTTTTTGATGGGGTCCATTGTATATGGACTTGTATAGGGTAAGTTACAAATGAGAGCACTTTGATTAAAGCAAGGTGCTTTTTTTTATCGACATATTTTAATTTTAACAGTTTGCGGAATGATATTTGTGACATAAGAGGCATAACATGATAGCCTAACCCAATTGTAACACTATTATTATGAAAAACATTACCAGCTTATTTGCAACACTGATTCTAGCCCTTTTTATGGTTTCTTGTGAGAATGAAACTACCAACAATCCGTCTGAGGTAACTGAGGATTTGGTGAGTATTCAAGAAATCTTTATGGAGAATTCTATCACTACTTACACCATCAACAGCGGATTAAACACACAAATTGATTACGGGTCCAATAGTTATCAAACACAGACTTTTAGTAATGGTAAAATGGTCATGATTGAGTATTTCAACAATGGTTTGAACACTGGTTTTGAGTCCTTTGAATACGATTCTAGTGATCGTATTGTAATGGCAACAAGATCTTTTATAGCTGATAACATAACCACTGTGCGCAATTACGAATATGTTGGAAATGATATTCTCGCCACAAAATCAGAATACGACGATAATGATAACTTGTTAAACCAAACAACTTATACCTTTACGTTAAATGCGAATAATCGCATTGTACATTATGAAAATATTGATGGTTCTACGTATTGGGATGCATCATACACGAACGGGAATTTAACTGGATTTACGGCAAGTGGTTATGGAAATGATGTGGATGGAACTGCTACTTTCACTTATGCGTCTGAACTTGCAAGTGCGCCATATCAAAAGGAAAGCTACCGCTATGGAAGCGAATGGAAAAATAACGTGATGTTGATTCAAACAGGAAATTACGCGTTTAAGCAATTAGCAGAATTAGGAGCTAATTATTTAACAGGATATACGTTTACAGTAACGTCTGATCCTAACAGAACTATCACCTTAGATGTGACCTATGAATTTGATAGTTTAGGAAGGCTAACAGAACAAGCAAAGACTAAAATGTTTTTTGAAAGTCTTCAAACGCGCGTTCTAACCTATGAGTATCAATAAATAGCGCGTTGATAATTTTGCTATTAAAAGAATGTCCGAATTTGGTGTTGGAAGTAATTATATAACGGGATATACTTACACGGTAGCGTCTGATCCGAACATGACAATCACATTTGATGCGACTTATGAATTTGATGCATCGGGAAGATTATCCATGTTTACTAGAAGTAAATCAATTTATAATAGCTCACCATTAATAACCGTTTTTAATTATGAATATGAATAAGGCTAACTTATAGCTTGCGACTTTGGAAGGTGTCATTTTTTTTATTTGCACTTAATTTTAGAGGCTTTTCATCCTGTAATAAATTCCTAAAGTTTGATCTGGTTTAAAAAATAAGCCCTTGATTCTTATCAAGGGCTTTTTTATTTCTCTGAACTCATTTCTTATGGTATTTATCCTTAAGAGTGAGACACTCATCTGTGGCGATTTGCTACTACATCATGCCTGGCATACCACCACCCATTGGAGGCATTCCGCCACCAGCTGGTGCTTCTTCTTTTATATCTACAAGCGCACATTCAGTCGTCAAAATCATTCCTGCAACAGAAGCTGCATTTTCTAAGGCGATACGTGTCACTTTCTTCGGGTCAATAATTCCCGCTTTCAACATATCCACATATGTTTCGGTCTTAGCATCAAAACCAAAATCTTTTTTGCCTTCTAGTACTTTGTTGATGACTACAGAACCTTCGCCACCAGCATTGGAAACAATTGTTCTCAATGGCGCTTCAATCGCTCTAGCAACAATCTGAACACCTGTGGTTTCATCAAGATTTTCAGTCGTAATTTTTTCTAAGACAGAGATGGCTCTTACAAAAGCAACACCACCACCAGCAACAATACCTTCTTCTACAGCTGCTCTCGTGGCATGTAAGGCATCATCAACTCTATCTTTTTTCTCTTTCATTTCAACTTCAGATGCTGCACCTACATAAAGGACTGCTACACCACCAGCTAACTTGGCCAATCGCTCTTGTAATTTTTCTTTATCATAGTCACTCGTCGTTGTATCAATTTGTGCTTTGATTTGGTTCACACGCGCTTTAATATCGGAAGACTTACCAGATCCATTAACGATGGTAGTATTGTCTTTATCAATCATGACAGACTCAGCAGTTCCTAGCATGCTCAAATCGGCATTTTCAAGAGAAAATCCGCGTTCTTCCGAAATCACCGTTCCACCAGTAAGGATGGCGATATCTTCTAGCATAGCCTTACGACGATCACCAAAACCAGGAGCTTTAACAGCTGCTATTTTTAAACCACCGCGTAATTTGTTCACTACCAAGGTGGCTAAAGCTTGTCCTTCAACATCTTCAGCAACAATCACTAATGGACGACCAGATTGTGCCACAGGTTCTAAGATAGGAAGGATTTCCTGTAGATTTGAAATTTTCTTATCAAACAACAAGATGTAAGGGTTTTCTAAATCTGCCACCATTTTATCAGAGTCGGTTACAAAGTAAGGAGAGAGGTAACCTCTATCAAACTGCATACCTTCAACAACATCAACGTAAGTGTCAGTTCCTTTGGCTTCCTCTACAGTAATCACTCCTTCTTTACCAACTTTATCAAAAGCTTTGGCGATTAATTCACCAATGGTATCGTCATTATTTGCTGAAATGGATGCGACTTGTTTGATCATTTCAGAAGAATTACCAACTTTCTTAGCTTGTTTTTCTAAGTTCTCAGTAATGGCTTGAACCGCCTTTTCTATACCGCGTTTTAAATCCATTGGATTCGCACCAGCGGCAACATTCTTCAGACCTTCCTTAACGATGGCTTGCGCCAAAACGGTCGCAGTCGTGGTACCATCACCTGCCAAATCATTGGTTTTAGAAGCCACTTCTTTCACCATTTGAGCTCCCATATTTTCAAGCTCGTTTTCCAATTCAATTTCCTTTGCTACGGAAACACCATCTTTGGTGACTTGAGGAGCGCCGAATGAACGACTGATGATAACATTTCGTCCTTTTGGTCCTAAGGTTACTTTTACTGCATTTGCTAATGCATCAACACCGCGTTTTAAACCGTCACGTGCTTCAATATCAAATTTTATATCTTTTGCCATTTTATTTTTAGTTTTTAAATATTAAACAATTGCTAATATGTCACTCTCTCGCATAATGAGGTAATCTTTACCTTCAAGTTTTAATTCTGTACCAGCATACTTTCCGTAAAGCACAGTATCGCCAGATTTTACAGTCATAGGTTCATCTTTTGTGCCATTACCAACAGCGACAACCTTCCCTTTTTGAGGTTTTTCTTTTGCGTTGTCTGGAATGATGATTCCTGAAGCTGTTTTGGTTTCAGCTTCAACAGGTTCTATTAGAACTCTGTCCGCCAATGGTTTTATGTTTAAGCTCATTGTTTTGTATGTGTTTTAAATTAATAAATTATTGTTAACGCTTAAGCGTTATGCTAAAAATGTGCCAATAGATGCGGACTGACAAAGTTTCAGTAACAAAAAATGCCAACTGTTAAAGTTGGCATTTTTTGTTGTCTTTTTCTGTACTTTCTAAGGATTCAAAGAATCTTGAGGCGTTGCGATATCATCTGAAGATGTATCTGTTGAAGGCGCAACTGGTGTTGATGTTGAGGTCTCTTCACCACTCATGATTTTAGATTCTGCCGATCCACCTGCACCAGGTATCGCTAAATTTGAAGCTAATATCAAGGCTAATAATAAGGTGGCCAATGCCCAAGTACTTTTATCCAAAAAGTCGGTTGTTTTTTTAACACCGCCTAATTGCTGAGTGCCTCCACCACCAAACGATGAGGATAATCCGCCACCTTTAGGGTTTTGAACCATAACAACAACCACTAGTAAAAATGATACTAGGACAATAAGGATTAAAAATATAGTAAACGTATTCATTAGTTCTGTGTATTATTTTCTTGTAATTCTTTTACTGCTTTAATTTGGTCTGCAAAGAAACCACTTTTTTCTGGATATTTCAAACTTAATATTTTATAAGATTGAATTGCCTTTTCGTAATTGTTTTGTTCGAGGTAAATTCTGGCTAAAGTCTCTGTCATGAGTCCGTCATGAGCTACTTTGTCATCGTCTACAATGGTGATTTTAGGACGGTCTTTAGATGGAATTATTTTAGGGTTACTCTCAAGGAATTTGTCAATAAGTTCAAATTTCTTGGTTTTGTGATCAGATTTTTCCGTTGTGTCATCTTGAGCATCAGTCGCTATGATATCTGTTTTTTCTTTACTCCTATCTATTGGTTTAAAGGATGTGATTTTTAACCATTCCGTAAACGAATGCTTTTCTTGTTTGTCAAATTCAAGCGGTTTACCAATTTGTAATTTTTCCTCAGGAGTTTCTTCGATGTGTTTGGCATCGATATCTAGAATGACATTTTCGGGCGTGGTGTCTTTGAGTGATAAAAAATGCGCCACATCTTCTGGCTTTACCTTTTGTTCGAACAAGTTAGGATCTAATACACCTTGCGTGTTTTTAATGTGCTCTTTTAAGGCATCATCAATTGTCACACTCTTATTGACTGAAATATCATCAGCTTCATGTACTGTGATAGACTTGAGATGTTCAGAATTCTGCTTAATTACTTGGGAAATTTCATTCTGATTGAAGGCTTCCGAAGTAATATAATCAAAAAGAATACTTCTATCGGTGGTGTAAGAGGCGGTTATTTTTAATTCCTGATTGTATTTATAGCTCCCTTTGTTTTTGAGTCCTTTCAGATATAATGCGCGCGCCGATTGGAAGTAAGGGTAGCTAGAGATAAGCTCATTTAGCGATGATGTTTGATCGCTGGTAATGTGTTGTGGGTTTTGTAATATGTATGTAAAATCTGAATTATTCATTTACCATTTGGCTAATGTCGCATTAAAAATATCCTGTGTAAGTCGCTCAAAAATCTCTTCGTGAGCGGTGTCTTTCTGAGCACCTTGAAGCAATTCACTACCGGCATAATCATAAAAAAACGAAAAAGTTTGCTCAAATTCTTCATCAGGTTCATTTTTATCAAAAAAACGAACGCGCACACCAACGGTCAATCTGTTTTGCGCGGCTGTACTGTTGGCCTGTGCTGTAGTAGGCGAGATGCGATACTCGGTAATTTCACCTTCATAAACTAAATCACCATTAGATGTTACCAAACTTAAATTCGTTTGATTAAGTATCAGATCTTGTAAGGCTAAGGTAAAATCTCTATCAAATCCAGGCTCCACCAAATTGGAATTATTTTGAAAGTAATTCACTTGAAACGTTTCAATATTGTCTTTAATAGAGGTTCCGGTAAAGGAATAGGGACCGCAACCAAAAAACAACATTGGTAAGCAAAAAATAAGGATATGTTTTATGGACTTCATGTACAAAGTTGACAATGTTTTATGTTTCAAAAATAGCTTTTTATCTATCCGATTGTCCTAAAGTTTTCTAAATTTTTTATTCAGGTATGATGTCGCCTTGATAATAGTAAACAGCATAATCAGATTCTGAACCAATTCCTAACTCATCTTGATATTGCCTAATAACGGTATGCGGAAGATTGTAATCATTATATGTATAGAGAAAATTAATTTGAGAAGGGTCTGAATAATTAATGCCTGTTAAGTTATTGGCCGAAATTAGAATATCTAATTTTGAGGGTTGTTCTCCAAACATTCTGATAAATCCATAGATGTCGATCAAATTGGTAGAGCCATAAAGCGGGTTGGTATTTGAATCATGCCAAAAGTCGACGCAATCAGTATCGCCACATATGTTTTCGACATTATTGGTATATTGATTGGCTTCAAAATCACTACAATATCCCCATTCGCTTTCTTCGCCAGTGTTGGTATTGGTTTGTTCGCCTCCATAATAATAACAGAGTTGAACAATTGGGTTGCCATCATAAAGGGTATACTTAAAATAATTAATTTCATATTCTTCAATAATGTCTCCGTTGATATCTTCGAATAAATAAGGGCCATCAATGGAATAGGTTTCCGTTTCGATATAATAATTATCTGATTCATAAAACTCAAAATTTCGATCACCTATTTGAGTCACTCTATTGCTCGCGTCATAAATGATGTCTTCAGAGCTTATGAGTGTGCCATTGGAAGTTGTGGTTGTTAGGTTGGTGAGCTGCTGTGCATCATTAAACGTAAAATAATAATGTTTGTCAAATGTTTGTAATTCCTTGAAACGGCCATTACTGTCAAACTTGTACCTATTTGTAGGATTACCTTCTGAGTTTAAAATATGATATTCTGCAATGATTGTTGGGTCGAAAGCCTCGCTAGAAATGAGGGTAATCGTGGCATCATCACTGGTATTTCCGTCATTATTGTCGCCATCGTCACTAATGTCATTGATGCTGTTGTTTTCTGGAGATACAGCAGTCGCCATAAGACTATGACTGATCCCACCAGCATCCACATCGCTTTGCGTAATAGTGTAATTAGCAGTGTAAGTCGCGGTTTCGTTGGTTTGTAATGTTCCTTCATCACTTCCTGAATCTGACCCTAAAAACGTAATTGGGGTGGTTAAACTCAAATTGGTATCGGAGAGATTTTTCAATGTAGAAATAATGGTCAGATTTGTTAAAGGAACATCACCATCGTTAGTTACAGTAATGCTGTAGGTTAGTAGGTCGTCTGCGCCCAGATAATTATTACCGTTATCTTCTGAATCAACTTCGTTAGTGATTTTTAGAGAGGGATTTTCAGTTGGCTCGTTGATATCATTTTCACTGCTACATGAGTAAACTATGAGCACGAACAATGAAAACATTATTTTTAAAGGACGCTTCATAAATTGATTCATTATTGTTGGTTGTCCTGTAAAGATAATAAAATCAATAAATTACAAATCGTATTGCTTTATTTTTCTGTAGAGCGTACGTTCACTAATTCCTAATTCAGCGGCAGCTAATTTTCGTTTGCCTTGATGGCGTTCTAAAGATTTTTTTATCAGCTCTAATTCCTTATCCTGTAGAGACAAGGTTTCTTCTTCCTCGATCTCTTCAGCAAAATGATATTTATCAGTGTTTTGATTTTTATCTTCTACATCAAAGGTGTCTTCTGTTTGCTCAGGAATCGCTAAAATTTCCAAATCCTCAAAGGCCTCTTCGGCACTATCGTTTTGTGGCTCACCATAAATCTTTTGTATCAAACCTTCATTGTCTTTTTTGACGTCAGAAACATTGCCGCTTTTCATCAATTCCATTGTCAATTTTTTAAGGTCATTCAAATCACCTTTCATGTCAAATAGAACCTTATACAAAATTTCACGTTCGTTACTAAAATCACTTTCAGATTTTGATGCATTAATGACTGCAGGTAAGTTGTTGCTTCCGCTAGGCAAGTATCCTTGTAGAGTACCCACGCTTATAGTACGGTTTTGTTCCAATACCGAAATTTGCTCGGCCACATTTCGCAGTTGTCGGATGTTACCATTCCAACGATGTTTTTGTAAAACCTCTACCGCGTCATCGGTGAGTTTGATGGTAGGCATTTTATATTTTAGAGCGAAATCGCTTGCAAATTTTCTAAATAATAAGTGGATGTCTTCCTTTCGTTCTCGTAAGGGAGGAATATTGATGTCTACGGTACTGAGACGATAGTAAAGATCTTCACGGAACTTTTCTTTTTTAATCGCTTCAAACATGTTAACATTAGTCGCAGCGACAATTCTAACGTTGGTTTTTTGAACTTTGCTAGAACCTACCTTGATGAATTCGCCATTTTCCAAAACACGTAATAAACGGACTTGTGTGGTCAGCGGTAATTCTCCTACTTCATCTAAAAATATCGTACCACCATCGGCAACTTCAAAATAGCCAGAACGGGTTTGAGTTGCGCCTGTAAATGCTCCTTTTTCATGTCCAAATAATTCACTGTCGATGGTGCCTTCAGGGATGGCACCACAGTTTACGGCAATATATTTTCCGTGTTTACGATGTGATAGTTGGTGAATGATTTTTGGAATACTTTCTTTTCCAACACCACTTTCTCCAGTCACGAGTACTGAAATATCAGTTGGTGCCACCTGTATCGCTTTTTCAATGGCGCGATTAAGTTTTGGGTCATTTCCAATGATTCCGAAACGTTGTTTAATAGCTTGAATGGATTCCATAGATAAATATGATGCTGCTGTTGTTAATTGTAGTTTGAATAGCCTGTAGCTTCACCAATAAGTGTTGCACTTGTACAGTCGGTAATATGCACAGTCACTAAATCACCAACCTGGTAATGCGCTTTAGGAAATACAGCTACGATATTTTGCGACGTTCTTCCCGACCATTGTTCGCTTGATTTTTTTGATTGGCGTTCTATTAATACTTCAACGGTCGTATTGAGATACTCTTTGGTTCTTATTTCACTATGTTCACGTTGACGCTGAACAATTTCAGCTAAACGTCGTTTTTTTACAGCTTCAGGAATATCATCCTCCAATTTTCGTTCTGCTAGTGTTCCTGGTCGTTCTGAATAAGTAAACATGTATCCAAAATTATACTTCACATAATCCATGAGACTCAAGGTGTCCTGATGGTCTTGTTCCGTTTCCGTAGGGAAACCAGAAATCATATCCTGACTAATGGCACATTCTGGAAGAATCCGTCTAATGTTATCAATAAGTTCAAAATATTCCTCTCTCGTATGTAAGCGATTCATCGCTTTGAGTATGCGATCACTACCACTTTGAACAGGTAAGTGAATATGCTTGCATATATTGTGATACTTAGCCATCGTTTCAATAACATCTAAGGTGAGGTCCTGCGGATTTGATGTCGAAAAACGAATGCGCATTTTTGGTTGTGCCTTAGCACACAATTCTAATAAATTCGCAAAATTAACAGCCGTTGCCTTCTGTAGGTCTGAGGCTTTATCAAAGTCTTTTTTGAGTCCACCGCCATACCATAAATAGCTATCTACATTTTGCCCCAAAAGGGTAATTTCCTTATAGCCTTTTTGCCATAAGTCGTTAATTTCTTCGATAATACTTTGAGGATCACGACTGCGCTCACGTCCACGTGTGAAAGGAACCACGCAGAACGTACACATATTATCACAACCGCGCGTAATGGATACAAAAGCAGTGACGCCATTCGTGTTTAATCGCACAGGTGCTATATCTCCATACGTTTCTTCTTTAGATAAAATAACGTTAATCGCATCACGACCTTCATCAACTTCAGCCAATAAGTTAGGTAAATCTTTATAAGCATCAGGGCCTACAACAAGATCTACTATTTTTTCCTCTTCTAAAAATTTAGTTTTTAGGCGTTCGGCCATACAGCCTAACACACCCACTTTCATTTTAGGATTGATACGCTTTACGGCGTTGTATTTTTCTAATCGTTTTCTAACGGTTTGTTCTGCTTTATCACGAATGGAGCAAGTGTTTACCAATACTAAATCAGCATCTTCAAGACGTTGCGTGGTATTATAACCTTGCTCTGAAAGTATAGAAGCTACGATTTCGCTATCACTAAAGTTCATAGCACAGCCATAACTCTCAATAAAGAGTTTTCGGTGATTTCCAACTTTTTGTTCTAAAACGAGGCTTTCACCTTGTTTGTTCTCATCTATTGTTTTCTCCATAAATCGTCCTAAAGCGTTGTACAGTCAATTAGCATGCAAAGATAGTATAAATTTAAGGATTATGACAAAGTGTCATAAGTGAAATATGTTTGGAGTTGTTCATTTTTTTTCATTAATTAACGCAACCTTTTTAAGGTATTTCCATCTAATAGGTAAACCAAAAGATATGAGAGTAACCAAACACATTTTGATAATGGTATGTTGTATGGCGTTGTTTATGAATACACAATGTGATGATGATGAAATGCAAGCATCGCCATGTGATCAAACCGTTGTTGTAGATGCCGGCTTCTATGAAACGGCAGAAACTGATGTGTATGAGTATATCGCTTCTGAAATTGTAGACAATTGTCTTACCATTGAAATTGCGGCTAGTGGATGCGACGGTAATTCTTGGAGTATGGTTCTCGTTGATTCTGGGAGCGTTGCTGAATCATTGCCAGAGCAACGCTATCTAAAATTTGTGTTTGGTAATGATGAAACCTGCTTGGCCGTTTTTTCCAGATCAAGATCCTTTGATTTAACTGCTTTACAAGTGGAAGGGAGCAATGATATCCTATTAAATATTGAAGGGTTTCCAGAACCACTACTTTATAGTTACTAACTCATACAACCCATTGCCATGAAAAAATTAGTCTTTGTTTTTATCATTATATGTTGTTGGTCCTGCAATAATGATGACAACCAATTTGAGACGGTCGTAGTGGCTATCCCTCAAACCATAACAAAAACAGCATTGCGTTCTGCCGTTGAAATTCAATCACCTAAGCCTATATTAAATGTAGGCAAGGTGTATGCGTACCAAGAATTTATTTTTATTAATGAAAAGTTTAAAGGGGTTCATGTGTTAGATAATTCTAATCCAACGGCACCACAGCAAGTGAGTTTTATTTACATTCCTGGAAATGAGGATATCTCTATAAAAAATGATTATTTGTATGCCGATAGTGCCATCGATTTGGTCGTTTTTGATATTGCGAACATTTCGAGTATTACTGAAGTAGGTAGGTTGGAAGATGTATTCGAGATATACGATTATCAAATTCCTGAAGGCGCCGATTTTTTGGATTACGGCGAATTTGCGTCTGATACCGATGTTATCGTTGGGTGGGATTTGATTGAAGAACGTCGGGAGGTTTCTCAAGGTGATGATGTATTTACTTTTGATGGTGCTGAAGCTGGTAATACGAATACCATTGGTGTGGGAGGTTCTTTGGCGCGTTTTCAGATTGTTTCAGATTACCTGTATACGGTGGGTGAATCACAAATGAATACCTTCGATATCTCTAATCTTCTTCAACCAAATTTAGTATCTACAACCTACGCTGGATGGCGTATCGAAACCATGTTTCATGCTGATGGTTATCTCTATCTAGGTGGTGACAACGGTATGTTTATTCACAGTTTGGGAAATCCAGCGTCACCCGAATTTATTTCAGAATTCACACATTGGGAAGGTTGTGATCCAGTGGTGGTGGATGGCAATTATGCCTATTTAACTTTAAGAGGCGGGAATTTTTGTGGTCAAGATCAAAGTGTTTTAGAAGTTATCGATGTCACAGATAAAAGTCAGCCGCAGTTGATAGGACAGTATGAATTAGATAATCCATACGGTTTAGGTTTTAAGGGTAATCATTTGTTTGTCTGTGATGGTACTTCAGGATTGAAGGTGTTTGATAAGACAGATCCATCAGATGTACAACTGTTGCATGCCTTTAACGATGTGCAGGCTACCGATGTGATTCCTTTAAATGATAAACTACTTATGATTTCAGATAATGCCCTTTATCAATATGAGTATGTTGGTGAAAATACAATCACATTGTTAAGTACCTATATACTGAATTAAGAATTGAAAATTTAGAATTGAAGCCCGATATGTTCGGGCTTTTATTGTTTAAATAACTTAGATGAAAGTCATTGTTTTTAGGATAAAATACCATGGATTTGTATTTTAATTAGGAAGATAAATTTTTTTTGACATACATTTGTACCCTCAAAAAATCACATATGCCGAAGAATTTAGTCATTGTAGAGTCACCAGCTAAAGCCAAAACCATCGAGAAATTTCTTGGAAAGGATTTCAAAGTAGAATCCAGTTTTGGACATATAGCAGACTTGCCTTCTAAAGAATTGGGAGTTGATGTTGAAGGTGATTTTAAACCTAAGTATCAAGTTTCAAAAGACAAAAAGGACGTTGTCAAAAAGCTCAAGGAGCTAGCCAAGAAAGCCGAAATGGTTTGGTTAGCAAGTGATGAGGATCGAGAGGGTGAGGCCATTGCTTGGCATTTGGCGGAGACTTTAGGCTTAGATAAATCTAAGACCAAGCGTATTGTATTTCATGAAATCACGAAGACAGCCATTCAAAAAGCCATAGATAACCCAAGAGGTATCGATTATGATTTGGTAGATGCGCAACAAGCAAGACGTGTATTAGATAGGATTGTTGGTTATGAGTTATCTCCCGTATTATGGCGTAAAGTCAAAGGAGGCTTATCAGCTGGACGTGTACAATCGGTTTCTGTAAGACTCATTGTGGAACGCGAACGCGAAATTCAAGAGTTTACACCAACGGCGTCATTTAGAATAGATGCAGAGTTTTCTAATGAAGACGGCCAAACATTTAAGGCTAAACTTCCGAAGAACTTTAGCACAAAAGAAGAGGCTTACAAATTTTTAGAATCTAACGCTAGTGCAAATTTTAAAGTAGCTAATCTAGAGAAAAAGCCAGCTAAGAAATCGCCTGCAGCGCCATTTACAACATCTACTTTGCAACAAGAAGCCTCTCGTAAATTAGGGTTTTCGGTGAGTAGAACTATGAGTAACGCACAACGTTTATACGAAGCAGGTCTCATTACTTATATGAGAACCGATAGTGTGAATTTATCTGATGAAGCACGCAATGGAGCACAAGCAGAAATTGAAGCGGCTTATGGTGCTGATTTTAGCAAACCAAGAAATTACAAAGGAAAATCTAAAGGCGCACAAGAAGCTCACGAAGCCATTCGTCCAACAGATTTCAAAAGACATACAGTGAATATCGAACGTGATCAAGCACGTTTGTACGATTTAATTTGGAAACGTGCCATTGCTTCACAAATGAGTGATGCTAAGATGGAACGTACCAATGTAAAGATTGAAGCTTCAACACATAGCGAAACATTTACAGCTAATGGAGAGGTCATCACATTTGAAGGGTTTTTAAAGGTATATTTAGAAGGGACGGATGATGAGGACGTGGAACAAGAAGGTATGTTGCCAGCTATGAAAGTCAATGAAACTTTATTGAACAGTTACATTACGGCTACTGAGCGTTTTTCTCGTGCACCATATAGATATACAGAAGCGTCTTTAGTAAAACAGCTCGAGGAGTTGGGTATAGGTCGACCGTCTACATATGCGCCTACCATTTCAACGATTCAAAATAGGAATTATGTGGAAAAAGGATCGAATGAAGGCGTTGAGCGTGACTATTCGCAGTTAGTGTTGCAAGAAGGGAAATTAACAGAGAAAAAACTGACCGAGAAAGTTCATAGCGATAAAGGAAAATTAGTACCTACAGATATAGGGATGATTGTGACAGATTTTTTAGTCAATCACTTTGGAGGCATCTTAGATTATAATTTCACTGCCAAGGTG
Source organism: Psychroserpens sp. BH13MA-6 (assembly GCF_052983595.1). Classification (NCBI taxonomy): domain Bacteria; kingdom Pseudomonadati; phylum Bacteroidota; class Flavobacteriia; order Flavobacteriales; family Flavobacteriaceae; genus Psychroserpens; species Psychroserpens sp. BH13MA-6. Next base: position 116,686 of record NZ_JBRJGE010000001.1, on the reverse strand, counting down.
GAAGCTGATTTTGATGAAATTGCTGAAGGAAAAGAAGATTGGACTAAAATGATGAAGGACTTTTACAAAACCTTTCATCCAAAAGTTGAAGATGTTCAAGAAAATGCCGATCGTGAATCTGGTGAACGGGTACTCGGTACAGATCCGAAAACTGGAAAAAAGGTGAGTGTCCGTTTAGGAAAGTTCGGGCCTATGGTGCAAATAGGAACTGTGGATGATGATGAAAAACCACAATTTGCAAGTTTGTCACCAGACCAGCAGTTAACGACGATTACCTACGAAGAAGCCATGGAACTTTTTAAGCTTCCAAAGCAGTTGGGAACGTATGAGGGTGAATCAGTGGAAGTCAATAACGGCCGATTTGGACCTTATGTGAAGTTCGGAAAGAAATATGTATCCCTTCCAGCCGGAACTAATCCAGTAGATGTAGAGATGGATCAAGCCATCGAGCTTATTAAAGAAAAACAAAAAGCAGACGCACCTATATATATGTATCAGGATTTACCTGTTCAAAAAGGTAAAGGACGATTTGGTCCATTTATTAAATGGAACAACATGTTTATTAACGTCAATAAAAAATACGATTGGGATAATTTATCTGACAGTGATATCGTAGAATTGATTGAAGATAAAATCCAAAAGGAAAAAGATAAACTGATCCATCATTGGGAAGATGAAGGTATTCGAGTTGAAAAGGCTAGATGGGGAAGGCATAATATCATCAAAGGTAAAATAAAGGTAGAGCTACCTAAAACCGTTGATGTTTCAGAAATGACCTTGGAAGAAGCTAAGGCTCATATTGAAAAAAAGGCGCCTAAGAAAAAAGCAGCGACCAAAAAGAAAAGCACCAAAAAGAAAACGACGTCTAAAAAGTAACATCAATGAATTTTAATTTTTTGTCTCCTGTTCCTGATTCAGTATTAGCTCATAATGAACTATTGTCTGAGCAGGCCTTAGGGAAAAAAATTAAGATTCATTCGGCACAACATGGGATTCCAGATTTGGATGACGTAAAACTCGCCATCATTGGTGTAAAAGAAAACAGAAACGATGTCAATTATATGGGAGAAGATCTTAGCTTCGATACCATAAGAACATCCTTATATTCTTTGTTTCCTGGAAATTGGCATACGACTATAGCAGATTTGGGTGATATTCCAGCTGGAGCTACCATAGAAGATACGTATTACGCTTTAAGAACTATTATTGCGTTGCTCATAGAAAAAAAAGTCATTCCTATCATTATTGGAGGTAGCCAAGATTTAACCTATGCTAATTATCGCGCTTATGACACGATGGCTCCTATGGTCAATATAGTTAATGTTGATAGTAATTTTGATTTGGGCGATGCCTCGGTAGAAATGAAGAACAACAGCTTTCTTGGTAAAATCATTTTAGAGCAACCTTATAATCTATTTAATTACTCTGCTATAGGATATCAGACCTATTTCAATTCTCAAGAAGAAATAGACTTAATGGAAAAACTATATTTTGAAGCTTATCGATTAGGAGAAGTTACACATGCTATTAATATGGTGGAACCAGTAATGAGAGATGCGCATATTGTGACCATGGATTTAAAAGCGGTTAGGGCAGCTGAAGTCGGTGCGAAGCAGAAATTTTCACCAAATGGTTTTGATGGTAAGGAGATTTGCGCCATTGCTCGTTATGCTGGAATCAGTAATAAGGTGTCGTCATTTGGTATATATGAATTCAAGACCACTAAAGAACTGGATGCAACACCAATGCTTATCTCTCAAATCATTTGGTACTTTGTGGAAGGTGTAAACTGTCGTGTTAAAGACGACGATTTTAAAAATGAAAGTCAGTATCAAAAATTTAATGTGCTGATTGAGGATGATGAGCTGATATTCTATAAAAGTATTAAGACAGGACGTTGGTGGATTGAAATACCTTTTTTGCCAAATGTCAATAATAAATTAAAAAAGCATACGTTATTACCATGCACGCATGAAGATTATGTTGAGGCAAGCCATGGAAAGATACCAGAAAGGTGGTATAAAGCATATAAAAAGAACAGTTTTTAGTATATTTAGCATAAATTAGCTGGGTAGTTTTTAATCGATGAAATGTTAACTTTTTGGGATTAAGTGCAAAAAAGATTAAAAAAAAGTTGGTTTTTACAAAATATATAAATATGTTTACTGCCTTGAAAAAAACAAGGACACTATTTAACACATAATTACAACTAAATAATTTAACCTCGAGTTTCTATGAATATTAAGAAGTTTGCTTTATTAACAGCCGTTCTAGCCCTATTGGTTAGTAGTTGCAACTCTGGTGACAGAGGCCAGCTTGTAGGCGTTAAAGGAAAGAAATGGCATCCCGAAAAACCTTATGGTATGGTACTTGTTCCTGGAGGAGCATTTATTATGGGGAAGTCGGACGACGATTTAGCTGGAGTACAAGATGCTCCAACGCGAACCGTAACAGTACGAGCATTTTACATGGACGAAACAGAAATCACTAATAGTGAATATCGTCAATTTGTAGAGTGGGTGAGAGATTCAACTTTGAGAACAAAGCTAGCAATCCTTGCTGATGAAATCGGTGAAACTCCTGGAAATGGAGGTATTGGTGAATTTGCATTTAGTGATGCAGATCCTGATAATATGACCGTTTATGAGAAATACATGTATAATAACTATAGTGGTCTTGGCCCAACAGGTTATGAAGGTCGAAAATTAAACAAAGAAGTGGATTTGATTTTCGATACAGCCGATTATCCTGATGAATACTATGCCGAAGTCATGGACACGATGTACCTACCAATCGAAGAGTCTTACAACGGACAACGTACATGGGATGTGAAAAAATTCAAGTTCCAGTATAAGTATATGGACATCCAAAAAGCCGCTAAAAATAGAGATTTAAGACGTAAGGATGTGATCGTTACTGAAGAAGTAGAAGTGTATCCAGATACGACAGCTTGGATTAGAGATTTTTCTTACTCTTATAATGAGCCAATGCACAACGATTATTTCTGGCATGATGCTTATGGCGACTATCCAGTTGTAGGTGTGTCTTGGAAACAAGCGAAAGCATTTTGTCAATGGAGAACGCTATATCACAATTCTTACAGAAAGTCGAAAGGAAGACACTTTGTGAACTCTTACAGGTTACCTTCTGAAGCAGAATGGGAATATGCGGCTCGTGGTGGGCTACAAGGAGCCACTTACCCTTGGGGTGGGCCTTATGCTAAAAACGATAGAGGTTGCTTTATGGCGAACTTCAAACCATTACGCGGCGACTATGCGGCTGATCAAGCTTTATATACTGTTGAGGCAGATGCTTATGAGCCAAATGATTTCAACCTTTATAATATGGCAGGAAATGTGTCAGAGTGGGTTCAAGGATCTTACGACGCCGCATCTTATGAATATATGGCATCATTTAATCCAAGTGTGAATAATCCTGATAACACACGTAAAGTAGTACGTGGTGGATCATGGAAAGATGTCGCATACTTCTTGCAAGTAAGCTCTCGAGATTACGAATATGCCGATTCAGCAAGAAGTTACATCGGTTTCAGAACTGTTCAAGATTATATGGGAACAGAAGTGACCAAAAATGCAGCAACTAATTAATTAACTAAACTAAATATTATTAATCTACTTAAGTACAATACGACTTAAAACTAAAAAAACAAAATTATGGCACAGAAAGGAAACATCACAATCACAAACATGGTCTACGGACTTGGAGCAGCAATCGTAATTGTTGGAGCTTTATTTAAAATTCAGCACTGGCCATTCGGTTCTGAAATCTTAACTATTGGAATGATTGTAGAGGCCTTGGTATTTACATATTCAGCTTTTGAAAGACAACAGTCAGAATTAGACTGGTCGTTGGTTTATCCAGAATTAGCAGGAGGAACGACTACTGCTAAGAAAATGAAAAAAGAAGAGCCTAAAGATGCTGAAGGTTTATTATCTAAAAAATTAGACAACCTGTTAAAAGAGGCTAAGATTGACGGTGAGTTAATGGCAAGTCTTGGTAATAGCATCAAGAACTTTGAAGGTGCTGCTAAGGGAATCAGCCCTACAGTTGATGCTATGAATGCTCAAAAGAAATATAGCGAGGAAATGTCTTTAGCTGCAGCGCAAATGGAATCTTTAAATAGCTTATACAAAGTGCAAATGGAAAGCGCTAATCGTCAAGCTGCTATCAACGAAGAATCAGTTGCTAATGCAGAAAAACTTAAAGAACAAATGCAATCCTTAGCATCTAACTTATCATCATTGAATGGTGTATATGGAGGTATGTTATCTGCAATGAACAAAAACTAATTAGTTTTTTGAACTATAATTAATTAACTACTAAAAACTAATTAACATGGCAGGAGGAAAATTGTCTGCAAGACAGAAAATGATTAACTTAATGTACTTAGTCTTCATCGCAATGATGGCTATGAACATGTCAAAAGAAGTATTATCTGCTTTTGGTTTAATGGAGGCGAAATTCGCCGATTCCAATGAACTAACTGGAGAGAGAAACGAAGCGTTACTTGCTGATCTTGAGAAAAAGTCTGAGGAAAAACCAGAAGAATTCATGGTGCCAGCGGCGAAAGCAAAACAAGTAAGTGTTGCTTCTACAAATTTCTTTAATTACTTAGAAACTTTAAAAAATGATCTTCTAAGAGAAGGAGATTATAAGATTGACCCTGAAACTGGAAAGTTACCGTTCGAATCTATGGATAAAACCGATATTCTTGATGAAGCTTGGTTTACTGGAGATCGATTGACTAAAAAAGGTCAAGAGGTAATGAGTAAGATTGAAGAGTACAAAACGTCAATCCGAGATATCCTCGGTAAGGACGTGAAGGCCTCAAAAGTTCTTGCGAACTTCGAAAAGACTTTCAGTACTGAAAAGGTTGAAAATAAAGACGGGAAGAAAATTGATTGGTTAGATTACCATTTTCAAGGATTCCCAGCGATCGCATCTTACACGAAATTAACAGCATTTCAAAATGATGTTGAGGTAACGGAAGCGAACATTATTAACTACTATCTAGGTAACGTATTAACAGATGCGGTTTCTTTAGATAAGTATAAAGCTATTATCTTGGCAGATAAATCAGCATTCTTTGCTGGTGAGAAATTCCAAGGTCGTGTAGTGATTGGTAAATATGCGAAAGTACCACCAACAGGTTTAAGTATCGGTGGCGAAGCTATCGATTTAGATAAGGCTATTGATTCTACAGGTGCTGCGCGTTTAGATTTTAACGTAGGTGGTGTTGGAGAACATGAAATCGATGGAACCTTTACTTTTATGGAAGATGGTAAGCCTTTAGAAATTCCAATTAAAGGAAACTATGTGGTAGTACCGCGTCCAAACTCTGCAACGATTTCTGCAGATAAAATGAATGTAGTATATCGAGGCGTTAATAACCCAATGACTATCTCTTTTGCTGGTGTGCCAGATAATAAAGTGACAGCATCTGGAGCCGGATTAAAAAGAGCTTCTGGAATGGGTAAATATACCATGGTACCAACATCTGGTAGAGAGGTAACTATTAATGTAACTGCAACCTTAGATGATGGATCTAAAGTAAGTGATAAAGCTGTATTCCGTATCAAGGATATTCCTAAGCCAGCTGGTCGAATGGCTGGTCAAACAGGAACAGCGAAATTACCTAGAAACAACGTAGCTATTGGAACTGTAGAAGCTGTATTGGAAGATTTCGATTTTGATTTACCACTCACAGTGACTGGATTTAAAATCAAAGTGGAAGGAAAACCTTCAATCACTTGTTCAGGTAGCAAATTGAATGGTGCGGCCAAGTCGGCCTTACAAAGTGCAAAGCGTGGTTCGCAAGTACAGATATTTGATATCAAATCAAGAAGTTCTGGACCTGCAATCAAGCCAGCGTCACCATTAATTATAGAGTTGACTAACTAATCAACTGTATAGCTTAAAGTAACCCAAATTAAAAATTAAAAAGATGAATTATAAATTTTTATTATCAATCATTGCCACTGTGGGTTTGACATCAAGTGTATTAGCGCAAGCCAATATATTAAATGCCAAGACACCACAAGAGGTGGGTGTTAAAACAGAAGCACAATTAGCATTGGATAATGACGAGCCTTTAGAATACGGCTATGTTGATGATAGAGACATACTGTTTTCTAAAATGACTTGGGAAAAAGTAGTTTTAGATGAGCGTGTTAATTTTCCATTATACTTTCCAGTAGACACCAATAATATTGGTCAGGAAAGACGTTCGTTATATCACACGTTGATTAAAGCGGTAAAGGATGGAAGAATTGAAAACGTTTATAATGATTCATACTTTCATCAAAAAAGAACTTTAAAGGAACTTAAAGATATCACAACTAGAGTAGATACTTTAGATATTGGATACGATCAGTTAAATGCTGATGGCTATGTGTCACCAGAATACATTACAGTGACCAATATTGAAGCGTATCATATTAGTGCGTATTTAATCAAAGGCCTTTGGTACTTTGATAAGCGTCATGGTGAACTTAAGTATCGTATTCTTGGAATTGCGCCAGCAGCACCAGATGTGAACTTTTTAGATTCTGAAGATGAAACACAAAAACTTCCAAACGCATTATTTTGGGTATTTTATCCTGAAGCAAGAGAAGTGTTGCACGAAGGAAAAGCATTTAATAATAAGAACAGTGCTATGCCTATTACCTTCGATCACTTGTTAAATTCAAGACGATTTAACGGTTACATGTACAAGGAAGAAAATGTCTATGGTGATAGAGAAGTGAAGGAATATGTTGCAGACAATGCTTTGATGCAACTATTGGAATCTGACCGTATCAAAGACAAGATTCGTAACTTCGAACAGGATATGTGGTCTTACTAAGCAAATCTTATAAATACATAGAAAAACGCTCACTCTTTTTAGTGAGCGTTTTTTATTTGCTGTATTTTTACCTTTATGAATAAGGTAGATTACATTGTGGTAGGTTGCGGCTTGGCTGGTATCGCATTTTGTGAACAATTACGTATGGCGCGCAAATCATTCATTGTATTTGATAATCAATCACAGCAATCCTCTCGTGTGGCAGCAGGTTTATTCAATCCGGTGATTTTAAAACGATTTACCAAAGTGTGGAACGCGTCATCTCAATTATCCTTAATGCGACCGAAATACGACGCGTTGGAAGGACTTCTTAAAGAGAAATTCATCCATGATGTGCCCATCTATAGAAAGTTTGCATCCATACAAGAACAGAATGAATGGTTTGTTGCAGCTGATAAACCCATTCTAAGTGAATTCCTTTCCCTTAATTTAAAACAAAACAGTAACCCTTCAATCAAAGCGGAGTTTGGTTTTGGTGAGGTCTTAGAAACAGGGAGAGTTCATACGTCATTATTGGTGGCATCTTATAAGAAGTTTCTCAAGGAGACTCATCGTTTAGTTGAGTCCAGTTTTAATCATGATGAACTAAAAATAGCAGTGAATACTATTACTTATCAAAATATCGAGGCTGGGCAAATCGTCTTTGCAGAGGGATTTGGATTAGTTCAAAACCCCTTTTTTAAGTACTTACCTCTTAATGGAACGAAAGGGGAAATGCTCACTATAAAAGCGCCTACTTTACAGTTAGACGTTATTTTAAAATCTTCTGTTTTTGTCGTGCCGTTGGGATCAGATTTGTACTGGGTAGGTGCAACTTATGAAAGAGATGATAAAACCCATACGGTTACTGAAATGGCAAAAGAAGCGCTATTGAGTAAGTTGAAGGATATCATAAAATGTGATTTTGAGATCGTCGAACAGGTCGCTGGGATTCGACCTACAACCAAAGATCGCCGACCTCTAGTGGGTGTTCACTCTTCCTATAAAAACATGTCTGTATTGAATGGTTTAGGAACAAGAGGTGTGATGATATCTCCTTATGTCGCACAACAATTATTCAATCATATAGAACACGGAAGTCTTCTCGATCCTGAAATTGATATCAAAAGATTCAAAAATTAATCTTTATTAGCTAAGTGTTTGTCATAGCTCATAAACATGTTAATCCAAATATTTCTTGAGAGGCGCATAATGATTGGTCCAAATACTAATAGGGTTCCTATAATTGACATAAAGGCGACAAATAAAGAGGATTCTAGCATCAAAAAACTGATGATAAATGCTGCAACGGCAAAGGCGATTCCAACACCATAACTTACATACATCGACCCGTAGAAAAATGACGGTTCTAAACGATACCGTGTTCCACAATGAGAGCAATGCTCATTTATTTTTAAAACATCACGTAAAACATAAGGATTCTTCGTAGTGTACATAGACTCCTGGTGGCATTTAGGACAAGCTCCTGTGAAAATGCTATAAATTTTTGTGCCTTTTAACATGATATAAATTTGTTTACTTTTGCGCTTTGTATGAAATACAAATTTACGCTTTATTAAATAATCTTATGTAACCTAAGTAGCAAATGCTCAACATCCATAATCTATCCATATCATTTCAAGGTGAATATCTTTTTGAAGACATAACTTTCAAGTTAAGTCCGGGAGACCGTATCGGATTAATCGGTAAAAATGGTGCGGGAAAATCGACCTTGCTGAAAATTCTATCTAAAGAGATGGAACCAGATACTGGCCAGATTGCTGCGGATAAAAATCTGAGTATTGGTTTTTTAAAGCAAGACATTGATTTTGTTTACGGAAGGACGGTCTTGGAAGAGTCCTACGAAGCCTTTGAAGAAATCAAAGCTTTAGAAGAGAAAATGTCTTATGTGAATAACCAATTAGCTGAACGTACCGATTATGAAAGTGAAGGTTACAATCAGCTGATGATAGATCTGAACGATATCCAACATCAATATGAGATTATTGGAGGCTACAATTATCAAGGTGAAACAGAGAAAATACTACAAGGATTAGGTTTTAAAAGAGAAGATTTTGAAAAACTCACCGACACCTTTTCTGGTGGTTGGCGTATGCGAATTGAACTGGCAAAGTTACTCTTACAGAATAATGATATTTTACTGCTGGATGAGCCTACCAATCACTTAGACATCGAATCTATCATATGGCTAGAAGGGTTTTTGAAGAATTATACGGGAGCAGTAGTTATTGTGTCGCATGATAAGATGTTCCTCGATAATGTTACCAATCGAACCATAGAGATTTCCCTCGGAAGGATTTACGATTATCCCAAACCCTATTCTAAGTTTTTGGTGTTGAGAGAGGAAATTAAGACACAACAGTTAGCATCTCAGAAGAACCAGCAAAAACAAATTGAACAAACGGAAAAGCTCATCGAAAAATTTCGTGCAAAGGCCAGTAAGGCCACCATGGCACAATCACTTATCAAAAAGTTGGATCGCATGGAGCGCATAGAAGTAGACGAGGACGATAACAGTGTGATGACGCTCAACTTCCCTATTTCAATTACACCAGGTAAAGTAGTCGTTGAAGCGAATGATGTGTCTAAAAGTTACGGTGATAATCAGGTGCTTTCAAAAATTAGTTTGATGATTGAACGTGACAGTAAAACGGCTTTTGTTGGGCAAAACGGACAAGGGAAATCGACCTTGGCAAAAATTATTGTAGGTGAACTCAAATATCAAGGTGATTTAAAGTTAGGTCACAACGTTCAGATAGGTTACTTTGCTCAAAATCAAGCGGAATATCTCGATGGCAGTAAAACAGTTTTAGATACCATGATTGATGCGGCCAATGAAAGCAATAGAAGTAAAGTACGAGATATTCTTGGATCATTTTTATTTAGAGGAGATGAAGTTGAAAAATATGTAAGAGTATTGTCTGGAGGAGAGCGAAATAGATTGGCTTTAGCTAAATTAATGTTACAGCCTTTAAATGTCTTAGTGATGGATGAGCCTACGAATCACTTGGACATAAAATCTAAGAATGTACTCAAAGAGGCATTAAAAAAGTTTGAAGGCACGTTGATTTTAGTATCGCATGATAGAGATTTTCTGCAAGGGTTAGCGAATGTTGTTTATGAATTCAAGGATCAAAAAATCAAAGAGTATTTAGGTGATATTGATTTTTATTTGGAACAGCGGAATGTTGAAAATTTACGTGAGGTTGAAAAACGTACGGTTATCAAAGAAACTCCTAAGGAAAACAGTAAACAATCTTACGAAGCGCAAAAGAAACTTAAATCGCTCAATAATAAGCTCAGTAATATAGAGTCTAAAATTAGTCAACTAGAGAAAGCTATAAAATCGGATGACGTGGACTTAGCTACTAATTATGATAGCACAGTGGCTGATAAAACATTCTTCGATAAATACAAGGCAAAGAAAGAAACCTTAGCCAAGCTCATGCAAGATTGGGAGACCATTCAATACCAATTAGAAGAGCTCACCTAAGTGCGCTCTACGTTTTAAGTTTTTTTTAACTTCTGCCGATGAGCAATTGAATATTTTTGTAATTCATGTGATTTTAATCTTAAATCAAGATTAAAATCAGAATATAACCATCAAAATTCAGCTAATGAGGAAGTTCCTATTATTTGCAATTGGCGTGCTAATTATCACAGCAGCCTCAATAGGCGCCTATATTATTATAAAGAATAATAATAAGCCCAAACCAAAAATTGAGAAGGTCATCAAGACCGTGTTCGCTCAGACAGTGCAAAATTCTACAGTACCTATAACAATTCCTGCCAATGGGAATTTGGTAGCTAAGAACCGATTGGAACTGTTTTCAGAAGTTCAGGGAATTTTTCAAGGAAGCTCACAAACTTTTAAAGCTGGACAATCTTACACTAAAGGACAAGCTCTTATACGAATCAATTCTAGTGAATATTACGCGTCTGTCCAATCGGCTAAGAGTGAACTTTATAATCTCATTACGTCATTGATGCCAGATTTAAGATTGGATTATCCGGAAGCTTATCCAGCATGGGAGACCTATCTGAACAATTTTGATATGAGTCAGAGTGTGAAACCTTTGCCAAATCCCTACAACGACAAAGTGAATTATTTTGTTACTGGTCGTGGTGTGCAAACAGCATATTACAACGTTAAAAATTTAGAGCAAAGATTGGCAAAATATAGTATTTATGCGCCATTCGACGGTGTGCTTACAGAGGCTTTGGTCAACAAAGGCACCTTGGTAAGACAAGGTCAAAAATTAGGGGAGTTTATTGATACCTCCGTGTATGAACTCGAACTTTCTATTGGTAAGGCCTTTAGTGATTTGTTAGAGATTGGTGAACAAGTAACGCTTAATACGCTGAATAAACAAACAAATTATACAGGAACTGTCGCTAGAATCAATGGAAGAATTGACCAATCTACTCAGACAGTATCTGTTTTTGTGGAAGTGAAAGGAGCCGATCTAAAAGAAGGATTGTACTTAGAAGCACAGTTAGACGCTAAAGACATTCCAAACGCGGTTAAAATATCGAGAAAACTATTAGTAGATCAGTCTGAAATCTTCATTATTAGAGATAGTATTTTGGACATCATTGAAGTGGAGCCCGTTTATTTTTCTCCTAAGGAAGTGGTTGTTAAAGGTATTCCTGATAATACCCTTATTCTGTCTAAATCAGTTCCGGGTGCTTATGCAGGCATGTTGGTAAAAGTAAATGAAGAGAAGACGGCTTTAGAAGACCAAACTGAAAACTAGGATGAGAAAGGTCATAAGTTATTTTATTAAATACGAAGTCGCCGTAAATGTCTTAATTATCGCATTTCTTATTTTTGGCGTGCTTGGTATGATGCGCTTGAAATCATCATTTTTCCCATTGCAAGAATCAGAGACGATTTCCATTAACATTGCGTATCCGGGAGCGGCACCTCAAGAAATTGAAGAAGGTGTTGTTTTGAAGATTGAGGATAACCTCAAAGGTCTCATTGGTGTCGATCGCGTCACTTCAACGTCTCGTGAAAATGGTGGAAGTATAACTGTAGAAATCGAAAGTGACGAGGATATTGATGACATGCTTGCTGAAGTGAAAAATGCCGTAGATCGTGTGCCTAATTTCCCAACAGGTTTGGAACCATTGGTGGTTGCCAAACAAGAACGAATACGGCAAACCATCGATTTTGCGATTAGCGGAAGTGACATAGAACTTACGGCACTCAAACAAATTGGGCGTCAAATTGAAAATGATCTTCGAGCTATGGAGGGCATTTCGCAAATTAATATTTCTGGTTATCCTGAGGAAGAAATCGAAATTGCGGTACGTGAAAATGATCTCTTAGCATACAACTTAACGTTTACTGAAGTAGCTAACGCCATATCGCAAGCCAATATCTTAACCACAGGTGGTAATATTAAAACGGAGGCTGAAGATTATCTGATAAGGGCTAATAATAGATCATATTATGGTAACGAGCTCAATAATCTCGTGGTTAGAGCTCGAGAGGATGGAACTGTGGTAAGACTGCAGGATGTGGCAAGCGTTAGGGATCGATTTTCAGAAACGCCAAACGCCTCGTACTTTAATGGTAATGTAGCGGTGAATGTTGAAATTACCAATACAAACAGTGAAGACCTTATCTCAACGGCCGAAAAGGTAAATGCCTATATTGACGAGTTTAATCAAAAGTATACGGGTGTCCATATAGATGTGGTAAGTGATTCTTCCATTCGTTTGAATCAGCGAACGCAATTGCTCTTAGAAAATGGCGCGATGGGAATTTTGCTGGTACTTTTCTTTTTGTCCCTATTTCTAAATACAAGATTGGCTTTCTGGGTAGCTTTTGGTTTGCCTGTAGCCTTTTTAGGAATGTTCATTTTTGCGGCACAGTTTGATGTGACCATCAACGTACTGTCGCTCTTCGGAATGATTATCGTTATTGGTATTTTAGTAGATGATGGTATCGTTATCTCGGAGAACATCTATCAGCATTATGAAAGTGGCAAGCCAAGAATACAAGCTGCTATCGATGGTACTATGGAAGTGCTGCCTGCAGTGCTATCCGCTATTATCACCACGGTTTTAGCCTTCTCTACATTTCTGTTTTTAGAAGGTAGAATAGGTGATTTCTTCAGTGAGGTTTCCGTAATCGTTATACTCACCTTGGTCGTATCACTCGTGGAAGCCTTAATTATTTTACCTGCGCATATTGCACATTCAAAAGCATTGGTCAAATTAACTCAAGAGGAAAAAGATGAAAAAAAGGGAATTGCGAAATTATTTCTCAAGCTCCGAAAATTTAATGAGTATGGTGATCGGTTTATGGTATACTGTCGCGACAATATCTATAGTCCCATACTTCGATTCGCGCTCAATCAACGTTTTATAACATTTGCAATATTATTAGCATTGATGATTCTCACCATTGGTGCAAATCAAGGAGGTATTATAAAAACGTCATTTTTTCCGAGTATAGCGAGTGACCGTGTGAGTATCGACTTACTAATGCCTGAGGGAACAAACCCGAAGATTACGGATTCCATCATCACGTTGGTAGAATCAGCAGCATGGCGTGTGAATGAAGATTATACGAAGAGACAATCGGGAAATAAGCAAGTGGTTGAAAATATTATTAAGCGTGTCGGACCAGGTAACAACAAGGCCAGTTTGAGTGTGAATTTGTTGCCAGGTGAAGAACGTGATTTTGCCTCTCCAGATATTACGAATTCTATTCGTGAAGAAGTGGGTGAGGTTTACGGTGTTGAACGCTTAACTTTTGGATCTGGTGGTAATTTCGGAGGAACTCCCATTTCAATTTCCTTATTAGGAAATAACACAGAAGAATTGAAAAAAGCAAAAGCTGAAGTAAGAAGTGTTCTGGAAAATAATGCGCTTTTGGCTGATATTTCAGATACAGACCCTGAAGGCATCAAGGAAATCAATATTGAATTGAATGAAACAGCTTATGCACTCGGATTAAATCTTCGAGAGGTCATGAGCCAAGTAAGGGCTGGTTTTTTTGGATTGCAGGCTCAAAGATTTCAACGTGGTCAAGACGAAATCCGTGTATGGGTTCGCTATGATAAATCCAATCGAGCATCTATCAATGATTTGGATGATATGCGAATTGTTACACCAACTGGGCAACGTGTGCCTTTCGGTGAGATTGCATCCTATTCCATAAAGCGAGGCGATGAGAGTATCAGTCATTTAAATGGCCAAAGAGAAATACAAGTAAATGCTGATTTGAAAGATCCCAATGGCAGTGCTGTTGAAATTTTGAATGATCTAAAAACGAATATCATGCCTGAAGTCCTTTCAAAGTATCCTACCGTTGGTGTGTCTTATGAAGGGCAAAATCGTGAAAAAGATAAATTGGCAAATTCTGCAAATGGTGTGATTCCTGTCGTGATTGTTTTAATTTATGTGGTGATCGCATTTACCTTCCGAAGTTACAGTCAGCCACTCTTATTAATATGCTTAATTCCTTTTAGTTTTATAGCAGTTGCTTGGGGACATTGGTACCATGACTTTCCAATAAATATACTTTCAGCACTCGGGATTATTGCACTTATTGGAATTATGGTAAATGACGGATTGGTGCTCATTGGTAAATTTAATTCTTATTTGAAATCAGGAATGCCTTTTGATACGGCGTTGTATGAAGCTGGACGTGCAAGATTTAGAGCTATTTTCTTAACATCGTTAACCACTATTGCGGGAATTGCACCATTGCTTGTTGAGAAAAGTAGACAGGCACAGTTTTTAAAACCTATGGCTATTTCTATTGCTTATGGTATTGGCATTGCAACGCTATTAACCCTGGTTATTTTACCAGTGCTGTTATCTGCCACTAATAGTTTTAAAACGGGAACCAAATGGTTAGCTACAGGAAATAAAATAAATAAGGAAGATGTAGAACGGGCTATAAAAGAACAAAAAGTAGACGATGAACATTAAAAAAATTCTCATAGGTAGTTTGGCTTTTTTAGGGATTCAAGGGTTTTCTCAGCAGCTATTAACCACTGAAGAAGCAATGACATTAGCTTTAGAGCATAACTACGGAATTAAAATCGCGAAAAACACGGTAGAAGTCGCTAAAAATAACACGGATATATTAAATACGGGCTATTTGCCAACACTTACAGGCAATGCAGGTGCAACTATCGATAAGCAAAATACTGAAGGTGAATTGGCCAATGGTGAAACGAGAGTGGCTGAAGGCGCCGAAACCCGACGCTATAATGCTTCGATTAATCTCAATTACACCTTATTTGATGGTTTGGGTCGTAGGTATAATTACAAACGCTTAAAAGAACAGCATCAATTATCAGAATTGGAAGCTCGAGAGACCATCGAGACCACGCTTATACAGTTATATTCTGTCTATTACACGGTCGCACAACTTTCAGAAAACACCAATGCACTTGAACAAACCCTTGTCATTTCAAAAAATCGTCTGACACGCGCTGGATATCAGTTTGATTATGGGCAAAACACGAAGTTAGAAGTGTTAAATGCAGAAGTTGATATTAATAATGACAGTATCAACCTCATCAATATTAAACAGCAATTAAGAAATACAAAACGTGATTTGAATTTTGTTTTAGGCAATCAACTCACTGAGACATTTGACGTCAATACGGATTTGAGTTTTTTACTAGCTTTAAATAGAGAAGAGTTATTGGCGAAAACAAAAGCTAATAATGTGTCCTTGCTACAAGCTGAAAAAAACATCACGATTAGTGAGTTTGATATTAAGACGAATAAAGCTCAGTTTTTACCAACAGTTGGCTTGATTGGGTCTTATGGCTGGAATGAATCATCAAATAACAGTCCGTTAGCGTTTACCCTTCAAAATACGTCCTCTGGAGTTTCTGCAGGTTTGAATTTAACATGGAATTTATTTGATGGTGGAGGTACAATCACTCGTGTTCAGAATTCAAAGATTATTTTAGAGAACCAAAAACTTTTGAAAGAACAATTACAGATTGATATCGAGCGAAATTTTAATAATGCGTGGGATGATTATCAGAATAAACTCGTCATTTTTGAAGTCCAAGAAGATAATATCCGAACAGCTCAAAATAATTTTGAGCGTACAGAAGAAAAGTTCAAGCTAGGTCAAGTGACCTCCATTGAATTCAGACAAGCACAGCTTAATTTATTAAACGCAGAACTCAGTAGGAATCAGGCCAAGTATGATGCTAAATTAGCAGAGCTAACGGTATTGCAACTAAGCGGTGAACTACTTAATGTTGACTTCTAAAATTCATAATGAAATAGACGATGGAAGAGTATTTTTTTCAATGTCCTTATTGCTGGGAAACCATTTCCATGTTAATCGACACCTCACAATCGCAACAGCGGTATATTGAGGATTGTGAAGTCTGCTGCAACCCCATCCAACTTCATATTGGGATAGAAAACCAAGAGATTATAAGATTTGAGGCTCAAAACATTGAACAATAGTATTTTATGTAAAATACTGATAAACAGTTATTTAGATAATTATTCGATGAACAGCAATGCATTTCGTCGAAAAAAATTGTCATATTAACGATATTCAATTACATTCGTGATAGTAATTTGTCCCCTCACCAAATCTATCACATTATGAAAACCGCTAAACTCACATTATTGTTGTGCTTGACTACCTTATTGTCCTTCGGTAGTGTTTCCACAAAAGAAAAACAAGCTTTAGAAGACTTATATCACGCGACCAATGGCGAACTTTGGAGAACAACGTGGAATCTTAACACGCCTGTTAACGAATGGCATGGTGTTGTTGTAAAAGATGATAAGGTCATAGAATTGAACTTAGAATTCAATAATCTAAAGGGTGAACTTCCAGAATCAATTGGAGATTTGATTCACCTCAGACATATCAACTTATTTAGAAATCAAATTACGGGAGCAATTCCATCAACGATAAAGCAGTTGAAATCATTGGTTACTCTAAATATGGCATTTAACATGCTGAATAAAGAGTTACCTTCTGAAATTGGAGAATTATCCTCATTAAGGAAACTGCAACTGTTTATGAATAGTATCGAGGGAGAAATTCCTGCTGCTATTGGACAACTTACTCATTTAAGTCATCTCGAATTATACAGTAACCAGTTGTCTGGTGAATTACCGCAAACCATTGGTGAATTGAAAAACTTAAAACAACTTTTATTGAGTAGTAATAGGCTCTCGGGTACATTGCCTTCCGAGCTTGCAAATGCTCAAAATCTTGAAGTTATCAGTGTTTTTGACAACAATTTTTTCGGGATGTTACCAAATACCATTTGCGGCCTAAATAACTTAGAAGAATTGATCATTTCTAACAATGCGTTTTACGGAAACTTACCAACAGATTTAGCGAGTTTAACAAACTTGAAAGTCTTATTAATTGGGAACAATAATTTTGAAGGAGAATTAGCAGCGATCAAAAAAAACATGCCAAATCTCAAACAATTTGACTTTGTTGATGTTAACAATCAAGGCACAATTGTCACCTTAGATGCTGAGGATGAGAATTAATATACATGGAGTTTTAAATTAGAGAAATGACTCTCAGCAATTATTTGTTGGGAGTTATTTTTTTAAATCAAAAAAAGCTGTTATATTTGCAGTCCTAAAATGATGGAGTTGGTTTAATGAGCCAAAAGTTAAAAGCTAAGTTTCTCATTTTTTGATTACATCGCGGGATAGAGCAGTAGGTAGCTCGTCGGGCTCATAACCCGAAGGTCACTGGTTCGAGTCCAGTTCCCGCTACTAAGAAGCTCCTTGAGAAATCAAGGAGCTTTTCTTTTGGAATTAACCGAAGTTGACTTCAAAGTTGATTCCAAAATAAAAGTTCTTATACGAAGTAATTGAGCTTCTTTGGGCTGTCTCTTTTGTTCTGGTCCAACGAGCAAAGCGAGTTAATCCAGTTCCCGCTACTAAGGCGAAAGTCACTAAAATCAACGGATTGTGTTTTCACAATCCATTTTTTTATGCAAAACATTTGTGAAATGATTACCTTCGAGGTTCAAAATGAACTGATAGAATCAACGAATGTTTTTTTAAATTATGGTAAAAATGCTTGTGCAAAATCAAATTGTTGGGGGACATCAATTACTATTGGAAGCGAAGGAGATATACAACTCATTACGCCACTTTATTATTGAAAAATAAAAGGGGTGCAAGTTTTTATTTTTCTAAAAACGGTTCTGGTCCAAATGATTCTTGCAATTAAAATGTTAAGGAAGTTTAACACCAATTAGGACTGGAAGATCTATTGATATAAAAAAGAAATAAAATGAACAAAATTAAAACTGGGATATTTTTTACAATATCTATCTTCTTTACAACTATGGCTATTGCGCAAGTCGAGCCTTTATATAATTATGACGATTTAGAACTTGATGATGAATTTCCTGGCTATTTTGTATATAAAATAAAAGGGCAAAAATATTATAGGTATGATAATAAAATTATAAAAAATGAAGAGGCTATTATTTATAATGATGTAATCATAAGAGATAAAGATACTATTTATAGTGTCAAAACTGATGACATAATTTATTACTCAATCTACAAAAAAAGATATTTATTTGTTTCCTATTATCCAAAAGAACAGAAAGGTTCTTCTTTAGGTTTTTCAATAAGACGATTAGAAAAGGTTGATGTAATTGATTTAAAAAATCCTTTGAAAAAATGGCATTTTAATTTTAGAGAAATTAGAGGTCCATTGAGTTTAGGTGGTATTTCCAAGTTTAAACCAAATACTGGTGAGATTATATTTAATTATAAATTTTCTATTGATACAAATAATAAATCAAAATCAATACCTACTCATAATTATCGTGGTAGATATTAATGATAGTCTTTTAAAAAAGGTCATAGGTTAGAGCATGATTATAAATAATTGAAAATCCACACATCGATAATGATGTAGTGCTACGTCCAAAGCACTTTTAAACTAACCAAAAAATTTGTAATGGATTTGAACCAACTATATTTTATTTGACAAATCCTAGAATAAGAGCTAAAAAAAGGATAGAAAAGAATACCTGACAAAAACTGGCAAATATGCTGAAAAAAATTAATCTTCGTATAGTTCTTATCTTGTTAATTACTTTATTAATATTTGTTTTATCAATAAATGATTTTTTTTGGAAAGTCTTAGATTTTAACTATAAAAATTTTAAAGCAGAAAAGGTAGATAAACAAAAATTGGCTCAATATTATGATGTGTTTAGAATGACGTATTATTTTCAAAATAACACAGAAAAGGAATTCTTGGAGTTTGTTAAATTAAAGGATGAAAAATTTTTTGAGTCCCTATCGAGGAATGAAATAAAACTTTATTTAGTGCCTGAAATTAGACGAACTGTTGATCTTGAGGGTGTTTACTATATTTCTAATAAAGTTGATAAAGAATTATATTTATATGATTTTTCTAAATATCAATTTAATATGTTGTACGGAATAAAAGATGGACTTATTTTTCCGTTAAAAAAGATTAGTAGGTTAGAGGTTTTATCAAAAATTATAGATTGTGATCCTAAAAGAATAAAGTTAGATCTTTTTAGTTTAGAATCGAATTTAAATGCAGATTTAAAAAAACCTGATTATTATTTTATTAAATTCGAAAAAGGGCAATTTCAATTTACAGAAGGCTTAGATGAAGAATATGTTAAAGTATTATCTGCCGATGAAGATATTTTAAATTATTCGAATGATTATGACACTGTATTTCTTCAAATAAACTTTGAAGAATCAAGTAAATATTATTGTGATGAAAGCGTTGATTCTTTAAATTAATTAATATGGTAGCTCAAAATACTAGACTGTTAAACCTATAATATTTATATTATAATTTTAAGAATTCAATTCAATTCAAGACTTGTTAGAAATAAATAGGTTTAATTAAATAGTGGCGCGGGAGTTCAATAAAAAAGCTGGTTTTTTTATGCTTACTAAGTATGAAATGAATGATTCGCTACTTAATTTCCAATCAATATTTGCTTGCTCGTCATACCCAAATTCGTTTCTACTGAAATGATATAGCCACCAACAGCTAAATTGGAAATAGGAAGTTTCAAGATATTATCACTATTAGGAGAGTTTATGTCAGTCCATGTGCGAACCACTTGCCCTAACACATTATATAATGTGCATTTTGTTATGGAAATAGTCGGTGACTTAGCGATATGAATCTCGTTCAAATTATTGACGTAACTAATGTCAATCGCATCTTTAATATTTGAATCTACAGAAAGTGTCTCACTATTCGCAAATACGATAAAAAACCGGTTATGATACTGTCCAGATTCTAAATAAATTTGATAACTAATGTCGTTTATCTGATGGTAGGAACCTAAAAGAGCATCAAAGACATAAACGTCAATCTCACTGTCAAAATTTTCTAATTCATCCAAGCCAATTTGATTAATGCCTGATGTGCCTACAGATATATGTAAAGGGTAAACACTGTCATCGGAGAAAGGACCTACTCCCTGAATAATATACGATGCTCCATCAATGTCCCATGACATATCGCTTGAAAGTGATTCCGTATTTATTCCGTCGTAACCATAGTTAACACCATCGTCAGCTAAACCGTTGGGAACAAACGCTAATAGTAGTTGTCGCTTGGCATTTTCGGGCGATGTAAATGAAACTCTAAGTCGCTTTATGCTCGTTTCATTAGGTGTTGTATCTTCTGAAGCTTCCGTAGTTCTCATAAATACAGATCCTGAATCGGAAGGACCTGTCACCATTTCTTTAACAAAAACTCGCTGATCATTTTCAAATAACACTGAACCACCTGTAGTATTGCTTACAACATAAAATCCTTGGGCTACAGGAATATAGCGTTCTGGAATTTTTGAAGGTGTTCCATTACTACTTATTTCGGGTGGAGACACCGCACCAACACCTCCTGAGAGATTATAGGCAGCATAGCCTCCTTCATATTCAGATAATACATGGCTCGTATTCGTGTTGAAATGTTCCCAGAAATACAGGGTTCCTTGTGTGGCAGAAACATTATCATTTATAAATGTATGAGCGTCTAAGGCTGAAGGATAAGGATTGCCAACAAGGGCTTGATTTCCGGAGGTAATAGGTATCGTAATTGTCCCATTATTAGGTTGCCCGATAAACGAATAATTTTGAAGGGCACTACTACTACCACTGCCTTTCATAATGAAACCTAACCCTACATCAATGCTTGAATTTTCATCCACTGCTTGCCAGTCTGCATAAGAGTTCTCTGGAAAATTTTCATAGGTATAGAGCCAACGATTACTCAATGTGATTGGATTGGTTGTAGGATCTGCATCGTGATTGCTAGTCCATTGCACATTCATGTTGCCATCAAATAACATATTGCCTATGGTGTAGGTATTGCCATCGTTACTTACTGGAGCGCTCCAATAGTTGTAATTGTATAAATTAGATGTGCCTTGTTGATCTCTAATGAGTCGACCGTTGCCACTGTAATCAATCACGCTTCCCATATCCTGTAGCAGTTGTGATTCGCCCATTAAATGCAGTGTCGCATTAGGATTATTAAGTTTCAAGTAATCAGTTATTCTGAGGCCTTGACCATCAGTCGTATTTGAATTTTCAATAGTTAGTATATTCGAGTCAACGATGAGTCCCAATACCGTAATGTCACGATCGCCTGAAGACACATCATGACTCGTGCTCACAATATTCCAATCAATAGGTGTGCTGCCATCTATTGCCGTACTGCCAGGAATAAGTTGAGAAGTGCCATGTAACCATGTGTTGCTGTCATCCCAAAGACCTGTCGCTTGAGTTTGATAGGGAATTGGTGCTGTTTCTGGTTGAAACGTTGTCATAAAACGTAAGGTCCCATCAATGGTATTCGCATTATTCGATAGCAAAACACCTGAACTGATATCCGTGTTTTGATTCATTTTGTAATAAGCATCTAGATTACTCCAAACAAGCCCATTGATAGGCAACGGAATACTTACACCATAAATATTACCATCAATGACATTTGTTATAGGATTCTCATTCGTAATTTCTTGATTCATCATGAACCTGATCTGATTAGGATCTAACGCTGTATTCCAAATTCGAAATTCGTCCAGACCACCATCAAAATATAAATCAGCGGCCACAGGCGTTACAATGGTTTCTTCCATCGCGCCAAGAATAAAGTCTACTGAATTGCTAATTGGTGCAACACCATTCATAGAAGCGATGTTAACGCCATCTACATACAAGGTATAAAGTGAACCGCTGTGAGAGATAGCAATGTGATGCCAAGTATTATTCTGAATTTGGTAAGGCGCTGTTGACAGTGATAAGCCATTATTCCAATTGAAAGACACCACGTTATTTACGATTCTCAGGTCGTAACCATCTACTTGATTATTAGTCTCACGTTTCGATAAAATCGTTTGAACATTGGCGCTACTTTGTTCGGATTTGACCCAAATTTCAATAGTGAAATCACCTGTCACATTGAAATTGTCTCTAAATGTAATATTGTCATCAACACCATCAAAATCTAAAGCATCACATCCTATAAACGTGATGGCTACATCGTCGCTAGAATCTGGACAGCTTCCTGGGTAGTCCAAACTCCAAGTTAAAATGTAAGTTTCGCCAATGTCGCCAGTAAAGGTGGCGTTGGCATCTGTAGGATCAGAGAAACTAAAGCCGCTCGTTTGACCCGAACTTACACTCCACAATCCTGTCGTAAGTCCGCCTGGGCTGTTGGCGTTTAATACATAGGAGGTATTCGTACACACGGTATTGACATAGTCCATGCCTGCGTTGGCGACACTATTAGTGTTGTTGATGGTCACGTCAAAACTGCAAGTAGCAGTATTTCCAGCGTCATCGGTAAATTCAAAAGTATTGGTGGTGGTACCTATCGGAAAAAAACTACCGCTGCTTAAGCCGTTTAATTGATTAATGCTAACGGTGGCACTACAATTGTCCGTTGCAGTAGGAACTGCAAAGTTGACGATCGCACCACAGTAACCAGCATCTGTATTTTGGATGATATCTGAAGGACAGGTGATGGTTGGTGCTTCAGTATCTTCAACCGTGATATTGAAACTACAGGTTGTAGAATTTCCATAGGCATCAACCACTTCAAACGTATTAGTCGTGGTCCCAAGTGGGAACATACTGCCAGAGCTTAATCCGGCTGTTTGCGTGGTCATAACTGTGGAGCAACTGTCAGTGCCAATTGGAGTTGTATAGTTGACAACAGCCTGACATTCATTTAAGTCATTTGAGACCGTTAAATCTGAAGGACAGACTATGGTTGGAAGGGTCGTGTCTACAACCTCGATAGTTCTAATGACTTCAACGGCAGGATTATTGGCATTATCTACAACATTATAGGTAATCAGATAGGTGCCAGGTGTAGCGGTATCCAAACCTGAAATATCCACAACCAAGTCTGAAGCATAATCAATACCAAAGCAAGGATCTATGGCTGTAGCACCCAACTCGATATAAGGAGAACATGCCTCTATAACTTGTGGATTGTCTCCTATTAAAACAATGTCTGGAGCAGTGACATCGGCCACCACTACTGTTCTTGTGATTTGGTTAGCAACATTTCCACTGGCATCAGTAACATTATAAGTCACCGTATACGATCCTAAATTAGAAGTGTTTACTGTCGAATTATCAATGACTACATTAGACGAAATATCACCAACACAACCATCATCTGCTATGGCACCTAATTCAGTGTAAGTAGAGCAGTCCCCAATTGTTATAGGGTTTGGGCCAATTAATGATAATGTCGGTGCTGTGGTATCTACAACGGTAATTGTTCTAATAACTTCAATCGCGGAAGCACCTGCGACATTGGTCACATTATACGTGATGGTGTAAGTGCCTGGTGTGGTGACATCTAAATCAGAATCATCGATGATAATATCTGCGGAAATATCGCCTAAACAATTATCGATAGCTATGGCACCTTCTTCTGTGTAGGTATCACAAGCTTCAATGGTTTGCGTAGCAGAACCGTTAAGAGTTATTACTGGAATTTGATTGTTGACGACAGTAACGTCCATACTACAAGTCGTTGTTAACCCATCCGAAGCCGTCGCTGAAAATGTCACTGTTGTAGTTCCTAGTGGGTAGATACCGCTGGCGTCTAAACCACCAGCATTAAAATCATTACTCGTGCTCACAATACTGCAGTTATCAGTTGCAATCGCATCAGGAATAGTTACAGTAGCAAAGCACTCTCCAGCATCTGTATTGACGGTTATATTGGACGGACACGTTATGCTTGGTGGTTCATCATCTGTGATTGTGACATTTTGCGTGCAATTAACAGTATTGCCGGCAGCATCAATGATGACCCATGTAATCGTCGTAGTACCAACAGGAAATTGCGTTCCAGGAGGAATGCCAGTTGGTTGGGTGTTAAGACCAACGCAATTGTCAAAAACTGAAGGCACACCGAGTTGTTTCGGATTTCCAGGGAAATTATTCACAACGGCATAACAGAAACCAGGATCATTGGTGTAGGTAACATCGGGCGGACAAATAACTGTTGGAGCTGAACTATCATTTATTGTAACTGTAAAACTGCAGCTTTGGGAGTTATTGGAGGCATCTGTGACGGTATAGGTAACGGTTGTTGTTCCCGAAAGAAAATTCTCAGAACTGGCATCATTGATGCCATTAATCGGACTAGCGCCAACAGTAGCTCCAGTTAACGTGTAGGTTTGTGATACAATAGAACCGCAATTATCACTAACGGTAGGCGTCAATGATGGTAATAAATGAATACAGGCAATGCTAACGTCAGAAGGACATGTGATCGTTGGTGGAGTGACATCAGGACTACACTGGCTAAAGCAATGATATGCGCTTAAGAATAAGAAACTTACAAGAATGCAGAGTTGTCGCATAAATCTATTAAAAACAGAGAGCTCTGTTTAAGGTTTTAGTTTACTATATTTTTGATTGGTTTAATGAGGTTCATAGGAATTTTGGGGAAGGCTAAAAGTACGTTTAATCGTAAGCATGCTAAAAATTAATCGATTAACGGTTGGTTTAAGGTATTAATATGCATATTAATAATGAGCTTTTCAAATTCAGGAGAGCGTTAATCAAAAAAAGAAGACCAAAGCGACTTTCGTTTAATTTTCCATTAAACCCCAATACCACACATTTGGTCGAAAATGTATGACTTTCATCGTAATTCTAAACAGAACGCTTGGATTACTCGAAATAAAGTAAGATTTTTAACATGCTATTAATCAACTATCCTTCTCGTAAGAGTCGTTGAGAATCGACCAAATTCTACATTAAATTTTAAATGATTGAAGCCCTTTCGTAGACGCTTTAATCACACTTGTGTGATGGTACTAATATTAACTAACACTCATCACAATGAAACATCTTATCCTTAAGTTATCAACTGTTTTATGCTTATTATTCACGGTTGTCGTTCCAAGTCAAACTATGACTTTTGATTCGTCGGCAACTGAGCCTGGCTTTTCTATCTCTGGCTTCTTATGGGATACTAGTGGCGTTCTTTTTCCTGCCGCACCCAACGTGAATTCGGTTATGACGATTCAAAAAAATCAATTTTGCTTTGACGCTACCAGTTTTAAGGTGGCTTGCTTTGCGGGAGGAGGATGCGCTTTTCCTTCAAACGGTACATGGCGAGTTTGGTCTAATCGAGGAGATGAAACAACCTTTGTTATTGGGAGTAATCCAAATCAAATTGTGTCTCTAGGTTGGTCAGATGTACAATGGGTGAAGATTCAACTTCAGGATCCTGGGACTGCTGGTACTAATCAAACTTTTGATTTTGATGATTTTGTATATAGTGTGCCTGTGAAGACACCAGCAGCTATACCCACGATTTCAGCAAGCGCTAATCCGTCTTGTCCAAATGCAGACGTCGTACTGAATATTTCTGGTAATTTAAATGATGCAACATCATGGTATGTTTACAATACGAATTGTGGAACAGGATTTTTGAGTTCCACGACAGGATCAACTATCACAGTATCGCCAAATGTAACAACTACCTATTATATCAAGGGTGTTGACGAAAAGGGATGTGTTATAGATGGGGATTGTGGTAGTATTACCATTAATATGAAAACGCCTTCTACGAGTTTAGCTAATGTAGTGACTAGTGCTAATAATATTTGTCCAAATGAAACTGTAACGCTAACTGCCAGTGGTGGAGTAAATGGTGACGGTGCATCAATTGTCTGGTATTCAGGGCCAAATGGTACTGGATCAAATATTGGAGTAGGTACTTCCATCTCAGTAACACCTTCTACAACTACTACTTATTATGTGAGAAGAGAAGGAGACTGTAACACTACTTCTGATAGAAGCATTACGATTAACGCCGATGATACTCAAGGCCCTAGTTTAGTATGTAATGACATCAATTTATATTTAGATGATTCTGGAAATGCAACGCTTAGAGCGAATGCTTCAGCTGATTTTTCTGGAACACAGGGAACAGGGAATTGGTCTTATGGTAAATTTCCTATAGCCAATCCGAATGCTTACAGTGATTTGCCAAACTTTACAGGGTTTGTTTGGAACAATCCCGGAGTAGGTGCCATCTTGGACTTCCCTCAGTTAGATCCCAATGGTGGTCACCCACAATTTGAAGGTTTAAATGCTGCTGTTAGACGATGGACGAGCAACATGGATGGAACAATCTATGTATCAGGTGATTTTTATGATAGAGATACGAATTGTGGCGATGGTGCTAATGTGAGAATTTATAAAAATGGAACTCAAGTATATGAGTATTTAAATATTCCTGGCAGTTCTGTGCCATATAGTATATCATTGTCCGTTTCAAATGGTGATGTTATTGATTTTGCCATTGATCCAAAATTTGATGCTGCTTGTGATGACACTCATTTTACTGCCAATATTGACGTTGCAACAGCTACGGATAACTGTGGCTTGGATGCGATTACATTCAGTGCGACGTCTTTCGATTGTGATGATGTTGGTAGCAATACCATTTCTATTGTTGCCAGCGATATCCACGGAAATACTAGTAACTGCATGCCAACGATTACAGTTGTGGATTCAGTGTTCCCTGTAATTGAATGTATAGCTGATATCAATGCAGATGCGGCCAATGCCCTTGGAGTTCAGGTGAATTGGACAGAACCAGTAGTTACTGATGATTGTCCTAATCCTAGCATTTCTGTTAGCTCATCACCAACGACAGGTTTAAACAATGGTTCTGTGTTTCCTATTGGAACAACAACCGTCACTTATACAGTAACTGATGGTTCTGGAAATGCTGTAGATTGTTCATTTGATGTGATAGTTCAAGGATTAGCACCAGAAATTGAATGCCCTGAAAATATTACGGTCAATACAGATGCGAATACCTGTGGTGCTTTTGTTAATTTTGAAGCGACCGATCCCGTCGGTATTCCTGCCTCAACCATAACTTATAGCATAGAACCTGGTTCCGTATTTGGATTAGGTACTGTGACAGTGAGTGCTACAGCCACAAATTCAGTTGGTAGTTCGTCGTGTGAATTTGATGTAACAGTCATAGATAATGAATCACCAATAATAAGCGGTTGTCCAACAGGTTTTGATGTTTTTGTTGACGCTAATGGCAATGTGGAATCCATTGATTTATCCGATTTCACAAATGCAGGTGTCACTTACTCTGATAACTGTGATATAGATACCTTTGAAGTTAGCGAGAATAGCTTTAGTTGTTCAGATATTAGCGCTTTAGGATCTGGAGTGACTTTATGGATCAATGAGTTTCACTATGATAACTCTGGAACTGATACAGGTGAATTTGTAGAAGTGGCAGGCGTTGCAGGAACCAATCTCTCGGATTATAATATCGTGCTATATAATGGTAGTGGAGGAGTAGTATACAATACCATTAACCTTTCAGGAGTCATAGATGACGAAGGTAATGGCTATGGAGCCGTTGACTTCCAGTTGCCAACAAACGGTCTACAGAATGGTCCCGACGGCATTGCTTTGGTAGATAGTGCTAGTACTGTATTGGAGTTCATTAGTTATGAAGGTAGCTTTACAGCCACTGATGGTCCTGCGAATGGATTGACATCTGTAGATTTGGGTGTTGATGAGAATTCAGGAACCATTAGCGGTGAATCACTTCAATTAACGGGAAGCGGTAGCACTGGATCCGATTTTACATGGAGTGGTCCTTCAACTGATAGCCCTGGAAGTCTTAACTCCGGACAAACAATAGTAATTTCTGGTCCGCAGGTAACCTTAACAGTCACAGATGTGAATGGGAATGTGTCAACTTGTACAGTGCCAGTTACGGTAATTGATAATGAGTCACCTATTATAAGTGGATGTCCAACAGAATTCGAAGTCTTAGTAGATGCGAATGGTAATGTGGCATCCATTGATTTAGCAGATTTCACGGAGGAAGGAGTGACTTACTCCGATAATTGCGGTATTGACACCGTAGAAGTTAGCGAGAATGCCTTTGACTGCTCAGATATTGCATCGCCAGAATCAGTGGCTATCGTATGGATTAATGAGTTTCACTATGATAATTCTGGAACTGATACCGGTGAATTTGTAGAAGTGGCAGGCGTTGCAGGAACTGATCTCTCGGGTTATAGTATCGTGCTTTATAATGGTAGTGGTGGTGTCGTATACAATACCATTAATCTTTCAGGAAGTATCGATGATGAGGGCAATGGTTATGGAGCGATAAGTGCATTTATTTCAGGCATTCAGAATGGTGCTCCAGATGGCATTGCTTTGGTAGATAATGCCAATACGGTGCTGGAGTTCATTAGCTATGAAGGCAGCTTTACAGCCACTGATGGTCCTGCGAATGGTTTAACCTCTGTAGAGGTTGGATCAGAGTCTAGTGGTACCGAAATTGGTGAATCACTTCAATTAATTGGAAGCGGCAGTACTGGAACGGATTTTACATGGAGTGGCCCTTCAGAGGACAGTCCAGGAAGTCTCAACTCCGAACAAACAATAGCAATTTCTGGACCGCAGGTAACCTTAACAGTCACAGACGTGAATGGGAATGTGTCAACTTGTACAGTGCCAGTTACGGTAATTGATAATGAGGCACCTATTATCTCGTTTTGTCCAACTGGTTTTGATGTTTTTCTAGATGAGAGTGGTAATGCAGACGCTATTGATTTCAATGATTTTCTGAATGCTGGAATTAGTTACTACGATAATTGTGGAATAGATACCGTTGAGGTTAGTGAGAATAGCTTCAGTTGTTCAGATATCGGTTCTTCAGAATCTGGAGTTAGCATTTGGATCAATGAGTTTCACTACGATAATGCGAGTACTGATATAGGTGAATTTGTAGAAGTAGCAGGCGTGGCAGGAACCGATCTCTCGGCTTATAGTATCGTGCTATATAATGGTAATGGAGGTTCAGTATATAATACAGTTAATCTTTCAGGGAGTATTGATGACGAAGGAAATGGTTATGGCGCTGTAAGTGTATTTATCTCAGGCATTCAGAATGGTTCTCCTGATGGCATTGCTTTGGTAGATAATGCCAATACAGTGTTGGAGTTTATCAGTTATGAAGGTGACTTTACAGCCACTAATGGTCCTGCTAATGGGTTAACGTCTGTTAATGTCGGATCTGAATCAAGTAATACCCCTAGCGGTGAATCACTTCAATTAACAGGAAGTGGTAGTACAGGATCCGATTTTACATGGAGTGGTCCTTCAACGGATAGTCCAGGAAGTCTCAACTCCGGACAAACAATTTCAACGTCTGGCCCTCAAGTGACGCTTACATTGACTGATAATAATGGTAACGTGTCAACGTGTACCGTACCCGTTACTGTTATCGATAATCTGGCACCTGCAGTTGTATGTCCGAGTGACATTGTGGTTAGTAATGATGCTGGAGAATGTGGTGCTTTGGTGCCATTTGAAATTGATGTTAATGATAATTGTGATGGTGCAACTGTGGCTTCATCCATCGCTTCAGGTAGCTTTTTCGATGTTGGAACTACTGAGGTTACTGTGACAGGCACGGATGCATCTGGAAATGAATCGATATGCACCTTTACGGTGACAGTTGAGGACAATGAAGCACCTCAAATTGTGTGTGCGCCAGGTGGTGTGAGATCAACTGATCTTGGAACTTGTGAGTATGTTGTCTCGAATGGCGAATTTGATGCTAGTTTTACAGATAATTGTACGTCACCAAATGCGTTATTGACAAATAACATTAATAATTCTAATAGTTTAGATGGTGTTGCTTTTCCACAAGGTATCACAGAAGTAACTTGGACCGTTGATGATGGTAATGGCCAACTGGCTAGTTGTATTACGACGATAGAAGTTCAAGACAATGAAGCGCCAACCATTGATTGCGCAGAATATCAATTATTCCTAGATGGAAATGATGGTTCCGGTACTATTGATATTGCTGATGTATTAGGTTTTGCAACTGATAATTGTGATTCAGATTTAGATATTTCCTTGTCTCAAACAAATTTTGATTGTGGTGATATTGGAGGAGATTTGAATGATTTAATCATTTCAGAGTATGTTGATGGTTCGGTAGATGAATTTGGTCTGGATATCCTAAAATGTATTGAAATATTTAATGGAACTGGTGCTACAGTATCCTTAAACGATTACGAGTTATACGTCTATGCCGATGGAAGTTCAACACCAACAAGCACGTTTGCGTTGGGAGGAACCATTGATGATCGAGGTGTTTTCACTATTTGTTATCCAAACAACAATCAGCAAGCTAACGGACAAGTACCAATCTTATATAATGGAAATGATGCTATTGCATTGGTGAATAATGGTGCTCAAGTCGATTTACTAGGAATCATAGGAAATGATCCAGGAGCGACAGGTTGGAGTAATGGTAGTGTTTCTACGGCTGGTACCACCTTAGTAAGAAACGTAGATGTTTTAGAAGGTGCTACGACAAATAACACGATTGCATTTTTGGATGAATGGACGCAATATGCACTTGATGATGTGTCCAACCTAGGAACACATGACATTGAAATTGAAGGTTTTGCCAATAATGTCGTTATTACGGTGACAGATGATAATGGTAATGTCTCCACTTGCGAAGCTAGTGTTACCGTTATTGATAATACCAATCCAATTGCAATTGCTCAAGATGTTGAGGTGGTATTAGATGCTAGTGGTAACGGTTCAACCTCGGCCGTATTGGTGAATAATGGTTCTTATGATAATTGTGCGATTGGACCATTGCAGTTAAGCCAGACCACATTTACTTGTGCCGATATTGCGACCAATCCGAATCCGGTGACATTAACGGTGTTTGATGTTAATGGGAATTCATCAACAGCGAATGCTTTTGTAACCGTTATTGATGATACAGATCCTACAGTACAAACGCAAGATATTACGGTGCAATTAGGTGCTGGTGGTAATGTATTGATTACAGCGGATCAGATTGATGATGGTTCAAGTGATGCCTGTGGAATTGCGTCAATCTCTGTCTCTCCAAATAACTTTAGCTGTGGTGCAGTAGGTGAAAATACGGTGACATTAACTGTTACGGATAATAATAACAATGTAAGCTCTGCAACAGCAATTGTCACGGTGGAGGATGTTACACCACCAACAGCTGTTTGTGAAGATATCACAATCACTTTGAATGAAGATGGCGTTGCTTATATCACAACTTCGGATATAGGCAGTAATTCTTTTGATAATTGTGGCATTGGGTCTTCGAGTGTATCACCTGCTATATTTTCTTGTGAAGATCAAGGCGATAATACTGTAACGCTAACGGTTACTGATGTTCATGGTAATCAATCTACATGTACAGCTATTGTGACTGTTGAAGGAGATTTCCCTGAAGTGGAAATTACGCAGGATGAATTACCTGAATTTTGTCAAGGTGCAGCCGTTGTCTTAACCGCTAATAGTGATTTAGCGACTTCTTACTTGTGGTCAACAGGTGAGACCACCCAGAGTATTGAAGTTGAAGGCGATGGTACCTACAGTGTTACGGTCACTTCAGCAACAGCTTGTACGGCTTTTGCTGAATACACAGTAGGCGGATTTGATGCTGGTAGTTTGATTTCGGCTTATACGATTCTTGCAACAGACCGTGTGTTCTTGCAAGGTAATAATTTAGTAGAGTCTGGTGGTGTTGGAGTGACAACACCTGGAACAGGAAATATTAAATTGCACCAAGCGAGTACGGTTGTGGATTTCGGACAAGCAGCCACATTCAATTTAAATCAAGGAAGTACCATCGGCACGCAAATTTTTGCGCCTGCGAACCCAACACTTCCTAATTTCGTCTTTAATACCGAATCTACTGCGGCAAGTCCTGACGCTATTGTAGGTAACAACCAGACACAAACATTAACAGCGAGCGTTTATGACGTTGTTGATATTGGAAATAATGCAACGGTGACGTTTACACAATCAAATGTGTATATCAATGAATTGATAACTGGCAACGATGTGACCATTGAGTTTGATGGTTGTGCTAACGTGTTTATTAATGAAGCCTTTAATTTATCTCAAAATGGTGTGATTAATGCCAATGGTAATAAAGTTGTCTTCTATGTTGATGGTGATGTTCAGATCAATAAAGGGTCGAATGTTCGAGCCAGTATCTACGCAAATACCACGCACAAAATTCTGGCCAAAGGTCAAAATGGGAATGGTAATAACGATCCAGAGCCAACATATATGAAAGGGCTATTTATTGCCGATGTCGTTCAGGGTACTAAAAATGTGATATGGAGTAGTGATGATTTATGTGACCCATGTCCAATAGAAGCACCATCAAGTAGCAATCCTCCCGTGGTATTTGGTGGAGACGACTTCAGAGTGATGGCATATCCTAATCCAACAGCAACGGAATTTTCAGTAAAAGTCATTACTGAAAATATGCAGGATGATATTCAGTTGGATGTGTTCGATATGAGTAATAAACAAGTACATTCTAATACCTTCACCTATGATGAGTTATATAAATTCGGAAACGAGCTCGAATCAGGTGTTTATATTGTTAAAATAAGACAGGCCAATTCGGTTAAAGTCATTAGACTGATCAAGCGATAAGTTTATCGTATGTGATTATCTTAACTGCAAAAGCTTCAAGGCAACTTGAAGCTTTTGTTATTATATCCTAATGACTGAATGAAGGGATGTTTAATGAGATTACGATTTTTAGATGTTTTGACTTATCAGGTGATAAATCTCATTTTTAAATATTTCAGAAGGTATTATTACGGGCAATTGCTCGAATTAAAATAATCCTTTTTGAAATTTTGAAATCATGATTTTTGAGAGGTTTCTCAAGCCATAAAAAAAGCCTCTAGACTTTCTCTAGAGGCTTTTTTTTAAAGCTATTTTTTAAGTTTTAATGTGGCAGCTTATCTTTTAGTAAGCCATATAAAAAGGTACCAATTACCGAAGCAACGATGACAATAAGTATAGGGACAATGCCAACACCCACTAATGTAAACATAGGTCCAGGACAAGCTCCAGCTAATGCCCATCCTAATCCGAAGATGATACCACCAAACATGTAACGACTAAAACTCCTGTTTTTATCATTGAATTGAATGGTTTCTCCATAAAAGGATTTGATATGGAATCGTTTGATCAGTTGCACCAAAATGACACCAACTACGATAGCCGAAATTATAATGCCATACATGTGAAAGGAATCAAATTTAAACATTTCGTAAATTCTAAACCAAGAGGCTGCTTCGGATTTAAACATCGTAATTCCGAAAATAATACCAATGACTAAATATATAAGTGTTCTCATAGTACTAAAAAATTAGTGGGAAAATTAAATGAATCATCACAAGCCCTCCGATGAAAAATCCAATGACAGCGATAAGAGAAGGGATTTGTAAATCGCTTAATCCTGAAATGGCATGTCCTGAAGTGCAACCACCTGCGTATCTTGTACCAAATCCAACCAACAAACCTGCAAGGGCTAATAATCCAACGCTTTTTAGATCCCATAAGGCATCCATGTTGAAAAGTTCAGATGGGACATAAGCTTCACCTGCATCATTAAAACCTAAGGCATTTAAATCTGTGATTGTATCAGGATTGATGGCTACAGACATATCAGTTGATAGAAAATGCGAGCCTATAAAACCACCAATAATGGCTCCAAGAACCACCACTAAATTCCACCTCTGGGATTTCCAATCAAAATTGAAAAATTCAGCTTTTTTACCTGCACCACATATGGTACACATGGTTCTTAAGTTACCAGACATTCCAAAATTCTTTCCTACCATTATCAGTAAGAACATGATAAAGGCTATCATCGGGCCAGAAATATACCATGGCCAAGGTTCAAAAATCCAATTCATAGAGTTATATTATTTTTGCAAATAAAGCATATTCTAAGCGATTTAGATGTAACCTAGGTTACTTATAAGGTCATATTAATAAAATCCGTCACTATGAATAGTGACTCTTCGATCGAATCCGAAATATCAGAGTCTATTGAGATCAAAGAAAAAATAATGTTTGAATTCAATAGCTTGTCTCGTCGAGCTTTACTTTTCCTCTGAATGTACGATATACAAAAACCGTATAGCCTAAAACCAAAGGCGTTCCTATTGCTACAAATGTGAGCATAATTTTCATGGATTTCGTAGATGCTGCTGCATTGTAGATGTCGATACTGTGTTTAGGATCAATGGTTGAAAATAATAGAGTTGGATAAAGCTCTATAGCCACTAGTGCTAGCATAAGTGCGATACTGGTTGCCGAAAAGAAAAACGCCCATTTATAGCTTCTTTTCTTAGCGAGTCTTGGCACATTGGCAATGCTTAAAAATGTTAGTAGCGGCACAATAAATAGCTCCGGCGAAGATTTAAAATCATCTGATAGATGTGGAATATACAATAAGGTGTATAAGGTAGTAATGCCATAGCTTACCATAAAAAAGATAATGGCTTTATTTAAAAGTAGCGTTAATTTCGCAAATTGCCGACCATCGGTTTTGAGCAGCAAATAGATTGCGCCATGAGTCATGAACAAGAATAAAGTTGTAAATCCCGTCATAAGGGAATACGGATTTAGAAACTCGAAAAAACCAGCACCTAGATACTGAAAGTCCTCGCCAATGGCAATTCCTTGGAGCACATTACCCAAAACGACGCCCAATAAAAAGGCCAACATAATACTTGATACGCTGTAAAGTACGTCAAATGTTTTTCGCCATATGGGCCAAGATTCTTTACCTCTAACTTCGATAGAAATACCTCTTAAAATAAGAAAAACCAAAAATAGCATAAACGGAATGTACATACTCGAGAAAAATGTTGCGTACATGACAGGAAATCCTGCAAACAAGGCGCCACCGCCAATGACGAGCCAAACTTCGTTACCATCCCAAACAGGACCCACGGCGTTCAGGGCGATCCGTCTACTTATGTCACGTTTAAAAAAGAGATGCCAGGCACCCGCTCCAAAGTCGAAACCATCCAAAATCGCATAGCCAGAAAATAGACCGCCTACTACTAAAAACCACCAGGTAGGGTAATCGATGCCAAAAAGTGTTTCCATAGTTAATTAGTTTCCAGTGATTACTTCGGATATTTCTTTGGTTAATGGGCGATCGTCATCATCTTCTTCATTGTAGGGCCCATGTTTTATTTTCTTATTTAGCAGATAGATAAATAAGGTAAACAAAAAGGCATAGACCACCATGAACAACACTAATGAAAATAACACTTGATTATCACTGACAGCTTGTGAAAAAGCATCTGAAGTTTTTAGCAATCCATAAACAACCCACGGTTGCCTACCCATTTCTGCAGCAAACCACCCAACTTGATTGGCAATTTGAGGTAATATAGCAGCAAAGACGAATAGCCATAACAACCATCGTTTATCAAATAGCGAGCCACGCCACCATAAAAACACCGCCATCAAAGTTAATGCGATCAGCGCCATTCCGATAATGATCATAAGATGATAAAACTGAAATACCGCATTTATTTGTCCGGGACGTTCATCTTCAGGAAACGCGTTTAAACCTTTTACAGGTGCCTCTAAATCATAATGCAGTAAAAAGGAAAGACCACCAGGAATTTTCAGCCCAGAAACTTCTTGACGCTCTTTGTTGACCCAGCCCAAGAGATACATGTCTGCTGGGCCGCTCTCATCAAAATGACCTTCCATAGCTGCTAATTTCGCCGGTTGATTAACGGCGACACCTTCTGCCGATTTATGGCCGGTCAACAATTGTCCCAACGAAAATACTGTTGCTACGACCAGTGCTATTTTAAAGGCTTTTTTTGATATACTCACATAACGTCCTTTTAAGATATAGAACGCATGGACGCTTAAAACTAAGAAGGCACCTGCTAAAAACGCACCAAGCCAAACGTGGGTAAGTCGATCTATGCTGGAAGGATTAAATACCATCGCCCAAAAATCGGTAATTTCTGCTCTAGCGTTTAGACCCTTACCTACAATATGGTAGCCCGCTGGTGTTTGCTGCCAACTATTGGCCACAACAATCCAGACAGCAGAGAACATCGAGCCCAAGAAAACTCCAATGGTTGCTACTAAATGTACCCAAGGTTTTACGCGATTCCAACCAAAAAGTAAAATGCCGAGAAAACCGCTTTCCAAAGCAAATGCAAAAATACCCTCTGCGGCCAAGGCGCTTCCAAAGACATCACCAACATAACGAGAATAGACAGCCCAATTGGTGCCAAATTCGAATTCCATAACAATACCTGTGACCACACCAATACCGAAGGTCAATGCAAAAATTTTAGTCCAAAATTTAGCTAATACATGGTATTGTTTCTTCTTGGTTTTTATGTAAAAACTTTCAAAAATCACCATCAATAATCCGAGACCGATACTCAATGGTGGATAGATGTAGTGAAACGCTATCGTAAAAGCAAACTGAATTCTAGCGAGAATTTCGGTATCCATAAATCAGAGAATATTTACCCATCTAAGTTAATAATATGAGCTTCTTAAATAGGTAACATAAGTTACATATTGACAATTGTTATTTGAAATCGTTGACGGATTCACCAAGGTCGTACACAGTCACATCTTTCAATGCCATTTCCAGAATACTGCTTCCTGCGGCACTTCTGTAGCCACCAGCACAATGGACGACAATGGGTTTGTCGGTTGAAATTGTTTGAGCAGTTTTTCGCAAATTATTGAGTGGGTGTGATTTGGCGGTTTCAAAGAATTTTTCGTCAGCGACCTCACTAGCATTTCTAATATCTATAATGGTGTATTGTTCCGGGTGTGTCTTGAAGTCCTGTAAATTCAATGTTGGAGTTTTAACCAAGTCTTCGCCATTTAGCGTGATGACCTTCTTAAGTTGTTCTTCATAACCAATTTTTGCAATTCTCTCTAGTATATATTGTTTGGAATCTTCATTGTCGATAACAAGCGTAAATGCTTCCTCAGGTTGCACAATGGCACCTAACCATGTTTCAAATTTGTGCGTATCTGAAAGCCCTTGAATGTTAATGCTTCCAGATAAATGTCCTTTTTTAAAATCAGAGGCGTCTCTGACGTCAACAATGAGACCTGTTGCAGTGGCATCTTTTTCAAAAGGAATACGATCTATAGCTGGCTCTAAATTTTTTGCACCGATTTTATTGATGTCGACATTAAAACCAAAATAAGAAGGAATAAAGGGTTGTCCTTCAAGAATGGTATCCATGAACGCTTCCTTTGTTTGGGTTTTAAAAGCCCAATTATCGCGACGTTCAGTACCGAGAGTACTACTGGCCGCATCACTCAGATTCTTGCCACATAAAGACCCTGCGCCATGGGCTGGATAGACCATGGCATCATCTGGGAGGTTATTGAACTTTGTGGTGATGGTATCATACATCATCTCTGCCAGTTCTTCGCGTTTAGCCTTCATATTTCCAGCCTTTTCCCGAAGATCAGGTCGACCGACATCTCCAATAAATAACGTGTCTCCTGTAAACAATGCGGTTTCATCACCCTCCGTAGCCACTACCGTAATACTGTCGGGTGAATGTCCTGGAGTGTTTATGGCTTTTAAAACGCAATTACCAATGTTCAAGAGGTCTCCTTGGTCAAATTTTTGGTGCGGGTAATCTGCTCCTAACTTTTCACTATTGTAAATGGTAGCGCTAGTTTCTTTATGTATTTCCAAATGAGCACTCACAAAGTCTGCGTGTGGATGCGTTTCAATAATAGCAACTATTTTGGCGCCATGTACTTTGGCATGGTCATAATAAATTTTCGGATCGCGTTCAGGATCGATGATGGCCATTTCTCCATTGCTAACAATGGCGTACGAGTAATGAGCTAAAGGTTTATATTCAAATTGTTTGATGTTCATAAATGTTAAATTTTAATTTTAAAAAGGGCTTAGAGTAGTCACACAGAAAGCCCTTAAAGTTAATTTTAAATATTCTTTTTTGCTAGATACCAAGTGATTTTCTCTATCGAATCGTCGTCTAAGCGCGCATTCAATTCGTCCAATGATTTTGGTGGAGGTACAATGGCCTTATCGCCTCTTTTCCAATCCAAAGGCATGGCTACTTTGTATTTATCTGAAACTTGCAAGGCATCCAAAGCCCTTAGAATTTCATCCATGTTGCGGCCTACATTGAGTGGGTAATACATAATGAGTCTGATTTTCTTTTTAGGATCTATAAAAAATACGGCTCTTACAGCAGCTGTTTCACTTTCGTTGGGTTGAAGCATTCCGTATAGTTTAGATACTTTCATGTCCAAATCAGCAATGATAGGGAAATCAAAATATACTCCAGTATGCTCTCTTACATTTTGTACCCAGCCTAAATGTGCATGGATACTGTCGATGCTTAAGCCTAGCAACTCAGTATTCAAAGCTTCAAATTCAGCCTTTCTAGTGGCGAATCCGCTCATTTCAGTAGTACAAACAGGCGTAAAATCTGCTGGATGAGAGAACATGACTGTCCATTTGCCTTCAGCAAATTCCGACATCCTAATAGGACCTTTGGTCGTTAAGGCTTCAAAATCAGGTGCCGTATCACCAATTCTAGGCATGGCGTATGTTGTTTCATTAAATTGATCTTCAGTATTCATAATAGTTTTAATTTATAATTAATATTTACACCATAAATTTAAACTATATATAAGTGCTAGGCAGTAACATAGGTTACATAGCACAGATGATACGTATTTTTAAAAGACGCTATAAACGTTTAGGAAAAAATCTACCAGTTCTATTCTTATAAGATCTATAGCTAGGGAACTTTTGCATGAGTTGCTGTTCTTCATAATTCGATTTAAAAAAGAAGAGTACATACAACAATGTAGTGATGATTAATTTGTAGATGGAATTGGAATAAAATGCATAGCCAGCGCAAGTAAGTAGGATGCCCGTGTAAATGGGATGACGGCTATAGCGATAAAGCCCATAAACTATAAGTTCAGAATTTGATCGTGGCGTTGGAAAAGGTGAGATCTTGGTGTTTAATTGGATAATGGCTATAGCGACGATAATCATACCTATAAAAGCGATGCTTAATGCCGAGGCCCTTTGGTAAAAGGAAAGTTCAAACTCAAAAAGATTAAAGTCCCATAGATACAATACAAACAATATCATTTGTAATGCGACAAACCCATAATCTTTTTTTTGTAATGTCATTTAAAAAATAGAGGTAAGATGACAGGTCATCCTACCTCCAACTTTAATTAAAATTTAATCTATCAATAAGCTATACATCTTTCCCTTTCATCATTTTGTTCCAATACAAATACGGAAGCATGTATTTTTTTAATAACCATAACCTCCAGTGTTCTTTTGAACTATCAAAAATAAGCATTTGTTTCAATTTTGGATCTGGAGTGAAATTACTATCATAATCAAATTCTGCTAAGGTCATTTTGCCGTATGCCGTAACTAAAGGGCAAGAGGAATAGCCATTATAAGATTTAGTTCCTAACATATTACGAGCAATTAATAAAGAGATATTATCGACAACTACAGGAACTTGTTTCCTTATAGCAGCACCCGTTTTTGCAGTTGGTAAGGCTGCTACATCACCAAGCCCAAAAATATTTGGATACTTTTTATGTTGCAATGAATGATGGTCTACATCCAACCAACCAGCGTCATTTACAAGATTTGACTCTCTTATAAATTTAGGAGCGGTTTGAGGTGGCGCTAAATGTAGTAAGTCGAATGGCATTTCAATGATCGTATCACCAGACTGTTTTTCTCCCAAAGAATTATCCTCAACAATGATGCATTGATTTTCTTCCGGTGCTGTATTTCTAAAGTACACGATTTTTTTATCGGGATCAATTTTAAATGGAGCATAATAAGGCTTGAAATGGATGCCATATCTGTGAATGACTTGCATCAAAGTGTCTTTTATAGGCTTTACCCCAAAGATGACACTTCCAGGAGTTGCAAATACCACATTGGTTTTATCGGAAAGATGTTGCTTTTTGAAATAATCTGCAGCCAGATAAGCAATTTTTTGTGGTGCACCTCCACATTTGATAGGTGTTGTGGGTTGTGTAAAGACAGCATTGCCACCTTTAAAATTTTTAATTTGTTCCCAAGTATGTATCGGATTTGTATAATTGCTACAAACGACGCCTTTCTCCATCGCCTCAGGAAGTCCTTCAATAAGTTCGGGTGCCATCACCAAACCAGGCGCAACGACGAGATAATCATAGGTGATAGCTCCAGTTACTTTGGTATGAACGGTATTATGGTCTGCATCGAATGACGTTGCATAATCTTTAATCCATGTGACACCTTCGGGAATCAATGATGCCATGGGACGAGCCGTTTTTTCAAAGTCATAGGTTCCAGCGCCCACCAATGTCCATGCTGGCTGATAGTAGTGTGTGTCTGCAGGCTCAATAATTGCGATGTTCAAC
This sequence comes from Psychroserpens sp. BH13MA-6, assembly GCF_052983595.1. Taxonomy (NCBI): domain Bacteria; kingdom Pseudomonadati; phylum Bacteroidota; class Flavobacteriia; order Flavobacteriales; family Flavobacteriaceae; genus Psychroserpens; species Psychroserpens sp. BH13MA-6. The sequence continues at coordinate 75,936 of NZ_JBRJGE010000001.1, read as the reverse complement.
TCCTTGTTTTTATTTCTGAGTTGCGAAGCCATCATAATTCCAGCCGTACCGCCTCCAATAATTAAAATTTGATGATGTGTAGTCATTTTAGTTGCAGTTTTGATGTGATTATAAATTTAAAGCATATAATTAATGAAAAGTGTAACTTAGGTTACAGATGAACCATTTCTATTCCTGTAATTTCATGTATTATTTAAATCAGATCATTTTGTTACCTTTAAATGATGAGGTAATTTACAAGATTATTAATCTCTGTTAGTCATACCATAGTTACGCGACTAATGTTTCAAGAGTTAGATGAACTTATATGAATAAATATTTCGATGCCTTTAGTAATGCTTTTTTTGGTACCATAGATTGGACCTGGAAGTCTATTATTTTTGAGGTGCCTTGGTACACCAATTATTTTTGGGGCTTGATCATTATTTCTTTTGTGGTCTGGCTTTTGGAAATTGCATTTCCATGGCGAAAGAATCAATCGGTTTTTAGAAAAGACTTCTGGTTGGACGCCTTTTACATGTTTTTCAATTTTTTCATATTTGCTATTGCCATTAGTGGATTTTATAAATTGTTGCAAGTTGCTTTTGCCGATTTAGGAATTAAAGAAGATTCTCTTGCATTATTTCATCCTTCTGGTTGGCCAATGTGGATTCAATTATTAGTGTTTTTTATCATATTGGATTTTGTTCAGTGGTTTACACATACCTTGTTACATAAATACCCTGTATTATGGCGCTTTCATAAAGTGCATCACAGTGTGAAAGAAATGGGTTTTGCGGCACATTTGCGTTATCATTGGATGGAAAACATTTTGTATAAACCTCTGAAAACTTTTGCCGTCATGATATTATTTGGTTTTGAGCCAGAGCAGGCGTACATCGTGCACTTTTTTGCTATTGCCATTGGACATTTAAACCATTCCAATATTAAAATAACTTACGGACCTTTAAAATACATTCTCAATAATCCTGTCATGCATTTATATCACCATTCCTATCACTTACCTGAAGGAACTTATGGTGTAAACTTCGGAATTAGTTTAAGTCTTTGGGACTATATGTTTAAGACCAACTACATTCCAGAGGATAGTGGTACCATCAAACTCGGCTTTCCGGGTGATGATAAGTTTCCGAAGGGATTTGTGGGTCAAAACACTTATGGCTTTACTAAATCAAAAGATTAGCTAATCGTTGTTGTCATTGATGTGGTTAATTACTTGATCTATCAAATCGTTCTTTTGAATCATTCCAGACGCACGCCATTTTATAGCACCTTTCTGGAATAGTATAAAGGTTGGGACGCCTCTTACTTGATACTTCGCTGCCAGACCTTGATTTTTGTCGACGTCTACCTTAAGAATAGTGACTCTGTCGCCTAAATTAGCTTTCACCTCTTTGAGAATAGGTGACATCATTTTGCAAGGCCCACACCATTCAGCAAAAAAATCGATAAGAACTGGCTGTTCTCCATTGATGATATTTGAAAAATTAGATTTCATAACTGATTATTTAGATATTCTGATTCGACGCCCATTGTGAGGCTGTTCATTTCTGTAATTGTTCAACGGCATAAGTGCACGTAGTTGCTCTACTTGTTTCAAGGATACTGTAATTGGGTCCTTAAAGATAAACCATTCTACGCTTTCGCTACAAGGAGGAGTTGTTAAAGAACCTGTATAGTTAAAATAAGTCCGATGCTTTGGTAGGTTTAGGTTCATGTCGAAGGCTTGGTCTACCTTTGCAGTTTGGCCAGGAAGAACTGGTAAGAAACTCTCCAAGAAATCAAATGGTTCGCTACTTTGACCTTCTTTTGCCATCACAGCAATGACGGCGTATTCTCCATCATCACTCATATGTACTAGGTGCAATACCAATGGATACCTGATGCCATCAATCAGATGTTCGGCAGGTTCATGAAAATGAAACTGCTTTAAATCAAATCTCTTCTGATTTAGGGTCATATAGTCACCAGTGTCAAAGTTGTACTGTATGGAATGACCATTATTGACCACATCATGTATGTGCGTACTCTGTGAATAATTGATGTCTAGTGGTGCCAGAGTCGTATCACTGTCATAATTAACAATGTTGATTGGTGATTGGTATTTACCACCACAATCGGAGTTGACCTCGATTTCCTTCCAATAGGTTGGACCCATTTCTCCTTCGTAACTCCAATGTTTATCTTTATGCGAAACAACGGTCTTTCTTTTAGAAGGTTCAATCGTTTGTGTGGTGTTTTGGCATCCAATGGCTAGGACGAGTAAAATTAGTGTAAAATGTATGGATTTCATCGTTTATATATGATAGGTCAGAGTGGTTTCCCAAACATGATTATTGATAAACAGATCATTTCTTTTTGCAAAAATATCGTGATATCCTGTTCTGATTTTAATGTGCTCGCTAATTTTAAATATGAGACCAGCAAACATCCAGTTTTGATCTAACTTTTCTGGTCTTAGCCGATTTCCGAAGTCTAAAAAAGCTTCATCGTATAAGAAAAGGCTTATGGACTTTCCCTCTAGAGGAATGGCCATCTGAAGTCTATAACGAAACCTGTTTTTGTGTTTTCGACCATCGATGTGATAGGCATCAGTGTCTTGTAATACGAGGTGGTCGATGAAACGTTCTTCAAACCGTATTCTGTGACCAAATGAGAATTTTGAAAATTGCTGTTTGATCATCAATTGCTGAAATATATTCTGTTCATTCACATCAATAGGTGTGCTGAATTCTGAAAATTGGAAGTTTTTGATATAGCTATAACCCAATGCTAAGTCGATATTATTTTCAACTTTATAATGAACTAGAGGTCGCACTACTATTTGTTCCCAATCGGATAAAAAATTAGTGCGTCGTACGTTCAATTCAGCATTGACATACCAGTGTTGACTGATTGTTTTTACCACATTCAAAGTGTTCCAGCTACTGTGATTTTTCACCACCAACTCTTGTCCTAATGACAATTGGGAAAGCCATAGAAATGATAACAGAAAAAGCCTATTTTTCATGGGTTACTCTTTATAATCAATGCGCCACATACCGCGAACTTCATTAACGGCGTAGCCTGTAGCTTGGTCTGATGGATAGAGTGTAGTGATTTTGTCGAAAACGTCTTGCTCAATATCCTTCAATGGTTGACCATGACATTGTAGGCACATGGAATTGGTAATAATGGGATAGTAATCCGTTACATGACCGTTTGATTTTTCCTTGTGATATATATCAGTTTCACCATTTATCAAGTGCTTTTTGAAATTCTTGATGATGACTAATTCTTCAGAATTCGCTTGATTATTTGGGTTTCTAGCGTTGTCTGAAACCCGTTTAATCGCGACATTTTGTACTTGGGCCATGCTATCGGTAATAGGATACGCTTGTTGGTTGCAAAAAGCGACAGCTTCGAGTGTTCCTTTTTTTTGAATAGTTCCCATTAAGTTTTTGCCGAGTTCCTTCTTGGTGTTTAAGGCATAAGTCAGACCTTTGTTTTCTTTAGTTTCTTCTGAAGAATTATGGTGTTGTTCGTTTTTGATACCGTCATTTCGGTACTTCATTTTTCCGTGACTTTCTTCTTCGATATGTTGTTTGAACCACTCGGGTTCATCAATTTTGTGGTCGTACATGTAGTCGGCAATAAGTTTGATGTCCTCTTCGGAAAAAAGTTGATATGGCATCACGCCAAAACGTCGAACAGCACCTCGCATTTTTGAATTTTCTGCTGAAGGTTGCTTGACGAAATCCCAGATGGCATTGCCGAAGGCTTCTTTTGAAATATCATCATTCATATAGTGGGATTTGACGGCTACCATGGGAGGTGCTATACGTGCGTTATGCGCTGTTGTCGGATTGTGACAGACATAGCAGTTTTTCTCCAATAAGGCTTTTCCAGGGTGCTCTTGATTGGCTGTAAGGGTTACTGTATCAATTTCTGATGTTGTCGTATACACCGTTTTTTTTGATTGGTTACAGCTAGTTATGGTTATAAGTGACCATAGACTTATGATGGTTGCAAATAGATGTTTTTTCATGATAATTAGCTTATTTTTCCTGAGGCACAACTTACATAGGATTTTACTTTAGAAATCATGGAGTTTCCTTCATTTATAGATGGATACCCCAAATCCTTTAATTTGGTTAACACGGCTTCTCCATCATTTGGATGAATCATGCAGAAGGTTACTGCTCCATGGTCAATATCGATTTCTACACTTGAGATATTCTCTAATTTCGAGATATGTGAAGTGATGGTTTTTGCACAACCACCACATTTTAGGTTTTGAACTCTTATAGTTGTTCTCATACTTTAGTTTTTAAGCAATTTAGCGTCTATACGCTTATTGTGCAGTAACTAAAGTTACACAGAACGATGATTAAAGTAAATTAATTGAGAGGTGCTTTGGCGACTTGAATTGTGTGAATGTTTGGTTAATTCCAGTTCATATAACCACCTTTCAAATCAAAGATGTTTTTAAATCCAATACTGTCAAGTTTTTTGGCCGCTTTTTGACTTCTATTTCCCGATCTACAATAAATAAAGATGGGTTGTTCTTTATCGTAACCCTTAATTGCTTTGATAAAATTAGAGGTGTCAAAGTAATCGATATTCACAGCATTTTTTATATGGCCTGATAGGTATTCTCGAGGTGTGCGAACGTCAATTAAGGTTATATTTTTTGAAGATATTGCAGCTTTGAAAGACGCTTTGTCTAAAATAGTTATGTGATCAGATTTTTGAGGATGACCACCGAAAAGTAAAGAAAGGAATGACATGTATACTAAAATTAATTTCATAGATAATTATCTCAACTGAAATAAGGATCAGTGTTATATTTTGAAAATAGTTGTGATTTTTTACGGATTTTCAAAAAAAAAAGGAACTGCCAATCGTGACATCCCCTTTACGATTATTACATCTTTTTAAAGTTGTTATTCGTTTTAATAATTAGGACTTTTGAGAGGGTGTAATGGTCTCTCCTTGCCATTCCATCATACCTCCAATTAAATTGTAGGTTTTTTCAAAGCCTAAATTTTCCATTAATTGGCAAGCTTGTCCACTACGATTGCCACTTCTGCAATAAATATAATAGGATTTACTTTTATCCAATTTTTGGATTGTATCCATGAATAAGGATGTGTCGAAAATATCGACCATCATAGCATTTTCTAATATACCTTCGGCACATTCATTGGGTGTTCTGACATCCATAATGATGGCTTGATCATCTTGCGCAATTAACTGTCGCCACTCGGCTTGTGTGATATTTTTCATATTGATAATTATAAAGTTGTAGGACAAACAAAATCTGACACAGGAATATTGGTTTCTCGGATTGCTTTAAAGCCTCCTTGAACATCTATGAGATTATGAATGCCACGGCTTTTTAAAATGGATGCGGCAATCATACTGCGATAGCCTCCAGCACAATGCACATAAAATTGTTGTTCCTCAGGGAATTCTGCTAAATAATTATTGATAAAGTCAAGCGGTGTGTTATGTGCATCTATGATATGCTCAGATTTAAATTCACTTTCTTTTCTTACATCAAAGGTCGGGACTTTGTCTTCGCTTAGGATCTCTTCAAATGTCTCCGCTGAAATCGTACTTACCACATCATAGTCAAAAGCTGATGTTTTCCAAGCTTCAAATCCGCCTTTCAAATAACCTAGCGTATTATCAAAACCAACACGCGATAATCTCGTCACAGCTTCTTCCTCTCGACCTTCAGGAGCGACCAATAAAATAGGTTGTTTGACATCGGCAATGAGCGCACCTACCCATGGTGCAAAGCTGCCATCCAATCCAATAAATATAGATCTAGGAATGTGACCTTTGGCGAAATCATCTTGATGTCTTACATCCAAAACAATAGCGCCAGTTTCATTGGCAGCAGCTTCAAACGCTTTAGGCGAAAGTGCCTGAGTACCGCGTTTCAGAACATCATCGATATCATCATACCCTTCCTTATTCATTTTTACATTATCTGGGAAGTATTGTGGTGGTGGTAGGAGTCCGTCTGTTACTTCTTCTATGAACTCTTCCTTAGTCATATCTGAACGTAACGCATAATTCATTTCCTTTTGATTCCCTAATGTGTCAACTGTTTCTTTCATCATGTTTTTTCCGCAAGCCGAACCAGCTCCATGAGCAGGATAAACAATCACATCATCAGACAAAGGCATTATTTTTTCACGCAAACTATCAAAAAGAAAACCAGCGAGATCTTTTTCCGTTAGTTCACCCATTTTTTGTGCTAAATCTGGACGACCTACATCTCCTAAAAACAAGGTGTCACCACTGAAGATAGCATGGTCTTTCCCGTTTTCGTCACGTAATAAATACGTGGTGCTTTCCATCGTGTGACCTGGTGTATGCAAAGCCACAATTGTGACGTCACCTAATTTAAACTCCTGTCCGTCTTTAGCTATGATAGCGTCAAAAGTAGGATTGGCGTTTGGCCCAAAGATAATAGGAGCCTCAGTGGCTTTAGCCAGTGTGATATGACCACTAACGAAATCTGCGTGGAAATGTGTTTCAAAAATATATTTGATTTTGGCATCGTCCTGCTTGGCCCTATTTAAATAAGGTTTGATTTCTCTTAAAGGATCTATAATCGCAACCTCACCTTTGCTTTCAATGTAGTAGGCGCCTTGTGCAAGGCAACCTGTATATATTTGTTCAATCGTCATTTTGAATGTCTTTATTTACTGTGTAAAATTACTTTGTGTACAAAAATAACACAGTAACTCTTGTTACATATGACTAAATTTAATAAAAAAACTCCTGTTTGAGAATTTAACAGGAGTTTTAACATGACTTTAAAAGGTCTATAATAAGGTCGTCGGACAAACATATTCAGATCGAGGTATTTCGGTTTCGGAAACCGCATCAAAACCACCTTTGACATCCACGAAATTATGCCATCCACGCTGTTTTAATATCGACGATGCAACCATACTGCGATAGCCGCCAGCGCAATGTAGAATAAAGGGTTTGTCTTTTGGAAATTGCGATAAGTGCTGATTAATTTCATTCAGCGGCACGTTAAGTGCATCGATAATGTGTTCTGAATCATATTCACTCTTTTTCCTTACATCAATAATTAATGGTTTTTCCTTGTTATATCTTTCTTCAAGAGTTTCAGCAGAAATACGCATGGTAGTTTCAAAATCTTTGCCGCTATTTTTCCATGATGAAAAGCCGCCTTTTAAATAGCCTACAGTTTGGTCATAACCTACTCTTGACAACCTAGTGATGGCCTCTTCTTCTTTACCAGCATCCGTAATCAGTAAAATTTCTTGTTGAACATCTGGTATCATTTCACCTACCCATTGGGCGAAATTACCATCTAAACCAATGTTGATACTGTTAGGTATAAATCCTTTTGCAAAGTCTTCAGCGTCACGGGTATCAAGCATCAATGCGCCTGTTTCATTCGCTATTATTTCAAATTCATCTGGAGACAAAGACTTAGTAGCTCGATCCATGATAGTATCTAAACTTTCATATCCTTGAATATTCATTAACACATTTTGTGGGAAGTAACCAGGAGGCGCTGTAAGTCCGGTTAATAAAACGTTCTTAAACTCCTCTTTAGTCATTTCTTGTAATGCATAATTGGTTCTTTTTTGATTTCCTAGTGTGTCTGTGGTTTGATCACTCATCATTTTACCACAAGCTGATCCAGCACCATGATTAGGATACACGATCAAATCATCACTAAGAGGCATAATTTTATTGCGTAATGAATCATATAAATGACCCGCTAACTTATCCTCTGTAAGTTCTGATACCACATGCTGGGCCAAATCTGGTCGTCCAACATCACCAATAAACAAGGTGTCTCCAGTTATGATACCATGCTCTTTTCCGTTTTCATCTATTAGAAGATAGGTTGTGCTTTCCATGGTATGACCAGGTGTATGGATTGCTTTCACTTTATAGTTGCCCACTTTAAAGACTTCGTTGTCTTTAGCAATAGTAGCTTCATAAGCTGGTTTTGCTCCTGGTCCAAAGACAATTTCTGAGCCTGCTTTCTTTCGTAGATCCAAATGACCACTTACAAAATCGGCATGAAAATGTGTTTCAAAGACATATTTGATTTCGGTATTATCTATTTGAGCACGATCTATATAGGGTTGCACTTCTCTTAATGGGTCAAAAACAGCAGCTTCGCCGTTACTTTCAATATAATAAGCAGCATGAGCAATGCATCCTGTATAAATTTGTTCTACTTTCATTTTATTTTGATTTAATTGTTAAACAGATTAAAAGTAGTAACTATCTAATTATGTTAAGGTTACATTGGTTACACAAGAGAAAATAGTTAAAAAAAAATGACTTTTATCATAAAAGTCATTTTTTATAAATGTGTAAGATAATTTATTGTTCCACAAAAAACTCCATGTAAAAAATGAACACAGCCATGACGAAAATAAAGTAGCCAAAGCCTTTTTTTAGTTTGTTTCCATTGATAAAGTTACTGAGGTAACTTCCTACGAAGATACCAACAAAAGAAATTGCTGTAAAAACAGATAAAAACGTCCAATCAATAGCCATAGTCATCGCATCACCGAGGAAAAAACCGAGCAACGACTTAAATGCGATAATAATTAAGGATGTACCAACAGCAACTTTCATTTCAACGTTGGCCAAAATTACGAGTGCTGGGATGATTAAGAAGCCACCACCAGCACCAATCATTCCAGTAATTGCGCCAACGATTAGGCCTTCTACTAAGATAAGAGGATAGTTATACTTTACAATACGATCGCCTATGGCAGGTTTGTCTTTTCGCTCTTTTAACATAGAAATTGCTGCAGGTATCATAAGGATTGCAAAAAGACCAAACATGGCCATTCTTCTCGTAAATTCAAAATCGGCAATATGAAATAAAACATTGGGCAATGCTGGAACAACATAATGTCTAATAACCGTAACACCAATAATTGCTGGGATACCAAATACTATAGCAGTTCGCCAGTCTACATATCCCTTAAAATGTTGCTTTATACCACCAAGCAATGCACTTGCTCCTACAATAAAAAGTGAATACGCTGTAGCTGCTTTTTCGTTGATAGAAAAAAGATAGGCCAACACTGGTACGGCTAAAATGGATCCACCACCACCAATAAGACCTAAGGAGATCCCAATAACTAAAGCACTTATATATCCAAAAAGTTCAAGTAATTCCATAATGAGGTAAAATGTTGATGCGAAATTAAGATACTATTCGCCATCAAGAAGTAACTTTGGTTACATAGCTAATCTAAATTGATGATTTTTATATAATTTCTATGTAATTCTATTTTTCCAAGAGTTTCCAATTTTTTAAGAAGTCTTGAGATAACCACTCTTGAGCTATGTAATTCATAAGCTATTTCTTGATGAGTGTTTTCGATAATGGACGTTTTATTAATTCTTGACTTCTCCCTTAAATATGCCAAAATCCGTTCATCTAGATTATCAAAGGCTATACTATCAATGGTATGGAGCATTTCATTGAGCCTATTATGGTAACTTTCAAAGACGAAATTTCTCCACGATTTGTATTTGGCTGTCCATTCCTCCATTTTTCGGATGGGTATCATGATGAGTTTCGCGTCTGTCTCTGCAATGGCGCGGATTTCACTTTTGGTTTGACCCATACAGCAAGACATTGTAACAGAGCAGGTCTCTCCACGTTCCAAATAATAGAGGAGTAGTTCATTGCCATCATTATCTTCTCTGAGTACTTTTATCGCTCCAGAAATTAAAAGTGGCATTCCTTTTACATAACTTCCTATATCCATGAGTTTATATCCAGCAGGAACCTCCTTAAATGTTCCTACCTGTAAGATGTCATTTAAAAGGTCCTTTTCAAAAAGGTGGCCGTAACTTTTCTTTAGTTCTTCTATCATTTTGACTGTCAATTATAACGTGTATTTTACAACTAGAGCATTAACTCATGTATGAGACCAAAAAGGTAAACAAATCGCTCATAGGTATAAAATTTCTATTTAAAATAATTTCTTTACGCTTCTTCCATATGCTAAATTTCAAGGGCATCGTAAAACATTCTGTAAAGTTATGTATTGAAATGACCATTTAAAGTAACTCAGGTTACAAAAGGATTGAAGCAACTAGGTTTTTTTCAGAATTTAATGGTACAGAAAGATTCCTATGGGTTTTTTATTTTTGTGACATGATAGATAATTTTGAAAACGAATTCTTCGGTATAGGTATTCAGAACGGCAAAACGCCAGAAAACCTCGGAGTATTATGGCGTTCAGCACAAAATTTAGGTGCCAGTTTTATATTTACGATAGGGAACCGATATGCGAAACAAGCCTGTGATACTCACAACGCTGTTAAGTCAATGCCCTATTTTCATTACAAAAATTTTGAAGCCTTTTATAAAAACCTCCCAAAAGGAGCAAGGCTGGTTGGTGTAGAGTTAACTAAAGATGCTGAGCCACTAGAATCATTTCATCACCCGAGGCGCTGCGTCTATTTGTTAGGTGCTGAAGATCATGGTCTGTCTAATGATGCCATTAATAAAAGTCATTTTTTGGTTAAATTTAAGTCAGAATTGAGTCTCAATGTCTCAGTAGCTGGAAGTATTGTGATGTATGATCGCGGTATTGCAAAACCGCGACAATGATTATTTTCAATCTAAAAAATCACGAAATGGCAACGATTTAAGCAGAATTCATTCTTAAAGGTTGTAACTTTGCGAAAAATGTAACAATGCACAAAGCAGGTTTTGTAAATATTATCGGGAATCCCAATGTGGGTAAATCCACCTTGATGAATGCTTTTATCGGAGAGAAATTATCTATTATCACGTCGAAGGCGCAAACCACACGTCATCGTATCCTAGGCATTGTAAATGGTGAGGATTTTCAAGTCATTCTCAGCGATACTCCCGGAATTATCAAACCAGCCTATGAACTTCAAGAGTCGATGATGGATTTTGTGAAGTCGGCCTTCGAAGATGCGGATGTGTTATTATACATGGTGGAGATTGGAGAAAGTGAATTGAAAGATGAGTCTTTTTTTAAGAAAATCACCAATTCTAAAATTCCAGTATTACTACTTCTAAATAAAATTGATAAATCAGATCAAGAACAATTGGAATCACAAGTCCAAATCTGGTCTGAGAAAGTGCCAAATGCTGAAATTTTTCCTATTTCGGCATTGGAAGGGTTTAATGTAAATGAAGTTTTTAATAGAATTATTGAATTGCTTCCTGAGTCTCCCGCATTTTATCCGAAAGATCAGTTAACAGATAAACCGGAACGATTTTTTGTAAATGAAACGATCCGAGAAAAAATCCTCATGCACTATAAAAAGGAAATTCCTTACGCTGTTGAAATTGATACCGAAGAATTTTTTGAGGAAGACCAAATTATTCGAATGCGTTCAGTCATCATGGTAGAACGAGAAACGCAAAAAGGCATCATAATTGGACATAAAGGATCTGCTTTGAAACGTGTAGGTGTCGAGGCTAGAAAAGATTTAGAAAAGTTTTTTGGCAAGCAGGTGCATTTAGAATTATACGTTAAGGTCAATAAAAATTGGCGAAGTGATCAGCGACAGCTGAAACGTTTTGGTTACAATCAAAGGTGAAATCTAAAGATATCGTCTTCTTAGGATAACCTTAACTTTACGTTGGTCGGTTAATTTTAAACTCAAAATTAATTAAACCGAACCAAAATGAAAATTTTATCCAAACCAATGCTGGTATTCATAATGTTGCTAGCATTTTCATGCCAAAAAGATGATTTTACCGAAACACAAGAATCGTCAATTCAAGATCGTAAATCGAAAAACTTCAATGTCAATTTTCAATACAAATCTACAATTACTGTAGGTAGAGAAGGTGCTACCGAAATTGCTGCCTTCGATGCAATTAATCATAGGTTATTTGTGGTTGATGCAGACCAAGATCAAATTTTGGTTTGGGATATTTCTGATTTAGATTTTCCTAATGCCTTACCCTCAATTTCTGTAGCTCCAGGTGCACCAAATAGCGTGAGTGTACATAATGGTCAACTCGCAGTAGCTGTTGAAGCCGATAATAAACAAATGCCAGGAAGTATTAATGTATACGATACTAACTCTTTGAATTTAATACAAAGTTATACCGTTGGAGCCTTACCTGATATGGTCACGTTCTCACCGAATGGTCAATATTTGGTGTCTGCGAATGAGGGGGAACCCAATGATGATTATGATGTGGATCCTAATGGGTCTATCAGTATTATTGAAGTTGTTAGTGGGCAAGTGACTACACTTACCTTTGAACAGTTTAATAATCAAGAAACAGACTTAGAAGCGGATGGATTTAGGGTATTTGGGCCTAATGCGACACTAGCGATGGATGTGGAGCCAGAATATGTGGCTATTTCTAAAAATTCAAATGATGCTTGGGTGACTCTTCAGGAAAACAATGGAATTGCCAAAGTTAATTTGCAGTCTAAACAAATAGAAGCTATTTATCCGCTTGGATTTAAAGACTATAATATGCCTGGCAATGAAATCGATCCTAGTGATCGTGATGGTATGAAGACTTTGTCTAATTGGCCCGTATTTGGGATGTATCAGCCAGATGCTATCAAGTATGTTAAAATAGGAGGTGTGGATTATTTGTTTACAGCGAATGAAGGTGATGCACGTGATTACGATGGTTTTAGTGAGGAAGAGCGTGTGGATGATTTGAGTTTAGATTCTGCCATATTTCCTTTGGAAGCCGATTATCAAAATGACGCTAATTTAGGACGATTGGAAGTGACTTCAACTTTGGGATTAGGAGCCAATGGTTTGTATCAAGACTTATACAGTTATGGCGCGAGATCATTTTCAGTATGGTCAGGAACTGGCGATTTATTATATGATAGTGGAAATGAGATTGCTGCAAGAACATTAGCTTTAACTCCAGATCGATTTAATGATGATGATGGCAGGAGTGATGCTAAAGGCGCAGAGCCAGAGTCTGTTGAAATTTTAAAAATACAAGGCAATAAATATGTATTGTTTGTAGGATTAGAGCGAAATGATCAAGTTTTAGTATATGATATTTCTAATCCGTTAGCACCAGAATTTATTTCAATTTTATCACATTCAGGTGATGAAGCTCCTGAGGGGTTATTGGCCATTTCGAGTCAAGAAAGTCCTACTGGAAAAGATTTATTAGTTGTATCCAACGAAGATAGCGGTACAATTACGTTTTATGAAAATCAACAATAATATTTTCAATGTTCATTAGGAAGCCTCAGTATTTTTGCTGAGGCTTTTTTTATTCTGTCTATAATTGTTAAACTCCTGTATTCGATTACTTTTTAGGATGTTTTTCATAAATTGATCTAATTGACGCATTTCTTCTGCAGCTATTTTTTTTCCTAGTCGGCCTCCCAAGTAAAGAGCAAACCACAAAAGAATCATCAGTAGCGTTAAAAATAGTGGTATGGCATAATGGCTATCTAAACGCCAATTCACATAGGTCCAGATTCCAAATCCTATGAATAAACTAGCAACCATGAAATGTAAAAACATGAACATGGTCCAAACGGTTGGGTTGGGACCAAATAAACCATAGATAGTACTGGTTTTTTCTTGATCGTTTTTATTGATTTCTAAATGCAGTTGTGGCGACCAGAAATGTTGTTTCTCCTTCGGAATTTTAATAAATATGTGATCGTCTATTCGGGACACGATAAACGCTGATTGCTCCTTATCAGCAGCTTCAAAAAGCTTTAACAAGCGATCATTTTCTTGATGAATAATCAGTTTAAATCGCGGTCGTAAAATGATCTCGTTAACGTTCGACATTTTAATTTTGAAATAGTCATTCAAATTACTATTTTTTGTGGAATAATAGTTAACATATAATCTTTAACTTAAAAATCACACTGCATCAGGACTTATTTAGTATTTTTGCAGACTATTCCGAAGGAAACTATAAGTTATGAGTAATATTGTCGCCATAGTAGGTCGTCCAAATGTTGGTAAATCTACTTTTTTTAATCGCTTGATACAGCGAAGAGAAGCCATTGTGGATGCCGTTAGCGGTGTAACACGTGACAGACATTACGGAAAAAGTGACTGGAACGGGAAAGAATTTTCCTTAATTGATACAGGCGGATATGTCAAAGGCAGTGACGATGTGTTTGAAGCTGAAATAGATAGACAGGTTGAATTGGCAATCGATGAAGCTGATGCGATTATTTTTATGGTGGATGTAGAAGCAGGTGTCACAGGCATGGATGAAGATGTCGCAAGGCTATTAAGAAAGGTAGACAAACCCGTATTTTTGGCCGTCAATAAAGTGGATAATAACAAACGAGCAGAAGATGCCGTAGAATTCTATTCGCTAGGATTAGGAGATTATTTTACAATCGCCAGTATTAACGGAAGTGGTACAGGTGATTTATTAGATGCTTTGGTGGAAGCTTTACCTGAAAAGGACGATGACGACGTAGAAGAAGAACAGTTGCCTAGGTTTGCAGTTGTGGGAAGACCCAACGCTGGGAAATCTTCTTTTATCAATGCGTTAATTGGTGAAGATCGCTATATCGTTACTGATATCGCCGGAACAACTCGTGATTCGATTGATACAAAATACAACCGTTTTGGCTTTGAGTTTAACCTGGTGGATACGGCTGGGATTAGACGAAAATCAAAAGTGAAAGAAGATTTGGAGTTCTATTCTGTGATGCGTAGTGTACGAGCTATTGAACATTGTGATGTTTGTATGCTGGTTTTAGATGCCACCAGAGGATTCGACGGACAAGTACAAAATATATTTTGGCTGGCAGAACGTAACCGCAAAGGTATTGTGATATTGGTCAATAAATGGGATTTGGTGGAAAAAGACACACAATCCACTAGAGATTTTGAGCGTGTGATCCGAAAGGAAATTGAACCATTTACGGATGTGCCGATTGTTTTCATATCTGTACTCAACAAGCAACGTATTTTCAAAGCGATTGAAACAGCGGTTGAGGTGTATAACAACCGAACGAAAAAAATAAAAACCAGTAAGTTAAATGAGGTCTTACTGCCGATTATAGAAAATTATCCACCTCCAGCGTACAAAGGAAAATTTGTGAAGATTAAATACATCATGCAATTACCAACGCCGCAGCCACAGTTTGCATTCTTTTGTAATCTGCCACAATATGTAAGAGAACCTTACAAACGTTTTTTAGAAAATAATTTAAGGGAACATTTCGATTTTAAAGGTGTGCCTGTTAGTGTCTACATGCGTAAAAAATAATTGAAACAACCTATATATGAACAAGACGTATTTTTTAGTGATAGCCACACTGCTTTTGGCAATGTTTAGTGCTTTCACCCAAAATACGCCACCCACAATTACTGTTTCAGGGGATCAAGATTATTGTGCTAGTGCACCAATGCCTATCGTGACTAGTGTAGTTATTTCAGATCCAGATGTAGGTGATGCCACACTAGAAAACGCTTTTGTTCAAATTTCTGAAGGTTATAGTGTGAATCAAGATATCTTGGTATTGGATGGTACATTTCCGAATATTACCGCTACTTGGAATGTTGCTGAAGGTAAACTCACACTAGAAGGTCCAGCCACTTTTACAGAGTTTGAAGCAGCAATTAGTAGTGTCACTTTTCAAACAACACAAGTGGTATTTACCCAAGATAAATTTTTCTCAATTAATTTAGGCGACGCCAATTTTTTACCATCTACGGGACATTATTACTTGTATGTGTCTGATCCAGGCATCACTTGGACGACGGCACGTAACAACTCAGAAACGCAAACATATTTTGGTCTTCAAGGATATTTAGCGACTTTAACGAATGCTGAAGAGGCGCAATTTGCTGGTGAGCAAAGTCCAGGATTAGGATGGATAGGGGCGAATGATGCTGAAACCGAAGGTACTTGGAAATGGGTCACAGGACCAGAAGCCGGACAAACCTTTTGGATAGGGCAGTTTAACGGTGGACCACCAAATGATGAATATTCCAATTGGAATGTTGGTGAGCCTAATAATTTTGGTAATGAAGATTATGCACATATCACAGATCCATCTATCGGAAATATTGGTTCATGGAATGATTTGCCCAATCAAGGCGATCCTTCGGGACCAGGTAATCCCTATTATCCCAAAGGCTATTTGGTAGAGTTTGGTGGTATGCCAGGAGATCCTGAAATTAATTTGTCAGCAAGTACGTCCATTATCACACCGAGAATAGAAACGAGTTCCAATCAAGCTTGCGGTGAAGGTACATCGATATTAAGTGTAAATACGAATACACCCAATGTTTTGTGGTTTGCTTCAGAAACGGCTTCGGAAGTTTTAAATTCTGGTGATACTTATGAAGTGGCTTTAACCGAAACTACTACTTTCTGGGTGATGCCTTTATTCGATAACTGTAGTAATGGTGCACGTTTTCCTATCACAGCTAATTATGTGCCAAGTCCAGATGCTTTGGATGTGACAATTGCTGATTGTGATGATGCTATTCAAGATGGTTTTATTGCCTTTAATTTAAGTTTGTATTTTGAAGATATTACCAACGGTGTGACCCAAGAGCGCAACGTAAAGTTTTTTGAAAATGCCGATTTAACTGATGAGATTTTGGAGTCAGAAAGCTATATAAACACCACGAATCCTCAAACGATCTATGCACAGGTTATCGATACGGCTTCTGGTTGTACAAGTACCGCTGAAGTCTTACTTCGCGTCAACATGAATGCTTTAAACTCAGCGATCTTGACCGTCTGCGATGACAACTCAGAAACCGGAGTGGTAAGTTTTGACTTGTCACAAGCAGAAACGCAAATTTTAGCTGATAACCCTCAAAATTTAGATATAGCATTCTATGAAACCTATGATGATGCTTTTATGCAAGTGAATGTGCTTCCAACTAATTTTACCAATACGATGCCTTATAATCAAGTCATTTATGCTCGAACAGAAGACAATGGTGATTGTTACGGAATTACACAGGTTGAATTGGTAGTCAATCCTTTGCCTAACATTAACGACCAAGAAGTCTTGTTGTATTGTCTAAATAGTTTTCCGCAAACTATTACGCTCAGTGGTGGGATTGAAGGAGATATTCCAAATAATTATTATTACAACTGGTCAACAGGAGAAACAACCATTGCTATTGAAGTTAATGAAGTAGGAACGTATACGGTAGAAGTGGCTTTTGTGAATGGTTGCTCCAAAACGAAAACCATCATTGTGGAACCTTCTAATATAGCTACTGTGGAAACCGTCATTGTTGAAGATCTCAACGCAAATAACGTCATTACAGTGTTGGTGTCAGGAGAAGGTGTGTATGAATACGCGATTAATGATAGCTTTGGACCCTATCAAGCTTCAAATACTTTCAGTAACCTTGAAGCAGGTATTTATACGGTTTACGTGAAGGATACTAAAAATGATTGCGGTATTGTATCAGAAGATGTTTCCGTGATTGGCTATCCTAAGTTTTTTACTCCCAATGGTGATACATTTCATGACACTTGGCAATTAAAGGGTGTTTCAGAACAATTTCAACCTAATAGTAAAGTGTTTATTTTTGACCGCTTCGGAAAACTGCTCTATACTTTAAATTCTCCATTTGATGTTTGGGACGGGACGTTCCAAGGACAGCCATTACCTTCATCTGACTACTGGTTTTCGGCGACACTAGAAGACGGTAGGACTTTTAAGAGTCATTTCACTTTAAAACGATAATCAACCCTTCTTTTGATGCATACTAATAACGTCACCTAATTAAAATTTGTGTTAAAAAGTAAAGTAAAGTTTACATAATGTAAATAATTGTTTACTTTTGTGATGTAATCAATTCAATTTATTATCATGAAAAGCAACTATTTATTGTCGAATAAATTTAAATTACCAGGTTGGATTCTGCTGATTGTTGGTCTAATAACAGGTACAGGATTCATATTATCAAACTTAGAAACGGATATATTAACAATGAAGGTATTAGCAATCATTGGAGGTGGTGATTCGGTGTTGGTAGGTTCATCGGTTGAATCGTCTAGTGATTTTTTTCAGATTATTGAGAACAGTATCGTAGATGAGTTAATCACTATCGCCATTATTGTTGGTGGATTTTTCGTAGGCTTCTCTAAAGAAAAAGTAGAAGATGAGTTTATTTACAAGTTGCGTAATGACTCTTTGGTTTGGGCTGTGATATTCAATTATATTATTCTCTTACTTACCGTACTCTTTGTCTATAATTTTTCATTTTTTAATGTGTTAGTTTATAATATGTTTACACCCTTACTGTTTTTTATTATGAGATTTAATGTGTTGAAATTAAAGGCGAATCATGAAGAATAACATCAAAATAGAACGTGCTAGATTTGATATGACTCAAGCGGACCTTGCCGAAAAAATTGGTGTGAGCAGGCAGTCTATTAATGCCATCGAAAAGGGAAAGTATATTCCATCAACATTATTGGCTCTAAAAATTGCACAATTGTTTCAATTGTCAGTTGAGGACTTATTTTTTTTGGAAGACCATGAATAAGTTAGTTTTATAATAAATTTAAGAAAATTCATACGAAAACGGTTTTATATTCGTTTCAACAAATGCTACTAATCATCAATCAATCAAATTCATGAAGAAATTCTTTTTTTTCATCTCATTACTCTTTTGTATTTCTGCTGTATCTGCACAATCAAAATCTATCAAAATAAACGGAACCGTATTATCCGGCGATAATCAGAGTCCGTTGGAATCTGCAACCGTTTATTTGGAGCGCGTCAAGGATAGTAGTCTGGTAACCTATACCATCACGGATAAAGAGGGGCAATTTGAATTATTGACTGATACTAATGACGACAAGTTGAACTTATTTATCGATTATGTAGGATATCAAACATTTTATAAGCAGTTACTTATAGATAAAGAGCTCATTGATTTAAAATCTATCGAGTTGAATATTAGTAATTCCTTGGATGAGGTAGTCATCAAATCTAGAGCTCCAATCACCATAAAAAAAGATACTTTAGAATTCAATGTCAAATCTTTTAAAACAAAAAAAGACGCTAATGTTGAGGATTTGTTGAAACTATTACCGGGTGTTGAGGTTGATGAAGCTGGTAAAATTACGGTAAATGGAAAGGATGTTAGTAAGATATTGGTGAATGGGAAACCGTTTTTTGGTGATGACCCTACCATCACAACCCGAAATTTAACAAAGGATATTATTGAAAAAATACAGATTACCGATACTAAAACTAAATCAGAGGCTTTTGCGGGTGAAGAAGGTGATAAAGAAAATAAAACCATTAATTTAACCATAAAGGAAGAGAACAATAAAGGAATTTTTGGAAGGGTGGCTGCAGGAGCAGGAACGGATGAGCGTTACGAATTTGCAGGCATGGTAAACGTCTTTGACAATGATAGGCGCGTGAGCGTTCTGGCAGGTGGTAATAACACTAATTCTCCTGGTTTTAGTTTTGGTGAAATTCAAAAAATGTTTGGAGGAGGCTATAGCATGAGTATGAATAGCAATGGCTCCTTTGCTATCGATGGTAGATCTTTTGGTGCAGGACAGGGCATCACAACTTCTCAAAATGTTGGTGCAAATTATGCCGATCAATTAAGTGAAAAAGTAGAGATTTCTGCAGATTATTTTTATTCAGGGAGTGATTCAGAAAATGAAACGATAACAGAGCGTGAAAATATATTACCTGATTCCCGATTTTTTTCCGATTCGCGATCTAAAACCGTTAGTGATAGTCAGAATCATAGTGCAAATTTAGGTTTTGATATAGAAATAGATTCTACATTTTTAATGAATGTCAAACCATCCTTTAGATGGTCTAAAGCAACAACTTCTTTTTCACAAGAGGAAGAAACGCGAGATGAAGCTAACAATCCAACCAACGCATCAACAACCGCCTCTTTTGTGGAAAATGATGCCAAAACCTTTCAGAATGAATTTGATCTGACCAAACGTTTTGGAAATAAGGGTGCTTTTTTAAAGTTTGAAATGGATAATGAATTCAACGACAGAAGCTCTGATGATTTTTTAACGTCTGAAACGAATTTTTTCAATGCAGTAGATGAAGATATTTTAAGAGATCAATTAACCACCTCCGAAATGGATTATCGCAGATTACGGCTTTCTTCAACTTATCGTTTACCACTAAAGGCCAAAGAGCTATTTTTAGATTTTAGTTATGATTTTAGAAATGAAAACAGAACCAATCTGAGAAGTACCTTCGATAGAAATGAAACAACAAATGCCTATGACGATTTTAATTTTGATCTGAGTACCGATTTTCAGTATTTAAATCAGGAGAATACACCATCAGCTAGAATAACCTTACGAAAAGAAAAATGGTCGACGAGCTTTAGAACAAGTTACGTCTTTAGAACATTGGAAAATAGAGATTTTCTCAGACCAGAATTGAATCTGAAGCGCCGATTTGAAGCTGTAGAATTACGGGCTTATTTTAATTATAGGTTTAGTGACAAAGCATCGATGTATAGTGGTTATTCATTAAATAATTCACCACCAAGTCTTAATCAACTACAACCATTTCAAGATGTCTCTAACCCGTTAAATACCGTTACGGGAAATCCGAATTTGGAACCCACCAATAGCCACCGTATTTATGCAGGATACAATGCGTTTGACTTTCAGAAAAAAACAGGTGTTTATAGTTATTTAAGTTTGAATTTCAACAATAATCAAGTGGTGTCAAGAACCATTGTAGATCCAGAAACACTAAAAAGAACCACGACATTCGCCAATGTTAATGGTAATTATGATGTCTACGGAAATATCAATTACAGCAAATCTATTAAAGCAGATTCCTTAAAGACTGTCAAATTTGATATCGGAATCTCTGCGAATTTGAATCGTAATGTGAACTTCAATAATGAAGTACAATATAAAAGTAATGTGACGTCGCTTACACCAAGCTTGGGATTGCGTTTTAATTGGAAGGAAGTCATGGAGTTTCGACCGAGATACCGACTAACTTACACAAATAACACCTACGACATACCGACGTTTGAAGATATTAATTTTATTAGGCATGATTTGGATTTAAATTTAACCACTTTTTTGCCTAAACATTTCGAATGGACCAATAGTATTGATTTTAATTACAACCCGAATGTTGCGCCTGGTTTTCAGAAAAGTGCCTGGTTCTGGAATTCTACTTTGGCTTATTCCTTCATGAAGGATAAGGCGATTTTAACGTTGAAGGTTTATGATTTGCTTGATCAAAATACCAATGCAAGACGTCGTGCCACAGAAAATTACATCCAAGATTCGCAAAGTACGGTATTGCAACAATATGTTATGTTGAGTTTTAGTTGGAAATTTAATAGTTTAGGCTCAAAAGGGGAAACTGGCCCGAGCAATTTCTATATTCTGGATTAATGCCATTGCTCCATAATAGTATCTAAGCCCTTTTTTCAAAGTCAATGATCATTTGACTGAGAGTATCGATTTGATACATGTTGAAGACATTTGACAAATCGAGCACCACTTGTTGTAATTCATTTTTAGGAAGAGAACCAGTAGTCTACTGGGATACGAGTCTCTTATTTGCATGCACAAACTAAGAATAGAGCGCTAATGATAAAAAAGTGTTTCATTTATTTAATTACCAACTACCACCAGCACCTCCACCAGAGAATCCACCTCCACCGAAGCCTCCGCCGAAACCTCCACCAGAGAATCCGCCTCCAGAGCTACCTCCGCCAAATAGTCCTCCACTCGAACTACCGCCTCCATAGCTGCCACGACCCATATTGCTCAGAATAATCGCGTCCAAAATACTCGTGCCATTGGTTCGATGACCACCGCCTTTTCCGCCACCTTTCCTGTTTTTGGTGATAGCAATGATAAAAATGATAAAAAAGAAGATGATAAAAAGAAAGAAAACGATTGGAAATGCACTAACATTATCAGATTTGCGAGTCCCTTTATATTTTCCTTGTAGGACCTCAAAAATAGCGTCAGACCCTTTATTGAGACCTTGGTAATAATCACCACGCTTAAATTCAGGGATGATGACATTTCGTGTGATTTCACCAGTAATTCCTGCGGTAAGGCGGTCTTCCACACCATAACCTGGTGAAATCCATATCTTGCGATCATCTCGGGCAAGTAAAATGAACACACCGTTGTCTTCTTTCTCCTGGCCAATTCCCCATTCATGGGCCCATTTGGGTGTTAAAAGTCCTATGTTTTCACCTTTGGTACTCGCGATGATGGCAACCACAATTTGGGTGGAAGTCGTATCCGAATACCTGATAAGTTTTTCTTCTAAGCTTTGCTTTTCACTAAGTGTTAATAGGTTAACATCATCATAAACACTGGTTTGATTTTCAGGAATAGGCGGAATGTCAAACTGCGCATTTGCCGTAAACCAAAAGCTATTTACAACGCTGAGGACACCAACTAATATAATTTGTGCTTTAGACATTGATTTATCCTTTAGAAATATCATCTGATAGTTCATTTATGTTGCCATGATGCCAAGGGAAATGAGCCTCCAGTTGTTCACCAGCCTTCAAAACACCTTCAACCAATCCTTCCTTGAAACGCTGTTCTTTAAAATGATGTTGCATCGTGTCTCTGGTACTATCCCAAAAACCATTTGGGACGACATCATTGACACCTTGATCACCATAGATTACAAAGGTTTTGGTTTCTACGGCAACATAAATCAAGACACCATTACGAAGCTTGGTATTATCCATTTTCAGGTAATGGAACACCTCCATAGCTCGTTCGAAAGGATCCAATTTGGAAGACGCTTCAATATGGATTCTAATTTCGCCTGAAGTTTTATGTTCCGCTTTACGTATTGCTTCGATAATCTCTTGCTCTTCTTTAGCGGTGAGAAATGCCTCGACTTTTGATACCATTACTTACCAAAGTCAAATTCTACATCCACTGGTTTTTCTGCACCAGCATCTGCATCGTAATAAGGTTTCTCATCATAACCTAAAAGTCCCGTCATTAGAGACTGCGGTGCTTTTTGAACATATTGGTTGTAAGGTTTGATAGCTTCGTTGTAACGTGTTCTAGCCGTTTGAATCGTATTTTCTGTACTAGTCAATTCATCCTGCAGTTTCAAGAAGTTTTGATTGGCTTTTAAATCTGGATATTTTTCAACTACTAATAATAAACGAGACAAAGCACTGCTTAATCCACTTTGTGCTTGATTAAATTTTTCCAAACTCTCCGGACTTAGATCATCCGCATTATTAATATTTATTTCTGGCTTAGTGGCTTGTGCTCTTGCTTTAACAACGGCTTCCAAAGTGCTTTTTTCAAAATCGGCTGCGCCTTTAACCGTGTTCACTAAGTTGCCAATCAAATCATTACGACGTTGGTAAGACGTTTGAACATTTCCCCAAGCTTCATTGACGTCTTCGTTGAGGTCTACAGAAGTGTTTTTTACATTCACACCCCAAAGCACCAAAAGTATGATAACAACAATTGGTAGGATCCATTTTTTCATAGTGATATAGTTTTAAAGTTGTGATTTAATTTTAATAAGCTGTGCCTTGATACCTTCTAGTTTTTCTATAATCTGAAATTTATCTAAGGATTCTTTTTTTTCTTCCTTCAAATGTGTTTTGGCACCTTCAAGCGTAAAGCCTCGTTCTTTAACTAAATGATAAATAAACTTTAGATTCTTGATATCTTCAGGTGTAAATTTTCGATTGCCTTTGGCATTTTTTTTTGGCTTTAAGATATCAAATTCCTTTTCCCAAAATCGAATTAATGACGTATTTACATCGAAAGCCTTGGCCACCTCTCCAATTCCATAATAACGTTTTTCTGGAAGATCAATGTGCATGGGCTTAGTCTAAAGATTGATTTTCTAATGAGGCTTTTTCCAATAATCGTGCATATTCTTCCGCAGTTAAGTTGCCGTAATAGAAGTTGATTGGATTAATGCGTTCACCATCCTTAAAAACTTCATAATGCAAATGAGGCGCTTCTGAACGTCCAGTGCTTCCAACATAACCAATCAGATCACCGCGTTTTACTTTTTGATTCGCACGTACGTTGTACTTATATAAATGCGCATATAACGATACATAGCCGTAGCCATGGTCTATTCTAATGTGATTTCCATAACCAGAGGAATTACTGTCGGCACGTGTCACAACTCCATCACCAGACGCATAAATTGGTGTGCCTCTTGGCGCTGTAAAGTCCATACCAAAATGAAACTTTCTGACCTTAGTGAAGGGATCTGTTCGATACCCATAACCTGATGCCATGTGTTTTAAGTCTTTGTTTCTCACTGGTTGAATGGCAGGAATTGAAGCTAGAAATTTTTCCTTGTCTTCCGCTAAGACAGCAATTTCATCTAAAGATCTTGATTGGACGACTATCGCTTTTTGTAAAACATCCAAACGCTTATTGCTTTCAATGATGAGTTTGGAATTGTCATAGCCTTCATATTTTTTATAACGATTAACACCTCCAAATCCAGCACGACGTTGTTCTTCTGGTATCGGATTAGCCTCAAAATAAAGTCTGTAGATGGAATTGTCACGTTCTTCAACACTTTCCAAAGCAGCGAAAGCATTGTCTACACGTTTGTTAAGTAAATTGTATTGTAATTGTAAATTGGTAAGTTCGTGTTTTAAAGCACGCTCTCTCGGTGATTCAATAAACTGACTGGCCATAAAGACAATCAAAAAAGCAAAAAGAGCCGATGCCAATAAAAACAACATGGCAAACTTAATTGTCTTGCCTTTCTTTCGCTCTATTTTGCGATAAGAAAGTGTTTCAGGATCGTAATAATATTTTACTTTAGACATATCTTAAAAAGTTCTATTTTTGCAAGAATAATAGAACGTTTCACAAATATATAAATTGTTTCCTATTTATAGTAATTTAAAAGGAACAAGGTTTTTTAACAATCAACGCATGAAGTCTCAAGACATCAGAAGTACATTTTTAAATTTTTTCAAAGACAAAAATCATAGTATTGTCCCTTCGGCACCCATGGTTCTGAAAGATGATCCCACCTTGATGTTCGTTAATTCTGGTATGGCACCTTTTAAGGAGTTTTTCCTTGGAAATGCTCAGCCAAAAAACAATCGAATTGCCGATTCTCAAAAGTGTTTGCGTGTTTCAGGAAAGCATAATGATTTGGAGGAAGTAGGTTATGATACGTATCATCATACGCTTTTTGAAATGCTTGGCAACTGGAGTTTTGGTGATTACTTTAAAGCTGAAGCCATTGCATGGGCTTGGGAACTGCTCACAGAAAAATTCGGTATTGATAAGGATATTCTGTACGTGACGGTATTTGAAGGAAGTAAGGACGCAGATGATTTGCCAATGGACCAAGAGGCCTACGATATTTGGAAACAGTACATTTCTGAAGACCGCATCTTAATGGGTAATAAGAAGGATAATTTTTGGGAAATGGGTGATCAAGGTCCATGTGGCCCTTGTAGTGAGATACACGTAGATATACGCTCTGCTGAAGAAAAGGCGAAAGTGGATGGTAAAACACTAGTCAATATGGATCATCCTCAGGTTGTTGAAATATGGAATTTGGTCTTCATGCAGTACAATAGAAAAGCTGATACCTCCTTAGATATCCTACCTGAAAAGCACATAGATACTGGTATGGGGTTTGAACGTTTATGCATGGTGTTGCAAGGTGTTCAGTCTAATTATGACACCGATGTTTTTACACCAGTAATCCGTGAAATTGAAACAATCACCAATAAGGATTACGGGAAAGATGATAAAATTGATGTTGCCATTAGAGTGATTTCCGACCATGTGAGAGCGGTTGCCTTTTCCATTGCTGACGGACAATTACCTTCCAATAATGGTGCTGGATATGTCATCAGAAGAATTTTACGTCGGGCGGTACGTTATGGCTTCACCTTTCTTGACAAAAAGGAACCTTTTATTTTTAGGCTAGTAGAAGTACTTGTGAATCAAATGGGTAAAGCTTTTCCAGAGTTGAAAGCTCAAAGACAATTGATTGAAAATGTGATTAAGGAAGAAGAAGCGTCATTTTTAAGAACCTTGGAACAAGGTTTGGTCTTGTTAGATCGTATTATCGAGAATTCAAATACGAAGGAAATTTCTGGAGCTAAGGTTTTTGAACTAAAAGATACTTATGGTTTTCCAGAAGATTTAACCGACTTAATTCTTCGAGAAAACGGATTTACTTATAACGTAGAGGATTTTCAAAATAAACTCAAAGCACAGCAAGAACGTGGAAAGCAAGCGTCAGAATTAAAATCTGATGATTGGACCGTTCTAATTGAAGATGAAGAGCAAGAGTTTATAGGTTTCGATACGCTTGAAACGCAAGTGAAAATCGTCAAGTATAGAAAAGTGACGTCAAAAAAAGATGGTGAATTATATCAACTCGTATTTAATATAACGCCTTTTTACGCAGAAGGTGGTGGTCAAGTAGGAGACAAAGGCTACCTTGAAGATGCGCATGGTGATGTAGTTTACATCGTTGATACTAAGCGTGAAAATAATATCGCGGTTCATTTTGCTAAGAATTTACCAAAACATATTCATGAATCTTTTAAAGCAACGGTTGATGCGAAACAGCGTTATCGCACAGAGTGTAACCATACTGCCACGCATCTATTACACCAGGCGCTGAGAGAGGTTTTAGGAACACATGTAGAACAGAAAGGTTCTGCAGTGCATTCGAAATATTTAAGATTCGATTTCTCTCATTTTTCTAAATTGACGGTTGACGAACTTCGTGATGTGGAGAACTTTGTCAATAGAAGAATTGATGGAAAACTGCCTTTGCAAGAACAACGCAATATTCCAATGCAAGAAGCTATTAACGAAGGAGCTATGGCGCTATTTGGCGAAAAATATGGTGATACCGTTAGAACGGTTCGTTTTGGACAGTCAATCGAATTATGTGGCGGAACACATGTGAATAATACAAGCGATATCTGGCACTTTAAAATTGTTTCTGAAAGTGCTGTGGCTTCAGGAATTCGTCGAATAGAAGCTATTACAAGTGATGCTGTAAAGGATTTTTATCACGAAAATAACCGTGCGTATTTTGAAATGAAAGATTTGCTTAATAATGCGAAGGAGCCAGTGAAGGCTTTAGAAAATTTGCAAGAAGAAAATCTACAGCTTAAGAAGCAAATTGACCAACTTTTAAAAGAAAAGGCTAAGGCTGTTAAAGGCGACCTTAAAAATGAGTTGAAAGAATTGAACGGCATTACTTATTTGACTAAAAAATTAGATTTGGATGCCAGTGGTATCAAGGATGTTTGTTTTGAGATGGGAAGTCAATTCGATAATTTGTTTTTACTCTTTGGAGCTGAAAATGATGGAAAGGCGATACTGTCTTGCTACATTTCAAAAGAACTGGTAGCAAGCAAAAACCTGAACGCTGGACAAATTGTTAGAGAACTTGGAAAGCACATCCAAGGAGGTGGAGGCGGACAGCCATTCTTTGCAACCGCAGGAGGAAAGAATCCACAAGGCATTGAGCAAGCCTTAGAAGCAGCAAAAGACTATATCAAGTGAATTTTCATACCTCAATACCTTTAAAAACACAAGCTTTTGACCAGATCGATTACCATTCAAAAGTGCTGCTTTTAGGGTCTTGTTTTTCGGAAAATATAGCTGATAAATTTGATTATTTTAAATTCCAAAATCTTAGAATTCCGTTCGGTATTTTGTTTCACCCGTTAGCAATCGAACGGTTCATCACGACTGCTATCAATGAAAAAACCTATACGGATAACGACCTGTTTTTTCACAACGAACAATGGCATTGTTTTGAAGCGCATTCGCGATTGAGTCATGCCTCTAAAGATGCTGTAATTGAAAATTTAAATAGGTATAGAAAGCAGACTACGCAAGAATTAGAAACAGCCACGCACATCATCATCACATTGGGAACGTCATGGGCCTATCGTGATATAGCTTCTGATCAATATGTGGCGAATTGTCATAAGTTGCCTCAGAAAAAATTCTTGAAGGAACTACTATCTATAACCCAAATATCTGAATCGTTACAATCGATGATCAGTTTGGTAAGACATATGAATCCGAAAGTTACTTTTATATTTACGGTGTCACCAGTAAGGCATCTAAAAGATGGGTTTATAGAAAATACGCTGAGCAAATCACACTTGATTTCCAGTATCCATGAGGTTGTCGATCCTAGGCATCACCACTATTATTTTCCTTCCTATGAAATGATGATGGATGAACTTCGTGATTACCGATTTTATAAGGAGGATATGATCCATCCTAATACAACGGCTGTCAATTACATTTGGAAACGTTTTAGTGAGGTTTGGTTATCCAAAGGTGTAGAAGACACGATGAACTTGGTTGATGAGGTCCAGAAAGGTCTGGCACACCGACCATTTCATCCAGATTCGGAAGCACATCAAGCATTTCTTCAAAAATTAAAGGATAAGCAATCACTTTTAGAATCTAAGTTTTCGCACATGACTTTTTAAAAATACGTCATTTGTCGTATTGTCTCACCTTCCTTTAAGTTGCACTTTTGTCTCATTAATAACCATAAATCATTCAACAATGAGAAAATTTAAACAACTTTTAGTAATAGTTATGACCCTATCGGTTATGTCAATCACATCCTGTTCTAGTGATGATGATGGTGGCGGACCAGGTAATGCACCTTCCGGTGTTTTAGTAGCTAAAGTCGATGGTGCTTCGTACCAATCTATGGAAATATCATCATCGGCCACGATTGCCAATAATGGAAACAATTTAATCATCATAGCAACCAATAGTGACGGTAAAGCATTTTCTTTCACTATTTGGGGTTATGAAGGTGTCGGAACTTATACCATAGGTGGTGATATCAATATAGCCAATGTAGCTTCCTACACTGAAACGGATGTTGACTTGAACAATCCGCAAAATTCAACGACAGAAATTTGGCAAGCGCCATTTGATGATACTGTTGCAGGAGAGCTCAACGTATCTGAGGAAACTGAAACGAACCTCAAAGGAACTTTCAGTTTTACGTGTAAAAACGTTAATGGTGATCAATCTATAAAAAATATCACTGACGGTTCATTTGATTTAGGGATTCAAGTCAACTAAGATATTCAAACATGAAAAAGCTATTAATTCAATTCAAGAGCTTAGTGATGGTTGCACTCATAATGGGTGCGACTTCACTACATGCTCAAAAAGCAGAAGCTCCAGATCAAAGCTATAACTTAGGTGCAAAAATCAATGAAATGACACTTACCGTTGGAGGTGTCTTGGTGGTCGCTACCAATGATGGTTTGGTAGGAATAAAACCTACAGAAAGTCAGCCCGTATTCACATTCAATAATTTTGGGAAGCTAAAGCCCGAAGAGACAGACTTTATACCTAATTCGCCTTATATCGTGGTGTCTCAAGGTGTCGGTTCGAAATTAGCTGGATTAACTAAGACCAAGCGCGCTGTCATTGATTATGTGCAAGGTCGTGTTATTTTTAATTCAGAAGACGATAGTTGGAATCAAATTTATACTTGTAATGTCATTTTACCACAAAATAAATTGGTCGTTAGTGGTATTCAGAAAATTGGCGATAAATTTGAAAAAATGACGCCAAAAGTTGCGGTTTATGATTTGGCGACTTCCAAATTAGATTACAGTTTCTTTTTAGACAAA
This sequence comes from Psychroserpens sp. BH13MA-6, assembly GCF_052983595.1. Classification (NCBI taxonomy): domain Bacteria; kingdom Pseudomonadati; phylum Bacteroidota; class Flavobacteriia; order Flavobacteriales; family Flavobacteriaceae; genus Psychroserpens; species Psychroserpens sp. BH13MA-6. The sequence continues at coordinate 46,290 of NZ_JBRJGE010000001.1, read as the reverse complement.
CCTGGACGTGTTGGTGTGGGTAAAGACTTTAGTGTAACTGGAACTCCTTTATTACTAAAAGAGTTTTTAATCATACCGACTGCGCAAGGATTGTTGGCAAAATCACATAGCGGTGATGATTTGTGGCAAACCAAAATTAAGAATATCAATTGGATGGTTTCTGACGCTGCTGAAAATGAAATTTATGGATTTGAAACCACGTCCAATGGCAGCAATACGAGAATTCACAAAATTGGTAAAAATGGTGCAGAACTTTGGGAAGATGATCGCAAGGTAAAAGGCATCGTGTCCAACTTCGAAATATTACCTCAAGGCTTAGCTGTAGTTAGTAACAAGAGTGATGGTGGTAGCAATAGTGTGTTGTCACAAAAGAATGAGTCCGTTATTGCTTTTCTAGATGCTAAAACGGGAGAGGACTTATGGGATAAGGCTCCAAAAACGAAAGGTTATGTTCAGCATTTTTATGTGATGGATGATGGCATTCTTTTCGGGATTCAATCTGGAGGTATTAATAAAATTTCATATGATGGTCAGACGGTATTTAAAAAGCCGTTAAAGACAGGTGAGAACATTTTGGTCATGGCGCATTCACCTCAAGGACTCATTTACATTACAGGCGAAGATGCTAATATTGTGAATTTAAATACGGGTGAACAAGTATGGGAGAAACCATTGAAATACAAGAATTCACCAACGGTAGCTTCAACATTTGATAGTGATAATAATCGTTATTTAATCGCTGCCAATGACATTATTTATGCTATTGATGCCGAAAGTGGAGATATCAAAGAATTGGCAACATTTGATTTTGAAGAAAAGGAGTCGCCAGATGCGATGGAGATTCGAAATGGAAACGTATTTTTAAGCTCATCTCAAAATGTGATGTTGTTAGATGCTCAAGGTAATAAGAATTACCATGAATATTTTAAATCGCCATCAAAGAGTGGTTTTATGAAAGCGCTCACGGCAGTAACGGCAGTCGCCTCTACAGCTTTGGCTGCGGCTCATGCTTATAAGGCTGGAATGAATAAAACTGGTTATGGCAACAGTTTGAGAGATTACAATGATTTTGGGAAGGAAAATAAAAGAGCTGCAGACATGTTCGCATCCATTGGAGACGCATCATTTAAAATGCTTTCTCAAAGATTTAAAGCGAGTTCAGCGACAGAAAATTCACAGTTTATACTAACGAAACTTGATTCTGGTGTTGGATTAGTAAAGGTAAATAAAGATACAGGAGCCGTTGAAAAGGAGATTGTTTTGAAGAATAAAAAACCAGAATATCAAGTAGATGAATTAGGTGGCTTTTTATTTTATAAAGCCGACGATGAGACTGTTTATGCTTACAATCTTAATAATTAAATCTTGTTGTTGAGATTATGATTAGGCGTAATTATTTATCGATTACGCTTAATCTTTTTTAATTGCTTCTTATCGAAAAAATCCTACAATAACATGATGAAGTCTATATATTAGCAATGCTATTAATCAATTTTCATAAAAGAGCGTCAGTTTGTTTTGTTGTCCTAAAGAGGCTATCAAATCTGATGCTTTTTTTATACCCTAGAATGAAATCGGTACTTTCTTTTATTTTCTTTTTAGTTTTTGCAAATCAACAAATTGCGGCTCAGAATTTGGATGTCATGATAGACGATTTACGTCATGAGTCTAATGATTCGCTTATCCAAGTAAAAGCTGAGAACTTACTGAAGGTTATCAATAAAAAAGAGGATAAAAGCCTCTTGGGAATCGTTTATTATTATTTGGCGATTGCACATGATCAAACGTCACCGTCAAAAGCGCTTGAATTCTATAAAAAAGCAAACCCATACCTTGAAACTTACCATCAAGAATTTATAAAAGATGCGTATTACAGACAGGCTAATATCCATACCCTTTTTTCAGAATTTCCTGAGGCGATAAAAATGGCACTTAAGTCCTTGGAGTACAATCAAATTCAGAATAATGAAGCAGAGGTGCAACGAGATATGTCCTACATAGGATATATTCATGATCGTATGTACGAATTTAAAGCGTCCATTACTTGGAATCGCAAAGCATTAAAATTAGCTAAAAAGCTAAAAGACTCTATGGCTATTGCCTTGTGTTATGGACGGATAGGCATTGCTTACGACGAATTAGCAGAGAAGGACGACTTTAATAAAAAGCTTTTTGATAGCGCCTTGTATTATAATATCAAAGCGGCAAAATTGTCTGAACAATCTGGGAATCTGGGTTTCGCGAGAACGACCTATTCGAATATAGGTAATAGCTACAGTAAATTAAAAGACTATAAGAAAGCTGAAGAATACACCTTAAAGTCCTTAGCAGTTCCAGGTTTTGAAGCTTTAAAGGGTGTTACCTTAGTGAATCTAGGTAAGATATACTTAGAAACGGGACGTTATGAGGCGGCAAAAAAAATCTTGGATAGTGCCATGAGGAACACCTTGACCTACGGTACGAGAAAATACCAACTTGAAGCTTATTATAGAATGCACGAACTGGATGTAAAGAAAGGGGATTATAAAAATGCTTTAAAAAATTATATCGATTATAAGTCTATTGAAGATTCCCTTTTGAATGAAACCAAGACCAAACAAATCGTGGAGTTTCGTGAGCAATACAAAACGGCTGAAAAAGAGCGACAAATACTCATGCAACGTGCAGAAATAGCTGAAAAAAATCTAACTATTCAAAAGCAAAACTATGAGATCTACAGTGCTATCGGACTAGCAGTGATATTAGGTCTAATAGGATTTTTATTTTACAAACAACAACAATTAAAAAATAAACAACTTAAAAAAGAGAATGAGCTGAAAGATGCCTTGATAAAAATTGAAACACAGAATAAATTACAAGAACAGCGTTTGCGTATTTCAAGGGATTTACATGACAATATTGGCGCTCAACTCACATTTATTATTTCATCAATCGATAACCTAAAATATGGTTTTAAAATTGATGATGATAAACTAACTCAAAAACTAGAGCGGATTAGTGCCTTTACAACGTCTACCATTTACGAATTACGAGATACGATTTGGGCCATGAATAAGGCCGAAATATCCTTGGAGGATTTACATTCAAGAATTTCAAATTTCGTTGAGAAAGCCAATTTAACAACAGATAGTGTTCATTTTAAGTTTCTGTCAAACATGTCGGATATGGCGCAGTGCAAGTTTTCATCGGTTCAAGGCATGAATATTTACCGTATTGTGCAAGAGGGACTGAATAATGCCATTAAATATTCTGAAGCCAAGCATATTACCGTGACCTTCAACAGAGAGGCTGATGTTAATAAAATGACCATCGTTGATGATGGGAAGGGATTTGATATGGCTAACATTCAATTAGGAAACGGCTTAAATAATATGAAAAAGCGCGCTGCTGAAATGGCAGCTGAGATTCAAATAGACTCAAAAAAACAGGAGGGAACTTGTATTACTTTGACTTTTTAATAAGGTCGTTTTTTATGTCGAAAACCGTATTTATGAGCTTGTAATTTTAAACCAAAAAATTATGATTATTAAAATAGCCATTGTCGATGATAATACGTTTCTCATCAACGCTGTAAAAGAAAAACTGTCATTTTTTGAGGATTTTAGTGTGAAATTCACAGCCAAAGACGGTTCAGATTTAATCAATCAATTGGAAGAAAATCACAATTTAGATCTCATTTTAATGGACATCGAAATGCCTGTGCTAAATGGCATAGAAACCACTGAGATTATCAAAAAAAAATACCCACATATCAAGATCATTATGCTCACAGTTTTTGATAACGATGAACATATTTTCAATGCGATAAAAGCAGGTGCTGATGGCTATTTGTTGAAGGAGATTAATGCCAAGGATTTGCATGATGGCATTCTTGACACCTTAAATGGCGGTGCTGCAATGAACCCATCTATTGCTTTAAAAACCTTAAAATTATTACGTAATCCATTCAGTATTGAAAATGAAAAGGACAAGGAGGATATCAAATTATCCAATCGCGAAACCGAAGTTCTAGAGCATCTAAGTAAAGGACTTAATTACGTGCAAATAGCTGAGAATTTGATATTGTCAAAAGGAACCATAAGAAAGCATATTGAGAATATCTACCGTAAACTACAAGTTCACAATAAGTTGGAAGCTGTTCAAAAAGCTAAAAAAAATAATCTTATTTGATTTTGACACTATCCGGCACCAATACGGTGTAGTCGCCATGATTTCGTATCACATCTCTCACAATCGAAGAGGAAATGTAGGAGGTTTTCGCTGCAGTTAATAAAAACACGGTCTCAATTTTAGAGAGTTTTCGATTGGTGTGCGCAATGGCTTTTTCAAATTCAAAATCGGCCGGATTTCTTAAACCTCTTAGGATAAATTTGGCATTGATTTCTTGGCAGAAATCAACCGTAAGACCTTTGTAAGTAACGACTTTTACCTTTGGTTCGTTGGCGAAAGCATCTTCAATGAATTTTTTTCGTTCTTCTAATGAAAACATATAGGTTTTATCCGAGTTGATGCCTATGGCCACCACAACTTCATCAAATAGTTTGATACCTCGTTTGATAATATCATAATGCCCATTGGTTATTGGATCGAAAGATCCTGGAAATAATGCTCGTTTCATAAATTTTTTAAAAGCGATGCGTGATGTTTAGTGGTTAAAGATAATTATAAATTATTTGAGCGCTTCTTCAATCGCATTTTCAAACAAATCCTTGAGACTAATACCTGCTTCCGCAGCTTGTTGCGGTAAAATACTGGCACCAGTTAATCCAGGAACAGTATTCACTTCTAACAGGTGAGGTTCACCATCCATAAAGATATATTCGCTTCGGCTAAACCCTTTTAATCGCAGTACTTCGTAAACTTTTTTAGCAGTGGCCTTTACTTTTTCTGTTAAGTCGTCATCTATACGAGCAGGTGTAATTTCTTGTGATTGTCCAAGGTATTTTGCTTGGTAATCGAAAAAATCATTATCGGATACAATTTCCGTAATTGGCAAGACTGTTATGTTTCCTTGGAAACTGATGACACCTACAGACACTTCAGTACCATCCAAATAAGATTCAATAATTACTTCATCATCTTCTTTAAAGGCAACCTCAAGCGCCTTATTTAGAGCTTCTTTCTTGTACACTTTAGTAATTCCAAAACTGCTACCAGCTCTGTTGGCTTTAACAAAACAAGGTAAGCCAACCGCTGTAACAATAGCCTCTTCGTCTATGGTATCGCCAAGATTTACAAAATAGGATTTCGCGGTTTTGATGCCATAAGGTTTTAAGGCACTTAGACAATCGCGTTTGTTAAAAGTTAATGCGGCTTGATACATACCACAGCTCGTATGAGGTAAATTGATTAGCTCAAAATAACCTTGCATAAAACCATCTTCTCCTGGCGATCCATGAATCGCATTAAAAACACAGTCAAAGGTTATTTTAGTTTCATTCACCATGACCGAGAAATCGTTTTTATCTATCCGGAATTCTTCATTAAAATCGTTTACAAACACCCACTTGTCTTTAAAAATATGAATGCGATAGGCATTGTATTTGTTTTTGTCGAGGGTATCAAAAACCATTTGGCCGCTTTTGAGGGAGATATCATATTCGCTGGAGTAACCTCCCATGATGATGGCAATATTTTTTTTCATTTACACTGAATTTGTTTTCAGATTCGTTTTTCATCAACAATAAAACCGATGAATTATCAGTTAAGCTAAAATACCAAATAAACCCATAAAAAAAACCCTTTCGTTTTTATATATTTGTCGCAGTGTAAATTTATTATACGATTTCATGAGTCTTGTACAGTTTCTTAAGAGTAAAACATTTTTAAAGCAGTTAGCTTTGGCTGTTATCGCCTTGTTAGTGATAGTATTTTTAACAATGCAATGGCTCAAGAGTACAACTAATCATGGAGAGTTTATAACGGTGCCTGATTTAAAAGGGAAAACTCTAAGTACTGTTGAAATTGAATTAGATGATAACGATCTGGTTATGGAAATTCAGGATTCGGCGAATTACAATCCGAAATATCCTAAGTTTTCAGTGATAGAACAGTATCCGAAAGCCGGTGCGCAAGTGAAAGAAGATCGAAAAATATACCTTACTTTAAATCCGTCAGGATATCGAAAAGTGGCTGTTCCGAATATTGTTAGAAGAACATTCCGTCAAGCCAAACCAACATTGGAGACTTTAGGTTTTGAAGTTGGAGAGGTGACTTATGTGAATGATATTGGAAAGGATGAGGTGATTGCTATAAAACACAAAGGAACCTCCATTGAAGCAGGTGATTTACTACCGCTCACCTCAAAGATCGATGTCGTTTTAGGCAACGGAAAACGCGGATCTAATTAAGTCATGACTACAGAACATACGACAGAAGATAAGAATGATGATGAATTATTCGAGCATCATGCTTTTACAGTAGATAAAGGGCAATCACCCTTGCGTATTGATAAATATTTAATGAATCGTATAGAGAATGCGACTCGGAATAAAATTCAAGCGGCTGCAAAAGATGGGAGTATTTATGTGAATGATATCCCTGTTAAACAAAATTACAAGGTCAAACCACTAGACAAAATTAGAGTTCTCCTCGAACATCCTCCTTATGAATACCTACTAACTCCAGAGAACATACCTTTAGATATCGTGTATGAAGATGATACACTTTTGGTGATTAACAAACCCGCAGGTATGGTAGTACATCCTGGTCATGGTAATTACTCAGGAACCCTAATAAATGCTTTAGTCTATCATTTTGAAAATTTACCGAACAATTCAAGTGAGCGTCCTGGTTTAGTCCATCGTATTGATAAAGATACAAGCGGACTTTTAGTAATTGCCAAGACAGAGCAAGCTATGACGCATCTTTCTAAACAGTTTTTTAATAAAACTAGTGAGCGCGAATATGTGGCCTTGGTTTGGGGCAATGTCTCAGATGATGAAGGTACTGTTGAAGGTCATATTGGTAGACATCCTAAAAACCGATTGCAAAATACCGTTTTTGAAGGCGATGACGAAGATAAAGGGAAACCAGCTATAACACATTATAAGGTTATAGAGCGCTTGGGTTATGTCACCTTGATATCCTGTAAATTAGAAACAGGTCGAACCCATCAGATTCGGGTTCACATGAAACATATTGGTCATACCTTATTTAATGATGAACGCTATGGAGGCGAGCGCATTCTAAAAGGAACAACATTCACGAAATACAAACAATTTGTTGAAAATTGCTTTAAAATTTTGCCGAGACAGGCGCTTCATGCAAAGACCTTAGGATTTAAACATCCCAAAACTGGTGAACAATTGCGTTTTGAATCAGCCATTCCAGAAGATATGCAATTGTGTATTGAGAAGTGGCGACATTATGCCAAACATCAAGAATAAAATTAGATTTGCATACATTGAAAAAAATGTTAAATTTGTGTAAGAATTTTATGATAATCATATGAAAAGAAGAGACTTTATAAAGAAATCCGGACAAGCATTAGCGATCACGTCTGTAGCAAGTATTATTGGTTTATCCGCTTCATCTTGCTCTTCAGACGATTCAGATTCGTTTGATGATGGGTATTATGGTGATGGCTATTACGATGATGGTTATTATGATGATGGCTATTATGATGATGGTTATTATGATGACGGTTACTACGACGATGGCTATTATGATGATGGCTATTAAAAGTGCATAAGCGATCTATCTGTGGATAGGTTGACAATGATATGGTGTTTTTTAAGTTATACGGACTCGTGTAATTTAAAAAACACTTTTATTTCAAAGAGGTTTGTTAACTTGCATCCCTTTAACAATTAAAACATTCGGATGAGCTCGCATGCCAATGCCCCAAAAACAACAATTCTAGTATACAAAAGTTACGGCGGAATTGGAGATATCTTTTTTACAATTCCTTCATTATACCTTTTGAAACAAAAATTTGAAGAAGTCACATATGCGACCCAGCCGAGACTTGTTGATTTCTTTAAACGTCATTTAAAAGGTATTGCCGTAGTAGATGAAACTCTAGTTGATGCCACGTCCTATGATACCGTTATTGAACTTGGGAACTATCCACGCTTTAATAATGATGCTGAAAAACAGCCGCAGATTGTATATCATACTCACAAACGAGTCAAACAGCATTCCATCGAGCACTATAAAGATGGTATTATTTCAGAATTTCCTGATATAAAAAAAACAGGCGATCCTTATCCTTTTTTTGATAGAAGAGAGGCGAACGAGCTCTATTATACCGTACACCCTGGGGCTGGCTTTATTTTGAAAGCGTGGCCAATAGATTATTATGCAAAATTGATAGAACTCATTCATGAGCAATATCCACAATTCAAAGCAAAAATTATTATTGGACCCGACGATCCTAACCCAGAACCTTATTTTACAAAAGAGGGACTATCTTATGAATTAATAACCGGCAATATTGATGAGGTCGCGCACGAGGTTTCTGGTGCGAAGTTCCATATAGGAAATGACGCGGGAATTACCCATTTAGCGGGCGCTTTTAATATTCCAATATTGACTATTTATGGTCCAACAGGGCCAGGCTCATGGGGCGCTTTTTCAGAAAATGTTGAGCTCATATGGGGAAAACGAGGTCATTGTAATTTAAAATGTAATTATAATGTCATTATCAATTGTGGCGATAGGGTTTGTCTTAATAAGGTTTCACCTGAAAAGATGATGATGTTGCTCAAGAAATTGCTACATAAAATCTGTAAGACATCAACAACAAGTTTCTTTTTGAATCCAGATTATTCGATACTAATCGAAGACGATAGTTATATTTTCAAAAGTGAACAACAGGAATACTTGTTGGAGGTTAAGGATTTTGAAAGTAGAAAATTCCTAGCGAATCATTTAACAGATACAGGCATAACTATTGAAAAAATGCCAAGTCAGTTCGAAGAAACTTTTGAAGCTTTTGTTCAGTTAAACGTGTTTTTTCCGAACCCTATTATAAATTTAGAGACCACTAATTCCAATGCTTAAATTAGATAATGTGACCTTGTTGGGTGTTGATTGTGTAGACATTCACAAGTTGATTTTAGCTGCTAATATTTCAGAAAAAGCCATCCAATTTCATTCAGTAAAACTCCTTACTCATTTTGACGTTGCGGATGATCGTATAGTAAATATAAAGCCTATTACCTCGCTTGAAGCTTATAGTGAGTTTATGATTAAGGAGCTGTATAAGTATGTTGACACGGCGTTTGTTCTGGTAATCCAAGCAGATGGTTTTGTGCTCAATCCTAAGCGATGGTCAGAAACGTATTTGTCTTACGATTATATTGGTGCTCCTGTGTCTTGGGGAATGGGGAATGGTGGTTTCAGTTTGCGCTCAAAGAAGTTGTTGCAAGTCCTTGCGAACGAGCAGGAATTCAAAATTTGTCATCCAGAAGATCTCAGAATATGCAAAACCTATAAGCCTCTATTGGAATCCAAAGGTATTGTTTTTGCGCCTTCAGATTTGGCTCAAAAGTTTAGTGTTGAGAATAATACATGGAATGGGCAATTTGGCTTCCACAATGCCGACATCGCGCTTTGGGATAGTGATGAGTATACAACAACTGAAGAAGAACGCCAATTTGCTGAAGGCATCCAAGAAGAAAAGGACCATTCTAAGACGATACAATTAAGTTATGTGGTGCAATTGTATTTGGAAGATAATACGTCAGATCCTTTAGAAGAACTCATAAAGATTTACAGTGGTTACAGTCGTGATTTATTAAAAAAAATACACTTTGTATTCGTGGATGATTGCTCGCCAATACCAATTGAAATCCCTGAGGATACGTTTCTAAACTACACCTTACTTCGGATAAAGACAGATATCACGTGGAATCAAGGTGGTGCTAGAAATTTAGGGGTTAAGTATGCTAAATCTGAAAATATTATTGTGACCGATTTAGATATTGTGTTTCCTGAAAATTTATTGGAAAGGTTGGTAGACTATCAACTTCCTAACAATGCTGTTTTTAAGTTTAATACCATGTCTAATTTTAAATTGGTCAGACCGCATGTCAATGTCTTCTTTATGTCTAGAGCCACATTTATGAAAAGTAATGGTGTGGACGAAGCGTTTTCTGGGCATTATGGTATGGAAGATATTTTCTTTTTCTACTTGCAAAAGGCTTTAGGTACGAAGTTCTACCTTTACAGTTATTCTAATATTGTTCACAAAGAGCATAAAGATTCTGATAAAACACAACACAACAGGTTGAAACGTACACAAGGTGTCAATGAAAAGTTAATTGATGAAAAGTTGAAAATTATTGAATCCTCTGATCAACCATTGGATGCAAGAAGTGAGTTATATCTCAATTTCAAATGGGAGCTCGTCAAAGAACACCTACAAAAATAACCGCTATAAATTTTTCTTATTAACCTATAGAAATATTTAAAATAATCGAGTTGAAAAGATGGTTTGAGAATTGTAAATTTGACTCAAACTTGAATACATGAAACTCGTATTATCACCAGCAAAATCTTTAGACTACGAAAGTAAATTGCCAACAGCGACTTCAACGCAATCCTGTTTTTTAGGAGAAGCAGAACGTTTGAATAAGTTACTGAAAAAGAAATCAGCTAAAAGTTTGTCTAAGCTCATGCATATCTCTGATAATTTAGCACAATTAAATTACGAGCGCAATCAAGAATGGGAATTACCTTTTACATCAGATAATGCTAGACCAGCAGTTTATGCGTTTAACGGCGATGTTTACAGAGGTTTAGATGCCTACACGATTGACACTAAAAAACTCGATAAGTTGCAAGATACAGTCCGCATTATTTCAGGACTTTATGGCTTACTAAAACCATTGGATTTAATTCAACCTTATCGCTTGGAAATGGGTACAAAATTTCCAGTCGGAAAACATAAAAATTTATACGAATTCTGGAAAAAACAAATTACAGAACGCTTAAATGAGGAACTTGAAGAAGAGGAGTTATTTCTGAATTTAGCGAGTAATGAATACTTTAAAGCTATAGATACCAAAGCCTTGAAAGTTCCTGTGATTGATGTCAAGTTTCAAGAATTTAAATCTGGTAAATACAAGACTATTGGCATTTTCTCTAAACAAGCCAGAGGTTTAATGACCAGATTTATCATAGATACCAATGCTGAGACATTGGACGACATCAAAGGTTTTGACTATGATGATTATCGATTTACAGAAGATTTGTCTTCAGAAAACCAGTTGGTGTTTACAAGGTAATTAGGCCTTTTTATTTGGATTGATTTTGTCTTCCGTCTTTGGACGCTTCTTAATTCTCGGACGTCTAACGCCAAAGGTGCCTCTGTGAATTTTCCCTCTTTTCGATTTTTTATCGCCTTTACCCATAAATTTAGTCGTTTTAAATTGTGTGTTCTTAAGATACTAATTATTTTAAAGTTACTTTAGTATTTTAGCGTTTTATCTTAGAAAATACATGTACTACTATTTAATTGTCGCCTTTCAGGCATTTTGCATCTATCATTGGTTTAAGAATAAAAATGATTACTATTGGGTGTTTTTAATCTTGTTTTTACCACTTCTTGGGTGTATTATTTATTTGATAACTCAGGTTTATAACAAAAGGGATGTAGACAAATTGCAAGAAGAATTTACGACCATAATCAACCCTAGTAAAAAGATTAAGGACTTGGAAAATACCTTGGCATTTTCAGAAACGTTTCAGAATAGAGTCAATTTGGCCGATGCCTTATACGAGAATAAAGATTTTGAAAATGCTATTAAACATTATGACATAGCCATTTCTAAGGATTTTCAAAATGACACCTATGTTGGCTTTCAATTGATCAAATCTTATTTTTTCTTAAATCAATATGATAAGGTCATCGCTATTGCCAAAAAGTTTGAAGATCACAGAGAGTTTCAGGGGAGTAAAGTGCAGTTTTTTTATGGCTTGTCATTGGCAAAATCTGGTAATATCAAGTTGGCAGAGACACATTTAAGGGCTATTGATCAGCGCTATTCAAATTATGAAGAGCGACTCGTGTACGCCCAATTTTTACTAGAACAAGATCAAACAGATCAAGCCAAAAGCATCCTCAATGCTATAAATGATGAATCGCAACATATGACTGCTGTTAATAAACGTAAGTATAAACAAACCATCAGGCAAGTGCAGCATCTTTTAAATTCGCTATAAGTGTTTTTGCATGAACACCCATATAAACCTTTCATAACCCATTCTACGAAAAAACTTATCGTGGGTACCTTACCACCTCCCAGATTCAGTACAGGAGAATTACTTCCGAAAGATGTGGATTTCTGCTATGGCAGTTATTATAATTCTTTGTGGTTATATATTGATGAGATTCATCAGCTAGGTTTGAGATACGATCATTCGAAGATAGCTGTGAACCAACGCAAAACGTTTTTAAAAGATCATCATATAGGTGTTTGCGATATTGTTCAAAGCTGTGAACGAGAAAAAATAGATGCATCCGATTTAGGAATGCAAAATGTACAATTAAGAGATGTTGTTGGTTATCTGCGGAAATATCCGCGCATAGATACCTTGTTATTTACAGGTGGTAATAGTAAAAATGGTCCTGAATATTTCTTTCGTAAGCATTTAAAAACCTATCAACTGAATTTAAATGTACAGAGTTCTGAAGTACCAAGAATTCATCATTTTAAATTAGGGAATAGAATTATTAAAACCGTTTCTCTAACATCGTGTTCTGGTGCGGCAAATATTTCCATTAGTCGATTGCCACTATACCGTCAATTAAAAGCTAAAAACCCGGACTTCAATACCTTCGATTTCCGTGTGATGCAGTATCGGGAATTTTTTTAGTCAATACTTAGGGTTTTATCCATTTTTTCAGAATGGCAATTTGACCTAAATGATAATGCGTGTGCTCTATAATACCTGTAATATTATCGTAGTAAGAACCGTATTTATCATCCACAAAAGTGGAATGAATGCGAGCTTCCGGAAGCACCTCGATATGTGTTGCTAATGCTTCTGCTTTGTCTAAAATAGTTTGGCACATCGATTCCCATTCTTGAGCACTCGAGATTTTTGGATGGTCATAGCTGAACTTGTCTCTGATTACTAAAGGCTGGCCCTCGAAAACGTTCAAAACACCAGATATATAATAACCAATATGATATGTTAAAGCTAGAATTGAATTGGTGTTTTTAACTTGTAAATTAGCTTCTTCCCAGCTGATATTTTCCAATTGCGATTTCAAATTAGAGCTGGTCCAGTTCCCACCAAAAAAAACACCTCTGAAGTGACTTGCTAAACTTTTTGATAATTGCATAACTAATGTGTAAAAGGTTTGAAATTAAAAAAAAATATCGAATTCCATCAGATTTTTTATATTTACAAATGATAGAAAATTTTCTACATTATGTTTGGAGTCATAAAAAGTTTGATGTGTTACACCTCAAGACAACACAGCATCAAAAATTAGATATTGTCGCGGTAGGTACGCCCAATCCTAATTCTGGTCCTGATTTTTTCAACGGACAAATAAGAATTGATGACCAATTTTGGGCTGGAAATATTGAAATCCATGTAAAAAGTAGTGATTGGTTTGTGCATCGTCATGAAAGTGATCCTGCTTACGATAATGTCATTCTTCATGTGGTATATGAAGACGATACCTCCATTTTTCGAAAAGATAATTCAGTCATTCCAACACTTGAGCTAAAACCCTATTTACATCCCTCACTACTGGATAGATTTCATAAGTTATTTAGAACTAAGAAATCATGGATTAATTGTGAGGAAGATTTTAAGGAAGTTAGTGAGTTTACGCGATCGCATTGGTATGAGCGATTATTCGTAGAACGTCTTGAACAAAAATGTCAGATGATTCATGGCTTGATGACCGATTTAAATCAAGATTGGGAGGCCATTCTTTTTAAGATGTTGACCAAGAATTTTGGATTAAAAGTGAATGGTGACGCTTTTTTTAGTTTGGCGAATGCGATAAATTTCTCAGTCATTAGAAAATTACAGCACAATCCAATGCAACTAGAAGCATTATTGTTTGGTCAAGCTGGTCTGTTGGATATTGAGACTGATATCGCATACCAACAATCCTTGTCTTCAGAATACCGCTATTTAAAGCAAAAATTTCAATTGAAAGAAGAAGGCATGATTCGTATGCAATTCTTTAGATTGCGACCCTCTAATTTTCCCACTATCCGGTTGTCACAATTGTCTCAACTTTACAGTCGCCAACATCAATTATTTTCAAAAGTGATGGAAATAGAGACACTTTCTGAGTATTACGAGTTGTTGCAAGTGCCAACATCGCCTTTTTGGGATAATCACTATACGTTCAGTAAAAAAGTAAAATCCAGTAAAAAACGAATGACCAAGGCGTTTGTGGATTTGCTTTTAATTAATACAATACTGCCTATGAAGTTCAGCTATGCGCGGCAACAAGGACAACATATGAACCAGCACATTCTAACGATTTTACAGGATATTAGCAGTGAAAAAAATACCATTGTTAAAGGTTTTGAACGTATTCATAAGGCTTCAAAGTCGGCTTTCGAGTCACAAGCTTTGATTCAACTTAAAACGCAATACTGTGATAAAAATAAGTGCTTAAAATGTGCTATTGGTAATGCATTGTTAAGTAATAAATTTTAAATTGCAGTATGAAATTGTTTTATCAGATCCTCTATTATTTTCAAAAGCGCGGATTTTACGTTTGTCAGCGTATCGCAGATCGTTTAGGAATTAGAGCCAAAGTGGTTAGGACATCTTTTATGTATTTGGCATTTGTTACTTTGGGGTTTGGTTTTGCTCTGTATTTATTTTTTGCATTCTGGATGAAAATAAAAGATATTGTTTACACGAAACGCTCTTCCGTATTTGATTTATAAACTATGAATCCATTGATTAAATTTTTTCGCGTAAAAATCTACACAGCTGTTTTCCTCTTGCTGGTCATCATGGTGATAGGTGTATTAGGATTCAGAATCATGTCTGATTATTCTTGGATTGATTCGTTTTATATGACCGTTATTACCATTACGACTGTTGGTTTTGGAGAAGTACAACCATTAGATGATAACGCGAAGATATTCACCATATTTTTAATATTGGCAAGTGTAATTATTTTAGGTTATGCCATTACAGTGATTACCGAATATATTTTGAGTAAGAATGATTTTGAAGAATTAAAACAGAGAAAAATGCAAAAGAAAATAGACAATCTGAGTAACCATATCATTATCTGTGGCTACGGGAGAAATGGGAAGCAGGCTGCTAAAAAGTTATTAGCCTATAAAAAGCCTTTTGTAGTGATTGAAAAGGATAAAGATATCATCGATAAATTTCAAAGTGAGATGGTGCCATTTGTTCAAGGGAATGCGAATGAAGATGATATTTTATTGCTGGCTGGAATAGATAGAGCCAATACTTTGATTTCAGCATTACCAAATGATGCCGACAATCTGTTTGTAGTACTTTCAGCAAGGCAAATCAATACTAGTATGAATATTATAAGTCGCGCATCACAGGAAACATCTTATCAAAAGCTCAAATTGGCTGGTGCGAATAATGTGATTTTGCCCGATCGTATTGGAGGTGATCATATGGCCTCATTAGTCGTGGTTCCTGATCTTATTGAATTCATTGATAATTTAGCAATTGTTGGAAAGTCAAATATCAATATTGAAGAAATAGCCGTTGAAAAATTGTACAATGCCGCAAATATAAAAACCATTCGTGATTTAGATTTGCGTCAGAAAACAGGTTGTACAGTTATTGGTTTTAAGGATGCGAATGGCGAGTACATTGTGAATCCTGAAGCCGACCTGAAATTGGTGCCAAATTCAAAAATTATTGTTTTGGGACGACCAGAACAAATTCAAAACTTAAATTCGCTTTACGACATAAGTTAATGCAAGAATCCATTTTAACAAGGTGAACTTTAAAAAGTCGTTTTTTTTTAGCATCTTGTGGCTTTATTAAAACTAACTAACTTAAATAATACGACACATGAAGAAATTTCTTCTTTCATTTTTTACATTAATCACACCATTTTTAACGTTCGCCCAAGAGAGTACTTCTGAACGCATTGATGAAGTCTTTAAGACCTACACAGGTTGGTTTGTTGAAGGCATTTTTTATGAAATTCCATTCACAGATACATTTCAAATTCCTTGGGTATTGATTGTATTAATAGGTGGAGCATTATTTTTTACCATTTATTTTAAGTTTATCAACGTTACAGGTTTTAGGACAGCCATTCAAGTTGTTCGTGGAAAATATGAAGATATTGAAAAGCATGGTGTTGATACCTTGTATGGTGACCAAACGGATAATGAGGATGTCTTTGAAACGATTCGTGATGAAAGTGCCGATGGTGAAGTGTCCCATTTCCAAGCCTTGACAGCGGCATTATCTGCTACGGTAGGTTTAGGAAATATTGCCGGTGTAGCGGTAGCGTTATCTATTGGTGGTCCTGGTGCGACGTTTTGGATGATCATCGCTGGACTTCTAGGAATGGCTTCAAAATTTGCCGAGTGTACACTTGGAGTTAAATATCGTGATGTCGGAGAAGATGGTACCGTTTATGGTGGACCAATGTACTACTTGACCAAAGGGTTAAAAGAAAAAGGTGCTGGAGGATTAGGTAAAGTATTAGCCGTCTTGTTTGCCATATTTGTCATTGGTGGATCGTTTGGTGGTGGAAATATGTTCCAAGCCAATCAAGCGGCAGCACAGTTTACCAAACTGTTTGACTTAACAGGTGAAAACGCTGGTTTGTTCTTCGGAATAGGAATGGCAGTGTTAGTTGCCATCGTTATCATTGGAGGTATCAAGAGAATTGCTTCTGTGACTGAAAAAATTGTGCCTTTTATGGCTGGTATCTATGTCTTGGCCGCTTTAATCATATTATTTGCCAACTTCACTCTTATTGATGATGCCTTTGGAGCCATTATTAGTGGCGCATTTACACCACTTGCTGGATTAGGTGGTGTTATTGGTGTGATGATTCAAGGCATACGACGTGGTGCTTTCTCTAATGAGGCTGGTGTGGGTTCTGCAGCAATTGCCCATTCCGCGGTGAGAACCAAGTATCCTGCTAGTGAAGGTATTGTGGCTTTACTTGAGCCATTTGTAGATACGGTGGTTATATGTACTATGACTGCCTTGGTAATTGTTATTACCAATTTTGATGGTGGGTTTATGGAATATGGTGTGGCCGTTACAGAAGGTGTTGAATTAACAGCAACCGCTTTTGATACAGTGATTCCTCATTTCTCAATTGTCTTGACGATTGCCGTTATTCTATTTGCTTTTAGTACCATGATTTCTTGGTCTTACTACGGCATGCAAGGTTGGGTGTTTTTATTCGGAAAAGGAAAGCTTACCGATTTAGTTTATAAAGTATTATTCTTATTATTCGTTGTGGTCGGAGCTTCTATTAGTTTGGGAGCAGTTATTGATTTTTCAGATGCCATGATATTCGCTATGGTGGTGCCTAATATTATTGGTGTGGTTATGCTGTCGCCAGTGATTAGAAAGGAATTGAAAAAATATATGAATGCGATCAATAAAAAGGAAGAAGCTATTGATGATGGCGCCACTGATCTGGTAGATAAAATGTAATATATAAATACAATGAATATAAAATCTCACTTCATGTTTTCAAAACAACAAAGGAGTGGGATTTTTTTGTTGTTATTACTAATTTTAATATTTCAATGTGCCTATTTTTTTATTGACTTTTCGTCGGAAGCATATAACGTAGATGCACAGGAACTCGCCAAATTCGAAACAGAAATTGAAGCATTGCGGTTGGCTAAATTAGCAGATTCTAAACCCAAGGTTTTTCCGTTTAATCCAAATTTTATAACCGACTATAAAGGGTATACGCTCGGCATGTCTAATGCTGAAATTGATCGCCTACTAGCTTTCAGAGCAAAAGGGAAATGGATCAACTCAGCTCAGGATTTTCAAGAAGTCACAAAAATTTCCGATTCCTTGTTACAAACAATAGCACCATTGTTCAAGTTTCCGGAATGGGTGACAAATCCGAAACCTAAAACCTACACCAATCAAAAATTTTCACCAAGCAATACTCCTAAGACATTCGAGCAAAAGCAAGACCTTAATACGGCTTCAGAATCTCAATTGAAGCGCATCTATGGTATTGGTGAGAAACTCTCTGAACGCATTGTAAACTATAGAACCAAAACAGGTGGTTTTGTAGCCGATATTCAGCTTAAAGAGGTGTATGGTTTATCTGATGAGGTTATCGAAAATGTTTTAAAAGAATTCACCGTAAAAACAGGAACACCTATTACTAAAATTAATATCAATACGGCCACTATTGAAGAATTGGTTCAAGTGAAGTACATTGATTATGAAATTGCTTATAATATTCTTGAAGCACGCACGCTTAGAGATGGATTTAAATCTTTGGACGATTTACTAAAGGTTAAAGATTTTCCGATTAAAAAAAGTGATATAATTAAGTTATATTTGACACTAGATTAAGAATCAAAAAAATTGCAGATTATGAGCAGTAGGTACTTCACCGAAGAGCATGAATTATTTAGACAGAGTTTAAAAGATTTTCTACAAAAGGAAGTCGTTCCACATATTGAAAAATGGGAGAAATCCGGTCACATCGAGCGTTTTATTTGGGAGAAATTTGGAGAAATGGGTTTCTTTGGGTTAGCTTATCCTGAAGCCTATGGAGGCATGGATTTAGATCTATTTTATACTGTTATTCTATTAGAAGAGCTTCAAAAAATTGAATCTGGTGGATTTGCAGCAGCCATTTGGGCACATGCTTATTTAGCAATGACCCATGTGAATAAGGAAGGTGATGATGCTATTAAACAAAAATATTTGACACCTAGTATCACTGGCGAAAAGATAGGATGTCTCTGTATTACCGAACCGTTTGGAGGGAGTGATGTGGCAGGCATGAGAACAACAGCCGTTAAAAAAGGGGATTCATATGTTATTAATGGGTCTAAGACGTTTATTACAAACGGCGTTTATAGTGACTACCTTGTAGTTGCAGCCAAAACGAACCCTGAACTCGGAAACAAAGGGATCAGTATTTTTATTATGGATCGTGATACACCTGGAATTTCTGCATCAAAGCTAGATAAATTAGGTTGGAGAGCTTCAGATACAGGCGAAATTGCCTTTGATGATGTGACAATTCCAGCAGCCAACCTTATGGGTGAAGAGAATATGGGTTTCCCTTACATCATGCAGCATTTTGCCTTGGAGCGTCTGATTATGGGAATCAATGCGCATGCTAGAGCAGAACATGCCTTAGATTATGCTAAAGCATACATGGGAGAGCGTCAAGCTTTTGGAAAATCGATAGATAAATTTCAAGCGTTGCGTCATGCCTTTGCCGATTGTTATGCTGATATGTTGATGTGCAAGGAATTTAATTATACCGTTGCCGATAGATTGAATAAAGGAGAATATGTCGTTAAGGAAGCTACAATATCTAAATTGCGCTCGACTAAAATGGCCGATGAGGTGATTTATCAATGCCTACAATTTTTAGGTGGTTATGGTTATATGGAAGACTATCCTATGGCAAGATTGTTGCGAGATAGCAGATTAGGACCAATTGGCGGTGGTACTTCTGAGATTTTACGTGAGATCATTGCAAAAATGGTGATTGACGATAAAGATTATAAGCCAGTAACATAGCAACCATACGACTTGAATGAGTTCAAGTTTCAGTTTGATTTAAATCATATGTCATGCATAGACAAAACATAAAAAAAGGCCTACTTGTGTTGAATTTCTTGGTGGTTTCACTTGGTTTTTCGCAAACTGAAGTTAAGAACAAAATTCTTGATTTTGGAACATTAATGCCTATTGAAAGCGCTAGTATTTATGTTAAAAATACGACCATTGGTACAGTAAGTAATGCCGATGGTAAGTTTGTACTTCAAGTACCTGCGGAATTTACCACAGACACCTTAATTATTTCTTCTATTGGGTACAAGAGTTATAAAATTCCGGTGAATGAGTTTGATAACTCCATAGATGTCTACTTAGAAGAAGATGTGGCTTCCTTAGATGAGATTGTACTCATTGCTGAAACAAGACCTAAGACTGGTAATGATATTGTTTTAAAAGCGATTGAAAAGCTCGCTGTGAATTTGCCAGATTCAGCGTATATCCAAAAAGGTTTTTTAAGACACAAGGAGCGAAATAAAATTGAATTTAAGTGGCTCATTGAAAGCGCTATCACTGTTTATGATTCTGGTTACGGTTCTCAAAGTGCAAAGCATCTTAAAATCAATGTAGATCAAATGCGAAAAAGTTATGATTTACGTGATGTAGATAGTATTTTTTCCTATGTATCCTATAAAAATCAAAATTCAAGAAGCAGAATTAAACCTCGCGACGTCAAAAGAAGCAGTTTGAGTACCAATCAGTTAGTGAAGGCCATCAAATGGAATGATAACAGAGTCAACGGCTTACAGAATATTTTTCAAGGAAAACTCAACTTATTACGCAATTCTCAAGATACAAAGGCGCTTTTTGGTGCGGATATTTTAGATAAACATCAATTTACATTGGATACGCTTCTTGTGGATAATGATCGGAAATTATATAAAATTAAAATTTCTGAGAGTAGCGATTTTGTTGGCCTAGGAACCAAAGGTATTTTTAACGAAGGTTACATTGCACAAGGATGGTTGTATATTTATTATGATAACTACGCCATAAAAAAAATCGAGTATGAATTGGTAGCAGCCTCTGATGCACAGAAGGTGCGAAGCAAACGTTTGTTTGATACGCAGGTCAATCATAAATTGATTATCACATATATGGAATACCAAGATAAAATGTATCCTAACTATATCTATTATGAAACACCTAAGTTGGTCAACGTTGGTTTTAAGACTGATGAAAAGGTTAGTGATGAAGAAAAGGAACGTTACAATAAAGAAGAACGCTATTATTATACAGTGCAAGAAATTTTGTTTTCAGAAATCATTCTAGACAAGGAAAAAATTGCATTGGAACTTCAAAAGGACTGGGATATGGATATCTTTTCACCCAAACCTTATAACAAGGACTTCTGGAAAAACTACAACATTCTTCTTGAAAGTGAAGAAGATGAAAAGCTCATTGAGGATTTAAGCACTAAAGCCTCGCTTTTTGAGGATGAATAGTATTTAAAATACTTCTCTTAAAACTGGCATTTTAAGAAATTATCAAAAAAATAGCTTTTATTTTATCGATGTAAGGTATTATAGACGATTATTTTGATGATTTATCAACACGAAAACGTTTTCGTAAAATAATTGGTTTGGGTGACGTCACATATTTACGTAACTTTTATACGTAACCAAATCATAAATCTTATGAAAAATATGAAGTACTTAGGCATGGCATTCATGATGACTTGCCTTTTTAATTGTGAGCACGATGTTATATCTGATTCACAAGAACCTACACAAAAAGAGACGAAAACAACTTTCCACGAGCAACGGGCTGGATTAAAACCTATTGGCGAAGGCGTCATGATGCAAGCCTTTTATTGGGATGTTCCTGCAGGTGGCAATTGGTGGAATACTATTAATTCTAAAGTAGCTGATTGGAGTAATGCAGGTATCGATGCTATTTGGCTTCCACCAGCATCAAAAGCTCAAAATGGCCCTTTCTCAATGGGCTATGATCCTTTTGATTACTACGATTTTGGAGAATATAATCAAATGGGAAGTGTGGAAACGCGATTCGGGTCTAGAACTGAACTTACCAACATGATTAATACAGCGCATCAAAATGGCTTAAGCGTAATCGCAGATATTGTCATTAATCATAATAGTGGTGGAGCCAGTGAATACAACACGTACACAGGTGGTAATACTTGGACAGATTTCAATCCGCTTTCCGGTAACTTTTACCGTTCGGCTACAGACTTTCATCCAAATAATGTGCACTCCAATGATACAGGTGCTTTTGGTGGTTATCCAGATCTATGTCATCACCAAAGTTATGTTCAGGATTGGCTGTGGAAAAATTCGAATAGCGTCGCCAAATATTATAGAGATGTTATTGGTTTTGATGGCTGGCGTTTTGATTATGTTAAAGGGTTTGAGCCATGGGTTGTAAAAGATTGGAAGAATGAAGTTGGAGGATTTTCAGTGGGAGAATACTGGGATAGTAATGTGTCGACATTAGATTGGTGGACAGGAGCTGCCGAAGTGAGCGCTTTCGATTTTGCTTGTTACTATAAAATGAAAGATGCCTTCATGGGAAATAACCTTACCGTTTTAAATGATAATATGCTTTGGAAACAAAATGCAACGAGAGCAGTTACTTTTGTAACTAATCATGATACGGACGAGATTATCAATAATAAGATATTAGCTTATGCCTATATCTTGACACATGAGGGATACCCAACAGTGTTTTATAGAGATTATGAAGAGTGGCTCAATAAAGAACGATTAAATAATTTAATCTGGATTCATAATAATTTAGCTAGTGGTAGCACCACCATTTTACATGCAGATACAGATGAATATGTGGCAAAAAGAAATGGTAGTGGTGGTCCTGGATTAGTGGTATATATCAATAATTCAAACTCCTGGCAGGAGCGATGGGTGGAGACCAACTGGTCTAGTACGGTTATAAAAGATTATACAGGACATTCTGGTTGGGAGCCAACGACGCAATCTGGAAAATGGGTGAAAATTCAAGCACCACCAAAAAGTTACTCTGTGTGGTCGGTGAAATAGTGCGATTATAATTTTTATTTTTTTAGTTGTAGGAATAAAATTAGTTTTTATATTTGCAGCCTTAAAAATTCTAAAAGAGAGGAGGTTAAGAACTATGTTAATAATTCCAGTAAAAGAAGGAGAAAATATAGATAGAGCGTTGAAGCGTTTCAAACGAAAGTTTGTAAAGACAACGATCAAGAATCAATTGCAAGAACGCAAACAATTCACAAAACCTTCTGTAGCTCGAAGAGCACAAATTCAAAAAGCACAATACATCCAAGGTCTTAGAGATCAAGAAACGTATTAAACGATGTTTTGCAATTATATAAATCCTGCTTTAACAAGCAGGATTTTTTTTGCACTTGGGTGAACATCTAAAAATATTGTACATTTAAACTTATTGAGGTGCCAAAAGAATCATATGAGTTTTAAACCATTTTCAGATTATTTATTATTAGAGAAGAATTATTCCAAACTAACAATTAAAGCCTATGTAAATGATCTCGAGGAGTTCAAGTTATTTGTTCGTTCCGAGTTCGATAGTCCTACAATCACTGATGTGAATTATCAGCAAATTAGGCATTGGATAGTGTCACTAGTAGACAATGGTATAAGTAATAGAAGTATCAATAGAAAAGTATCGTCGCTTAATACCTATTTCAAATTCCTTCTGAAAATTGAGCGCATTGAAGTGAATCCTCTCAATAAACACAAAGCGCTTAAAGTGAGTAAAAAGATTCAAGTCCCTTTTTCCGAAGAAGAAATGAAGGAAATGGTGGATGCTTTGCAATCGGCCAAAGATTTTGAAGGCTTGCGCAATAGGTTAATCATAGAATTGTTTTATGCTACAGGTATTAGACGTATAGAGTTGGTTCAGTTAAAATTATCTGACCTTGATATTGCCAATAAAACGTTAAAGGTTTTAGGTAAAAGAAACAAGGAACGTTACATACCTTTAATAGATTCTGTAGTTGAAACAATTGACTTATATATGATTGAGAGAAATGCTCTAGAAAAAATTCAAGATAAAAGCTATTTGTTTTTAACAAAAAAGGGCGTTAAAATTTATGAAACTCTTGTCTACAGAATTATAAATAACTACTTTAGTAATGTATCCACCAAAGTAAAAAGGAGTCCACACATTTTACGGCACTCGTTTGCGACTCATTTACTAAATCAAGGTGCGAACTTAAACGCTGTTAAAGAACTTCTTGGCCATTCAAGTTTGGCAGCAACACAAGTCTATACACATAATAGTATAGCTGAATTAAAAAAAGTGTATGCAAATGCACACCCAAGAAGTAAGAAGTAATATTGTCTAACTAATAAAGAATGATTATGAAGGTAAACACACAATCTGTAAATTTTACAGCAGACAAAAAGTTAATTGATTTTATCCAAAGACGCATGGACAAACTAGATTTGTTCTATGATAAGGTCATTCAATCCGATGTGTATCTAAAAGTAGAAAACACCAGTGACAAGGCAAACAAAATTTTTGAAGCAAGGGTTAAAGTTCCAGGAGATAGTTTTGTCGTTAAAAAACAGTGTAAGACCTTCGAAGAAGGAACAGATATAGCTGTTTCATCTCTGGAAAGACAACTTAAAAAGCGAAAAGAAAAATTAAGAGCACATATATGATAAAATTTTTCAAAAAATGTTTTGAATAAATAAATAAATCTTTACATTTGCAGTCCGTTAGAAATAGCGGGCTTTTTTTATAGCGAAAAAGTTATAGAAAAGCCGATGTAGCTCAGCTGGCTAGAGCAGCTGATTTGTAATCAGCAGGTCGTGGGTTCGAGTCCCTCCATCGGCTCTTTAAAAGTCTAAAAATAAAAGTGTTGTTTTTAGCATAGTTCTTTAAAATTGGGGAGATACTCAAGCGGCCAACGAGGGCAGACTGTAAATCTGCTGACTACGTCTTCGCAGGTTCGAATCCTGCTCTCCCCACAATAGTATTTTTAACAAGCGTTGTTTTTTATTAAATAACAGGTTGAAAATTGGAAATCCATTCATTTTGAATTGCGTTTTTAAGAAGTAATTTAAATGATAAAAGCGAGAGTAGCTCAGTTGGTAGAGCGTCAGCCTTCCAAGCTGAATGTCGCCGGTTCGAACCCGGTCTCTCGCTCTAAGTTTAAACCATCAATAATTGGTTTAAAAGTGAAGTAAACGTTTCTGTTTAGCTTACAACCTTTAAAGCCGGTGTAGCTCAGGGGTAGAGCGTTTCCTTGGTAAGGAAGAGGTCACGAGTTCAAATCTCGTCATTGGCTCTTTTTTAAATTGAGAATTAAATTGAACACTAATATAAATTAAGATTAAATAAATTAAACATGGCAAAGGCAACTTTCGATCGTTCAAAACCACACCTTAATATTGGTACTATTGGACACGTAGATCACGGTAAAACAACTTTAACTGCTGCTATTACTAAAGTATTAGCTGATGCAGGTTTATCTGAGGCAAGAGATTTCGATACAATTGATAACGCTCCAGAAGAAAAAGAAAGAGGAATTACAATTAATACATCACACGTTGAGTATCAAACAGCAAATCGTCACTACGCTCACGTTGACTGTCCAGGTCACGCCGATTACGTGAAGAACATGGTTACTGGTGCTGCTCAAATGGACGGTGCTATTTTAGTTGTAGCTGCTACAGATGGTCCAATGCCACAAACTCGTGAGCACATCCTTTTAGGACGTCAGGTAGGTATTCCACGTATCGTTGTATTCATGAATAAAGTGGATATGGTTGATGATGATGAGTTATTAGAATTAGTTGAAATGGAAATCAGAGATTTATTGTCTTTCTACGAGTACGATGGAGATAATGGTCCTGTAATTGCTGGTTCTGCTTTAGGCGCACTTAACGGTGAGCAAAAATGGGTAGATACAGTAATGGAATTAATGGAAGCTGTTGATAACTGGATTGAAGAGCCAGTACGTGATATGGACAAGCCATTCTTAATGCCTATTGAAGATGTATTCTCAATTACTGGTCGTGGAACTGTTGCTACAGGTCGTATCGAAACAGGTGTTGCTAATACAGGTGATCCAGTTGAGATCATTGGTATGGGTGCTGAAAAATTAAACTCTACTATTACAGGTATCGAGATGTTCCGTCAAATCCTTGATAGAGGTGAGGCTGGAGATAACGCTGGTATCTTATTAAGAGGTATTGAGAAAACTCAAATCTCTAGAGGTATGGTAATTACTAAGCCAGGATCTGTAACACCACACGCTAAATTTAAAGCTGAGGTTTATATCTTGAAAAAAGAAGAAGGTGGACGTCACACACCATTCCACAATAACTACCGTCCACAGTTTTACGTACGTACAACTGACGTAACTGGAAACATTGCGCTTCCTGATGGTGTTGAAATGGTAATGCCTGGAGATAACCTTACTATTACAGTTGAATTAATTCAACCAATTGCAATGAACGTTGGTTTACGTTTCGCAATCCGTGAAGGTGGTAGAACAGTAGGTGCAGGTCAGGTTACTGAAATTTTAGACTAAATATTTATTAAATAAATATTAATTAAGGTGTCTTGTTTTTGCAAGACGCCTTGATTTATATTTACGGGTTTAGCTCAGTTGGTAGAGCACTGGTCTCCAAAACCAGGTGTCGGGAGTTCGAGTCTCTCAACCCGTGCAAATACATAATCAAATGGCAGGAATTGTAAATTATATAAAAGAATCTTTTGGAGAGTTAAAGAACAATGTCTCTTGGCCAACATGGTCAGAAGCACAAAGTTTAACTGTTTTAGTGGCTGTATTTTCTATCATATTCTCATTAGCTATTTGGGGAGTTGATACTGTTTTTAGTAAAGTGATTAAGGCTTATTTTGAATTAATTTAACTTCATAAGATAACAGAAAGAAGCATGTCTGAAACTAATGTAAATAAAAAGTGGTACGTCGTTAGAGCGGTAAGTGGTCAAGAAAATAAGATCAAAACTTATATTGAAAATGAAATTTCAAGATTAGGTTTAGAGGATTATGTAGATCAAGTACTAGTTCCAACTGAAAAAGTCATCCAGATTCGTAATGGGAAAAAAATAAACAAAGAGCGTGTTTACTTTCCAGGTTACATTATGATTCAGGCTAACTTAAGCGGTGAGATTCCACATATTATAAAATCAATTACAAATGTTATTGGGTTTCTAGGCGAGACAAAAGGAGGAGATCCTGTGCCGTTAAGACAATCTGAAGTGAATAGAATGTTAGGTAAGGTAGATGAGTTGGCTGTGGATGCAGATGCAAATATAGCAATTCCTTACACGGTTGGTGAGACTGTTAAAGTAATTGACGGTCCTTTCAATGGATTCGACGGTACGATTGAGAAAATTAATGAAGAGAAGCGTAAACTTGAAGTTATGGTTAAGATTTTCGGAAGAAAAACACCATTAGAATTGAGTTATATGCAAGTTGATAAAGTATAATAATTGTTACATATATAGATCGTATATCTTTTTTGCTTCCAAATGAAGAGATATACAAAACTAAAAATTTTAAAATGGCAAAAGAATTAGGTAAAGTAGTTAAATTACAAGTTCGGGGAGGTGCTGCGAATCCGTCGCCACCGGTTGGACCCGCTTTAGGAGCTGCTGGAGTTAATATCATGGAATTTTGTAAACAATTCAACGCCAGAACTCAGGATAAGCCTGGTAAAGTTCTTCCGGTAGTGATATCTGTTTACAAAGACAAGTCGTTTGACTTTGTTATTAAAACTCCTCCAGCTGCAGTACAATTATTGGAAGCGGCCAAAGTAAAAAAAGGATCTGGTGAACCGAACAGAAAGAAAGTAGCAAAAGTAACTTGGGATCAAGTGAAAGCTATTGCAGAGGACAAAATGCAAGATTTAAATGCATTTAGTGTTGATTCTGCGATGAAGATGGTTGCAGGAACTGCAAGATCAATGGGAATCACAGTTAAAGGTGGAGAAGCACCTAACTAAAAATTTTTGAAATGGCAAGAATAACAAAAAAGAGAAAAGACGCTTTAGCTAAAGTAGAGAAGAATAGATTGTATTCTATCGAAGAAGCGACTGAATTATTAAAAGAAATCACGTATACAAAGTTCGATGCCTCTGTTGATTTAGCTGTAAGACTTGGAGTGGATCCTCGTAAGGCTAATCAAATGGTGAGAGGGGTTGTTTCCCTTCCCCACGGAACAGGTAAAGACATGAAAGTTCTTGCTTTAGTAACTCCAGACAAAGAGGAAGAAGCTAAGGCGGCAGGAGCTGATTACGTAGGATTAGATGAGTACCTAGAAAAAATCAAAGGTGGTTGGACAGATGTTGACGTTATCGTTACTATGCCAGCAATCATGGGTAAATTAGGTCCATTAGGTAGAGTATTAGGTCCAAGAGGTTTAATGCCAAATCCAAAGACAGGAACAGTAACTATGGATGTTGCGAAAGCAGTATCTGAAGTTAAAGCTGGTAAAATCGATTTTAAAGTAGATAAAACAGGTATCGTTCACGCTCCAATAGGTAAAGCATCATTTACTGCTGATAAACTTAAGGACAATGCAATGGAATTGTTAACTACTCTAAATAAGTTGAAACCAACTGCTGCTAAAGGAGTGTACATGAAAAGTATTTTCATATCTAGCACGATGAGTCCAAGTATTGCAATTGATACAAAAATAGCATAAGTAGTTAAATCTTTATTATTATGACAAGAGAAGAAAAATCACAAGTAATTGAAGAGTTAACTGCTCAGTTAGCAGATAATACAAACATTTATCTCGCTGATATATCTGGATTAAATGCAGGTAACACTTCAGATTTGCGTCGTGCTTGTTTTAAAGCAAACGTAAAATTAAACGTAGTTAAAAATACATTATTAACGAAAGCTATGGAAGCTTCTGAAAGAGATTTCGGTGATCTTCCTTCAGTTTTAAAAGGTAATACCTCTGTAATGTATTCTGAAACTGGAAACGCTCCAGCTAAAGTTATCAAAAACTTCCGTAAAAAATCTGATAAGCCTTTGCTTAAAGGAGCTTTTATAGAAGAAGCGATATACATTGGTGATGATCAATTAGACATGTTAGTCGATATCAAGTCTAAAGAAGAATTGATTGGAGAAATTGTAACCTTGTTACAATCACCAGCTAAGAATGTTATTTCAGCACTTAAATCAGGTGGTGGAACATTAGCAGGTATCATCAAAACATTATCCGAGAAAGAAGGATAAACAACTAAGTACGCACTTAAACAAATTATATTTATTAAAAATTATTAAAAACGATAGAAATGGCAGATTTAAAAGATTTCGCAGAACAATTAGTTAATTTAACAGTAAAAGAAGTTAATGAATTAGCTACAATATTAAAAGACGAATATGGTATCGAACCAGCAGCAGCAGCTGTTGCAGTAGCAGCAGGTGGAGCAGCAGCAGGTGGTGATGCCGCTGAAGAAAAATCAGAATTCGACGTAATCCTTAAAGCAGCAGGTGGTTCTAAATTAGCTGTTGTAAAATTAGTTAAAGAATTAACTGGTTTAGGATTAAAAGAAGCAAAAGGTTTAGTAGACGAAGCACCAAGCCCAATCAAAGAAGGTGTTGCTAAAGACGAAGCAGAAGCTCTTAAAGCTCAGTTAGAAGAAGCAGGAGCAGAGGTTGAGCTTAAGTAAGCTTAACTAACCTACAAATTATGGTTTAGGTCTTCCGAAATCCTCGGAATGACCTAAACCCTTTTGTGTATAAAAAAGGTACACAAATAAACTAGTTATTTTTTTAATCAAAATCTCGTTCATCGATGTTAGCAAATACAGCTGAAAGATTAAATTTCTCTTCCATAGTAAACAGAACTGAGTATCCGGACTTCCTGGATATTCAAATAAAATCCTTCCAGGATTTTTTCCAGCTAGAGACAAAATCAGAAGAAAGAGGAAATGAAGGCTTATATAACACCTTCATGGAGAACTTTCCAATTACGGATACACGTAATCAATTCGTATTAGAATTTTTGGATTATTTTATTGATCCACCTCGATACACAATTGAAGAATGTATAGAAAGAGGGTTAACCTATAGCGTGCCATTAAAAGCACGATTAAAATTATATTGTACAGATCCAGAACACGAAGATTTTGAGACTATCGTACAAGATGTATATTTAGGGACCATCCCTTACATGACACCTAGCGGAACTTTCTGTATCAATGGCGCAGAGCGTGTGGTAGTTTCCCAATTACATAGATCTCCAGGTGTATTCTTTAGTCAGTCATTCCATGCCAACGGTACGAAATTGTACTCTGCAAGGGTTATTCCTTTTAAAGGATCTTGGATTGAATTCGCAACAGATATCAACCAGGTGATGTATGCTTACATCGACAGAAAGAAAAAATTACCGGTAACAACCTTATTTAGAGCTATCGGATTTGAACGTGATAAAGATATTTTAGAGATTTTTGATCTTGCTGAAGAAGTTAAAGTATCAAAATCTGGACTTAAAAAAGTCATCGATCGTAAACTTGCCGCACGTGTATTAAATACATGGCATGAAGATTTCGTTGATGAAGATACAGGTGAAGTGGTATCCATCGAGCGTAATGAAATTGTATTAGATCGTGACACGGTTATCGACAAAGATAATATCGAGGAAATCCTCGAGGCTGGTGTGAAAACAATTCTTTTACACAAAGAAACGTCACAGCAAGGTGATTACGCCATCATACATAATACCTTACAAAAGGATCCAACAAACTCTGAAAAAGAAGCTGTTGAACATATTTACCGTCAATTACGTAATGCCGAGCCGCCAGATGAGGAAACCGCTCGTGGTATCATTGACAAATTATTCTTTTCTGATCAACGTTACTCTTTAGGTGAAGTAGGTCGTTATAGAATGAACAAAAAATTAGGTCTTGATATTGGAATGGATAAGCAAGTGCTTACCAAAGAGGATATCATTACCATCATAAAATACTTAATTGAGTTAATTAATTCCAAAGCGGAGATTGATGATATTGACCACTTGTCTAACCGTCGTGTTCGTACAGTTGGTGAACAATTATCTTCGCAATTCGGTGTTGGTTTAGCGCGTATGGCTCGTACGATTCGCGAACGAATGAACGTTCGTGATAACGAGGTATTTACGCCAATTGATTTGATAAACGCTAAGACGTTATCGTCGGTTATCAATTCGTTTTTTGGAACCAACCAATTATCTCAATTTATGGATCAAACCAATCCATTGGCTGAAATTACGCACAAACGTCGTTTGTCTGCATTAGGGCCTGGTGGTTTATCAAGAGAAAGAGCAGGATTTGAAGTTCGTGACGTTCACTACACACACTACGGAAGATTATGTCCTATCGAAACACCTGAAGGACCAAACATTGGTTTGATTTCTTCTCTATCAGTATACGCGAAGGTGAATGCTATGGGATTCATCGAAACACCTTACAGAAAAGCAGAAGGTGGTGTTGTTGATATTAAAAACGCACCAACGTATTTAAGTGCCGAGGAAGAGGAAGATATGTTGATCGCTCAGGCTAATATTAGTGTGGATGATAAAGGTAAGATTCTAGAAGATAAAATTATTGCACGTCAGGAAGGTGATTTCCCTGTGATTGATCCAGCAAATGTGGATTATACAGATGTAGCTCCAAACCAGATTGCATCGATTTCTGCATCGCTTATTCCGTTCTTGGAACATGATGATGCGAACCGTGCCTTGATGGGCTCTAACATGATGCGTCAGGCCGTACCATTATTACGTCCGCAGGCACCAATTGTTGGAACAGGACTGGAACGTCAAGTAGCGTCAGATTCCAGAGTGTTGATAAATGCTGAAGGAAATGGTGTTGTCGAGTATGTAGATGCTAATGAAATTGTCATTAAGTACGAGCGTACGGAAGAGGAAGCTATGGTTAGTTTTGATAGCGATACCAAAACCTATCCTTTAGTGAAGTTTAGAAAAACCAATCAAGGGACGTCTATCAACTTGAAACCTATTGTAACAAAAGGTGATAAGGTTGTTAAAGGACAAGTACTTTGCCAAGGTTATGCTACTGAAAATGGTGAATTAGCACTAGGTCGTAATATGAAAGTGGCATTTATGCCATGGAAAGGTTACAACTTCGAGGATGCGATTGTGATTTCAGAAAAAGTAGTACGTGACGATATATTTACGTCCATTCATATCGATGAGTATTCATTAGAGGTAAGAGATACCAAATTAGGTAATGAAGAACTGACTAATGATATTCCTAACGTTTCAGAAGAGGCTACGAAAGACCTTGATGAAAACGGGATGATTAGAATTGGTGCTGAAATCAAGCCAGGTGATATTCTTATCGGTAAGATTACACCTAAAGGAGAATCTGATCCTACGCCAGAAGAAAAATTATTACGTGCCATCTTTGGTGATAAAGCAGGTGATGTCAAAGATGCGTCATTAAAAGCGTCTCCATCATTACATGGTGTTGTAATTGAGAAGAAATTATTCTCAAGAGCTATTAAAGACAAGCGTAAAAGAGCTAAGGATAAAGAGGATATTGAAGCATTAGAAAATATCTATTACAAGAAATTTGACGATTTACAAGCCGTTTTAGTTGAAAAATTATTTGCGCTTGTCAATGGTAAAACTGCTCAAGGTATTTATAATGATTTAGGAGAGGAAATCATTCCTAAAGGTAAGAAGTATACCTTGAAAATGTTAAATGCTGTGGATGATTATACGCATTTAACTTCAGGTACATGGACTACCGATGATCACTTAAACTCTTTGGTAGCTGATTTGATTCACAACTATAAAATTAAGGAGAATGATCTTCAAGGATCATTGAGACGTGAGAAGTTTACGATTTCTGTAGGTGATGAACTACCAGCTGGGATCATTAAACTAGCGAAGGTATACGTGGCTAAGAAACGTAAACTAAAAGTTGGTGATAAAATGGCAGGACGTCACGGTAACAAAGGTATTGTGGCTCGTATCGTTCGTCAAGAAGATATGCCATTCTTAGAAGATGGAACACCAGTTGATATCGTGTTGAACCCATTAGGAGTACCATCTCGTATGAATATCGGACAGATTTATGAAACGGTTTTAGGATGGGCAGGACAAAAATTAGGACGCAAATATGCAACCCCAATTTTTGACGGTGCTACTTTAGATCAAATCAACGAATTTACAGATGAAGCAGGTGTACCAAGATTTGGACATACCTATCTGTATGATGGTGGTACAGGAGATCGTTTTGATCAACCAGCAACCGTTGGTGTGATTTATATGATCAAACTAGGACACATGATTGATGATAAGATGCACGCTCGTTCAATTGGACCATACTCTTTGATTACGCAACAACCTCTAGGTGGTAAAGCACAGTTTGGTGGTCAGCGTTTCGGTGAGATGGAGGTTTGGGCACTTGAAGCATATGGCGCTTCTAGTACCTTACGTGAGATCTTAACAGTAAAATCTGATGATGTTATAGGTAGAGCTAAAACTTACGAAGCTATCGTTAAGGGAGAGCCAATGCCAGAACCAGGACTACCTGAATCTTTCAACGTTTTAATGCACGAATTGAAAGGCTTAGGATTAGATATTAGATTAGAAGAATAATTTGAAAAATTTTGCTAGTAAGGACAGGTTTCGACCTGTCCTTACGGTAACCACATAATATTATGGCAAGAAGACAAGATAAGAATACAGTACAGAGATTTAATAAAATCTCCATTGGTTTGGCATCTCCAGAATCTGTTTTAGCAGCATCTCGTGGTGAAGTGTTAAAACCTGAAACTATTAATTATCGAACACATAAACCAGAACGTGATGGTTTATTCTGTGAGCGTATTTTTGGTCCCGTAAAGGATTTTGAATGTGCTTGCGGTAAATATAAAAGAATACGTTACAAAGGTATCGTTTGTGACCGTTGTGGTGTTGAAGTTACTGAAAAGAAAGTACGTCGTGATCGCGTCGGACACATCAACCTTGTTGTGCCAGTCGCACATATTTGGTACTTTCGTTCATTACCTAACAAAATAGGTTATTTATTAGGCTTACCTTCTAAGCGATTGGATATGATTATCTATTATGAAAGATATGTCGTTATCCAACCAGGTGAAGCTAAGAATGCCGATGGAGAACCATTACAAAAAATGGATTTCCTTACAGAAGAGGAGTACTTGAATATCATGGAGTCCCTTCCTCAAGAAAATAGACATTTGGATGACACAGACCCTAACAAGTTTATTGCTAAAATGGGAGCTGAGTGTTTAATCGAATTGTTATCGCGAATCGATTTAAACGAATTGTCTTTCGAATTACGTCATAAAGCAAATACTGAAACATCTAAACAACGTAAAACGGAAGCTTTAAAGCGTTTGCAAGTAGTTGAGGCCTTTAGAGATTCTAACGCAAATAGAGAGAATAAACCAGAGTGGATGATCATGAAGGCTATTCCAATTATTCCACCAGAATTAAGACCTCTAGTGCCATTGGATGGTGGACGATTTGCAACCTCAGATTTAAATGATTTATACCGTCGTGTTATTATCCGTAACAACCGTTTAAAGCGTTTAGTTGAAATTAAAGCACCAGAAGTAATTCTTCGTAATGAAAAACGTATGTTGCAAGAATCAGTAGATTCATTATTTGATAACACTCGTAAGGCTTCTGCTGTTAAGACAGATTCTAATAGACCATTAAAATCATTATCTGATTCCTTAAAAGGTAAGCAAGGTCGTTTCCGTCAAAACTTACTAGGTAAGCGTGTCGATTATTCCGCACGTTCGGTAATTGTTGTTGGACCAGAATTGAAATTATTTGAGTGTGGATTGCCAAAGAATATGGCTGCTGAACTTTACAAGCCTTTCATCATCAGAAAACTGATCGAAAGAGGGATTGTAAAAACGGTTAAATCTGCTAAGAAAATTATAGATAGAAAAGAACCTGTGGTTTGGGATATCTTGGAGAATGTCTTGAAAGGACATCCAGTACTCTTAAACCGTGCCCCTACATTACACAGATTGGGTATTCAGGCATTTCAACCGAAACTAATTGAAGGTAAAGCAATCCAATTACACCCATTAGTATGTACGGCGTTTAACGCCGATTTCGATGGTGATCAAATGGCGGTGCATTTACCATTAGGACCAGAAGCGATTTTGGAAGCGCAACTATTAATGTTGGCATCACATAACATTTTGAATCCTGCAAATGGTTCTCCAGTAACGGTACCTTCTCAAGATATGGTACTTGGTCTATATTACATGACCAAACTACGTAAAACGGATGAGACTTACACCGTAAAAGGTGAAGGGTTAACCTTCTATTCTCCTGAAGAAGTAACTATTGCTTACAACGAGAAGAAAGTAGATTTGAATGCTGGTATCAAGGTACGTACAAAAGACTTTAATGAAGAAGGCGAGTTGACTACTCAAATTATTGAAACGACTGTAGGTCGTGTGCTTTTTAACGAAAAAGTACCTGAAGCTGCAGGATATATCAATGAGGTATTAACAAAGAAATCTTTAAGAGATATCATTCACGGTATTCTTAAAGTAACAAGTGTACCTGAGACAGCGGCATTCCTTGATGAGATCAAAACTTTAGGTTATAAATTTGCCTTCCAAGGTGGATTGTCTTTTAGTTTAGGTGATATCATTATTCCAGCTGAAAAGCAAGATATGATTGATAAGGCCAATGGCTTGGTTGATAACATTATGGGTAACTATAACATGGGATTGATAACGAATAATGAGCGTTACAACCAAGTTATTGATATCTGGACATCTACCAATGCTGAATTGACGGAATTGTCAATGAAACGTATTCGTGAGGATCAACAAGGAT
The DNA here is from genome assembly GCF_052983595.1 of Psychroserpens sp. BH13MA-6. Taxonomy (NCBI): domain Bacteria; kingdom Pseudomonadati; phylum Bacteroidota; class Flavobacteriia; order Flavobacteriales; family Flavobacteriaceae; genus Psychroserpens; species Psychroserpens sp. BH13MA-6. The sequence goes on along the minus strand of NZ_JBRJGE010000001.1, from coordinate 10,752 downwards.
TTAACTCCGTGTTTATGATGCTTGATTCTGGAGCTCGTGGATCTAAAGAACAGATTCGTCAGTTAACAGGTATGCGTGGATTAATGGCGAAACCTAAAAAATCGAATGCAGGTGGTGGTGAGATTATTGAAAACCCAATTCTTTCTAACTTTAAGGAAGGACTTTCAATTTTAGAGTACTTTATCTCAACGCACGGTGCACGTAAAGGTCTTGCCGATACAGCCCTTAAAACGGCCGATGCTGGTTACTTAACACGTCGTTTGGTAGATGTTTCACAAGATGTGATTATTTATACTGAAGATTGTGGAACGTTGAGAGGTATTGATGTAACGCCATTGAAGAAAAATGAAGAGATCATTGAAACCCTAGAAGCTCGAATCGTTGGTCGTACATCATTGAACGATGTTTATGATCCGTTAACTGAAGAGTTATTAGTGGAAGCTGGTGGACATATAAATGATGCGATTGCAAAACGAATTGGAGCCTCTGCTTTAGACTCAGTTGAAGTGCGATCTGCATTAACATGTGAGGCCAAAAAAGGTATTTGTTCTAAGTGTTACGGTCGAAATCTTGCCACAGGTAAGATGGTTCAAAGAGGAGAAGCTGTTGGTGTCGTAGCCGCACAATCTATTGGAGAACCAGGAACGCAGTTGACACTTCGTACATTCCACGTAGGTGGTATTGCTGGTAACATTTCAGAAGAAAATAAATTGACTGTTAAATTCGATGGAATTGCTGAGATTGAAGATCTGAAAACAGTGAAAAGTACAGATAGTGAAGGTAATAATGTAGATGTGGTTATTTCTCGAACTTCAGAATTGAAGTTGGTTGATGCCAAAACAGGTATTACTTTAAGTACTAATAATATCCCTTACGGTTCATTTATTTACGTGAAACCTGGAGATAAAGTGAAGAAAGGTGATGTGATTTGCCAATGGGATCCATACAACGGTGTGATTATTTCTGAATTCGCTGGTAAAGTGAAGTACGAAAACATCGAACAAGGGGTCACATATCAAGTAGAAATTGATGAACAAACTGGTTTCCAAGAGAAAGTTATCTCTGAATCTAGAAACAAGAAATTGATTCCTACGCTTCATATTGAAGATTCTAAAGGTGAAACGATACGTTCGTATAACTTACCAGTTGGAGCTCACCTTATGATAGACGATGGTGAGAAAATTAAGGTTGGTAAAATCTTAGTTAAAATCCCAAGAAAATCGGCTAAAGCAGGTGATATCACAGGTGGTCTTCCACGTGTAACAGAATTGTTTGAAGCACGTAACCCTTCTAACCCAGCTGTGGTAAGTGAGATTGATGGTGTGGTATCTTTCGGAAAAATAAAAAGAGGTAATCGCGAGATCATCATTGAGTCGAAACTTGGTGAAGTGAAGAAATACTTAGTGAAATTATCTAATCAAATTCTAGTTCAGGAAAATGATTATGTAAAAGCGGGTATGCCATTGTCTGATGGTTCGATTACACCAAATGATATTTTGAATATCAAAGGCCCAGCAGCTGTACAACAGTACTTGGTTAATGAAGTTCAGGAAGTGTATCGATTACAAGGTGTGAAGATTAACGATAAGCACTTTGAAGTGGTCGTTAGACAAATGATGAGAAAGGTACGAATTATTGATTCTGGAGATACTATTTTCTTAGAGGATCAATTGGTACATAAATCTGATTTCATTGAAGAAAATGATAAGATTTTCGGATTGAAAGTAGTTGAAGATGCTGGAGATTCTGAAAACTTGAAAGCTGGTCAAATCTTAACTTCGAGAGAGTTAAGAGACGAGAATTCCATTTTACGTAGAGAGGATAAGGCGCTTGTGACTGCGAGAGATGCTCAACCTGCTACGGCAACGCCAATCTTACAAGGAATTACAAGAGCATCATTACAGACAAAATCATTTATTTCTGCGGCTTCCTTCCAGGAAACGACTAAAGTACTAAATGAAGCAGCTGTGAATGCGAAAGTAGATGATCTTGAAGGATTGAAAGAGAATGTGATTGTCGGACATAGAATTCCTGCTGGAACAGGTGTTAGAAAGTTTGATAACATCATCGTAGGTTCTAAAGAAGAATTCAATGAAATGATGAAAGCAAAAGAAGAAATGAATTATAACTAACGGATTTTAGATGTCATAGAATCATCGAATTTTTATAATTCAAATCTATAAATACTAATAAAATCCCGTTATCAACGGGATTTTATTTTAAATACTAAGACTAAAACAAACTATTATGGCAGAAGATAATAAACCGAAAAAACCAGGAATCAATATAGAGTTAGATGAAAAAATTGCGGAAGGTACGTATTCGAATCTTGCAATTATCAATCATTCGGTATCCGAATTTGTTGTTGATTTTGTTAGCATTATGCCTGGAACGCCTAAAAGCAAAGTAAAATCCAGAATCATTCTAACACCACAACACGCCAAACGCTTATTGAAAGCATTAGGAGACAATGTGCAACGATTCGAAAAAGCACATGGAGAGATCAAAGACTATGAACAGGCTCCAATACCGTTGAATTTTGGACCAACAGGTCAGGCATAGTATTATTAAAAAGCCCTTGGTACGTTTTAAGTATCAAGGGCTTTTTTCGAAATAGTGTAGTCAAGCATGGTTAGTTATTTCGGAATGCTTCAACCGAATAAAAGTTCTTGTTAAGCTACTTTAGCGAGCTTGTCTCTTTGCATATACTTATTTCTGAGAAAGTTGTACAGCAATTTTAGGGCAATAAAAATCATTAAGCCACTTCTTTATTTGAGTGACACTGCAAGGCGCCTGATGGGCACTTCTTAACTTGCTTCATAATTTTTTTGGTGGATGCACCATCTAAATCTATCCAAGGAATGACAGATTGACGGAAAACATTTGAAAGTTCTTTAGCACAACGCTCAGCGTTTATGCACTTACACGGATTGTAGGTTACAGTAATATCGCTATTACTGAAAACATTAGGATTTGTTTCCATGAGTAGATCAATTTTGGGGTTTTAATCGTCATTAAATTTAGAAAACGAAAACGTTCTCGTTACTTAATCAACGATTAAAAGTATAAAAACATCGACAAAAAACAAATTATTTTCAAATTATTAGATGAACGGTAAGGTGGTTTTAGTTAAATTCAGAAGTAAAATGAAAGGTAATACTTGGATATTTCTGTTGTGTCATTTGCAAAGAAAACGGCGAATCAGCTAAAAATACTAGTTGTCCGCGCTTATCCTTTGCTAAAAATCGTTGTTTGACTCTCAGAAAATCCTTGTACTCGTCACTTTTTTTATCCTTAGTCTCTATCCAACAGGCTTTATGCACATTTAAGTTTTCATAGGTACATTTGGCACCATACTCATGCTCTAATCGGTATTGTATCACTTCATATTGTAAAGCACCAACAGTACCGATGACCTTTCTGCCATTGAGTTCAAGTGTAAACAGCTGTGCCACTCCTTCGTCCATGAGTTGATCAATTCCTTTATATAATTGCTTAGATTTTAAAGGATCCGCATTGTTGATATATCTAAAATGCTCTGGAGAAAAACTAGGCACACCTTTGTAATTTAATGCTTCACCTTCAGTTAAGGTATCTCCAATTTTAAAATTTCCTGTGTCTTGTAAGCCTACAATGTCTCCAGGATAGGATATGTCTACAATCTCTTTCTTTTCAGCAAAAAAGGCATTCGGACTGGAGAATTTCATTTTTTTGTTGTGCCTTACATGAAGATAAGGTGTATTTCTTTTGAATTCTCCAGACACAATTTTAATAAAAGCTAAACGATTCCTGTGGTTAGGATCCATATTAGCGTGAATTTTAAATACAAATCCTGTAAACTTATCTTCTTCAGGTTTCACTAAGCGCTCTTCACTGTGCTTCGGTCTTGGCTTCGGTGCAATTTCGACAAAACAATCCAACAATTCCCTAACGCCAAAATTGTTTAAGGCAGAGCCAAAGAACACGGGTTGCAACTGACCATTTAAATAGGCGTCTTTATCAAATTTTGGGTAAATACCTTCCACCAATTCGATCTCATCTCTCAATGTTTGAGCTGCTTTATCTCCAACTAGCCGATCTAATTCTTCTGAATTTAGATCTGAAATTTCAATGGTCTCTTCGATGTCTTTTCGACTATCACCACTAAATAGGTTGATATTCTTTTCCCATATATTATAAATTCCCTTGAAGTCATAACCCATACCAATTGGAAAACTTAAAGGCACAACTTTCAAGCCTAATTTTTGCTCAATTTCATCTAATAAATCAAAGGCATCCTTACCTTCACGGTCCATTTTATTGATGAAAACAATCATAGGAATGTTACGCATCCTACAAACTTCCACGAGTTTTTCAGTTTGTTCCTCAACACCTTTGGCAACGTCAATAACTACGATGACACTATCAACCGCAGTAAGTGTTCTAAACGTGTCTTCCGCAAAATCCTTGTGACCAGGCGTGTCTAAAATATTAATTTTAATACCATCATATTCAAAAGCCAAAACCGAGGTCGCGACAGAGATACCACGCTGTCTTTCAATTTCCATAAAGTCACTCGTAGCACCTTTTTTAATTTTATTACTTTTTACAGCACCAGCCTCTTGAATGGCACCTCCAAATAATAATAATTTTTCAGTCAATGTGGTTTTTCCAGCATCAGGATGGGAGATAATTCCGAAGGTTCGTCGTCTGTTGATTTCTTTTGTAAAGCTCATAGATTTTGTAAGTGGGTGCAAATATAATTGATATTCGCAAGACATTATAATCTAATTTCGTTTTGTTAGAAAGGTGTTAAGTAATTGATTTGAAGCTGTTTTTATTGAGCATTGTTAAAGTGCAATTAATACCGATAAAGATTTTTATTGAGTATTTCATCGATTATTTTAAAACATAAACGAAAAAGAAAATACTTGTTAAATGATTCTTAATAAGAATTCCTAATATTGTGTAATGATTGCCCTTTATGGTTTTCCATAATAAGAAGATTAATAGCACTATTTTGAACCTACAAAACATAAGACAAACCTGTAGTTATATGTGTCGCATATAACAAGGTTTTTTTTGTTTTATCCATATGTGTTTGTTTAGTGTGAATTGATTCATGGTAATCAGTTAAACGATAAATAATTTACACTGAGCATATATGAAAATCTTTACTCGATTCTCGTTTTTAAAATTCATTTCATTTATTGGAGCGTTTTTGATGGTTTCATTAACGTATGGACAATCAATACCGCAAACAGGTAACACGACGGATGCCGTAGGTAGTCAGAACTGCTTTAATTGCGCACCTACTGGTTGGGTGGATGCTGGAGGAACACCAGATGTTTCTGATTCCGTGAATGCATCGTCTGTTGGTTCTTGGGATGCCCAACCTATTCCACTTCCACCAAATGGTCATACATCATGGTTGTCGTTGAGAGATCTTGGACCATCTGGCTTTGAAGAAACGGTTTCAACAACGATGACAGGGTTAATTCCAGGCCGCTTGTATGAAGTAACAGTATACTCTGGAAGCTGGTTATCTGCTGGTTATGCGCAATTATATCTTGATGCATTTCGATATCAGATAGGAACAAATCCGAGTCAGTTCAAACCAAGTGTGACACAAGATTCTTGGGAAACTACAAAAATTAGATTTTACGCTTCAACAGTATCTGAAGCCTTGATATTTCAACCAGGGAATAATGCACCAGGGACGCCATTTGACGCCACTGCGTGGGAATCTGTTCAAATTTCAATAACTCTAGATGCTATTGAACAGCCTGATAATGATGGTGATGGTGAATTTGATGATACGGATTTAGATGATGATAATGATGGTATTTTAGATACGGATGAAGCTAATGGTAATGATCCTGATGGTGATGAGGATGGCGATAACATCCCTAATTGGAAGGATATATTTGATGACAATATTAGTAGTGATGGAAGCACCACGAGCTATGTAGATGCTAATAACGACGGCATTCCTGATGTATACGATTTCGATGGCGATGGCATTCCGAATCACTTCGATACGGATAGTGATAATGATGGTTGTCCCGATGCTATTGAAGCCGCAGGTGGATTTATTCCTTCTGACTTAACAACGAGTGATAACTTGGCGGATGTTGATGAAGGACAAGTAAACGCCCAAGGTATTCCAACAGATTTAGGAGGTAATTCTTATGCGCAAGCAACTTCAGCTGCAGTATTAGATGCTTCAGATGATAGCGCATGTAATAGAATTATTGCCAGAGATGATGATTTTAGTGGAACACCTATTATTGGTGCTCTTGGCGGTTCGACTGCGAGTGTTTTTGCCGATAATGGTAATGGCGCTGACGATGCAGATTTTGTATCGGCTACAGACGCGAATATTTCCGATAATATCAGTATTACGAATGATGGCGGATTAACAGGCGTTTCAATTAATACCGATGGGACCATCGATGTCCCAGCCGGAAGCACCGCAGGAACCTACACAGTCACTTATCAAATTTGTTTGGAGGTGGATCCTACAATTTGTGATACGGCAGATGTGACTATTGAAGTTGAGGCAACGGTTGTTGCAGAAGATGATGATTTCAGTGGTGCGCCAATAGATGCTGTCGCAGGAGGTACCACCACAAGCGTTTTTGCTGATAATGGTAATGGTACCGATTTGGCCGATGGTGTCGCAGCGACCGATGCAAATATTTCAGATAATATCAGTATTACGAATGATGGCGGTTTAACAGGCGTCACCATCAATACCGATGGAACTATAGATGTTCCGGCTGGAAGCACCGCAGGAACTTACACAGTGACTTACCAAATCTGTTTGGAATCTGATCCTACCATTTGTGATATAGCAGATGTGACTATCGAAGTGGATCCAAGTATTTCCGCAGAGAATGACGATTTTAGTGGAGCACCAATAGATGCTGTTTCAGGAGGTACAACCACCAGCGTTTTTGCTGATAATGGTAATGGTACCGATTTGGCCGATGGTGTCGCAGCTACGGATGCGAATATTTCTGATAATATCAGTATTACGAATGATGGCGGTTTAACAGGCGTCACCATCAATACCGATGGAACCATAGATGTTCCGGCTGGAAGCACTGCTGGAACTTACACAGTGACTTACCAAATCTGTTTGGAGGTGGATCCTACCATTTGTGATACGGCAGATGTGACTATCGAAGTAGATCCAAGTATTTCCGCAGAGAATGATGATTTTAGTGGAGCACCAATAGATGCTGTCGCGGGAGGTACAACAGGAAGTGTTTTTGCCGATAATGGTAATGGTACCGATTTGGCCGATGGTGTCGCAGCTTCCGATGCGAATATTTCCGATAATATCAGTATTACGAATGACGGCGGTTTAACAGGTGTCACCATCAATACCGATGGGACCATAGATGTTCCGGCTGGAAGCACAGCAGGAACTTACACAGTGACTTACCAAATTTGTTTGGAGGTGGATCCTACAATTTGTGATACGGCAGATGTGACTATCGAAGTAGATCCAAGTATTTCCGCAGAGAATGATGATTTTAGTGGAGCACCAATAGATGCTGTCGCAGGAGGTACAACAGCTAGCGTTTTTGCTGATAATGGTAATGGTACGGATTTGGCCGATGGTGTCGCAGCTACGGATGCAAATATTTCAGATAATATCAGTATTACGAATGATGGCGGATTAATAGGCGTCTTAATCAATACCGATGGTACCATCGATGTTCCAGCTGGAAGCACAGCAGGAACCTACACAGTGACTTACCAAATTTGTTTGGAGGTGGATCCAACCATTTGTGATACGGCAGATGTGACTATCGAAGTGGATCCAAGTATTTCTGCAGAGAATGATGATTTTAGTGGAGCACCAATAGATGCTGTCGCGGGAGGTACAACAGCAAGTGTTTTTGCCGATAATGGCAATGGTCCTGATTTGGCCAATGGTGTCGCAGCTACGGATGCAAATATTTCAGATAATATCAGTATTACGAATGATGGCGGATTAACAGGCGTCACCATCAATACCGATGGTACTATAGATGTTCCGGCTGGAAGCACTGCTGGAACTTACACAGTGACTTACCAAATCTGCTTGGAAGTGGATCCTACCATTTGTGATACAGCAGATGTGACTATCGAAGTGGATCCAAGTATTTCTGCAGAGGATGATGATTTTACGGCAACTATTTTTAATCCACAAGTAGGTGGTGCCACAACAAGCGTTTTTGCCGATAATGGTAATGGTACCGATTTGGCCAATGGTGTAGCTGCAACAGATGCAAATATTTCAAACAATATAAATATCAGTAATGATGGTGGCTTATCAGGTGTCACAATAAATACAAATGGCACCATCAATATACCTGCTAATAGTTTACCAGGAACTTATACTATTGAATATCAAATTTGTCTTGAAATTGACTCCCTAGTTTGTGATACAGCTCAAGTATCTATTGTGATTGGGGCATGTACCGATTTCCCAACTAATGATTGTGATGGTGATGGCGTCATTAATGCTGCAGATATTTGTCCAGGTTCAGATGATAACGCTGATGCCGATGGTGATTTAGTGCCTGATGGCTGCGATGACGATGATGACAATGATGGTCTTTTAGATGCTGATGAAAGAGGAGAAACGATTAGTGCTCCGCCTTTGTGTGGAAGTCAGACAGTATTTGATTTTAGTGCTATCGCTACTGAAGAATCTGGTGATGGCAATGTTGCTACATTATTGGAAGGTGAAGTGTTTCGATTCGCTAATGTTACAGCTGGAACAGATGCCTTGGTAACTTTAGTTGAATTTAATAATGCAGTTGTAGATATTTTAGATGATAATTTTTCCGATCCAGAATACTTTAAACCTGGGTCAAGAATTGAATATTTAAATGCTGGAGAAGAAGGTTATGTGGAATATAATATTCAATTGGTTCAAGCAGGAACTACAATTCCTGTAAGTTTCTCAGAAGTATTCGTAGGTTATAACGATATGGATGGAGATTTGGATTTATTTGAAAGAAATAGATTGCCATACCCTGTGAGTTATGTTCTTGATAATCCAACAACGATTACAATAGATTCAGAACCTAACTTCTTGGTGGCGACATCAGGTAATGTTAATTATCCTGGATCTTCCAATGCGAATCCATTTTTAAATATTACCGCGAGCTATAATAACTTCTCGAGTTATACTTTTAGATTAGGAGTGGTTGCTACGAATCCTATTAGCGACCTTGTTCGTTACCATAGTGTTTTATTTGATTGCGCTACAAATTTTGTAGATCCGCAAACTACAGATCCGGACACCGATGATGATGGTACGCCTGATTATTTGGATTCAGATAGTGATAATGATGGATGTCCTGATGCTCTTGAAGGAGATGGTGGCTATACGATTTCAGATTTAGATGGTGATGATAGTTTAGGTGATAATGTAGATGCCAATGGTGTTCCGCAGGATGTTTCCAACAATAGCTTACAACAAAATGATGTGAGTTCAACAGATCCAACAGTTAGCTTATGTTCTGAAATTAATATGACCAAAACAAGTAGTTTGGACTTAGGTGCTGATGGTGTGGTAAGTGTTGGTGATATTATTACTTATACTTATACGGTCAGTAACTTAGGAGGTGTCACCCTTTTTGATGTGACGGTCACTGAAGACGCAGCCGACTTTTCCGGAACAGGAACTTTACCAACACCAGTATATGTAAGTGGCGGAGCAGACTTAGATGGTGATGCAGACCTTGAGGACTTAGCTGTAGGTGCAGGTACGATTGTTTACACAGCTACGTATGCTATTACACAGGCTGATATTGATGCAGGTGTGGTTACCAACCAAGCGACTGCTAGTGGTAATGATCCAGCAGGTAACAGTATCACAGATGATAGTGATGATCCAAGTGATCCAACCAGTGATGATGATCCAACAGATACGGTTATTCCACAGAACCCATCAATGTCTCTTACCAAGACAAGCAACCTAGATTTAGGTGCTGATGGTGTGGTAAGTGTTGGTGATGTTATTACTTATACTTATACGATTAGCAACACAGGCGATGTGACCTTATTTGACCTAAGTGTCACTGAAGACGCAGCCGATTTTACTGGAACAGGAACTTTACCAACACCAGTGTATGTTAGTGGCGGAGCAGACCTAGATGGTGATGCAGATCTTGAGGATTTAGCTGTAGGTGCAGGTACGATTGTTTACACAGCTACCTATGCTATTACACAGGCTGATATTGATGCAGGTGTGGTTACCAACCAAGCGACTGCTAATGGTAATGATCCAGCAGGTAACAGTATCACAGATGATAGTGACGATCCAAGTGATCCAACCAGTGATGATGATCCAACAGATACGGTTATTCCACAGAACCCATCAATGTCGCTTACCAAGACAAGCAATCTAGACTTAGGAGCTGATGGTGTGGTAAGTGTTGGTGATATCATTACTTATACTTATACGATTAGTAATACAGGAGACGCTACATTGTTCGATGTGACAGTTTCTGAAGACGCTGCAGATTTTACTGGAACAGGAACCTTACCAATACCAGTATATGTAAGTGGCGGAGCAGACTTAGATGGTGATGCTGATCTTGAGGATTTAGCTGTAGGTGCAGGTACGATTGTTTACACTGCTACCTACGCTATTACACAAGCTGATATTGATGCAGGTGTGGTTACCAACCAAGCGACTGCTAGTGGTAATGACCCAGCAGGCAATAGTATCACAGATGATAGTGATGATCCAAGTGATCCAAC